>JANYHN010000062.1 GCA_025359045.1 Hyphomicrobiales bacterium | reverse complement strand
ACGCTCCACGCGGCTCATAGCGCTCAACTCTAAAACCTAAACCGTGCAAACCAAACCAAGGGCATAACCGACCTTTTTAATCAACCAGACTGGTACACTTTTACGCCGCCTTCTGGCACAATTTGTCTCCGCCATTGACAGCTTCTTAAATGCAAAGAGAATAATGGTTCGCTTGGTCGGGGAGTCCGATGGTAGCGCTCTCTCGCCACCATTTTTGTTTTGTTGTGAACACTCAGATTCGGTTTTGATTTAGTTCATTTGAAGCGTTAAAAAAGGAGCTCTAACGACTTAAAGCCCCTTCTTATTTTTTGAAAATTTGTGACGTAAAATTATTCTTCTACATCGCCAGCTGCTTCTTCGCCTTCTTCTGCAGCAAAATTGATACGGCTTTCAGCAAGATCGGTTAGTTTGTGATCTGCGGCTTTCTCTTCTTCAAGAATGCTTTCAAGAATTTCAGCCGCGTCATCCATGCCGAGGCTTGTTGCCCAAGCGTGCATGCTACCATAACGCGTTATCTCATAGTGTTCGACAGCTTGACCCGAAAAAATAATCGCCGCGTCGCAAGCCTTGGATTTTCCAAAATCCTGCAACACTTCTTCTGCTTCGGTCAATATGCCATCAATCGCTTCACACTTCACAGCCTTAGGAGCTTTTCCCATGATGGAAAAAACTTGTTCTAGTTTTGAGACATGTCCTTCAGTCTCTTGACGATGATTTTCCAAGCCTTCCTTTAATTCTTCGTCATGTGCAGCTTTGATCATTTTTGGAAGTGATTTCAGAATTTTCTTTTCTGCGTAATAAATGTCTTTCAATGCATGTTCGAAAAGATCATCTAAGTTTTTTACATCGCTCGACGATTTACGCTTCGGCGCTGATTTTACAGTTTCATTTTGTTGTGTTTGAGTTCGCATCTGAATGTCCTCATTTGCCATTGTTTGCTGAAAGTTTTGCGTGATCAGATAGGAAATTTGAACACCCACCTGTCTGTGTTCAAAACGACGGCGACAATGATTAGTTCCAAGAATATTGAAAATACGAACGAAAAAACTGCGCTGTGAAATAAATATGGACGCTCGACCAGCTTGCCGAATTATCAGATTTTGGTTTTAGGAAAACGGGCTGTTTATCTTGTTGCAGCGGAACCAAAACGATAGCTCGCCGTTCTAGCTTTCCAATAATAATGAATTTTTTGAGTTTGGCAGTCAGGGGGTATTTTCGCTCTATCTTGGATAAAGAATAAGCCCCACTCATCAGAGCAGATTTTTGTGCCTAGATAATTTTGGACGTTTTGTGCAGAAAGCTCGAGGCGAATGGAACCATCGGTGGCGAGCACCGTTTAAGGCCTTAGGTAAAAAACTTGCGAAAAAATTACCAGAAGGAATATGCAGAGTGCGCCCACTGCCTGTCAAAATTTTTGCCGAAGAGATTTTCAAGCCCACAGTCAGCCAAGGGTTACTGAATGGATTGATAATTTTTCTTGCAATCTGTGCTATTCTTTTTTTTGGAAGAGAAATTCTAATACCAATTATTTTTGCAATCTTTTTGACCATCTTACTAGGACCATGTGTTAGAGCGTTACAGAAGTTGAGATTACCAAAGACGGCGTCAATACTCGTCGTTGTAATTGTCACTTTTTCATTTTTGTTTGGCATTACCGCTATTGTCGCCACTACATTGACAAATTTAGCAGGACAGTTGCCTCAATATGAAAAAAATTTAAGAGATAAGGCCCACAGCTTACAGTACGCGACTTCTGGTGGCACGACTGTGGAGAAAGCTGCCAATGTGCTCAAAGATTTGAGTGCGGAATTACAACAGCCGAGCCCCGATAAGCCGGTCGAATTGGCTGCGCAAAAGCCCATTCCTGTCGAACTTCGTTCATCGAGTTTGGGACCTCTTGATCCAATTTTTTCGGTCGTTTCAGTGTTGATCCATCCTCTAACCCAGCTTGGGATTGTCATTCTGATGGTCGTACTTTTTCTGTTCAATAAGGAAGACTTACGAAGTAGACTTATTCGTTTGGCTGGCACTTCAGATCTGAACAGAACGACGGAGGCTTTAGACGAAGCGGGTGAACGCCTAATGAAAATGTTTACCGCGCAGATTTTCGTGAATGCTACTACAGGTGTCTTTGTTGGAATAGCGCTCGCTTTGCTGGGCATTCCAGGTGCTATTCTGTGGGGTGTGCTTACTTTTATACTTCGCTTCATTCCATATATCGGTTCAATGATGGCGTCTATTTTGCCTGTCATAATCGCAGCTTCGATAGGGGAGGGTTGGACACTTGCACTCATAACCGCTGGCATTTTAAGTGGCATTGAAATTATTGTCGGGCAGATATTGGAGCCGCTTTTTATTGGCAAGATGACTGGCTTATCGCCAGTCGCTATTGTCGCTTCTGCGGCGTTCTGGACAGCACTGTGGGGGCCAATCGGTTTGATATTGGCGACTCCTTTGACAATTGGTTTGCTCGTCGTGGGCCGCAATATTGAATCGCTTAATTTTTTAGAAGTGCTTTTGGGAAGTGAACCGGTTTTGACGCCCATTCACGCACTTTATCAGAGATTACTCGCTGCGGATGTTGTGGAAGCAGCGGAATTGGCTGAAGTTCATCTTAGTGAGAATCGTTTGGACGTGTTCCTGACTGATGTCGCAGTTCCGAGCCTACTGCTCGCTAATTCGGACCGGGAAAGCGGATTACTTTCAGCAGAACGACAAACCTCGGTTGTCAATACGTTTTCCGAAATGCTTGATGAATTAATCGATGATAGTGCCAATTCAAATGAAAACTTAGCGACTCTGGTTTTGATTGCGCCACCGGGCGTTCTGAACTTTGCTGCAACATTGGCATATTCAGCTTTCTTGACCGTCAAAAAAGTGCCTCATGGGATGCTTCCGCAGGATGCCATTGCACCGGGCACCGTTCACCAAATTGATATGGAACGCCTAAAATCAATATGTTTTTGTTATCTGGTTTCTCCCAGTCAGGCCAGGCATAATTATGCCGTTCGGAGGCTCACAGGATTATCGCAAGATACAAAAGTGATCAGTGTTGCATGGTCGAAGGGTGCTACCGGGTTAGATCTACAATCACCTGCAAGTGTAATCTCAATTCTTCCTGTTAATCACAATCCGGTGGACCCGATCGCGGAGGGAGGATTGCCGATCCCGCCAATCAGTAAAGTTGCTTAGGTTTTTTGCGTGTTTTGGGATATTTGCAAATTCGGCGCGGTGATTATCATCGAGCATTTTTAAGTTAGAGAGTAATGGTTGTGCGCCGCCGCCTAAAGTTTCTAAGTTGAATTTTACCAGCTGGCGTTTGTTCAGTGTCGAAATTTCAGTTTTGACTTCGTGGCGAACAATGCTTCAAGGTTCAAGCCACCAAAGATTTTAACTCAATGGGAATGTTAGATTTATAATCATCTTCCAGCTTCAGCAAAACTGTCAACCTTGCTCTTGCGCGGTTAACACGACTTTTTACTGTTCCTATTGCTACGGAGCAAATTTCAGCGGCCTCTTCATATGAAAATCCGGATGCTCCGACAAGAATTAACGCCTCACGCTGATCTTCTGGCAACTTATCCAGTGCGATGCGCAAATCGGCCATATCTAAGTGGCCGTTCTGTTCGGCTGCCACCATAACGCGGCTTGAGTAAACACCGTCGGCATCTTCAACTTCGCGTTTTCTCTTTCTAAGCTGGGTGTAAAATTCGTTACGCAAAATTGTGTATAGCCACGCCTTCATATTTGTACCTGGCTGATAGCTTTCATGGTGCTTCCAAGCCTTCATAAGGGTTTCTTGCACAAGATCATCAGCTCGGTCACTACGCGCGGTCAGCGACATTCCAAATGCCCGCAAGCCTGGAATAGCTGCGATAATCTGACTGCGAAATTCTGGTGAAATGGCCATTATAATGTAATTTTACCCTAACTGTTTAACGCAACTATTTAACTTTTTTTCCCGCGCTGGCAGCATCAAGCTGGTTTAGCAAATCCATAAAACGATCTGGAATTGGTTCACTTGCTACTTCTTCATAGTAGTTCCGCAATCGTTGTCCGATTAGGTCAGCTACCTGAGGTTTTGAAGAGGTTTTTATCATTTTCTCGTTCTTGTCGTTCACGATCGGAGCCTTGTTTATTCTCTTTTTTTCGTCGACCATGGTGACCTCAAATTGGCAGTTATCCGTAACGCTGGAACGACATACTTTCGGTTTTGGCTTGACTAATCAATAGAATAAAACTCAAAGTCCTCAAAACAGTTCCGTTTCAAAAAAACTTTTTTGGAGGGGGAACTAAAATGGTAAATCAACGTTTAACACCACGATGGGCAAAGCTGCCAATATATAAAAATACGAAACAACGGGAAACAGCATGATTGTTGCGGCAAATATAGCTCCACATTTACCTTTTTTGCGGCGCTTTTCGCGCGCTTTAACCGGCAATCAGTCCAGCGGTGACGCTTATGTTGCCGCATTACTGGAAACAATTATATCTGATCCCGCCAAATTTGATGAAGAGCCCAGCTTTAGGATTTCTCTTTACCGAACCTATTGCAAGCTTTGGGAATCAGTTTCTCTGAACATGGATAAGGCTGAATCAAGCCGTGAATGGGAAGCCACTGCACAAAAGCATCTTTCAGGTATTCCTCCCAAGGCGAGGGAGGCCTTTTTGCTGCTTGCTGTTGAGGGGTTTAACAATGCGGAAATTGGGATAATTCTTTCAGAGGCCCCAGAAACCGTAAAAACACTTTTGAGCGAAGCTTCAAAATTGCTGGTGCAACAGGTTGCGAGCGATGTGATGATCATCGAAGATGAACCCATTATCGCTATGGATTTGGAAGCGTTATTGGAAAGTTTAGGTCACAACGTTACTGGTATTGCGCGCACGGAAAAAGAAGCACTGCACTTGGCATCTACCAAGCGCCCAAGATTGATCCTTGCCGATATTCAGCTTGCTGACGGAAGCTCCGGCATTGATGCAGTGAACAAAATCCTTTTAAATTATTCAGTCCCCGTAATTTTCATAACGGCATTTCCTGAGCGCTTGTTGACAGGCGAAAAGCCTGAACCTGTTTTTTTGATAACAAAGCCCTTTATGCCGGAAATGGTAAAGGCCATGGTGAGCCAAGCTTTGTTTTTTGACGTTAAATCGGATATCGCGGCATAGCATAACCCTAGACTGTCCGCTGCACTTTATGCATGGATGTTTTAGGTGTTAGGTCGATTGAGCACCAATTCGATTGAACAGGTTAACCCTTCCTCTGCGAAATCATTTTTGACAACCGCTTCCGGTAATCCCTTTTCAATAATAGTGGTTCCAAACCCAACAGTGACTTTGGAAACTATTTTAGGGCCGCCGCGCTCTTGCCAAGTGATTAGAAGCTTCGAAGGTGCTTGATCCACTTTCTGGAGGCTCCAGGTAATTTTTACGGTTCCATTTGGCAGAGAAAGTGCTCCATATTTTATTGCGTTGGTCGTCAATTCATTGAATATCAAACCAAGAGGTGAAGCATATTCGGGAGCTAAGCTAATGACTGGGCCCGAAAACTCTACACGCTTATCTTCGACAAACAGATGCGCCGCAAGTTGAAGCTTTATTAAAGCGCCAAGTTCGGTTCCTCGCCATTCGTTTGCTATCAAAACATCCTGAGCTGCGGCCAAACTATGCAGACGACTTGAGAAGGCCGCTGCGAAATCTTCGGGATTTTTTGTGTTGCGCAATGTTGAGCGCAAAATACCTTGCAAGATTGCGAACGAATTTTTGTTGCGGTGGGCCAATTCCCGCGCCATTGATAATTGTCTTTGCGCCCACTCTTTCCTTTCGCTGATGTCATGAATGGCAACCGAGATTGACGTAGCTGTTCCATCTGCAGATCTTACCGGAGCCAATGCCACCACGATGTCTACCATAGTGCCATCTTTACGCTGCCTTCGTGCTTCGTAAGGCGTTACAACATCGCTGGCGAGAGCTCTGGCAAGCAATTGGTGTTGGTGTTCTTTTTGATCAGGCCTAGCCAAAATATTGACATCTTTTCCAATAGCCTCGGAAGCGCTATAGCCAAAAAGTCTTTCAGCCGCAGGGTTCCAAGTTTCTATTATCCCTTCGAGGGTCAATCCAAACAAGGCGTCATGAGAAGCCATAGCAACTGCCGCAAGCCGTGCGTTATAAGTATCTGCAAGCTTATGTTTTGAATTATCTCGGGTAATACCTGCAAAGCGGATAATTTGACCTGATTGATTGCGATAAGCGCGCCCTGAATCAATTACAGGTATGTAGTGGCCGTCACGATGCCGAACGCGATATTCTAAGATATAGCGGTCATTTGGTTGAAGATCATATGAAGACGGCAGAGATTTTAATCGCTCTTCATCTTCCGGATGACGCAAAGAAGACCATCCGTCGATATCTTCTGATATTTCACCAGCTTGCCAACCGAGTAAGCGCGTGAACCCTGAACTTCGCCACATTCTATTGGCTATAAGGTTCCAATCATAAACCAATCCATCCGCTGCTTCTTCAGCTATCGCCAAGCGCTCGGTTGCTAATTTCAATTCCAACTCGAGTCTTTTCTTTTCTGTGATATTTTTGGTTGTTCCTGATGCGTATGCGGCCTCGCCATTGGTTCCGCGATCAAAATTCCCCTTCATTTTCCAGTATAACTCTTTTTGAAGTGAGTCATATCCTGAGAATTCCAGAGCATAGTCTTTCACCTGCCCTTGTTTTAGATTTTCAAATTCCTGGACAATGCGCATCTTGTCCAAGTCGGTCAGGAAGAAGAATCTCTGTGCAGGTTTATCGGACAGTTGCTCTGGTTCACAGCGAAGTATGCGCCCTGCATTCGAACTCCAAGCCATCTTGTCCGTCGTAAAATCTATCTCCCATGCAAACATATCGTCAGACTCAATCGCAGCTCGCAATCGTTCTGGAGAATTTGAAATCTCAATCTTTGCCAACAGTATCGCACCTAAATTTAAGTGTTTTAGAGGGTCAATTATCCAGCGTCCTTTTTTTCAACGCATCAGGTGTTAATTTAGATTTCTACATGGCCCTAAAATCCACTCTGGCAACATTGTCTTTGTAATCTTGCTTTGGATCTGAACCGAGGAGCATTTTTATTCCAGCTACGATACTTGACCCGCTCAACCAAACCTCACCATTGCTGGGTTCAAAACGCAATAATGCTAATTTGGGATCGTTCTTGCCACCTTCATACCAAGCAGCAACAAACTTATTCCAAAGACGATCAATAACGACTTTATCATTGTCGAGCGTTAGTTTTCCGTGGATTGTGGCATATAAATCGTGATTTTTGGAAACAAACGTTCCAACGCCCTTACTGCTTCTACCGATATTTTTAACCAGTGCATTTTCGGTTGAAGTAAAGAACCAAATTGAACTTCTGTCTTCTTCAAGCTGCGCCGTCATAGGTCTAGCGTGAGCATTTTCGACGTTCGCAAGGGAAAGCATCACGACCATGTCAGAAGACAGAGCTTTCCAAAACTTTAACTTCAACTCTTCCTCGGTGTGCATGTTAAGAAACTCCAGTTGCATTGTCTACAATAACGGCGTTCTGGACACATGGTTCCGTATGAATACATTAGTTGTGTAGCAATCTTAACGAGACAAACTTTGCTGGCCGTTGCATGCAACAGCTGGTATTAAATAAATAGTTATTCGCGAGCTTGAAATCAAGTTTATAGGTTGGTCGGAAAAAGTATGGAAAATTTTTCTGCTTTCACTACAATCGCTGTGAAGCTTAGCAGGGTGCATACATGGCGTATTGCAGTTGATTGATACGAACTCCATTTCCAATGAGCCAACACGCAATGCGCTTTTTGGACTGATTACTGCTACCAGTGATGGTACCATAATTCATGCGAATTCAGCGTTTTTCATATGGATGGCGGCCGAAGCGGAAGGTCAAATACTCGGCAGAAAATTTTACGATTTGCTCACTCCCGCAAGTTCGTCAAATTTTAGAGTAGACTTTCTACCGACGTTATTGCTGCACGGCAGAGTTGACGGTGCACAAATGCGCTTGGCATTGCTGGATGGCGCGCTCGAAGTCGTCGTAAGCGCAAATTTCGAAACAGATATCGATGGCAAAATTGCAGCTGTCCATATGTGTCTGTTGCGCAAACAAAAATCCAACGAAAGCGATGATCAGAGTCCTTCTGTCGAATTCGACGCCATAGGGGCGCTTGCAGCTGCAAATATTGCGTTCAAGTCTATGTTGGAGAATTCTCCATTTGGAATTTATGCTGTTGATGCAGACTTCAAGCTCGCGCTGGTAAGCAAGGGCGCGCAAAATGTTTTTAAAAATATTCATCCTCTGATAGGGCGTGATTTCTCTGAAGTTATGCGTTGTATTTGGCCGCAACCAATTGTTGAAGACCTTATTGAAATATTTCGCCGCACGTTGAAAACTGGCGAACCATATAACGCTCCAACTATTGTTGAGCGACGTGAAGATACCTTTGAGATCGAAACGTATGATTGGAAGGTTGACCGCCTCACTCTGCCCGATGGACGCCTTGGTGTTGTTTGCCATTTCTACGATTTATCCGAACGCGAAAACTATGAGACTATATTGCGCCAAAGCGAAGAAACCTTAAAATTGGGCGTATCGGTTGCTGGCTTAGGGATCGGCACAATTAATTACTTGGCTGATACGATTTCTCTCGACGAAGCTGCTGGCAATTTGTTCCAAATGCCTTCGAACACATCAATCGAGCGCGGCCTTTTACATAGTCGTTTCCATCTTGACGATGCGCCAGGTTTGTTAAATGAAATTGCTCGAGCTATGAGCCCATCGAGTAACGGTCTTTTATCTGTGGAGCACCGCATTGTTCTGCCCGACGGCACGGTTCGTTGGGTGAGTGCGCGAAAGCAAATTGTATTCGAAAATCACGCAGGCAAAGTTCAGCCCGTAAGCGGCCTTTTGGTTCTGCGAGACATCACACAAATGAAGGATGTGCAGAAACTTCTCGAAGAAAGAGAAACGCTTTTTAGGGGAACATTTGAGAACGCCGCCGTGGGTGTTGCACATGTTGCACTTGACGGAGGCTGGCTGATTGTCAACGATAAATTGTGCAGCATTCTTGGTTACAGCAGAGAAGAGCTGACGAGCAAAACATTTCAAGAAGTTACATATCCAGAAGATGTTGCAATTGACCTTGCTCACGTCAATGAAATGCTTGAAGGCAATATAAAAACCTACTCTATGGATAAACGCTATTTAAGGAAAGATGGTCAACTTATTTGGGCTGGGCTTACTGTCTCATTACAACGTGGTAGCAACGGGGAGCCACTTTATTTCATTTCCGTTGTGCGTGACATTAGTCAAAGAATATTGGCGACCGAGGATTTGCGTGAAAGTCGTGCTCATATGCATCATGCTGCGCAAAGCGCCAAACTTTCATACGCCGTTTTGGATTTGGAAAAGAATGAAGTTAAAGCGAGCGACAACCATGACATGGTTATGGGGTTTGTTGTAGATCGGATCGTTGAAGGTGCCGCAATTGCTGATGTGACGAAAATATTTCTTGATCATGTCGTGGAAGGCGATCGACGCCGTGTGGAGGAAACGTTACTTCGCGAATTAAAAGGAGAAATTGTCCCCGTTTTTGAATATCGCGTCCTTGGTGACGACGGGAAAGAGCGATGGATTGAAACCAGGTCTAATATTGAAGCAGGAGAACACGGTCGGCATACTAAAATTTTTACAACCTATATTGACATCACTGAACAAAGAAAAGCTGAGGAACGCATTCGTTTATTGATGTATGAAGTTAACCACCGTGCCAAGAATTTACTCGCCGTCGTGCAGGCTGTTGCGCGGCAGACGGCAAAATCTGGTGATCCAGATACATTTGTCGAAAGGTTGTCAGACCGAATTGCGGGCTTGGCCGCCAGCCAAGACCTTCTGGTTTTAAAGGAATGGAAGGGTATTGAAACAGCCGATCTCGTTCGGGCTCAATTGAGCGGTTTTTGGGATCAGATGGGCACGCGAATTTCTTCTGGCGGCCCAGAACTTCAACTTTTACCTGCGGCTGCACAGGCTATTGGTATGGCCTTGCACGAACTTGCAACAAACGCTTCAAAGTATGGTTCTCTGTCGAATTCGACAGGTACGGTCAGAGTCACTTGGGAACTTTTGGGGAATGATGAAGACATATTTTCCATGTTATGGATAGAACAGGGCGGGCCTCCCGTAAGCCTGCCAATCAGTCATGGCTTTGGACAAAAAGTCATCATTCAAATGATTCAGTCTTCATTGAACGGGACGGCCGAAATTGAATACCTCCCATCGGGACTGGTCTGGCGTCTGCAATCGCCAACTCATACCACATTAACTTAAGAGTTTGGGTGCACTTTGACTGCCTAATTGCTTCGCGCCTGTGGTCTCAGGGATGCGTGACTATTTTTGAAATGCAAATTGAATTTCGATGGTATGGACGGTTCCGTCATCCTTCATTGCAATAGCGAAAACGTTATCTCCTTGTATTTCAGCTTCATCGCTCATGCTCTTCGTTTCCGCTGCGCGCGTAACTTTGATATCATATCTGGCTGATTTAAATTTGATGGAGACATCAAATTCGCGCCATTGCTCTGGAGCGCTATTTTTTATGTGTAAAAAACCACTCTTTTTTTCGATGCCCAGAATAGCTTCTATTCCGGCGCGGTAAAACACACCGGCAGCTCCAGTATACCAAGTCCATCCGCCGCGGCCGATGTGAGGTGCTACAGAATATACGTCGGCAGCTATGACATAAGGTTCGACACGGTACTGCTCCACATCGTCTGGGGTTAATGCGTGATTTATGGGGTTGAGAAGACTGAAAAGGTCCCAAGAATTTTGGGTCTGGCCAATTTCCGAGAATGCAAAGATCGACCAAGCTGAACCATGGGTATATTGTCCGCCATTCTCGCGAATGCCCGGCGGATAAGCTTTGATATAGCCGGGATCTTTATCACCTTTGTTGAACGGAGGTGTGAAAAGCAACGCAATTTTTTGCTCAGGAAGGATCAGCTGCTGCGCGACTGCAGCCATCGCTGTATTTGTGCGGGTGGTATCTGGAGAGCCTGAGATCGCAGCCCATGATTGCGCAATGGCGTCTATTTTACATTCATTGTTGGCTGAAGAGCCGAGCGGCGACCCATCATCATAGAAAGCTCGACGATACCAGCTCCCATCCCAACCGTCTTTCTCTAATGCCGCTGTCAACGTCCTAATTTTTTCCTTCCAAATAACGGTTTTTTTATCTTCACGCTTGGCAGAAATTTTTGTAAATTCTTTGAGTGTGGTAATAATCATCCAACCGAGCCAAACACTTTCGCCTTGGCCGTTGGTGCCGACGCGGTTCATCCCATCGTTCCAATCTCCCTCGCCCATAAGGGGCAAGCCATGTTTCCCGGTTCCCATGGACTGTTCAAGCGCGCGGACACAATGTTCGTAAAGTGTTGCATCTTCATTGAAAGGTGTTGGTTGGAAAAACGCGTGCGTTTCATCTTTTTGTAATTTTGGCCCATCGATAAAGGGCACAACTTCATCCAGAACTGTGTAGTCTCCTGTAACAGTAACATAGCGCGACGTACAATAAACGAGCCAAACTACGTCGTCGGAAAACCGCGTCCGAATTCCTATTCCACTCGAAGGCAGCCACCAATGTTGAACGTCGCCTTCGTGAAACTGGCGCGCTGCAGCGCGTAGAATATGTTCGCGGGTGATGTCGGGCCTACTTAACATGAGAGCTAGAGAATCTTGAAGCTGATCGCGGAACCCGTAAGCTCCGCTTGCTTGATAGAACCCTGACCTAGCCCACATGCGGCATGAGAGCGTTTGGTAGAGCAGCCAACCATTAACCATTAGGTTGAAAGCTGAGTCGGGCGTTTTTACCTGAACCGCACCCAAGATATTCGTCCAATTTTGTTTTATGTCATCAAGAATTTGATCACAGTTTTCAGCACGGTATTTGGCTATCATTGTTTGTGCTGTGCTTAGATTTCTTGCCGCTCCCAGAGTCATTGTAACATCTTGATAGCTCCCTGGTTGGATTTCCATTTTCATTTGCATTGCCACGCATGGATCTAACCCGGCACCCACGCGATTTGATAGCTCTCTTCCTGGTGCTAAGCCTTGCGGATCGTCCAGCGATGAATATCGACCAATGAATTCCAATCTATCGGCAGTCCAACTTGATTGTTTACCTTGCATATCGACGTACACGATTTGATTTTCGAATTGAGGTGTCCATTTATTTTGCACGATGAATGCGCCGGTTAGAACGTCAATTTCTGTTGTGATAAATTGAGCCGTGGCCGAACGAGTAGCGCCCAGCACCCACTCAGCATAAAAGGTGATGGCCAGATTTCGAGTTGAGGTGCTTTTGTTGTAAATTCTCAGCTTTGAAATCTTTACTGAATCAGAGATCGGCACATATTGCGTTAGCTCCATTTTCAATTGGTCGACTTCGCGTTCAAATATTGTGTATCCAAATCCATGGCGGACGATATAATTTCCGCTTTTATCACGTAGAGGCAAAAGGGTGGGACTTGAAAGGGTTCCTGAATCCATATCTGTCACATAAAATGCTTCGCTCGCTTTGTTCGAAATAGGGTCATTACGCCAAGGCGTGAGTTGCATTTCTTTGCTGTTACCAACCCATGTATAGCCAGTCCCATCGGATGAAGAATGAAAGCCGAAATTGGAGTTGGCGATTACATTTGCCCATGGGGCCGTTGTAGGCTTGTCGGCAGTTGGATAGATAACATATTCTTTTCCGTCTCCGCTGAAACCACCCAAGCCGTTATAGAATTGTTTGTCTATTCTGCTCACTTTGTTAACGGTAGCTAATTTTGCTGGACGTAAGAATTCCTTTGGTCGTGATGCGGTCAGATTAGTTTGAGTTCGCAATCTGCTGAGTTGCATAGCCAGACTCCCACGGCGCGCATATATAACGATGCGGGCGGAAGCTGCGAGAACCTTTAGCGCAGTTTGCGACATTATATCTGCGCGAAGTGTGTAAACGTCTCCTGCGTTGCTGTCTCGTCCTAATTGATTTGGCATTTTTATTTTGCGCACCAAGGCATCCAGTGCCACCTGAAGATCTTGGACATATGAAGCTCTCCGATCGTTTAAAATTACTAGGTCGACAGCGAGCCGCTTTGATTTCCAATATTCAAAAGCGCGCATTACTTGACGGACGATCTCTATGTCTTCGATTGTGTCAATGCGAAGCAACACAATTGGTTTGTCACCGGAAATACTCAGTGACCAAAGTTCATTTTGTGCACCAATGTCATTTGCGATAACAAAGTTTGGCAATCGCATTGACGCGTTTGCATATATCACTGAACTGCCGAGTTCCTGAAATAGATCTGCTTCGTCTGGTTCGATTGAAAGGTGGCGAAGTTGGATCTGGCCTTGCGTCCATGCCATCATCAAGGCGCGGTCAAATGCTGATGATTGGGAATGGTGGTCAACAAGATCGAGCACTTCTTCGCGGGTAGACGCTACCAAAGTCCATAATGTGACAACCACGTTACGCGCACGTGGTACCCGAATTTTGCGACGAAGTGCGAAAATCGGATCCAAAACAGTCCCCGTAGTATTTGAAAGAGAAGCAGTGGAAGCCATCGCTTGCGGGTTACGAACATCTCTACATCTTCCGATAAACCGGCCCCTGTCCGTCTCATGTTCGACTGAGCTCGCGTTTTCGCCGTTCATAGTCATAATTTGAGCGACCCAGATATCTGGATCCGTAGGAGAACGCTTTCGGCGAGTTGCTACTAATGCTTCAACACCCGCCGCAAATTCTGTTTCGATAAACAGTTTAGAGAAAGCCGGATGGGCTGTATCTGCAGATTGCGGGGAAAGAGCGAGTTCTGCAAAGGATGTAATCTCAATATCGCGCGCCGTCAGTCCTCTATTTTCGATAGTGAGCTTTCGTGCCTCTGAATTACTCTCAGGCGAGACTATACATTCCAGTGTTGTTTTCCAAATACCTTCAGTACGCGCGATCTCAACTTTATGTTCTGAAAAAATTGCGGTAGAATAGTTGGATACTTTCGCTGGCATATGTGTTGCCGACCACCAATCTTTGGAACGAGGTTCACGCAAATATATATATTGCCCCCAGTTATCTTCTACGGGATCCTCTTGCCACCGCGTTATGGCTAGGCCATTCCATGAACTATAACCCGATCCGGCTGCTGTTAGCATAGTTGTAAATTGGCCATTGGAGAGAAGCTGAGTTTGGGGTGAATGCCCAGTGAACGGGTTCAATATGCGGGGCTCAGTTGGTGCCAGATCATTAACCTGAGATACTGCAATCGATTCTTTTTGCGTTGATGCCATCACATCGCGCGGAGCTCGTTCTTGAAGAAGTAGTTCTGTTGCCCGGATACGTGGCTCATTATGAAACCAGTTGCGCGCCATTCCTGACCTGACTGCGTTTAGGATTGCAACGATAGTCATGCCTTGGTGATGTGCAAAAAATGCGCGTATGACTGTAAATTCTTCTCCCTGTTGAAGTCGGGCAGGTGTGTAGTCAAGAGATTCATAATGACCATAAGCGCCCAAAGAGCCTTTATTTTTCAGATTTTCGTAATTGCGCATGGCCAGTCGCGGCGCCACCATTGTTGCAAGCCCGGTAGCGTATGGTGCTATCACCAGATTACTGGAAAGACCTCTCTTGAGGCCTAGTCCAGGCACGCCGAAATTCGAATATTGGTAGGTAAAACCAACATCGCGAGCGCTGAAGGCCGATTCCGATATGCCCCAAGGAATCCCAAATCCCTTAGCGTATTCAATCTGGCGTGCAACAATCAGCTTTGCAGTTTGGTCGAGCATACCGTCTGAAGGTCCGCGCATCACCAAGGCCGGCATTAGATATTCAAACATAGAGCCAGACCATGAAACGAGTGCGGCGCCGCCTTTGAGCTCGGTTAATATACGACCAAGTCTGAACCAATGCCTGGTTGGCAAATCACCCTTTGAAATTGCAAAAAAACTGGCCAATCGTGCTTCTGATGCGAGCATGTCGTAACAGCTCTCATCTTGCATACGCTCGTTTACGCGGTACCCGATCGTCAGAAGGCTACGTTGTTCATCATATAAGAAACCGAATTCCATTCCATAGGCTAAAGTTCGAGCTGAAGCGGCAAGGCTTGCTAGCCTCTGCTTGAAATCTGCGATCTGGGATAGGTTGAGAGATACATCCTGAAATTGATTATCGATTGTACTTCTCAAGACATTTGACCAATGGATGATCGAATCTTTTGAACGTCCGGACGTTTCGGCAGCTAGACGAGCCGCTGTTGAAAAGATTTTGTTTGCGAGCAAGGAATGCTCAATGAGTCTGATCGCAAATAATTCAGGTTGTGTTCGGGCTTTCTGCAATGTCACTTTCATCGCTTCAATTTGCTGCAATAATCCTTTGCGCATCGGGTTCAAAACGCTTTTGTTCTTGGGGAGCTTCTTTGCCTCTTCGACAAGAATTTCAAGAATATCATCTATCCCCAAACTTCTTTCTGCGGCTGCTTCCGCCTCCAACCCCCAAGCCTCTAGGCAATTTGCCAGAGCTATAAGATGGCCAGCAAGATTCCCACTATCGACCGATGAAACATATCTTGGCTCAAGTGGTGTTAAGCTTTCAGTGTCGTACCAATTGTAAAGGTGGCCGCGAAATTTTTCCAATTTTTGAATTGATGCAAACGTTGACTCAATTTTTTCGACTGCTTGAACAAGCCCAATCCATCCAAGTTCGCGCGCCGCAGCGGTGGACAAAAGATACAGGCCAATATTGGTGGGCGATGTGCGATGAGCAATAATTGGCTTTGGATCTTCCTGAAAGTTATCGGGTGGCAACATGTTGTCAGATGCCGTCACAAATTGCTCGAAGTAGCGATATGTCCGACGGGCTATGACGCGGAGTGCGCGCCGATCATTTTCAGATGCAGACAATTCATCTTCTAAAGCTGTTGTTTTGCTCAACCAGTACGCAATCGCTGGGGCGGCCAGCCAAACGATCGCAAAAGGCAAAACCCAGTACCATAGCGGAATTCCTCGCATGGATATGATCATCAGAACTATGATGCCTATTTCAGGCGCGCTCGATAATTGGAAATAACTTCGCCATATGCCAGGTTTGACCATCGCTTGCGCCTGAGCAGCAGTTGTCCACTCCAAAAGATTTTTCTTGCTGATTATCAATCGATATAGCGTCCGCAGAATTGCGTCCGCCATGAGTGTTGCTTGATTAACGAGCAAAATTAATTGGGCAAAACCAAGCGCAAACGCTTGGGTTAGACTATCTTTAACGAATGAAAGATGAAGGCTGGCTGATGTGCGAGGAGCTATACGAAAACCGTCGACAAGGGTAGGTAAAATAACAGGAATGAAAATTGACAGAAGAATACCAACTGTCCAGATTGCTGCAGCGTTGGGATTGAGCAATGTCCAACCTATAATAAATGCAAGGAGCTGAGAAATAGGCACGAGAGTTCGCCTTAGATTATCAGTCATTTTCCAACGTCCCAGTGGTGGAATTTTCCCACTGTTTCCCAAGCCCAATATCCACGGCAGCAGTTGCCAGTCGCCCCGGGCCCAACGATGTTGTCGTGCTGCTGATACCTCGTATTGTTCTGGAAAATCATCAATTACCTCGATGTCTGAGGCAAGTCCTGAACGCGCCAATACCCCTTCAAGTAGATCGTGGCTCAAGACGGTGTTATCTGGAATTCTCCCCGCTATCGCAGATTCGAAAGCATCAATATCGTAAATTCCTTTGCCGGTGAACGAGCCTTCGTCAAACAAGTCTTGGTAGAGGTCGGACGCGGCGAAGATATAGGGATCAATTCCACGGGTTGTGGAGAAAATGCGCTGAAAATCAGAGCCGACATGCCCCGTTGGTAACGAGGCAGTAACGCGCGGCTGTAAAATGCCGTGTCCCGAAACTACAACACTTTTTTCCCGATTATAGATTGGCGTGTTAAGAGGATGTGCCATTTTACCAATCAGCTTTCTGGCGGCATCGCGCGGCAGACGGGTATCGGCATCTAGTGTAATAACATAACGTATATTATCTGGAATTTTGCCAACTATGGTTTTAAAATTTGTATCATTTGCCCCGCGAAGTAATCGGTTAAGTTCATGAAGTTTTCCGCGCTTGCGTTCCCAACCCATCCATTTGTTTTCTTTCGCATCAAAACTGCGTTGCCGGTGCAGCAAGATAAACTGGTTAGTCCCATGGTGCTTATTCAGATATTCAATTCCAAGCTTGGTTCTCTCCAGCAAAGCCAAGTCGACCTCCGAAGATTCGGAATTGGAATCCAACCAATCAGTTAAGAGCGCAAAATAGAGTTCACCTGGTCCACTCGACAAAAAATGAACTTCAAGACGGTTTATCAGTTCTTCCGCATTTTCTCCCGAAGTCAACAAACATGGAATAGCGATAAGCGTTCTAAATTTTTCTGGGACGCCATTTCGAAGAGCGAGTCCTGGAGACATGCGCGTATCCAACATACGGCTGAGCGTTAAATTAATTATTGAAAAGGCAATTTCTGAAGCTGGTAGTAGTGCTGCAGCTATGAGAAGGAACAGAACACTGCTCGAAATAAAATTTGATTGTGAGAATTGGAAAACTAAAAGCTCAATAATTGATACAAGAATTACTGTGGCACCGAGGTAACCTGATAGCCCTGCTGCGTTGGTAAAGTTACGTAAACGTTTTAAAAACGGTGGACGGAAATTGATTTCCATTTCCAACTGTTTTCGTCCGCTGCCAATTAACCAGTAGCCTGCTTCTTTCGAAATATCTTCTGCCTGTGAGACATAGCCCACCACGCGCTCTACGATTTCAATTTCGGTTTGGCTCGAACCGCGAGCGAGTTCTTCAACCGCCGTGCGATATAAGTTACGACTCTGAAAATCCATATCTTCGTAGAGTGAAGCCCTCCGAAGTGATTTATCGACAATACTTACGCCATCAAACCAAGTCTCCCAATTAACGTCGTCGACTAAGCGCATACTTTGCACAATGTTGCGCACTGTTACGTTGGCGGCAGCTTGGCGATGGTGTTCGTCCGCGACCGCTGTTTCAATCGTGTGGCCTTGTTCAATAAGTTTGCGCTGCAGCCATTTAAGCGCTTGAGATGAGCTATCGTCATCCAAGTCGCGCATACGCTGTAAAAGTTGGACAGCGAACGGAATCCTAATTGGCTCAGCGCTGCTAAAAACTACTTCAGGGTCACGCGCTAAAACGTTATTTAGAAAACTGTCTGCCGCATCATCTGCCGCTTCGCGCTCCAGCCTTGCATTATTCATGCGCTGAGAAAGACGACGCAAGTTTTCGATTAAAATTAGACGGAGCGCAATCGCCGATGCCCAAACCTCGCCAATCGTGAATGGCGAAATCGTCTGATATGCGTTTAAAAATGCTGAAAAAGTAATTGGGTCGAAGCGGCTATCAGTGTGTGCTACATACGCCCAAACCGCTCCAAATATCCGTGGATGACCTCGAAGCGGTCCTTCACACAGTTTGGGGAGTTGAAGATAAAATCTTTCTGGTAGATCTGCTCTCGTCTGGCCTATCTGTTCTTCAACCAAATGGTAGTTGTCCACGAGCCATTCGGCCGCTGGCGTTACTATTTTTCCATTTTCGACCGCTCTACCGATATCTCGGTAAATTTGCAGGAGCGCAGCAGCATTATCATCGAGCCTCCGAACCACCGAATAGACCGTTGTTTTGTTCGACGTAACAGTTTGTGATTTTGCAAGACTATGCGCATGTTGTTCAAAGCGTTCGGGGCCAAAAAGCTCGGCGCTTATCGGCGATAGATCATACCAAATCGCAGGAGAAAGAAGTGAGAGCATATCTTATGCCTTTCGAATGAAACTAAAAACTTTTCCGAAAAGCGACCGCATGCGGCTAACTATGCTGCCGCTATCCTTTTACACATTTCTGCTGCGGTAATTTTGATCCGCTTTTTCACATCGAATTCAACAAAATCTTGAATTGAATTTATTACTTATGATGATCAAGTATCGGATCAGGTAGTTTTTTTATCAACTCCTCTGAACCCTCTTCGTCTCCCAAAACATTTTCACGCAACACGGTGGTAGCCGCTTTTTGTTTCAGTTTAGGATTGGTAGGAATCGGCGAATTATCGGATGTTGAACTTATCCCTGTGCGATTTATGTCACCATTTTTTGAACGAGCAGACTGCGCAAATTTTGCAATTGCTTCGGGATTTTCCTGTTCAGAAACTTGCTTACCTTTTTTTGGTTCGCCCATGATTTCTTTTCTCCTCTACTTTTGTCTAGGAGCAAAACGTATCAATCAAAAATTAGTTCCTTTTTTTGCTCCAATATTCCACGTGGAGAATTGAATGCTAATAATATGAGTGGATCAAATGCTTCTGTGGAACCTAATCGATATTGCATCGTTTCATTAATATCTACAAATCAATATAAGGAGCAAAGAGATGGTAATTTCTTCAAATCAAAAGCCTCGCCCTATGAGTGCACTAGATCCAACACTTCAAGAAGATTCTGTGCGAAATGTGCCGCCGGATGTTCTTGTACGAAATGATATTCAGACCAAGAGTGGAAATACTTTCGCTTATGTGATTTTGGCTTTAATTCTGCTTTTTGGTGGCTATATGTTGTATAGCTATAATTCGGGTGGCAATTCTGTTAGCACTATAACCAATAAAACGGATGTAGCGCCCCCGGCAGCGGCTCCAGTTCCGCCTGCATCAGATGTTACACCTAAAGTTGATCCACCAGCTGCAAACGGAGCTGCAAATCCTCCAGCTGCGACTGGAACCAATACACCTGTCGAGCCAAGTGCTCCGGCAACAACAACACCGCCGGCTACTACAACGCCTTGAATGATTTTGATAAACAGAAAAAGCCCTCTTTTCAGAGGGCTTTTTTTTATTGGGTAGTTGGAAAAATATTTTGCACTTTAGCGTTTTTGAGAGAAAGAAGACGAAGGAAGCGTCTATCGCTTCCTCCGGAAATAGAATTAATAAATCCGCGTTACGCCTGAAATCGAACCGCGCCTCGAGTTAACGTATACTCGATATGTTCGGCTTCGCTTGTGTGCTTGATACGTGAACGTCGTTCCGTTGCACTCAATTGTACGGATGCGATTGTACCCATTGTCGGCAATTATAAAACGACCTTCACCACAGCTGATACGGTTGTATTGGTAAGAATATTGTGGCTGTTGCCAATATGGTCGATCATAAAAATAGCCACCGAATGAAAAGCGAAAAATGTTGTCGCGATGATTCCGACGGTTATGTCGATTCTGGTCATATCGCCAACCCGATGACTGATTGTTATTATAGCGATTTGATGTATTTTTTTGTGGCGAAGGGGAAGCCGCAGGAGGTGGTGGATTGTTAATGGCTGCTGGGGGAGCAGGAGGGTTAGGCGTAACAATTGGGGCGGCTGGCGGTGGAGGGGTTGGATTTACAATAGGTGGACAGCCTGCGCCTGTTGATTTTTGATTATTACAGTCAGTTTGCCCTGTAGATTGTGCTTGTGCCAACTAGGCAGTTACAGAAACTGTACCGCCCAACATCAAAGCAACCAAGACTGTTTTTTTAAACATTTTCATTTCATGCTCCTTTAAATACAGCTGCATCTAACAGACGATTATTCGTCTGTTTGCGGCAGTCTTATATTTTCCAACTCAGGTAACTATTTGGCGACGGTTCCGTTCCAATATGAACCCTGAAATTTCGTTATGCGATTTCCTGCATAAAGAGTTGAGTCCGAGGAATTTCCAACTTAAGCGATGTAATAATTGTTTGAGATCGGAATTATTTTTAAATCTTCGGAACATTTCTTGGCACTGCGCGTTGTCTCAGCACAATCGTTTTTCACGACATTCGATTTGGAGGAACCGCGTGAGCATTTCAAATATATTGGTTATTTTGCTCATCTTGTTTCTCGCTGGGGCGTGGCCAACTTGGAGGCATAGTTGAAGTGGGGATTACTTCTCAGTGGTGGCATTAGCTTCGTACTTGTTGCGGTCGTCGCGTTCGCGTTTTTGGGGCGGTTGTAAGGATTGCTTTTCCCGAAATCGAGCTTTGAAAAACGAAGATAAATTTAAAAAATATTTTCAGAAAGGATTGTCGTCATGGATAAAGATCGAGTTATTGGTGCGGGGAAAACTTTAGCAGGCTCTGTGAAAGAGGCAGTCGGTAAAGCTGTCGGAGATCAGAAAATTGCCGCACAAGGCAAGGCTCAAAAGATAGAAGGGAAAGTTAAAAATGCGATTGGCGGAGCAAAAGATTCTATCCGCAACGTTTTAAAGTCCAAGTAGATTTCAAATACCTCAACATTAGCAGTCAAGGAGAAAATAATTATGGCTTCAATAATCAAAGGCAATGGTGAAACGAACGTCGACATTCAGGCTATCATGAATGACTTGGCTTCCCTGAAAGATGATATTGCAAAGTTGACCAAGAATGTTGGCAATAATGCATATGAGGCAAGTAGTGCAGCTGCCGATCAGATTGGAGCTGAAGCTACGCGGGCTTATAACAATATGGCGGCTCAAGGCCAGCGTTCGGCCAAAAAAATAGGTCAGCAAGTTGAAGAGCAACCATTGACCGCGTTGCTCATTGCTTTTGCGCTGGGATTTGTTGGTAGTCGCGTATTGTCGAGATAAGGATGCGAATATGCTGGGATCGCAAATCGGAAATATATTAATTTCAGCCGCTCGAAACGGAGCTGCGAATATGGTTGCTCCGGTTCGTTACGGAGCAATAAAGGCGTGTGCATCAATATCGGCAGCTCTATTTTTTCTGGCTGCAATAGGATGCGTGACAGCGGCAATTTGGATCTATGCGATTCCTTATTGGGGGGAGGCAGGCGCGGCATTGTTGGCTGGAGGCTTTCTATTTTTAGTTGGAATGACCGTACTTGGAGTTGGTTCGATAGTGTTAAAACAGCCGGTAAGACCGAACGGCATTCGACAGACAGAGCAAATCCCTCCGATTTTGAATCAAGCTTTTAAAGATCAAAAAGGTGCAATGCTTTTAGCTGCGCTTGTAGCAGGCATGGTTGCATCAGAGAGCCAAAGAAAGCGATAGGGATTGGCGATGTTGTTTTTGAATAAGTAAAGTTGCAATAAATTGCCCGCTGCCGGGAGTTTACTTCGTCTTAACAGAAATAGCCTATGAACTTGCGAATGTTTGGGTAAGTAAATGGGAGTTAAGTATGAACAGACGCGAATTATCAATTACGAGCTTTTTGGCTGTAGGCGCAACAATGGTTGGCATGGCTAAGCTCAACACCGCGAGCGCCTGTGATACTGATGATGTTCTGGCAGCCGTGGAACTTTACCGCAAGTCTATGGTTGCTGGCGATGGCGCTAAGCTTTTGGAACTTTCTGCCGATGATATGTCTTTTGGGCATGCCAACGGTGTTGTTCAGACCAAAGTAGAATTTGTTAAGACTGTTGTTGAAAAGTCAGAAATTTTTAATTCGATCAAACTTTATGATCACAGCATCCACACAGTCGGTGATTTGGCTATTGCGCGTCATACATTTGATGCTGATTTAATGTATCAAGGTAAAAATTTACTATTGGTGTTAAACATTGTGCAAACTTGGAAAAAAGAAGACGGAAAGTGGCGTCTTCTGGTGCGCCAAGCTTATAAGCCAATTACAGTTTAATTAAACGTTCTAGCAAAAATATGTTCGGCGGATCTCTGGGTTCGCCGAATTTTGCTTGTTTAGCGGTCGTTAATTGCCACGCGCTGCGATCCAATCTGAACATCAATTGAATCCAGCGACACGAATACAGCGCCGCTTCCTGGGCTTTTTGTGACCAAAAGGGTTGCACTCACCGGAAAAACAACGGGAACTTGCCCATTTGCAATGACGACGTTTAACGTCTTGTCAAATAATCCAGCCGCAACCTCGTTTTCTTCCCAGACAATTTTCTCTTTTGCATCACCAACAATAATATCAAGCGTTGCGGACGATGCAGCGGTTTTAACAATATGCCCTTTTAGCTGAATTGTAGCGACGGGTAGTGACACATTATAGGGCTGTAACACGGTAAAGTTGCCAGAAAAAGACGAAGATCCTTCCATTTTCGATCCGTCTGCTGTGGCCGAAAGCGTGTCGAGCTTCATTGAAAAGTGTAGTGCCTGCCTTTGAGAGTCTATTGATACAGATTTCGGTGAAATAGGACTTTCGCTACTTGTAACAAACTCGCCCATTTCAAGGCTTGTCAAGTCGGCAGAAAATGATTGGGCAGTGAACCCAAGTCCTAATATTATACCCGCATAGAAAAAATTCCGAATCATTTCACAGCTCCCTAATTTAGTTAAGGAAGTGTTAATGGGGTGTCAAACCAAGGTGTGAATAAGTTGTTCCGTTAGTTCGCAAAGCTCGACGTAAAATCGCGATAAACCATTTACGATAACCACTCAATCTATTCTGTTATGCATCCTTAAACTTGACTCAAATTGAATTTCCCCAATCCAATTTTAACTCCTTATCGTCTATTTTCAGGTGACGGGGCTTAAATTCGGCGTTCCAATGCTGATTTACGGAAAGATGGATATGAAAACGAAGATTGTTAACTTTTTCGCTGCGGCGGTGCTAATCTCGACACAAGCATATATTTCAACAGCCCAAGCTGGTGAAAAATGGGATATGCCGATGGCATATCCAGCAACCAACTTTCAATCCATTAATGCGGACGAATTTGCTAAGTGTGTGGCAACGGGAACAAGTGGCGACATAAACATCGTAACTCACCCCAATGGCACTCTCTTCAAGGGTAACGATATCAAGCGCGCGGTCCAAACCGGACAGGCGCAGATTGGCGAACGTTTGCTTTCCTCGCATGAAAACGAAAATGCAATTTATGGAACCGATTCGATTCCGTTCCTTGCCACGTCCTATGACGCCTCGGTGAAGCTTTTCAAAGCCGCCCGCCCAGAACTCGAAAAAGTTTTAGACAGCCAGAATCTGAAGTTGCTCTATTCCGTTCCATGGCCACCACAAGGTCTTTATTTCAGCAAAGACGTGAATAAAGTTGAGGACATGAAGGGCGTTCGCGTGCGGTCATACAACAAAGCGACTGCACGAATGGCTGAACTGACGGGTATGGTGCCAATTTCAATTGAAGCTGCTGAAATAAGCCAAGCGCTTTCAGCAGGTGTGATTGGGTCGTTGATCACATCAGCTGTGACGGGGCAAGATTCAAAGGTTTGGGAAAATCTCAATCATTTTTATGAAGTGAAAGCTTGGATGCCGCGGAACACCGTGATTGTGAACAAAGATATATTCGCAAAACTTTCCGACAAAAATAAAGCAGCAATACTTGATTGTTCGACCAAGGCTGAAGCCAGCGGTTTAGACAAATCAAAGATCGCCAACGAGAGTGCGCTAGAGACGTTGTCAAAAAACGGAATGATGGTTTTGCAACCATCTCCTGATCTTGCTGCTTCTATGGCTAAGATTGGCGAGACGATGACCTCTGAATGGGTCGCCAAGGCTGGCGCTGCTGGTAAAAAAGTTATTGACGATTTCAAGAAATAAGAGCCGATGAAAAACTTGACGCAGATTTGGTCATGGCTGGACCGGCTCTATCTTTATTGCGGATATCTTGCCGGATTTTTTATGGTTTTGATTTTCGGAGTGACGATGTTTCAAATCATCGGGCGCTATATTGGTGTTAATCCGCGCGGTCTGACTGACTATGTAGGGTATTTCATGGGAGCTTCAGTGTTCCTAGCATTTGCGCACACATTAAATCGCGGCGCCCACGTGCGCATC
The DNA here is from genome assembly GCA_025359045.1 of Hyphomicrobiales bacterium. Lineage (GTDB taxonomy): Bacteria > Pseudomonadota > Alphaproteobacteria > Rhizobiales > Aestuariivirgaceae > Aestuariivirga. The sequence goes on along the minus strand of JANYHN010000062.1, from coordinate 181,170 downwards.
GAGTTATTTCTTTCGACATTGGGCAAATATCGACATTGGGCTGAAAAGCTGTCTTTTCTGATCAGTTGCATCGTGGTTGTTTGGCTTTCATATTATGCATGGATGAATGTCTATTTGTCGTACAGCTTCGGCGATGTGAGCCAAGGACTTGATGCAACGCCGATGTGGATTCCTCAGTTGTCGATGGCTGTTGGTTTTAGTTTGTTCGCAGTTTCAATCATTGACCACGGTCTGCGTTTAATGATTACAGGTGACAGCGGCATAGCCGCTGGCCCTGACGTTATGTGATCTGATTCAAGCATGGATCAACTCATTTTCTTCACAACTCTTATAGCCCTACTTGCTGTTTTACTTGGCACAGGTGTGTGGATTGGCGTGTCGCTCGTTACTTTGGCGGCAATTGCAATTGAAGTGTTTGCATCACGGTCTGCGGGTCTGCCCATCATTACGACCATGTGGAGTTCGTCGTCATCTTGGATGCTTTCGTCACTTCCGATGTTTGTGTGGATGGGCGACATATTATTTCGAACACGCCTTTCAGAAGACTTGTTTAAGGGCCTGGCACCTCTCATGGGGCGTTTACCCGGTGGCTTACTGCACACCAACGTGATGGGATGCACAATTTTTGGATCGGTATCAGGATCGTCGGTTGCGACTTTGACAACGGTTGCGCAAATGACTGTGCCCGAATTGAAAAAACGCAATTATCCTGAGCGAATGATCATCGGCACTTTAGCAGGACCTGCCACACTTGGCCTGATGATTCCGCCATCAATCATTATGGTTGTTTACGGTGCGATGACCAACGAGTCGATTTCAGCCATCAGTATTGCCGGAATCATACCGGGTTTGATACTCGCCGTATTTTTTACATTTTACGTCGCTGTGTCTTCTAAATTGGCGAAAGACTATAAACCTGACCCTGAGCCAATCACAACTTGGCGCGAAAAACTATTTGCCTTGCGCCATCTGATACCTGTTCATATTCTTCTCGCTCTGGTTTTGGGAACTATGTTTGTGGGCTTCGCGACAGCGACGGAGGCTGCGGCGTTAGGAGTTGCTGGTGCGCTTGCTTTAGCTTGGTGGCAGGGGACACTTACATTTTCCAATTTTATGGAAAGTCTGATGAGCGCAACGCGCACATCTGCCATGATCACTTTTATCTTGATGGCGGGTTCAGCGATGTCACTGGCGATGGGCTATACTGGCCTTCCACACATGTTGGCAGAGTGGGTTGGTTCACTGCATCTGTCGGCGTTCGCGCTTCTGATGGTGTTGCTTTTGCTCTATACTGTGCTTGGTGGATTTCTCGACGGCATCTCTTGCGTCGCACTCACCATTCCGTTGATCGAGCCGATGGTTCGCGCAGCTGGAATTGATATGGTTTGGTTTGGTATCTTCATCGTGCTGGTTGTTGAGAAGGCACAAATTACGCCACCGATTGGCTTTAATCTTTTTGTGCTTCAAGGCATGACAGGGCATAATATTTTCAAGATCGCTGCTTGGTCATTTCCAATGTATCTCATCATGTTGTTCATGGTGTTTGTGATGATCTGGTTCCCAGAGCTTGCAACTTGGCTTCCCCAACAAATGATACCTGTCTTGCCACCGGCTTGATTGAAGGGATGTGGAATTAAAAAAACCCGCTGCATATGGCAGCGGGTTTTTTGTTAGAAGCTGTTTAGCCTACTATGCTGCGGCACGCTTGCACTCTGGAGGAAGGGCCACGATTTCGATCCAGTAATGGCCAACCGTTTTTACAATATCGACCAACTTATCAAACGACACCGGTTTGCAGATGAATGAATTCACACCCAGATTATAAGTTCTGATGATGTCTTCTTCAGCTTTTGATGTCGTCAATATCACGATCGGGATGCGGTGAAGTTCGGTGGATTCTTTGATTTCTTTAAGCACGGTCCTACCATCCTTACGCGGCATGTTGAGATCCAGCAGGATGAAACCGGGGTAAGGCTGGTTGGCGAGATGGGTCCATTTTCCCTTACGGTTTAGATATTCCATAAGTTCGACGCCGTCCTCGACAAAATCAATAGGATTGCCAAGCTTGGATTCTTCGAAGGCATCCTTAATCATCATGCGATCATCAGCATCATCATCAGCCACAACTATGCGAATGGGCTGGCTGCTCTTATTCATGCGGCAATCTCCTTGGTGGATTGTGTTTGCGGAATTGTAAATTTAAATGTTGAGCCTTCGCCTTGTATGCCTGAAGCTTCAATTGTTCCGCCATGGCGTTCGACAATCTTGCGGCAAGTTGCTAGGCCGATGCCAGTGCCTTCATACTCGTTGCGGCTGTGCAAACGTTGGAAAATTGTAAAGATTTGTTCCTTGAAGGAATTATCAAAGCCAATGCCATTGTCAGAAATTGTCACTATCAGATTTTTAGGTGTACCAACGATTGCTGAATTTTGCAGCTCGCCATGAATTTTGATAATTGGAGTTTGGTCGGGTTTACGAAATTTGAGAGCATTACTCACGAGATTTTGTATGAGCTGCCGCATCTGCGTGGCGTCACATTCAATTTTCGGCAGGTCATTGCTCTCAATAATAGCTGAATTTTCTTCAATGCGAATTTGGAGATCTGACTGCACCTCTGTTACTAACTCGTTCAGCGAAATCCATTGGAACGGCTTGGCGTTTGTCGTGATGCGCGAATAAGACAGGAGATCGTTGATCAGACGGCGCATGCGGCTGGCGGCATTGTGCATACGGTCAACAAACATTTTCCCGTCATCTGGTAAAATGTCGCCATATTTTTTTTGTAGTCGATCACCAAAGGCTTCAATCTTGCGCAGTGGTTCTTGTAAATCATGTGAAGCGACATATGCAAAATCTATCAGTTCTCGGTTGGAGCGTTCTAGCTTTTGGGTATACTCCAACATCATCACGGCGGCTTTTTCACTTTCGGTAATGTCTTCGTATGTGGCGATTGTTCCGCCATCGGGCATGGGCTCGTTCATAACTGCAATGACGCGTCCATCTTTCAGGCGCTGCTTTAAAACTGTGCGTTGGCTGAGGCGGGCAGGGTCGTTACGTTCTGTCAAGGCGCGCTCGGCCTCTTCCTTGGTGTAGTTGCCCAAGCTTACGCTGTATTCCATCAATTCACGCAGAGTTATGCCCGGCTTAACGACGTCGGCTGAGAAGCCGTAAATTTCGAGATAACGCCTGTTCACAACGATAAGGCGCTGGCCTTTGTCAAACATGCAAAGACCTTGAACCATGTTGCTCAATGCCGTATCGAAATGAATGTTCTTTGCGTGAAGCTGTTGTGAAATGCGCAGCATTTCCATTTCACGTAGTTTGAGCTCTGTGATGTCTGATCGCGTGCCAACGATGCTTCCATCATCGGTTTTCTTTTCAGTAATTAAAATCCAACGTCCATCGGCGCCTAAGACTTCAATTGGTTCAGTTGGATTGCGATGCCGTTGCAGCCGCCATGAGATGTATTCTTCCGGAGTTCTTCCATTTAAATTAAATGCACCGCGACGAACAGACTCTCTTAGAATTTCTTCTTTGGCAACGCCTGGCATAATGATGTCGGCGACCAGCGGGCTATAATCAACATATTTTTTGTTATACAGGACCAATCGGTCAGATGAGTCATAGAGTGCAAAGCCATCCGCCATTACGTCCAACGCATGCATCAGGCGCGCGCGTGATTTTTCTGCGATCAACTCATATTGCGAATTCAGATCGATACTCGATACCGGATTTTCAGTCTGGCGGGCCGTTTCGACCACAGTGCCATTTGGTAAGCGGCGGCGGCGAATTTCTACCACACTGCCGCTGGGAGCATTGTAACGGAAGGTATAGGCGCTGCCCCTATCAAGCGATGTAACAATTTTTTCGATTTTACTTTTGATTTCGGCGTCAGGTACGTTGAGGCGGTGAAAGGTGATCCGCATCAAATCTTCTAAGCTGCGACCTGTTACGGCTTCTGACTCGAGATATCCGCAAAGCGTGCGATACAAAGAGTTACAAGCTAAAAGCGCAAGAGATGAATCAAATAACGCTAAGCCGACATCTGCACCTGCAAAAATATCGGCGAGCTCATTGCCATCATGCAAAATGGGAAAAGAACGAGGCTCATTGGTTGGGCCTCCATTAAGATAAGCTATATTGTGTTCAGAATTTTTCATCCCGCTTCGCCCCAATAAAGGTGTTCTCATAGCAAAGACATGTAAATGAACCGTGAAATAGACGTTTATCGGCATGATTTATTCAGTTTGGTTTTTTTATTTTTAACCAATGGTGGTTATGAAACGAGGGAATTGGGTTGAACGTTCGTTCAAAGTAAAATTATTTTCGTCTACGGGCAATTGGTGATAAATGTTAAATTCTGTCGAAAAAAATATTGCGTGTTTGCTTTTGATGGTCACAGTTTTTGCCGGCTTTTTGGTTCCGGGCCTTAGTGAAATCATGGCCCCATTGGGACGGACGAGCTTATTTTTGATGATTATTTTGTCGCTTGTACCGATGGGAAGACTTGATTTTAGTCAGGTCTTTTCGATTGATAAGAAAGTGTGGCAGGTGGTGGCTTGGCAACTTTTTGTGCTGCCTTCGATTATTCTTGCAATTGCCCATCTTGCAAAGCTTAACGGTTCGATCACATCACTGATGATTATAACGGCGTCAGCTGGATCACTATTTGCTTCACCTACTTTTGCAGAACTCTTGCAGGTTAATAAACAGCGGGCCTTGCAATGCATGATTCTTTCAACCTTTTTGATGCCGATTTCGTACTTTGTGTTTTTTACCCTGGTTCTTCACTCTGAGGTTAAGCTTGATCTCAATGAATTTTCTTTTCGATGCGCGATCTTCCTAGGTTTCCCTTTTGGTCTATTCCTCGTTTACATGGGATTTGCACGTGCGATCCCAATCCGTTCAGTCGAATTCATCGAACTTAACGCGAGGAGACTTACTATTCTTGCTTTGATGATTTTTGGTTTAGGGCGCGTTGGGGCTGCGCGAGAAATGATGTTTAATGATTTTAGCCAGTTTGCCATATACCTTGCGATCGTGTCCGGGCTTGGCATTGGCATGGCCTATTTAACTGCAATCGTTATGTTCAAACAGGGTATGAACGATGCTGTGACGGCGAGTATTGTGAGCGGTTTCAGAAATGTAGGATTAGGATTTGTTTTGCTTTCCGGCGTGGCTTCTATTCATACTGATGCATATGTGGGTGTCTCCCAAATACCAATTTTTCTTGCACCGCTTCTTTTAAATTTCCTGGTCGCTGGACAACGATCAAACCAGCTCCATGTTGAGCTAGCATAAAGGTTTTCTGACAACTCAGGTAATGTTTAGTTAGCTATAATTTCATAAGTATTGGTTCAGTTCAATTTTTGGTATTCCAATTTACCGTTTCTTTTATGTGTTTGACGTACCTAGAGTTTAATGGGGTTAGGTACGGTCGTGGTAGATTTATCTTTACAATCTGATGTACATCTGGGGGCGTTTGGCGCGCGAGTAGTGCCTCGTGGCGAAGCCAAAACCGAGCAACGGAAAGGTACAAATGCCACCTTTTCTTATTCATTGTTGTGTCTCATATCAATTATAGCGGGATTGGCCTCCGTCTGGTTGGGCAACAAGGCTTACGGCCCCGAAATGTATGCAGACAATGGCCTAATGCCTGCGGTTGAAGCATTCGAGAAAGGGCAGAACTATGCTGTTTTCGATCTCAATTTGAACATTCGTAAATTGCACGAACTGCAAGTTAGCCGCATGACAACGACGCCTGATGTTGTGATCATCGGTGCTAGTCACTGGCAGGAGGCCCATAGCTATCTTCTTAAGGGTATGACACTTTACAACTCTCACATACATAGGGATTTCTGGGAAGATCTTCTTGGTGCGCCTTACATTTTTGCGACAAATAATCGGCTGCCCAAGCGGATGATCATTAGCATTCGCGATAATCAGTTTCGTCCGATTGCGACACGGCCTGACTATTTGTGGGAACCAGGCATTGCTAACTATCGTCTAATGGCCGATAAAATTGGTGTTGAAAAAGAGAGCTACTGGGCGACGTTTCCCTATCAGCGTATTCGTCAACTCTTCTCGATATCTATGCTATTTGACAATATGACGCGCTGGCATAATGCGGATGTTCGTCCGCACTCCACCACCGACATCCGGTCAGAAACGCTCGACACGTTAATGCCAGATGGCTCGATCATGTGGTCAAAGGCGCACTTGGTCTTTTTCAGTCAAGAGCGGATGAAGAAGGAAGCTATGGCGCTGGCTAACACGCGCCGTAACGATCCGCCTCAGGTGGAACAACGTGGTGTTGATGCATTTGAAAAATTATTAGACTACTTAAAATCGCAAGGTACGACAGTCTATCTTGCTCAACCACCTTTCAATCCAGTTTACTATGATAATTTGCAGGGAAGCACCTATTTCGAAGGCTTGCAAAAGGTTGATGCGTTGACACACGAGATTGCTGCGCGTCACGGCCTCAAGATGATTGGCGGTTTTAATCCTCACAAGGTTGGATGCACGCCCGATATGTACATTGATGCAGAACATTCTAACCCAACCTGCTTGCAAAAGATTTTTGATGAATTTGCAGAGATAGTGAAGTCTGAGGGAGATAAATAATGTTTTTTACCTCCTATCAATTCATTTTTCTATTCTTGCCCATCACGTTTATCTGCTTCGTCCTAGCGCACCGTTTGGGCGGTTGGAATTGGGCAATTAATTTTCTTGGTTTGGCTTCGTTGGTTTTTTACGGATTTTTTGGTGTTAAGCTGCTATTGATTTTACTTGTGTCAATTGTTTTCAACTACATGCTTGGAAATATAATTGCTTGTCTGAAGGATCATCCTTTAGTGGCAAAGCAGACATTGCTCTTTAGTATTGCGACCAATCTGGTCATGCTGGGTTATCTAAAGTATTCGAACTTCTTTATCGATATTTCAAATAGACTTTTGGATTCTGGCTTTGCGCATTTTGACTTGATAGCACCTATTGGCGTATCGTTTTTTACGTTCATCCAAATTGGCTATCTCATTGACGCTTACAACAATCAACTCGTTAAACATAATTTTAGTCGCTATATTTTGTTCAGTGCATTTTTTCCATGCGTGACTGCCGGGCCGTTGGTTTTGCAGCGCGAAATTATGGAACAGCTGGAAGCGCCACAACACCCTGCGTTTGAATTGCGTCGATTGATTGTTGGTCTAACAATGTTTGGTATTGGTCTGTTCAAAAAGGTTGTTCTGGCGGATTCCATTGCGCCATATGCGAATCAGGTTTTTGATGCCGCCAGTTTGGGCAATCATATCGATGCTGGCACGTCTTGGATTGGCGCTGTTTGTTATGCAATTCAGCTCTATTTTGATTTTTCAGGTTATTCCGACATGGCCATTGGTTTGGGAACGATATTCGGGATTAAGCTGCCACTGAATTTTGACTCGCCATTCAAATCGACAAATATTTCTGAGTTCTGGCGTCGCTGGCATATGACGATGACGCGCTTTTTTACCAACTATGTTTATTCAGGCGTGGCGATTAATGGCATGCGCAACAGCGCACGCTGGCGACTGGGCAGTGTAGGGCGGTTTATGTTAGTTGCCGCGATGCCAGCAATTGTAACGTTCTTGGTGGCTGGTGTTTGGCATGGTTCTGGCTGGACATACATTTTGTACGGTTTGATGCATGGCTGCGCCATAGCGATCTTCTTGGCATGGCGTGAATTTTCTAAAATTAAATTGCCGACGGCCGCGGGTTGGTTGTTGACGATGTGCACGGTTGTAAGCGCATTGGTCATGTTCCGCGCACCTGATGTTTCAACCGCTACAACTATTCTGACGAGCATGTGGGGAATGGGATCTTTCGATCTAAGCACTTCGTTGCTGGGCGCAGACATTGGCCGCGCTTTTTCAATGATCATTCTTTTTGGTTCGATAACGATGCTGCTGCCTAATACACAACAGATACTTCATCATGATTGGCCAACAAGTGACGTTAAACCTGCGAGCACGGAAATGGACGCGGGACTTTTAACTTGGCGCTTAAGCGCAGGATCAGCATTCGTAACGGCAATTATTTACACAGTTGCACTGACGTCGATCGGCGCGGGCTCCAACTTTCTTTATTACAAATTTTAATCGTAGAGGCAAAAATGAACAAGCACATCACAAGTTTCAATGAAATCATTCTTCCTCTGTCACGCGAAATTGACCGTGAGATTGCTGGCGATATAGAAAAAGAATCAGTTTTTGTTTCGCCGCAAATCGACCGGATTGTTGTCGCAGAGGATTTAAAATCGGCAAAGCTGATTGCGCGAGATGGTGCCAACATGGAAGAAGTGGCCGATAAAGCAAAGCGCTTTCTTGATGTGATGGTCAAGCAAGTGAGTGGTTTTGAAATCAAAGTTTTCGTCGACACCAAGCGCAAGGATACTGGCCCGTACCAGGTTGGGGTAAATGACGGCTTGGTTGAACGCGGCTGGATGCATGATTATGGCAAAGGCCAAGTAGCCTATTCTGGCCCAGTGCTTAAGCTTGCGCAGCTCATCAATGAAAAAGCAGGCGAACTTTACAAGAAAGCATATAATGCAACCGATGGTCACTTTCCGGCTATGATTGATGCAGATACGCTGCATAAATGTGGCTACTTTGACTCGCATCCTAATGCCGTTACATTTGTTGGGAATGTGATTGAAGATTTTGACGCGATCGAAGAGTTCCGTCGTGCTAATTCGTGTTCTGAAGGTGCACTTTTGCCTCAGCCAGAACACATCCACATTGACGGTATGTGCCTTAATCCAGCGGCCTGTTTTCCTTGCTATCCGACATTAAAAGGCAAAACATATCTCACTGGTGAGTGCTTCACTTGGATGGGGCGCGTGTTCCGTTACGAGTCGCGTAATATAAATGGTCTTGACCGTTTGTATGAATTCAATGTGCGTGAATTGGTTTTTGTTGGTACGGAAGAATATGTCCGCGAGTGCCGCGCTAAGGCTCTGCCGATTGTTGAAGAAATGGCAACTTTCTTTGATATTGATTGTCAGGTGCAAACTGCAACTGACCCATTTTTCGCAACTGTTTCCGCTGCTAAAAAATTCTGGCAAGCGGCACAGGAAGTTAAAAACGAAATCAAGATTCCAGCATTAGGCAACGATGGCAGTACCAAAATGTTAGCCTGTGGTTCAATCAATCTGCACGGAAACTTTTTTGGTAAGCGTTTTGAATTTTATTGTGCAAACGGCGAACCTGCTCAAACAGGTTGCGTTGGCCTTGGCATCGAGCGTTGGGTTTTGGCAGCCTTTACCCAACACGGGTTTGAGCCTCATCGTTGGCCGGAAGCCGTTCGCAACCGCATATTTTCGTAACTAATAATAATCGTCAAACAGTGTGTCAGTGTAGGAGTAAAAAATGCAACTTTATCAATTAGTAGGTCAAGTATTAGGTGTTGATCCAGCTCAATTAAGCGAGGAATCAAATTCGCAGAACACGCCGAAGTGGGATTCTCTTCGCCACATCGAAGTTGTGTTTGCGATGGAAAATGCGTTCCATGTTCGCTTTACCATGCCAGAAATCGCAAGTCTTCGTAAACTCGGCGATATCCGTAAATTGCTTGAGGCGAAAAAGGTCGTATTTAGCCCACCTAGTGAAGCGCAGAAAGTTGCTTAAATTTAAGCTGGGGCATTGAAGCAAGGTGACTAGTCACAAATCTGTCAAGCTTTTGATCGTTGATGACGATGAGGATGATATATATCTGATCGTCGATGCATTGAACGAAGTCAGCGGCTTGCCCTATGCGGTGACCACTGCATCCTCGGCGCTTGCGGCGATGGTTGAGCTTTCGAAAAATACTTATGATGTAATCTTTAGTGACTATCGGTTGGGGCACACAACGGGCATTGATTTTATTAACAGTGTTCGCGCGGCCCGGATTGATACGCCTGTTATCTTGCTTACAGGGATCGCTGATCATATTGTCGATGAAGCCGCCTTGAAGGCTGGTGCATCTGACTTTGTTCCAAAAACATCGATAAACGCGGATGTATTGGATCGCTCGATCCGCTATGCCCTAGCGCATGCTGACCGTAACAAACTTTTGCAGACGGTTCTGAGCAGCACAATTTCAGGCGTTGTGGTGTTTGATCGTGAAGATAATATTTCACTTTGGAATGCTCAATTTGTTGAGTTTGCCACTGGCGCATTTGGAGATGATCGCCAACGTTTGACTAAGACAATTGAGTTGGTGAAAACGACCAGAGAGAAAGATATACGCCTCGGTGATCGCATTGTCGAAGCACACATTACGCAATTGCCCGATGGTGTGAGTGTATTGGCACTCCATGACGTAACTCAGCGCGCAAACGAATTGAAGAATCGCGAACAGGCCGAAAAAGAAATTCGTAAAGTTGCAATGCATGATGTTTTAACGGGCCTCCCCAATCGTTTGGCCTTCAATGACTATCTCGATGCCTGTTTGAAAGAAGCTACGGCAATCCAAAGCAAAGTGGCTGTTCTGATTTTTGACTTCAACCGATTTAAAGAAGTGAATGATCTGTTTGGACACGCGGCGGGCGACCAACTTTTGAAGAACACTGCGCTGCGTCTTTCAGAAATTCTTTCCGATGATGAGTATGCGGCAAGACTTGGCGGAGATGAGTTTGCTCTTGTCCAAAAAAATGCGAGTCCGGAAGCCGCCATTGAATTGGCTAACAAATTGGCCTCCCACCTATCTGCCCCCATTGATTGGGAGTTAAAACTTATTGAGGCCGGTGTTAGCGTTGGCGTAGCATTGTTTCCTGATCAAGGCGCAAACCGACGCGATCTATTGGCAAACGCCGATTTGGCTATGTATCGGGGCAAAGCACAAGTTGGTAAAAACGTATCAGTTTACGACGAAAACATGGATCAATTTGTGCGCGAACAGCGTAAAGTCGCACATGATTTAAAGTCGGCAATTCAAAACAATCAATTGGAATTGAATTATCAACCACAGTTCGATTCCAAAACTGAAGTCTTGACTGGGTTTGAAGCTTTGCTGCGTTGGAATTGCCCAAGCCGTGGACTTGTGTCACCCGCTGTTTTTATTCCCGTTGCAGAGGATTCTGCTTTAATTAACGAGATTGATGCATGGGTTTTGGCGCAAGCGTGTCAATTGATGGTGACGATGCCGAAGGTTCCAAGGATTGCTGTGAACATTTCGGCAAAGGCTATTTGCCAACCGGCCATGCCAAGCATTGTTCAGAAAATTCTATTGGAAACAGGAATGTCTCCATCACGGCTCGAATTGGAAATTACTGAAACGGCTTTGATCCTTGATCTCAATCGCGCTTTGCATAATTTGCGGCAGCTCAAAGGCATGGGCATTTCCATTGCCATGGATGATTTTGGAACGGGGTATTCATCGCTTTCATTACTTAATTCCTTCCCATTTGATCGTATCAAAATTGATAAGTCATTTGTTGATGCCGCTGTAAATAATGTGCGTGCCGAGGCTATTATAAAGACAGTCATTGGACTAGGCGCTGCTCTAAATGTACCAGTTCTCATTGAAGGCGTTGAAACTCTGGGCCAGCTAAAATTTGCGGTCGAGGTCGGCTGTGAAGAAGTTCAAGGGTATTATCTTGGTCGACCACTGTCGATTGACATAGTGGGTGGGTTCTACGCCAACTACCAAAATGAATTGACCGCCCAAAACTTGATCAAATCGCAGAAAATTTCGAGCATAAAGCTAAAGCGCGCCTGATTTTAACATGTTCTTGGTGTTAGGGGTGGATAGCCAAGTACGCTGACCGCCGACCCTATTGCTCGCAATGATTTAATTACCTATTTCGGTGGATTAATTGTGATACTTGGATCAAATGTGATGTGCTGGATGGTTTTGCTAGCTTTTCCCATGGCTTTGCCGTCGATCTCCATCCATGTGGGGCGATTATTATCGTCGGTATACATCATAATATGACTGGATGATTTAATACCCATGGCTTCACCTGAACTATCAAAGGAAAATGTGTTGTATTGCGCATCTTGATAGGTCTGTGAGCCGAGGCATTGAAGATTTTTAACATTCTTCATGCCTTGTGCCATGCCTTGCGAAACCATGCCTTGAATCATTCCGGACATTTGCGGCATAGCCATCCATTTTCCGCCCATTTTCATCCATGTACCCGATTTCAACATTATGGCTTCCATCTTGTCGGACTTCATGTGGAAGCTGGATGGCAAGATTACATCGGCTTCGTTTTTCATTGTCTTGGCACCCATATTCATGACCATAGACACATGATAAGGACCAGATGTCATATGCGCGTCCATCACGCTTTTAAGATCTGCCATGCAATCAGCTTTGGCTTGTGAGGTTGCTGCCAGCAAAGCGGCGATTATTATTTTGATTTTCAAAATGGCCTCCAAATCTGTTCGGAAAAGCCCCCGCTGATATTTTTAGTCGCAGTAGAAAAAATACTCAAGGCCTGTGCTATAGTTTGGAAATGGCAAAAAAGATTTTGATTGTTGGTTCTGGGATTATTGGTGCTTCACTGGCTTATCATTTGGCCGCGAAGGGTGCCGAAGTTACTGTAATCGAAGCGAAAACAAAAGCAGGTGGCGTTGCAACACCAAACACATGGGGTTGGATTAATGCCAGTTGGGGCAATCCTGAGCCTTATGCGAAACTGCGTATGCGATCGATGGACATGTGGCGCTCTTTGGGTTCCGTCAAAAACTTAACCGTGAATTGGTGTGGCGGATTGATGTGGGATACTTCGCCAGAAAATTTGAAAGCTTATGTGACAACGCATAGCGCTTGGGGTTATAGGCCGCAGTTGGTAGATAAGGCTGAGGTCAATCGCTTAGAACCAAATTTACTTTTTCCGCCTGAACTTGCGGTTCATGTTGCCGAAGAGGGTGTGATTGAGCCTGAAGCTGCCGTGAGTGGTTTTTTGAATGATGCTCTGGCTGCTGGGGCTGTGTTTAAAAATGCTGCGCGGCTACAAAGATTGATCAGGGACGATGCCCGAATTACGGGCGTCATCGTCGAGGATCAAGTAATCAATGCTGACGAAGTTGTTGTTGCGGCAGGTGTTGAGAGTGTCGGGTTGCTTCAGTCTGTGGGATTGGCTTTGCCATTGAAGGAATCAGCGGCCATTGTTGTTTACACCCAGCCTATGCCTTCAATTCTGAATGGTATGGTCATTCCGCCGGATATGGAACTGCGACAATGTCCAGATGGCCGTCTTTTGGCGGCTACCAACTTTAACGAGGGGCATGACAAGGGTGCAATTGCGGAAGATGTTTTAAAAAATATAAGAAAGCTACTACGGCTTAATCAAGTTTTGAAACTCGATGAAGTTCGGATGGGCTACCGACCAATGCCGAGTGATGGGTTTCCTTTAATTGGCAGAATGAACAATATTGATGGTTTGTATGTGGCGGTAACACATTCAGGAATTACACTCGCACCCGCAATAGGGGCATTTGGTGCCGCGGAAATTCTTGACGGATTACGTCATGAATTATTGGCTCACTATCAACCGAACCGACTTATCACTCAATGATTTGGCTTTCACATTATATCGTAAGTAAAGGTGGGATCATTTTTGCTTCGCTCATCTCGTTGATGTTGTTGGAGCGCGCATTTCCGATGGTCAAGGTTCGCGCAAATCTAAACCGAATTGCGCGGAATTTTTCTTTGGCCGGGTTCAATGCTTTGCTGGGGCCGTTTATTGTTATCCCTGTCACATCATATGCTGCAGACTACGCACTGGATTGGCGACCGGAATGGTGGAGCGGCTGGATGGGATTGGTGGTAGATCTATTGATTTTGGATTGTTGGATTTATGTTTGGCATAGGTTGAACCACGTGGTTCATTTTCTCTGGCGGTTTCATGAGGTGCATCATCTTGATGAGAATCTCGACGCCACATCTGCATTGAGATTTCATTTTGGTGAAGTGATTCTATCTTCGTTGGTAAGGGCAGGGGTCATATTGCTGGTGGGAGTGCCACTCATGAATGTCGTTGCGTTTGAAACGCTGGTGACTGTGGCGGCAATCTTCCACCATTCAAATTTAAAATTGCCAGATAAAATCGACGCTATTTTATCGCGCATCATCGTAACGCCGTCGCTGCATTGGGTGCACCATCATGCATTGCGAAGTGATACTGATTCAAACTATTCCACTATTCTTTCTGTATGGGATCGGATTTTCGCCAGCCGGAATGTCTCAAAGTTTAACAGCGCCATGAAAATTGGCGTTGAAGGCCTTTCAGATGTGCAAATTGTGCGCCTTATTTTACGCCCTTTTTACAAGGCATGAGGCCAGCTAGATTGGTGGCGCCACGGAGATTCTCTTTTTAAAATGGAAGTATCAAAATCACTTCGCGACACGTTGTTACAGCTATTGGCGACAGTCATGATCCCGCTGTCAGTTGCTGGCACGGGACTTTATTACACGCGCTGGCAGCAGAACTTGAACGATCTGAAAACCATGATTGAGCTTGTGAGCGATCAAAATCCTGAAAAACGTAAGTATGGCGTGGCGATGTTTGAGTACCTTTTGAAGAACGATAAAGTGCCGGTAGAATTTGTGGCGGCACAACTTGGTTATGCCAACTCATCATCTGACAAAGAATTGCTGCCGTTGATGGAGCAAGCGTTGGTGAAAGCCTCCGCAGAAAATCCGCAGGTAGCAATCACATTTAGGCAAGCGCTTGAGCGTTTACCGAGTCGGGTTTTTGTTCACACCCAAGATGACCAACAGCGCAATTGTGTGCGCACATTGATTGGTAAGATGAAGGATATCGACAGCAATAGTTTGGTGGTGCCCGGATTTGCGCGCGCTACTTGGGCGGGAGAGGGGCATGAACTGAGAGTGTTTTTGGCATCTGATGTGCCGCGCGGCAAAGACCTTGTGAAGATGTTTAATGACGTGGGGTTGAATGTCGCGCTGCAGGATCTATCAGCTGCTGATGGATCGGCGGGAAAAGCACGGCCAAATACATTTGAACTTTGGTTTGGGACTGACCCGGTTCCGGCGTCTTGCGGCAATTAGTTCGTTTGGCTTAGGTTTTGCTCTATTCGAATTAAGTGCTTAGGGCTTCTGGAATCTGCCCTGATTTGGCACAGGTGGAGTTGAGTGTTGTGCAACAGGAATTAACGAAGGCGTTGCGCGAGGCGAGATTGGCTTCAGCGGCAAAGCTTGATGCCACGCTCGGACTTTCCGATGCACGCGCCCTGCGACTTGACGTGCTGCGCGCTGAGCTTGCCCCCGTTGTTGCTACTAGCGAAGAGGCAAAGGCTCTGTTTGATCTGAATGTTCAGCCGGGTGAGACGCCTAAGCTATGGTTAGATCTTATCTCTTCAGTGGTTATGCAGCCCGATGCTCGCACTTATCGCTTGGTGCAGGATCAAGACAATCGTCGCGAAACGCTCTTTGAAACGACCGATGTCAACGAAATGGCAGCTCATATCGTGAAATATTTGGCGCACCGAATTGTGGTGCATGAGAAAATGGTGCGCGGGCATTCGCCGATGCCCGATACCGTCCTAAAGGCCTATTCGGTTGTGGACTTGGTTTATGTCTGGGTTACAGGCGCTGCCTTTGGTGTTTTAGGCCTGATGATTGCTGCTATGTTATTGGGCAAGCTCAGCTTTTAACTTTCATTGCGATGTAATAATCTGAAATACCTTTTGATTTCCTCTACCAGTTGCCCGCTTGGTAGCTTCGCACTTGCAGCAAAGCTATGATTTGCTTTGAGATAGTTGTTTGGTAAGGGATTGTTTTTCGAATGACGGGGTCTTTAGCAGTGGCGGAAACTAATGTGGGAAGTGTGGCTTTGGTTCGCACACCTACGTCTAATCGCGACTTGCCTCAAAAAGTGGGTGGTTTTGGCACGCTGACAGAAGCCTTGGATTATGCCGCACGTGGCCTTACTGGCTTTAATTTTTATTCAGGTCGCGGCGCGCTAGAACACGTTTTGCCGTATTCGGAACTTCGAACACGTGCCTTAATCACCGCTCGTAAATTATTGTCACTTGGTCTGCACCGGATGGACCGCATCGCGATTGTCGCTGAAACTGGCCCAGATTTTATGGTGGCTTTTTTTGCTTGCCAATACGCTGGTCTTGTTCCGTGTCCCATTCCCTACAGCATGTATATCGGTGGGCGTGAAGCTTATGTCTCGCGCATTACCGGCATGCTAAAGGCGGCGCATGCAAACGCGGTGATCAGCACGGCGGCGCAGATTGAAACATTGCGGGAAGCTGCAGTGGCAGCAGATGTTAAAATTATTCTCAGCCATGAAGATGTGAAGAATTTACCTGAGTCGATGACAAAGCTCCAAAGCTTTGATGTTGGTGATGTGGCCTATATTCAGTATTCCTCTGGCTCAACCTCTGCACCAAAAGGCGTTTTAATTTCGCAACGCGCTATCAACACCAATGCGGTGAGCATTCTGCGCGATGGCATTAATGTAAAGCCAACAGATCGCGGGTTTTCGTGGCTTCCGCTCTATCATGATATGGGTCTTGTTGGGTTCTGTCTTTCGACCATGATGGGTCAGTCTAGCATGGACTATCTGGCAACCACTGCGTTTGCGCGCAGACCTACTTTATGGCTGAAGTTGATGTCGGAAAATCGTACGACTGTTTCTTTTTCGCCGACCTTTGGTTATGATCTTGTTGCAAAACGCATGAATGGCGAAGCGGCATCATTTGATCTTTCCGCTTGGCGCGCTGCAGGTATTGGTGGAGACATGGTTAGACCTGATGTTTTGGCGCATTTTGCGACAAGTGTTGCAGCCACAGGATTTAGCGCAGACGCTTTCATGCCGAGCTATGGCATGGCAGAGTCCACCTTAGCGATTAGCTTTGCCAACACAAAGGGTTCAGTGCGCGTTGACCGGGTTGATCGCGTTGCGTTGCGCAGCTTGAACAAGGCTGTGCCCTCTAGTGATCCTTCCGACGATGTGGCACGCGATTTTGTCGTATGTGGCAAGATTGTTTCGGGTCATGAGTTGGAAGTGCGTGGCGAAAATGGTGCGCTTTTGGGCGAGCGCGATATTGGCAAGATATTTGTTTCTGGTCCAAGTTTAATGACAGGCTATTTTGAAAATCCGTCAGCTACTGCTGACACAATTGGTGCGGATGGATTCCTTGATACTGGTGACATGGGTTACTTGCTAGACGGTGAGATTGTTATAACGGGCCGCGCCAAGGATTTGATTTTGCACAATGGTCGTAATATTTGGCCGCAAGATATTGAGTGGGCGGCTGAGCAGATGCCAGTTCTTCGTTCGGGTGACGTTGCGGCGTTTGCAGTCGAAGGCGCTGACGGTGATGATGAAGTTGTAGTTCTTGTCGAATGCCGCTTGAGTGACGCGCAAGCCCAAGAAGCATTGAAACGCGATGTTGGTAAGATTGTGCATCAAAGTGCAGGCGTTGATTGTTCGATTGTACTGGTGGCACCCAAAAGTTTGCCTTTCACTTCTTCAGGAAAACTTTCGCGATCACAAGCGCGGAAAAATTATCTGTCCGGTGAAATGGATGTGATTTCACATCACGACAGGCATTAAGAGTTTCGGTTTATGTCAAAGGAAGTAAAGCGTGTTGCGCTGACTGGTGCCAGCGGATTTGCAGGTGGGCCGATTCTTTCTGAGTTGTTGCGCGCTGGTCATCAGGTGAAAACGCTGGTGCGGAGGCCAAAGCAAGGGCAGTTTGATTCAAGTGTTACGGTTGTTAAAGGTGATCTTGACGATCTGTCAGCACTCAATGCGCTGGTTTCAGATGTTGATGTTATAGTTCACGTGGCGGGTGCGATCTCTGCCTTAGATGAGAATTACTATTTTAAAGTCAATTTTGGCGGGACGCGCAATGTGCTCAATGCGGCGGTTGCCACTGGCGTGAAGCGATTCGTGTATGTGTCGTCGATAACTGCGCGCAATCCCGAATTATCAGCATATGCTGCCAGCAAACGCGCGGCAGAAGATTTTTTAACAACGCGCAAAAATGAAATGGAAATTTTAGCGCTGCGACCTTCAGCAATTTATGGGCCAGGCGATAAGGCCACTTTGCCTCTATTGGCGGCTTTGCAAAAAACAGTGGCTGCTGTGCCCGGGCAAAAGACAGCGCAGTTTTCATTGGTGCATGTTGCTGATTTTGCACGGGTGGTTTGTTCAGCTTCTTTGGGGAACCAGACGGGTCTTCTTGAAATCGATGATATGAGTGGTGGCCATGATTGGTATGAGCTCGCTGCACTTAATCGAGCAATCAGCGGCAAACCGAACCGCCTGTTCTTTCTGCCAAGAAGTGTAGTTACAGGCATCGCTATGGCCAGCGAGATCAGCAGCAAATTTACTGGTCAATTAGGCATGGTCAATCGCGGCAAGGTGAATGAACTTTATCATGGTGATTGGGTCGCCAGAGGCGCTGGTTGGCCACGTGATGATGCAATTGGGCTGGCACAAGGCTTGGCTGAAACTGTGACGTGGTATCGCGCCGAAGGGTGGTTGCCGCCGTTGCGCCAAGCCGTTAGAACAGCCCCATGACTGAAACTGATATCATTCCCATAATTTGTGATCTGCTTGGACCTTACAACCTAGAGAGCAAAGCGCTTGCCGCTGAAACCGATATTCCGGCTGAACTTAATATTGATTCTGTTGGTGTTCTGGATTTTATTATGGAAGTGGAAGACCATTTTGATATCGAAATTCCGATGAATGTGGTTTCCGAGACTCGCACTGTGGGTGATTTGGCGCGCTATGTCGCCGCCCAAAAGAATAAGGCTTAAGACATGGTTGATCTTCTCGAAAAACACCGTGCCATTGCGGATCGCTTCCAACGCATGATTGATATGGGTGTCAACGCTCTCGGTGTGACAAATGATCAGATGATTTCGCCTACACGTGCCATCGTTGGTGGGCGTGAGATTATTTTGGCTGGTACCAATAATTATATGGGAATTACTTTCGAACCCCGGGTAATTGCGGCGGGCAAAAAAGCACTGGATGAGTTTGGTACAGGTACTACGGGTTCTCGCATCGCCAATGGCAGTTTTGCGATGCATAAGGAGTTGGAGCATTCGCTTGCCAAGTTTTTAGGGCTTAAGCACTGCATTGTTTTCACAACGGGCTATCAAGCTAACCTCGGCATGTTATCTGGTCTTGCTGGGCCAAAAGATACAATTTATCTTGATGCGGATTCTCATTCGTCGATTTATGATGGCTGCACCTTGTCTGGCGCGAAACTTGTGCGTTTTCGCCACAATGATGCAGCTGATCTTGATAAACGCATGGCACGTGATGACACTGAAGGCGGAAGACTTGTCGTGCTCGAGGGCATCTATTCAATGCTTGGTGACCGTGCGCCGTTGGCCGATTTCGTGGCGCTGAAGAAAAAGCATGATTTTCAATTGCTGGTGGATGATGCTCATTCATTCGGCGTGCTTGGGCCAAATGGCCGCGGGCTGGGCGATGAAGCGGGCTTGGAAGATGGTGTTGATTTTGTGATCGGTACATTCTCCAAAAGCATTGGCGCAATTGGTGGTTTTGGTGCGGGCAATCATCCATTGTTTGATACGCTGCGCTATGCGATGCGCCCTTATATGTTTACAGCTTCAGCATCGCCTGCATCAGTTGCGACATCAATTGCAGCTTTGGATGTTTTAGAGAAAGAGCCTGAACGTCGTCAGCGTTTGTGGGATAATTCACAGCGCTTGTTTGATGGCTTACGTGCGCTAGGTCTTGAAACAGGTACCCATATTGTGAGCCCGGTGATCGCCGTGAAGATGCCAGATGAGCTTACAACCATTGCGAAGTGGAATGCTCTTTTTGAAGCTGGAGTTTATGTGAATATGGCGGTGCCACCCGGCACACCAAATCGTTTATGTTTATTGCGCTGCTCAGTTTCAGCAGCGCATAGTTTTGATGATATTGATCGTATCGTAGAAATTTTTAAAAAGGTTGTGGCGAACTAAGCTAATTCTGTCCGTGCTACTAAACCTGCTGCGATTGCACCAAACACTATGATTGGCGTCCATGCCGCAAGCCAAGGTGCTACGAGGCCTATTTCGCCTATCGACGCTGAAACACCATCGCTGACGAAAAACAAAAATCCCATGCCAATACCAATCCCGAGTAATGGCCCCAACCCGCCACCGCGCCTGAATCTTGTCGCTAGTGGCACACAAAGAGATATCATGATCAAAGCTACAATAAATGGTGAAATTCGTTTGTGCCACCAAGTTTGGTAAACATAGGTCGGACGCTGACCATAGCCATCATGGGCGATGTAATCATTAATTTGGGCTATCGACATTTCTTGTGGGTCATCAGTCGGCGCGCCTGAAAGTACGCGCAAAGCACCAGCATAGTTCATTTCGTTCAGGTGGTAGGGTACGCGACCGCCGCGATCAAAAACGTTGATGTTTTTTAACTGCCAAATATTTCCGGCCAGTCTCGCTTCTTCAACATAGAGCTGTTGGAGCAATAGCCCATCGGACTGCCTGCGAAAGATGATAACATCTTTCATCAGGGTGAGATCGGTATTTATGGTTTTTGCTTGAATGACATCTGGGCCAGATCTGATCCAGATGGGATCTCCGGGATTTACATGAGTCCTTTTGGCGGCGTAATCGCCAATGCCCCAGTCGTGGAGATAGGGTGCAGCGGCAGGCACTGCTTTATCTGAAATGAGAAACTGGATCGCACCCACAACAAGGGCAACTGGCAATAGCATAACGATAAGTCTTGAAGGCGAAATTCCGGCTGACCAGATAGCAATCATTTCATTGCGGTAAGAAAGTTCGGTTATGGCTAGTAATAGAGCCAGTAACAAACAAAATGGCAGGAAAGTTGAAACAATTCCGGCACTACGGGCCAGGGCATATTCGCCGACTGCCATTACAGGGCTTGGGTCAATAGCCAAAATGCTATTCAGCAACCCGACAATTTCGAGCGTGAGCACAAAGAGTGTGATGCTCAACAACAGAACAAAGAAACGGAGCAAGATCATGCGCGACAGAAAGCCTGCAATGATGCTCATCATTTAGAAACGCTGCCAAATGTCATGAAGTCTTCGCCAGTTCAAACTCCATAATAGTCTTAAACGATTTTTGTTCGCCTTGCCACTGCCTGATGGAAACAAGCGTTTGCCATTTGCCTTTGGCACGATCAATTTCATAATTGTTCCAGGATGCCGCTTCATGTAACCCGCCGTCGATCATTGAAGCAGATGGAACGCCGATGATGGGCACCGCACCATGTGAGGATGCCAACCAATTCAAGGTACGGGTATGATTGTGACCGTGAATAACAAGTTCTGCGCCTTCTTGTTCTAAGATGACTTTGAGTTCGGCCGCATCTGTCAATGAACGCCAAGAATGAGCCAGACCTGGAGCAGGTGGGTGATGGATCATCACAGCTCGGTAGAAACCACGTTCGCGCAATGTTTTTAATTTTTCACGCAAGCGTTGGCGCTGGGGTTGGCCCACATTGCCCCCAGCATGAGTGAAGCTTTGCGGAATTGCGCCATTGACTCCAATCAAAGCTACGTTGCGGCGGATGCGCACGAAAGGAAACTGCTCTTCCTGGCGCAAGTCACTGGTCATGAAGCTTTCAAAAAGACCCAAGCTCTTTGCCCAAGGCACGGCAACATATGCATCATGATTACCAGGCACAAAGGAGAGCCAATCGGATGGGCCGATATTGCCCAACCACTCCAAGCCTCTGCGAAATTCAGCACGTGCTGCAATATTGACCAGATCGCCCGTGAAAGCGATATGATCTGGTTTAGCATTTTTTAAGTCTTCAATTAAGGCTGCAGCAATTTCAGGTCGATGAATTTCACGTCGGTTTAGTCCCCATGATATTGCGCCAATCACCCGCTTTGGGGAAAAATTGGCAAATACCGAACCATTCGGCAATGGGCCTAAATGAACATCGGAGAAATGAGCTAGAGAAAACCCCATTGCGCTTAAAGGCTTTTTTCATAGACGCGGTAGGTTTTATAGATGCGAGAACCGGAGGCTTCAAGGATGTGACGCATACGGGTATTGTCTTCTAAAATCCAGGACATTTCGACCTCTTCAACGCCGCGTGCCTTGTGGAATTCATAGACGGTTTTAATTACACCGATCGACAACACCGAGCCTAACGTTCCATCTTGCAAGTGTTGGCGCACACCCATTAACGGTACGCGAATGGATTTTGATTTTTTGGTAATGAGCTTGCCAATCATGCGAGGTAGGCCAATGGGTAAAAGTCTGCCATTCAGCCCCGAAAACCATTCATTCAAGTTCGGCATGCTGATGATGAAGGCGGCTGGTTCGCCTTTATAGAAAGCGATTTGGACAGCCTCTTTGGCCACCAACATCTTCAGGTTCTTTGCTAGCATGGCAAGTTCTTTTTCGGTGAAAGGCACGTAACCCCAATTATTGCTCCACGCATCATTGAAAATATCGATGACGATTTTAATCTCGTTTTGGATATCAGATTTGTTCATGCAGCGGATCGTAACATTGCCGGTTGCTAGCCCGCGTTTGTAGATCCGTTCAAGAACTGCAGGCAAAGGTGTTTGCATATCGCGAATGTAGGCGTGCAAATCTTTCGCTTTTTTGAAACCTGCCGCTTCGGTCTGTGTTTGATAATAGGGCAGGGCATGGCCCATGAAGCTGTTAGGTGGTGTATCAAATCCGTCAATCAGCAAACCTGACTCGTCATTGATTGAGAAACTAAAAGGTCCACGGACCTGTTTCATACCTTTTGCACGTAACCAATCTTCAGCGGTATTGAACAAGGCGTTAAAGACGTGAGAATCATTAACTGATTCTAGAAAACCAAATTGTCCGCAGTTATCGTTATAGCGCTCAAGGTGCAGGCGATCGATTTGTGCAGAAATGCGACCTACAGGCTTGCCATTTTTTTCGGCAATAAAAAGTTGCGCATCGGCATGTTCAAAATATGGATTCTTCTTGGGGTCGAGGTGCTCTAGGCGCTCTAAAAAAAGCGGTGCAATCCAGTTTTTGTCGTTTCCATAAATTTCGAACGGAACTTTGAGAAACGTCATCTTGTCTGCTTTGTTAATTACGGGGCGCACAGTGATTGTGTTTGCGCTCATTCTGGATAACCTCTTCATTGTTGCCGCCTGATCGAGCTTCAATTATAGCGGTTAAGAGGCGGGCACAAGCAAGGCTTATTTATAATGCACCCAATTTTTTATCAGATACTTAAGCGGTTTGGCTTGCAAACGTTTCTGCGCCTTTCGCGCGGAAAAACACTTGGCGTTAGGGTAGCGATTTTTGATCCTTCAGGTGCTGTCATGCTGGTAAAGCAATCTTATTCACCTGGTTGGATTTTACCTGGGGGTGGCGTTGAGAAAGGTGAATTGCTTATTCCTTCTGCCATCCGTGAAATCCATGAGGAAGCGGGGATTATAGCGGAGGGGCCATTGCAGCTACATGGTATTTTTTCCAACGAAGTAAAATTCCCAGGTGATTTTGTGTGTCTTTACATACTAAGGCAGTTTCGGCGCGAGGCCTGGGTGCCTGGCTATGAAATTTTAGAGGCGAGGTTTTTTCCGCCCGATCAGCTGCCCGATGATATGAATGATGGATCGCGGCGGCGGCTGGATGAAATCATAAAGGGTGAGCCTGTCTCAGAACTCTGGTGAGACCGCTTGACGTTTTGGAATTCAAGATGTATCGCGAAATTATGTCTACCTGCTTTCACACTCTTCTGCGACGACGCTCCAGCACTTGTTGAGCGCTTTATGCTATTTCGGCATGGGGCTTATTTCCTCTACCCTAAAGTGTGAAAACTATGAGCTTTGAACTTGTCCCCGTGCCGCAAACTGATGCGGATATCCCTGAAATTGAAAACATTCTTGATAACGCATTTGGACTTTCCCGGCGTACCAAGACTTCTTATCGGCTGCGCGAGGGTAATTGTGCAGCGGCAGGGCTTTCGTTGGTGATCCGCGATCGTGAGGTGGGGATTGCTGGGTGCATTAGCTATTGGCCGATCACTATCGGCCATGCCACAAAACCGGCTTTGCTGCTTGGACCTCTTGCGGTTCATCCGTTACGGCAGAATTTGGGCATCGGTTTAAAGCTGATGCAAGTGAGCTTAAGTAAAGCGCTGGAGCTGGGGCACAGTCTGGTACTGCTGGTCGGCGATCTACCCTACTATGCTCGGGTTGGTTTTCACCAAGTTCCAGGAGGCCAGTTGGATTTGCCCGGGCCCTATGATCCAAAGCGGTTGTTATATCTTGAACTTGTTGCCCATGCATTAGCAACAGCTAACGGCTTGGTGCTTTCCGCGCCGCGTTCTAATGCTCTGCTAGCGGCCCTCGCGAAACCACATGGCTGAGGCTGCAACAAGCAATAATAGCAAGCTGAGCAGCGTCGAAAATAGCGAAATCTGATGAATGGCCGTTACTCTGAATTGGTTATTGGCGCGGATATTCATCCAACCAGAGCCCGTCATCAATTGACCTGCTGAAGATTTGCCAATGCTGGGCAAACCATCTTCAATCCATGCCATGCCACCGCCCGTTGCCGTCGCGACTGGTTGAAGCTTTTCAGTCGTTGCGCGAATGTCGGCGGCTTCCTTGGCATCGCCTGCGCCGACGGCTGTTGCTGCCAAAAGCTTTCCATCATTCAATGTATGCAGGCCAGCTTCAGTGACAAGTACCGAGGTTGTAAAACGGCCTGCGCCATCGGCTCGCAGTTCGACCTTTTGCGATTTACCAGATGGTGTTGTTATCGTCACCGCGTCTGCTTTATCTGCAAGAGTTTGACGAGTGATTATGAGCTTATCTCCAGATTGTTTGGCCGATAGTTTTTCCTCCTCCAAATCCGGTTCCTTCATCAACCAATGGGCCATGCGGCGGAGTAGCTCGGTTTGGGGTCCCCCCCCTTCAAAACCTCGCGCCCACAACCAGCCATGATCAGACAGCAATTGCGCAACGCGCCCCTCTCCTTGATGGGCGAGTACCAGCAGTGGTTTATCGTCAGGTCCTGACATTAATGTTTCAGCTTCAGCAGCAGGGAGTGTATCGATCAGGCGAAACCAGCGGCCCCAAGTGGGTTTGCCTTCGCCAGCGCCTGGAAGCCCCCGCGTGACAGGATGCCGCTTGCCCAAATCAGTCAGGGCCGGCTTGAATGGTGTTTCAGTCACTTGGCCAGTAGGGGCGGCGCTCAAAATATCGGATAAAGGAGTTGCATATATTCCATCGTTTTCGGCAAAATCTGGTCCAGAAGCCACGAGTACAGCGCCACCCTTTTTCACATATTCGGCGATGTTGGACATATAAGCATCGGGCAAAATAGCTTGGCGGTGATAGCGATCAAAAATCACCAGATCGAATTGGTCGAGTTTATCGATGAAGAGTTCACGCGTGGGAAATGCGATGAGCGATAATTCTTTTGTTGGTGTACCATCTTGCTTTTCTGGGGGGCGTAAAATTGTGAAATGAACCAAATCCACCGAAGCATCAGCCTTGAGAAGGTCTCGCCATGTGCGTTCGCCCGCATGGGGCTGGCCAGATACGAGCAACACACGTAAGCGGTCTCGGATGCCTTCGATGGCTGCAACGGCGCGATTGTTTTCTTTGGATAGTTCGCCTTCGCGGATAGCAACCGAAAGTTCCAAAAAGTTTTGACCTGCATGTGAAATTTTCAAAGGAAAATCACTGACCACGCCCGGTGTGACTTCGACACTGGTTGATTCACTACCGGGGATTTGTAGCATCACAGCAAGAGGCGATTTATCACCGTTTGACTCTTCTACATGAAATTGGATTGTTTGTTCCTGACCCACGATGCCAAAACGCGGGCTTTTATCGAGGACGATGCGGCGGTCGCTCTCCGTTTTGCTGCCGGAGATTAAACTGTGAATTGGTCCGGTTAATCCTGTCAAAGTTTGAGGCACATCGTGAACTTGGCCATCAGTTAAGAGAAAGGCTCCCGCAAAACGATCTTTGGGAATGTCTGCCAAGGTTTTGCTGAGAGCCGTCATCAGTCTGGTTCCGTCGCTACCAGCTTCAATGCCTGAAGTCACATTGGCGATGCGCAATTCAGTATTTCCAAGTACCGCTAATCGCGATTTCAATGCGGTCAATGCCATTTGTGTTTGAGCGGTGCGTTGGCCGATATTCTGGCTTTGGCTTTGATCCACAATTGCGACAGCAATATCGGTCAATTGTTCGCGCTCGTCTTGTCTGATGGTGGGGTTTGCAAGGCAAGCCAGTAGCAATCCCGTTGTAACAGCACGTAAAACTGTACCTCGCCTTTTGTGTAGAATCATGAACAAGATAGCGGTCAGACAAAGCGCTGCAAAGATTGCGAGAACTGGCCAGCTCACAAATGGCGCATATTCAATTTGCAAGTTCATTGTCCTAGTCTTTCGAGAAGTGCCGGCACATGCACCTGGTCGGTTTTGTAGTTTCCGGTGAGCGCGTACATCACGATGTTTACACCGACTCGGAAGGCATATTCGCGCTGACGGTCGGTGCCGCCTACGATTGCATTAAGTGGCACGGCATTTTCGTCTAAAGCCCATGCCGCGGCATAGTCGTTAGATCCAATAATGATACCTGACACGCCATCTGATTTTGCGGGATTTTCACCGTTTCTGGCTTCGACCCATAGTGCACCACCTTCATATCGACCTGGCCAATCCTTCAAAAGATAGAAAGATTTTGTGAGTGCGTGCCCCTCAGGCACTGGTTCCAGTTCTGGAACATCAAGCTTGGCGAGGATGCGCTTTAAGGCATCGCCATTGGCGCTGCCGCTGCCAAAATCTGTTCCGGCGTCACGTGTATCAAAAACAATTGTGCCGCCATTTTTCATATAGGCATCAATGCGGGCCAGCCCCTTTTCATTAGGAGGTTGAGCAACTTCGCTTACCGGCCAGTAAAGAACTGGGTAGAAAACAAGCTCGTCGGTTTCCACGTTGACTCCAACGGGAGCGCCTAATGCAGCGGAGGTTCGGTCTGCCATTATCAGACCAAGTCCCTTTAAACCTTGCTCGCTTGTTTGGTCTATTTCGGAATCTCCTGTCTTGACGAAGGCCAAATGCGTTTCTGTTGTGGCTTTCACGTCAGATTGATCATCGGCGCGACCGGACTCGGGTGAGAACAATAATACGCCACTTGTCATGACGAGAAACAAAGCAGCGATGGCGGAGCGGCGATTGATCATTTTTAACCCGCCACCTAGGAGCAGAGCTGCCAAGGTGTCCGCGAGAAATAGCAACGCTGCTAAAATAAAAAGGTTTGCTGCGAAGCTAGTGTTTTTAGGAGGAACAATGTTTTGCAATATCACGCCAGTTCCTAAGTCTGTAATGGGCGTAAGATCGGTTTGTTTCAAATCTAAATTGATGGCGCGCTCTCTATTGCTGAGCGCATAAATTCCGGGTGGGACTTTTGCAGATGCTCTGGCGTTGTCAAAGTCTTTGGCTTGTATAGAGTCGATGTTGGCGGTTGGGGTTATAAGATCGCCCGCACCATTCAGTAAAAGCCTCAGGGAAAAAGCATTGACTTGGTCGTTTGATGTGGTCGATGCGGTGTTACTGCCAGCAGCGGGGGCAATATCTGTAATGCGTTGCAGCATGTCTACAAAAGTTCCCGACAACGGCAAATTTGACCAGTCGGCATTGGCAGTAACGTGGAACAAAATGATGAACCCTTTGCCCTTGCGCGTGGCTGTCACCAGCGGTGTGCCGTCACCTAAACTCGCCCAAGTTTTATCGGGTAAGTCCGCATCAGGCTCGGCCAAAATTTGGCGAGAAATTTTGACTTTGGGGTCTAGTACCAATCCTGCAAACGGGCTTTTGTCGGCAAAAGATTGTATGGCCTGTGGGGTTTCCCAGCTCAACGCACTTCCTAAATTGCGATCACCTTCGCGCAGCTTTACGGGAAGTAAATCATCATTGGTCGCGGCCAAATGTGGGCCAGCAAATCGCAGTAATACACCACCTTTTTCAATCCAAGACAGAATCGCGTCATGATTTGGTTGGCCGATGTTGCCGATGTCAGCCATCACCAACATCGAGAGGCCTGCATCTAACGCGGCTTTCAATTCATCAACATTTGTCGGTTCTTGGATTTCGCCATAGGGTTCCAATGCACGCGTCACATAATGCAAAGGTGAGAGCAGGGGTTGGGCGGATTCTAGGGCTGTGCCAGATTGGATGGCGATTGATTTTCTTCGCCATCGATCATCCAGCAACTGTTTTGCACCCGCATGGTTTTGTCCATTGATCGTAATGGATTGGATCTCGTTGCGGAGTTCAACGGGCAGAACAAGCTTTGCAGTGCCAGTATTGCTTCCTGCAAAATCGACAGCTGCTTCGGCTAAAACACGACCATTACCTGCGATACCTTGAGCCATCGTTTTCGTGTTTGAGTTTGAGCCTTGAAAGACAGTGATCTTAATATCACCGCCATCAATTGTCGGGCGACCTAAGGCGATAGTTGTTTCTTCCGGCAATTGCAGTGCTGAGACAGTGTTGCCAAATTTTTGTACGAGGCCAGTTGCAAAACTTTCCGCTGAATCAGAATCAAGACCGTCCGTTAGCCAAATCACTTGGCTGGGATTTGAATTTTCTTCGCTTAACCTCTGCAACAACGCTATGCGATCTGTTGAAAGGGCTTGAGGCTGAAGAGCACGCAAGGCATTTAATGCATCACTGGCGGTGACCTCCGTCAGACTGGTTGGACGGACTGTTGGCGTCGTCGTCGCAAGTGTGACGACACGATCGGCGTTCTGAGCCTCCGATAAAACAGTTTGCATCGCCTCTACGCGCTTGGGCCAATTTTTGGCTGCGGCCCAGCCATCATCGACAATCAACAATAAAGGGCCGGAGCCTTGGGCGATAATACTTTTTTCGCTATTTTTGGGGTGGGCTACTGCAAGGATTATCGTTGCGGCTAGGGCTAACCTCAAAAGCAAAAGCCACCACGGCGTTTTGTCTGGTGTTTCTTCCTGTTGTTTGAGGCCTAGCAAAATGCGCAAAGGCGGAAATTTGATGGATTGTGGGCGTGGTGGGTTAAAGCGCAGCAGCCACCAAATGATGGGCAGCGCCAGCAGCCCCCATAGTGCCATTGGCGTTTCGAAACTGAGGGCTTGGAAAAATTGCATCATCGATCACTGATCCTCAGATGCAGAGTTTGTAAACATTTGCTTGGCTGTTCGTCGGTGCGATGAACAGTAAACGACCAGCCGAGGCGGTTTGCAATCTGTCGCACGGCTTCGCGCTGGGTAGCAAATGCTTCAATATATATTTCGCGCAGATTTTGGGTCTTATTGGCGAGAAATCTTTGGGCGGAATCGAAACCTAAAAATTCCGTGCGGCCATCATAGGGAAGGGTTTCTTCTGCTGGATCGGTAATTTGCAATAAGTGTCCGCGCACACCAGATTCTGCCAATGGTGCAATGGCGCGTTTGATTGCTTCTGGCTCATCGAGGAAATCGGAAATCAAAACAGCGGCTGATTGGCGTTGCATGGCGCGAGGCACAGGCAAAGGGTTGTCGTTTGGTTTTGCACAATGTTCAGCCAATTGGCGCAGGGCCATTTGGCCTGATCCGGCGCGGCGGTCACTTCCGATTGCGCCGATGCGCTCATGCGTGCGGACCGCCAAACTGGCCAAAGCCAATTGCAATATCTGCGCTCTCTCTCTTTTGGTTTCAGTGGCGAGGTGCGATTTGAAATCCATGCGTGGGCCAATGTTGGACCACAGCCATAAAGTGTTGGCTGCTTCCCATTCATTTTCACGTATGAAAACCTGGTCAGACTTTGAGCTTTTATGCCAGTCAATGCGCTGGGTTGAGTCTCCAAAACTGTAATGGCGGTAAGCCCAAAAATTTTCGCCTGGGCCAGCACGTTTGCGGCCATGTACACCCAGCATCACTGTTGCCGCCACGCGTTCGGCCTTCACCAGTAATGGCGGAAGCTTTTGCGAAAGCGTTTCTGCTCTTTGGTTTATATTATGAGATAACACTTGCGCCATTGAATCTATACGAGTGTCTGTGCCAAATGAGCGACAACCGATTTCACTGTCACGCCATCAGCCCGTGCTGAAAAGTTTAGCGCCATACGATGTTTAAACACAGGCCCTAGCAGCGCAATCACATCTTCAACTGAAGGTGAAAGACGCCCCTGCAATAGGGCTCTAGCTTTGGCGCAAAGCATCAAAGCTTGGGCGGCGCGTGGTGATGGCCCCCACGCAACATTATCGTTGATCATTTTGCTGGCTTCGGCGCTTGGCCTTGCGGCACGGACAACATTTAAGATCGCGTCAGTAACTTGCTCTCCCACTGGAATGTCGCGCGTGAGTTTTTGAGCGGTGATCAAATCGGCTGTTGTTAAAACGGGAACGGGCTGCGTTTCTTGATTACCTGTCGTGGCAAACAACATTTTGCGTTCGGCATCAAGCGGTGGATAGGAAATATCGACTTGTACAAGAAATCGGTCGAGTTGTGCTTCAGGTAATGGATAGGTGCCTTCTTGTTCAATCGGATTTTGCGTGGCCAGTACGTGAAAAGGTTGCGGCAAATCGTGGCGTTCGCCAGCCACCGTTACGTGGTGTTCTTGCATCGATTGCAGCAATGCTGATTGCGTACGGGGCGATGCGCGGTTGATCTCGTCGGCCATCAGCAATTGGCAAAACACGGGGCCTGGCACAAAGCGAAAGGCGCGCTTGCCGTTCACTTCATCAAGAACTTCTGATCCTAGAATATCGGCGGGCATTAAAT
The DNA here is from genome assembly GCA_025359045.1 of Hyphomicrobiales bacterium. Lineage (GTDB taxonomy): Bacteria > Pseudomonadota > Alphaproteobacteria > Rhizobiales > Aestuariivirgaceae > Aestuariivirga. The sequence goes on along the minus strand of JANYHN010000062.1, from coordinate 150,429 downwards.
CGGGAGTGAACTGCACTCGTTTTTCATTCAGTCCCAATACAGTGCCGAGCGAAGTGGCGAGTTTAGTTTTTGCAAGGCCGGGTGCACCAACAATAAGGGCATGGCCGCCAGCGAGGATAGCGATCATCGCCAATTCGATTACATCATTTTGGCCGAAAACAACATTATTCAGTGCAGCCTTTGCGGCCTGCAATTTGGTGCTGATTGCATCATAATCATTTACTGTTTTTACTTTTGCCATCTGTCTTCCTAATCATTTGTCTTTACAATTACGCGCAAGAATGGCGCAATCATGTCAGCCGCTTTTTGCGACTCAATTTCGAAATATATGTATAGATTGGAACAATGACGACTGCGAGTGATGTCAGCAATCCGCTGAAAGGTTTAAACGATGTGGTTAAGGCGAAAGGCCTGCCACCCGTCGAGCTTTGGAACCCGCCTTTTTGCGGTGATATTGACATGCGCATCGCCCGTGATGGCTTGTGGTATTATTTGAATTCGCCGATTGGCCGCAAACCGCTGATGAAGTTGTTTGCGTCAATTTTGCGTTATGATGCGGATGGCAAATATTATTTGGTTACGCCAGTCGAAAAATGCGGAATTCGCGTTGATGATGCTCCATTTCTTGCGATCCGCATGAGTGTGTCTGGTGTCGGCCACAATCAACTCATTAAATTTGAGAGCAATGTTGATGATGAATTTGTGCTGGGGCCTGAACACCCATTGCGCGTAGCCGATGAGGTGGGCACGGGTGGATTGAAGCCATATGTTTTGGTGCGTCGGAATTTGGAGGCCTTGGTTTCGCGGGCATTGTTTTATGATCTAGTAGCGCTCGGTGTGACCGAATGCGATTGGTTTGGTGTTTGGTCTTCTGGTGTATTTTATCCCATGCAAAGAGCCTCAGAAATTGATTGAAGATTTCAAAACAAGAGCATTGCGATATTTGTTGAAGGAGCCACCTGAGACTTGGAACCATTCGGACGATGATATGAATGATCGGGCGCGGATGATCCCTGACGGTGTGGAGACCAAGCCCGCGAGTGTTTTGATTCCCATTATTTTGCGTGAGACAGGCCCAACTGTGATGCTTACGCAACGCACCGCCCATTTGTCTAAACACGCGGGACAGATTGCTTTTCCCGGCGGACGACGAGACGCAGGTGAGACGGTGCTTAATGCGGCTCTCCGCGAGACTTTCGAGGAGACGGGGTTAGCTCGTGAATACATTAATCCACTTGGCTATCTCGACGGTTATTTAACCATCACGCATTATATGGTCACGCCCGTCGTCGCTTTGGTGCGCCAAGGTTTTGACTTGCAAGCCCACGCCCATGAGGTGGATGATATATTTGAAGTGCCACTGATTTTTTTGATGAACCCTGAAAATTGTAAGACGCAATCGCGCGAGTTCAAAGGCATGGTGCGGCACTTTTATGTTTATCCCCATGGTGAGAGATATATTTGGGGGGCGACGGCTGGCATGATAAAGAATCTATATGACCGCCTATATGAAACCTCTTTCTAGTCTTTCCACAGCTTCATGGTTGAACGAGCCTCGCTTGCAACAGGTGATGGCTGCGATTGCGCATGGTGGGGGAGAAGTGCGCGTGGCTGGTGGTGCTGTGCGAAATGCTCTGCTCGGCGTGCCCATTGCTGACGTTGATCTTGCTACGACGATCCTGCCGCATGATGTGATGCGGGTTTGTAAGGCGGCGGGCTTTGGTGTTCACCCTACGGGATTTGAACATGGTACAGTGACTGTTGTGAATAATGGTGTACAATTTGAGGTGACCACATTGCGCCGCGATGTGGAGACCGATGGCAGACGGGCGGTGGTGGCTTTCACGTCTGACTGGGCCCAAGATGCGATGCGCCGCGACTTTACGATGAACGCGATGTATTGTGATGCTGCTGGTAAAATATTTGACTTTACAAATGGTTATAGAGATTTGCTGAGAAATAGAGTCAAGTTCGTCGGTGATGCAAATGAGCGCATCAAAGAAGACTATCTACGCATATTACGTTTCTTTCGTTTTCATGCATGGTTTGGAAAAGGCGCGCCTGACAAAATTGGATTGGCTGCTTGCACGAAGTCAAAATCCGGTTTGAAAAAGATTTCAGCTGAACGTATTCGCCAGGAAGTGTTCAAACTTATTGTAGCGCCGCGTGCTGTTCCGACGTTGAAAATAATGGCCGCATCAGGTGTGCTGAGGGCAATTATTCCGTATACAGATGATTGGCGACTGATTGGACGCTTGCCGAATGACGCTGTGTTGCGACTTTATGGTTTAGCTAAGAAGCCAGCCGAGTTGAAAGATCTTCTCCGGCTTTCAAATATAGCGGCGCTACGCATTCAAGATCTTACTTTGGCTCTTGAATTTTCTCCACTCCTCAAGCCCCCAGAACAGCGGGCCATGCTCTATCATCTGGGTAAGCAGGCTTGGACAGATGCGGTTCAGTTTAATTGGGCTAGTGGCAAGACCTCAAAGAAAGACCTGAAGTGGCAAGCTTTACTTGATTTGCCAAACACTTGGCCGATTCCGAAGTTACCGATTAGTGGCCAAGATATGTTGGAAGCTGGCATTGCTTCCGGCCCGCATATGGGCGAAGTGTTGCGCTGTTTGGAAGACTGGTGGGTGGCGAGTGATTTTGCGTCGACACGAGAAGTGCTATTGGAGCGATTAAAAAATGATGCCTGATCCCACAGATATTCTGGTGATGAAGACCACTGGCAAGACTGCACCCAAAAAAGAAAAGGGCACGCCTGATAAATCGAAATTGATAAAGGGTTCTTATAAAACCTCAACGTGGAACCATTTCAGTTCTGATGATGGAAGGTTGTTCAGTGGTATTTGGGAATCGACACCCGGCACTGTGAAAGTAGACTATGTTGAATGGGAGTTCTGCCATTTTATTCAGGGAGAAGCAGTGTTGACCCGCGAAGATGGCAAGAAATGGCGCTTGAAACGCGGCGATGCCTTTATCATTCCGGCTGGCTTCAAGGGCACTTGGCAAACGGTGCGCAAGGTTAAGAAGCATTATGTTATTCTGATGCCGGAGGGCTGATGATAAAAAGCGTGCTTATAACAGGGGCTGCTAAACGTATTGGCCGTCAAATTGCGCTTGATCTTGCCGATGATGGCTGGAATGTTGTGGTGCATTATAATAGCTCTGCAGCTGAGGCTGAAGATGTTATGAAGCTTATTCGGCTTAAGGGGCGGAATTCAGTTGCTGTGCAAGGCAATTTGGCTGATCCTGATATTGGGGATAAGTTAATGGCCAATGCTGTCGAGGCGATTGGGCCACTTACAGCTTTGATCAACAACGCTTCAATGTTTGAGTTTGATCGTCTTGGCAATCTCGAAGCTGCCATGTGGCAGAGCCATATGGATGTTAATTTGCGTGCGCCTGTAATGTTAGCGCAAGCTTTTACAAGGCAGCTTCCAGATGGTGAAAATGGCAATGTTATCAATCTAATAGATCAGCGTGTTTGGCGGCTTAATCCCTTGTTCTTTTCATATACAATTGCAAAATCGGGCCTCTGGACAGCTACGCGTACAATGGCGCAGGCCTTAGCGCCGCGCATTCGAGTGAATGCAATTGGCCCAGGACCAGCTTTGCCGTCTTCGCGCATGGGCGATGAAGATTTTGCAAAACAGGAAAGTTTGACGTTGTTAGAGCGCGGCACGTCGCCAGCGGAGATCAGCCAAACTGTTAAGTTCATATTATCTCAACCAGCGTTGACTGGCCAAATGATTGCTCTTGACGGTGGTCAACATCTCGTTTGGAAAACCGCAGACGTCGTTGAGGTGAAGGAATGAGCGGCCCTAAGATTTCCCATCATGTGGCAAGCGCATCTGGTCGCCTGCGCCATGTGTTTGTGCGGGATTTAGAAGTGATGGCGCTGATCGGTATTTATGATCATGAGAAGGTGAAGCCGCAGCGCATCATCGTGAACATTGATCTCTCCGTGCATGAAGCCGAAGGGCCAATTACGGACGAGATCAGCCATGTGGTTTCTTATGAGATCATCGCGAAAAAGGTTGAAGCAATTGTGGCCGAAGGCCATGTGAATTTGGTGGAAACATTAGCCGAGAGATTTGCCGAGTCATGCCTCCGCGATAAACGCGTGGCGGCCGCAAGGGTGCGCATTGAAAAGCCTGACATTATCCCGAATGCACGAAGTGTGGGTGTAGAGATTGAGCGGGGGCGGTAGCTCACCGAAAAGTACTAATAGGATAGTCTCTAAGTGTGCTCAGGTGGACGTTCACAATTTTCCATTCACTTTTTCGCCTGAACCATACATTCGTTTCATAATACTCAGTATCTGTTTGCTTGCCGTCTTTGAAAAGAAATAGTTCGCGCCAAGTATAACTAATAACCGCTGAAATGCCATTTTCGCCAAACTGTATTTTCATTTCACCCATTTCAAAATTTAATGATTTCCCTCCGCTTTCAAAAAGCTCCCTGATGAATTTGCATGCCTCCTCAAACCCCATAAATGTTCCTGAATAGAAAGCTTGAAGATCGGGCGCATAGTGGTTCAAATAGCCCGAAATATCGCCAGTCCGATAAAATTCTGGGAGGTTGCGCATAATTGCTCGAAGTTCGTCTTCGTTGTCCATGGAAAGCCTCAAACACACTACTTTTATAATACATTATTGTGAGTCCCTGAACAGGGCTCCGACTCAAAATCATTCGAAGTTTATTGCTAAGTATTCTATGGTGCAGAGCGCGCAATTTTGCCGATCCACTTGCCAAAAATAGCGTCGTAACGTCCCTCAAGATGCGGTTTCAGAGCTCGTTGGGCCGCATTCAAGTGATGGCATCATTGCTTATCGGTCGAGTATGATTGTGCGTGGCCAAAGCTGATTGCGCATAATCCTTGGATTAATTAGTGTGCCATTACGTAAACAAAGTTGTCATTGGCGAGGGTGTAAATATGGGCCGTGCATTTAGTGTTCCACCAATCAGCAACGCCCAACGGGACAAGTTGGTGCCTTATCGGTTTGAAGGCTACACCGCTGAAAACAAATGCAATTGGCTGCCGATTAGCTACGATCTAAAGACGCAATGCGGGAGTTACTATTTTCAACTTGAAGCGGGCGGCAATACAATTACCCATGTTCATCCAGGCTATGAAGAATTTTATGTGATCGAAGGCGAAGCGCGCGAGAGTGATGGCACTGTTGTGAAAGCCGGAGATTTTGTATCTTTCCCGCCGGGATCGTACCACAACACGACCAGTGAAAATGGCTGTCTGCTTGTTGTGTTTGAATGGCGCCCATGATCCCCGTTTAGATTTGATTTGAGACCCACTATATAGGATTTATGACTATCGAATCTCATTTGACCGGCGCTGATCTCATCGCCGATTTCGTCACCAGGTTGCCGACCAAGCCTGGCGTTTACCGGATGTTTGATGCCGCCGGTGATGCGATTTATGTGGGCAAGGCCCGTAATCTGAAGAACCGCGTTTCCAATTATGCACGGGGGCAGGGGCATAATAATCGTATCGCACTCATGATCAGCATCACTTGCAATATGGAATTTGTGGTGACGGCTTCCGAGGCTGAAGCGCTGTTGCTTGAAGCTAATTTGATCAAGAAATTAAAGCCGCGTTTCAATGTGATTTTGCGCGATGATAAATCATTTCCGTACATCTTGATTGCGAAAGATCATGAGGTTGCTCAACTGGCCAAGCACCGTGGTGCACGCAATAGGAATGGGAGCTATTATGGCCCGTTTGCTTCGGCAGGATCGGTCTACCACGCAATTAATACTTTACAGAAGGCATTTCTGCTAAGAACTTGTAATGATAGCGTTTATGCTAATCGTACACGACCCTGTTTATTGCACCAAATCAAGCGCTGCTCGGCCCCTTGTGTGAATTTTATTTCGACTGAAGATTACAACGAATTGGTGCGCGAAGCCGAGGACTTTCTGTCGGGCAAAAACAATGCCGTAAAGGCTGATTTGGCCAAGCGTATGGAGGATGCGGCGGAGGCTTTGGAGTTTGAAACTGCTGGGCGTATTCGCGACCGTATTCAGGCGATGAGTTTTGTGACCGCCACCCAAGGTATCAATCCGCAAGGCATCGACGAAGCCGATGTTTTTGGTTTGGCCTTTGAAGGTGGGCAATTTTGCGTGCAGGTGTTTTTCATCCGCGCCGAACAAAATTGGGGAACGCGCGCTTATTTTCCAAAGGCCGACAAATCGACGAGCGAGGGTGAGGTTCTTTCTGCTTTTATCAGTCAGTTCTATGATGACAAGCCGATCCCCAAGAAAATCATGTTGTCTCATGAGGTTGATGAGCGCGAGCTGTTGGAGGAAGCATTCTCGACCCATGCGGAGCATAAAATTGAAATCCTGATTCCGCAGCGCGGCGAGAAAAAAGCGTTAACCGATTATGCAGTGACGAATGCGCGCGAGGCCAATGGGCGCAAGATGGCAGAAACATCTTCGCAATCGAAATTGCTTGAAGGCGTGGCCAAAGCGTTTGACCTTGCTGCAGTTCCGCGCCGGATTGAGGTTTATGACAACTCGCATATTCAAGGTGCGCATGCGGTGGGTGGCATGGTTGTAGCGGGGCCAGACGGGTTCATGAAAGCGCAATACCGCAAGTTTAACATCAAGTCTGAGGAGACGGCGGCGGGCGATGATTTTGGTATGATGAAGGAAATGCTGACTCGACGTTTTTCCCGGTTGCTCAAAGAGCATGGCGATGACCGCGAGGCCAGTGAAAATGATGCAGCTTTATGGCCCGATCTCTTATTGATCGATGGTGGTGCAGGCCAGCTTTCGTCGGTGCAGGCGGTGCTTGCTGAGTTGGGCGTGCATGATTTGGCCGTAGTTGGCGTGGCCAAGGGACCAGACCGGGATGCGGGGCGCGAACATTTTTTTGTGAGCGGTAAGCCCAGTTTCATGTTGGAAGCACGAGACCCCGTGCTTTACTATGTGCAACGGCTGAGAGATGAGGCGCACCGATTTGCTATCGGATCGCACCGCGCCAAACGTTCAAAAGCTATTGGCATTAGCCCTCTAGATGAGATTTCAGGTATTGGTGCCAAGCGTAAGAAAGCCTTGCTCCAAAGCTTCGGATCAGCGAAAGCTGTGAGCCAAGCCAACGTATCTGATTTGGCGGAAGTAGAAGGAGTGAGTTCGGCATTGGCTCAGATGATTTTTGATCATTTCCATCCGAATTCATGATTGGGCGAAAAAATGGCAGAGCAAGTAACGAAAACAGTCGTGCCGGGATCTAAAGTTTGGACGCTTCCGAATTTGTTGACCTATGGTCGTATTCTTGCCGTGCCACTTGTGGCTGGATTATTGCTGTGGGACCGCGATCAGTTCCGTTGGTTGGCGCTGGTTATTTATGTTCTCGCAGCTATAACCGATTTCTTTGACGGATATCTTGCGCGTAAATGGCAGCAGCAGTCCGCTTTGGGTCGTATGCTGGATCCAATCGCTGACAAGGTTCTGGTTTCGGTCGTTTTATTGGTGTTGGCAGCAGATGAAACCATATTTGGTGGTCATATTTGGGCTGCGATTGTTATTTTGGCGCGCGAGGTTTTGGTTTCAGGACTGCGTGAATTTTTGGGAGAGCTGAGAGTTTCTGTGCCAGTCACCAAAATTGCCAAATGGAAAACTACGGCACAGCTTTTGGCGATCGGCTTTTTGATAGCAGGGCCAGCCGCAGATAAATTTATTCCGCATACAACAGATATTGGCATTGTGTTGTTATGGATCGCTGCTGCATTCACGCTTTACACGGGCTATGATTACTTTCGCGCAGGGATGCGCCATGTGGTGGACGAGGAATGAAGATTTTGTATTTTGCGCGGTTTCGCCAATTGATAGGGCGGGGTGGCGATGAGATTGATGTTCCTGCAAATGTTCAAAACGTTAGCGCGCTGATTGATTTTCTGAAATCGCGAGATGATCGAGTGGCCGAGGCCTTTGGTGATTTGCGCACTTTGAAGGTGGCCATCAATCAAAATCATACGACGCTTGATGCATCTCTGGTAGGTGCCACTGAAATAGCATTTTTTCCTCCTGTGACTGGCGGTTAGTTCATGCGCCTAAATGTCTATCTGCAGAGGGCAGGGATTGGTTCTCGCCGCGAAGCTGAGCGTATGGTGGCCGAAGGCCGCGTTTTTGTTAATGGTGAGGTGGCATTACCCACAACGCCCGTTGAAGATGGCGACCAGGTAACTTGGGACGGTAATGCAGTAGCACCAGATTTGGCCGCAACGCCGCGCTTGTTCTTGCTGCATAAGCCCATCGATGTTTTGGTGACCAACCGTGATCACAAAAATCGCCCAACAGTGTTTGAGCTTCCGGCATTAAAAAAACCTGGCCTGCCACGTTTGATGGCTGTCGGGCGGTTAGACGTAAACAGCGAAGGGCTGCTCGTTCTTTCGACAGATGGGCCGCTCGCTCAAGCCATGATGCACCCCGATACAGCCATGCGCCGAGTTTACCGCGTGCGTGTCCGCGGACGCTTTACCGAAAGTCAGATTGCTGATCTGGCGCGCGGCGTTGTGGTGGACGGCGTTGAATATCGCGGTGCTGAATTTACGGAAGAACTTGAAAAAGGCGGGCGCACGAATAGTTGGTACCGCGTCGTATTGACAGAAGGCAAAAACCGCGAAATTCGTAAATTAGTTCAACATTATGGTGGCATGGTGAATCGGCTAATCAGAACCCAATATGGGCCATTTAAATTGGACAAAATTGAGTCTGGGGAAATGATTGAAGTGCCACAAAAAACGGTGGCCTTGCTGGTTCATAATTTAAGGGCAGACGGTTCTCTGAAGTAAATAATTATCAGTTTACTCGCGGACCTTAAACTTTGTTCAGAGGAAATCCAATTTCTATTGTGATATGCCACGAATAGAAATTTCAGGAGCGCGATATGAGTGACGTGGCTGATGCAATTCCAAAAATTGCCCCGACGAATGGTAGTGTTGCCCGCCCAACTTGTGCAATTTCCGCTAAACCATTCCCGGTGCGCTCGTTGCAGTCTTTGGGAAGTTTGCGGCCTTCGCTCACAGAGCAGATCATGCGCGATCACCCTAAACTCACCCATGAAGCGTTAATCAGCACTGTCGAACTCGACAAATATCGGATGAAATATGTTGAGGACATGTTGCTGGCTGAACATGGCGAGCTAACAGCGCTTGACCGCGAAGTGGCTAAAAGCATCGCTGAGCATGATACTATCGCTGAAAATATTGAAGATGTTTATGACGATCATCGCAGCATTGGCGATCAACTTGCCGACAATCTGGCTAAATTTGGTGGCAGTTGGTATTTTTTAATTGGCTTTGGCGTATTCCTTGCCTGTTGGATGGCTTTGAACGTTTTGATTTACGCCAAATGGTCGTTTGATCCATATCCGTTTATCTTTCTAAATCTTATGCTTTCCTGCCTCGCGGCTATTCAAGCTCCGGTTATTTTGATGAGCCAGCGCCGAGCGGAAAAGAAAGATCGGCTGCGGGCGGAAAGCGATTACCGGGTGAATCTAAAAGCTGAATTGGAAATCCGCCATTTGCATGAAAAGCTTGATTATTTGGTCAGCAAGCAGTGGGAACGCCTGATGGAGATTCAGCAGTTGCAATTAGAAACACTACAAGAAAATCGGCCAAAATCTTTGGTGAAAGCCATCAAAAAGAAAAAGAAAAAAGTTTCACCCACGCCAACCCCAAGCGTCCGCTAATCGCAGGCACTCTCGCCAGTTCTCAATTGCAGCAGTTGTTGACTCGTGGCGCATACTCGTCGCGGCACTGGCATGGGCGAGTTTTAAGGATTGTATAAGGGGCCAACCTTCGTGGTGGCCGAACAGAATCCCGGCCGCAAAGGCATCGCCTGCGCCATTTGAGCCGACGATTTCGGATTTCGGAATGTCAACTGAAGTATGTTCGGCGATATCACCATTTCGCGCCAAAACCACACCGCCCATTGGAAAGTGGACGGCGCAGAGTGAAAGATTGCTGCGCTCCATTAGAATTTGCGCAGCCCTGCGGCATGCGGCGGCATCTGTTACTCTGTTTTTGATTGTTGCAATTTCAGAAATGGCGCCTGCCTCGTAATCATTGATCACTAAGGTGTCGAGATAAGGCAACATGGGAAGTGCTGTGGCGCGAATTTTTTCGGGCTCGACCGAGACAAGTTCAATATTGGGTTTAAGGCCAGCAGTCTTGGCTTTCTTCAACACAGTTACCCATCCAGATGGATCTTCCCGCCATGGTACATCAAGTTTCTCATGAAGACCGGGCAGCCCCAAATGAACAATACGCGATGATGAGTTGCTAAAATCAAAATCATCAGGTGTTTGTACTGCGTGGGCACCGGGAGAATAAAAGAAAGTACGTTTCCCAGAATCCGCAGCGTTCATCACGAATGTGAATGATGTTGAGACATTACTGCGCGAGATAAGGTTGGAACGTATAATGCCATTCTCGTCGCAGATGGAAAGCAATTGCTTACCATCGTCATCGTCACCAATCAGGCCAATTGCAGAAATTGGAAATGGTGCGCCAAGCTTTTTCAAACCCACTGACATGTTGTGTCCAGGGCAACCACCATGGCGGCGCTCTGATAACATTGTGGAAACGGTTTCTTCTTGCGGCCAATGGTTTATACTGATGTTGCGGTCGATGCACCATGCACCGCCACACAATATTCCGCTGCGTTCCACATCAGCCCTTTAATGTCGGATCGGTGATTTCCATATCCTCGGCTACTTCACGGTCTGGGTGCATTTTATTTTTGACCATATAGCCATGATACATTTTCACGGCTTCACCTGGCGAAATCAGGCGCTCAATGACGAGACGCATGATGCGCACCAGTTCCAAAGGCGCTTCAGCAAAATTAATTTTGCGGCCAAAAAGCGCCACGCGTGCACCATGGCGCTCAGCCTGGCTGACGAGTTCAAACGTATCGCGAGTAGTTCCTTTCGCACCACCCAAAATCCCAACCACCAAGCGCTGTGGATCATAACTTGCGAGTTCTTCCATCGCCGCTGCCCCATTATATTGCATTTTGAGGAAGAGCGGTTGTTCCGCACTCATCACGCCCGCTAAACATCGCACGATAGAATCATTGATATAGTAACCAAGTTCCGCGGTGCTCATGCCAATATCCATGGCAGGGTTAAACACTTCGAAGAAGTGGCGCATTTTGACTTTGGTCGCTTCTTCTCGGAACTGCCGATAGTTTTCCAGAGACCATAAATCAGCATCCACATCATTGCTAAAGGTGAGGGAGTAGAGGCCAAGATCTGAAATTTTCTTTACTTTGTCTGGGCGTGCCGTTCGAAATGGTTGCGAGAAATCAGACTTGTAATTTTGACTACGTTGAGACCAGATATCGGTTGTATCGTTGAGGCGAACAGCAGGGGTAACTTTGCTTTTTCCAAAAAGTTTTTTCTCGTGAAGCACCTCGGCCGACGAGGCTGACATGAGCATGATATCAACTAGGCCTGACTTCGTCATATCGGTCATGGCTTCGAGATATTGTGCTTTTGTTTTGAGCTTGTCGGAGCCGCGAATTGGCCCTGGGGCCGTAGTTCCAAAGCCCATGTCTCCATCTTTGGCATCTGCAATGATGAAATCCTTTGGTGTGTATTTACCAGCATGTATGCGAGCGAGCTTGGTGTCGAGCGTTTTCGTCATGTCAATTCCAATGATATGTTTGGTATTTTGTAGCGCTAAAGGTATCAGATTGCTAATCGGAGATAACTGTTCTTAAAGTGCCGCTATTTCTCTCGCAAAAATCAATATAGCACTGCGGCCTGCATCCGTGACATTGTAAATGCCTCGATCTTCTTTGACAAACCAGCCATAATAATCGGCGCGCAGAATTGTTGCTGCACGATCAACCTGAGTAGCCTTTCTTAGGTTCGATATTTTGGTAGACCCATTGCTATGGAGGTGACACAAACACCTTAGAGCATCTTGTTTATAGGCAGTCATCAATTTGGTTTTTGTGCTTCCGCCGATGTTGGGATCACCTCTGCGTTTTTCGAATTCTTTGAGCAGCGCGTTTGTGCGATTTTTGTTGGAGCGTGGCAGGTAGGGAACAGGCTCGGCCAACACATCAACACTCCCCGATTTGGCGACAACCAGCAGGCCAAGGCCCAATCGCTTGCAGAGTTTCACAGCCTCCGAAGGCACAGCGCGCTTTGGTTTGGAAATGGCGATGTAAACACATTCGGTTATGCTAAGACGGTCGATGGCTTGATAAATCAATTGCAAAGTAAGGCCGGTTTTAAGTTCCACGATCAAGGGCGGCTCATCACCACGAACAGCCATCACATCGCAAGACTTTACCTCGGCCTTCACTTGATAGCCTTGAGATTCAAGCAGACGCTTAATAGGAGCGTAGAGATCGGTTTCTTTCACGGCTTTATCACTTTTCGATATTCGAGAATGTCGCCAGGTTGGCAATCTAGCACCTCGCAAATTTTCTCCAATGTTTCAAAGCGAACCCCACGCACTTTGCCAGATTTTAAAAGGGAAATGTTCTGTTCCGTGATGCCAACCAGTTCAGAAAGCTCTTTTGACCGCATTTTTCGGCGCGCCAGCATGACATCAAGATTTACGATGATCGGCATGGTCAGACGATCAACTTATTGTCTTCAGCGATGCGATTTGATTCTGCCAAGATGTGGCCAATCATAAATAATAGTCCTGAGAACACCAACAGGAAGCCATCGGTTGATGAAAATGAAATCACTAATATTTTTTGTCCCGGCGGATTAAGCCAAGTCATAATCAACAACGTGATCATGCGGATGATGGGGTTGGCAACTGCTGGCCATAAACAAAATCGACCAATTGACTTCAATTTATGTCCGCTGGTTGCAGGGAAAAGTTGCCCGGTTGAATAAGAATCGAAGAAGCGCTTGGCTTCAAGGAGCACAAGGGCGAAGATCAAGCTGGGCACTGCACCAACAATAAAGAGTAAAATGTTTTGTTGCTGAGTGAGTTGATCGGGCAAGTCTGGAAAGGCGTTTTGGGACACAACGCGGTAAGCCAGTTTGGTGTTCGTCCACACATAAGCATAACCCAAAAGACTTAAGATCATCACGACAAGGGATGTGCGCGACAGCCATTTTGCCAATCTTGCAATTTCTGAAGGCGCTTCATTCATGCTTGACTCTCCTATTTAAACGTATATTAATTACTGTATTACAATAATTAATTTATGTAAAGGTAATAAAATTGAGTCAGTTGCGCAATGGTTTTCTTTCTTTGGCGGCGTTGTTTGGTTTAGTTGGATGCACGTCGGTGCCGCTCACTTCTATCGTTAAACTCAGCTCTGTGAATATGGGCAGCACTTTGCCTGAAGGCATACGGGTCGCATTCGTCACTCCCCAAATATTGCGCGTGCAGCAGGGTGATCTGTTTATGAATGTGCATTTAAAATCAGGTGATGGTGCAACAGACGTGCAGAAGAAACTTGATTTACTAATTGATGATTCCGCCCCGCCGCCAAGCGTGCTTTCAGCAAAAACCATTGACGATGACATCCATATTCTGAAACTTCGCCCTGAAGATGTGGAGTTATTTAAGGGGCTGCAGAAGTCAGTGAACGAATCAAAACAAGTTGTCAAGCATGGATCGTTGGATATCAACTTTGGTTCAAACGCCTGCGCAAAGAGTGAAATCAAAGGCCCATTGTATATTTCTGCATTCATTAAAACTTCTGAATTGAGTGATTACACATTGCTTCTAAGCAAAGCGAATTTAACGGAGCTGGCCAAAGCGGGCGGTGAAAACCCAGAGGTAAAAATATGCGTAGAATAATTTTGATGATAGTGTGCGCGATAATTCTATCTGCTTGTACGCGTGAGCAAGTACAAGATGGTATCAGCTCATCGCTACGTGGTGCTTGTGCGCAGAGGGCTGAAGATTGTACTGTGCATTGCGGTGCCGGAGAAATTGCTGATGGTCGAGGGCAATGCCGCAAGGAATAGTTATTTTTCACGCAATTGCCATTTGTTCAATGGCAAATTTAGTAGCGCAGATCCGCAGTGCAAAAGCCATTGGCCAAATCCTTGTTTTATGCCCTCACCGCACTCGAATAAGCATCCATCAAACTGCGACTCATATTGCCAGGTTTGAATTTATAAGGGCCGATTTCGGACACGGGGGTTACTTCTGCGGCAGAGCCCACGATAAAGCACTCATTAAATGTCGAAAGTTCTTCGGGCATGATGCGGGTTTCAATCACTTCCATACCTTGGGCTTTTGCAATGGCAATAACCGTTTGGCGGGTGAGGCCGTTGAGGAAGCAATCGGCGATGGGCGTGTGGATTGCGCCGTCTTTGATAAAGAAAATGTTAGCGCCGGTACATTCAGCCACGCGGCCTTGCCAATCGAGCATCATGGCATCGGCATAGCCTTTTTTCTCAGCCTTATGTTTTGAGATGGTGCAGATCATGTAGAGGCCGGCCGCCTTGGCATGAACGGGCGCACACATCGGATCAGGGCGGCGATATTCAGCGATGTCGAGCTTGATACCCTTCATCTTGGTTTCGGGATCAAACATGGAGGGCCAGCCCCAGGTGGCGATTGCCACATGGATGGTATTATTCTGGGCTGATACCGCCATCATTTCGGAGCCGCGGAAGGCTACTGGGCGAACATATTGATCGCCGCCGCCGCTGATTGACACGATTTCATCTTTTGCAGCGTTGATCTCGTCATCAGTGAATGGCAAATCAAAATCCATAATATTTGCGGACTTACGAAAGCGCTCGGTGTGTTGCTTTGATTTGAAGATTTTGCCGTTATATGCACGCTCACCTTCAAACACCGATGAACCATAGTGAAGCCCATGGGTCAACACGTGCACGTGCGCATCTTTCCAAGGAATGACCTTGCCATTCATCCAAATATGGCCGTCACGTTGGTCAAATGGAATGATAGACATGGAAATCTCCTAAACTGTTTTGAATTGCGGTACTTGATTGCTAGAACATATATCAAGCTAACAGAACTGGAAAATATGTCAATATGGCTGACATAAATTTAGATCGCGGATTGGGCGAGGCGGAAGCCGTGGCTTTGGTCGAACTATTGTTTTTTGCTTACCGGGATTTTGTGGCTGATCCTGATCATGTTTTAGAAGGTCTGGGGTTTGGCCGCGCCCATCACCGGGTGTTGCATTTTGTGGGAAGAGACCCGGGAATGACTGTGGCGAGTCTGCTTGATATATTAAAAATCACGAAGCAGAGTTTAGCGCGGGTTTTGAAAGAATTGATCGATAAGAGATATGTGTTTCAAAACGAGGGCGAACAGGATCGGCGGCAAAGGCTTCTGCATCTCACGCCTTCGGGTGAAGCGCTGCGCCAAAAATTAATCGCGCCCCAGATCGCACGTTTCAAACGAGCAGCTGAAGAAATTAAAACTGAGAAAAAGCATGATTTGCAGTCGCTTTTGTTTCATTTGATCGATCCTGAAAATCAAGTTATCGCCGAAAAATGGATTCAAAGTTCAAATTCCAATGAATGAATCGCCGCACATTTTGGTGGTGGATGATGATCGGCGCATTCGCGAGCTGCTGAAGTCTTATCTTTTAGAAAACGACTATCGTATCAGCACGGCTGCATCGGCTGTTGAAGCACGAAAGCAGATGGAGGGCATTGCCTTTGATCTCATTGTGCTAGATGTAATGATGCCCGGCGAGAGCGGTCTGAGTTTCGTCAGTTCGATGCGCGCTGAACAGCAACATATACCTATTTTGATGCTTTCTGCATTGTCCGAAACGACAGACCGGATTGCGGGACTTTCTTCGGGCAGCGATGATTATTTGGCCAAGCCTTTTGAGCCGAAAGAATTGCTTCTGCGTCTGCAATCACTGCTACGTCGCGCAGGGCCAAAATCTATTAAACAAAGAAAGATTACATTTGGTGATTGTCAATTTGATCTCGTAATGGGCGAGTTTTTGCGTGGTGGCGTGGCCGTGAAACTCACTTCACGCGAGAAAGATATATTACGAATTTTGGCACAGAAACCGGGCGAGGCTTTTAGCAGGTTACAATTGGCACTTACAGGTGCGGAAGAAAACGAACGCAGTGTTGATGTGCAAATCAATCGCTTACGTCAAAAGATTGAACTCGACTCTGCCAATCCAAAATATCTTCAAACCATGCGCGGTGCTGGCTATGCATTGTTTATAGACCAGTTTTAAACATGGAACTAAAGCCCAAACCAACTCTCTATGACCGATTTAATGAAGTTCTCGAACGTTACGCGCCGGCTGGTCTTTATCGCCGCGCCATGGCCATTCTCATTATCCCGGTTATTGTTCTTCAATTGATCGTCGCCAGTTACATTCTCTTGCGTTATTGGGACAATGAAACGTTAGTTTTGGCAAATACTCTTTCAAACGAGATTGGGCTTCTCATAAGCAGCTATGAGCATTCTGACAAATCTGATGCGGCCCTCGAAGGGATCAAGAAAACAGCCATCGACCAGCTACATATGGATTTTGATTATGCGCGTGGCAAAGAAGTGCCACCAAATTTTCAACCTAATCTGTCAATCTTCGACCAACGCATTCAACAATATTTGAACGCTGATAAGTCCCGCCATTATTGGGTGGAAAGTGCTGCGGCAGGCGGCAAGGTTCAAATCATGGTCGAAGTGGAAAAAGGACTCATCTTCTCAGCGCGAGTGATCACGGATCGTGGCCGCGTTGTTGGTGCGCCATTTCTGTTGATTTTTATGCTCGTGTCGACCACCGCACTCTTGTCAGTCGCGGTGATATTTTTACGAAATCAGATCAATCCAATTTTAGATTTAACTCAGGCAGCTCAAGCCTTTGGGAAGGGCAGGGACGCTGAAGCGTTTAAGCCGCAAGGTGCAACAGAAGTGCGGCTGGCTGGCCAGGCTTTCATTGATATGAAGCGCCGCATCGCACGACACGTTGATCAACGTACCACCATGCTGGCTGGCGTATCGCATGATTTGCGCACGATCTTAACCCGCTTCAAGCTCGGGCTCGCGGTATTGGGTGACAACGCACGCACCAAACCTTTGCATGAAGATGTGGCCGAGATGCAGCATATGTTGGAGGACTACATGGCCTTTGTGCGCGGCGATGGTGGCGAGCAAATATCTTCTGTTCAAATTCAAGAGGCCGTCAATTCGGTGGTTAAATCGTTTGCACGTGATAATGTAAACATTCAAATCTTGAATGTTCCAAAACTCATTCTGCAATTGAAGCCAAACGCCTTTCGGCGCTTGCTCACCAACCTTATCAGCAACGCAGTTCGCCATGGTAGCTTGGTTGAGATATCGGGAGAAATTCGCGATGAGCGACTTTGGCTATATATTGACGACAATGGCCCCGGCATTCCCGAATATCTGCGCGATGATGTGTTCAGGCCTTTCGTCCGACTAGATCAATCACGCAATTTGGATCAGACTGGTTCAGGCTTAGGCTTGGCCATTGCCCTTGATATTGCGCTGGCTCATGGCGGCGACATTCAACTCGATGATAGCAGCATTGGTGGGCTTCGCGCCGCGATCCGCATACCGATTTAACTCACCACATCGAGGTTTTAGCACGCGCAGGCCAGTTGCTGTTGTATTCTTCGGCGTTGATCTTGCCTTGCGTCACTGCTTCTAACATTTCGCCAATCGTTGGCACTTCTGATTTTTCGACATGCTTGGAAGAATCCCAAAGTCCAGCTCGCAGAATTGCACGCGCACACTGTGTGTAAGCGGCTTCGACTTTAATCACGATTACTGACCGCGGAAGATTGCCCTCCACTTCAAAGGAATTGCAAAGTGCTGCATCGGTCGTCAAATAGGCACTTCCGTTCACCCGAAATGTTGTGCCACTGCCAGGTATGAAAAACAATAATGCCACACGCGGGTCGGCCACGACGTTGCGCAAACTATCAATGCGATTGTTGCCCCGCCGATCAGGCATGGCTAGGGTCTTTGGATCGAGCACGCGCACAAACCCCTGATTATCGCCACGTGGGCTACAATCCAATCCACCGAGGCCAATAGTTGCCAACGCAACGAAAGACGACAGTTCAATCAGCTTTTGATATTGCGGAATGAGATAATCAATCTCTTTAGCAATTGAGGCCAGCACGGGCTGTTGATGATAGATGGCTTCGAGTTCTGCTATTGTGTTGATCTGTTGCATGGGCTTTGCCTTTCACCTCAAACTTAACAGACTTTTGCGTCAGAACAATTTTCCCCCATTTTGAACAGCTATGCTTGGGGCGATGAGCACAACGCCGCCAGCATCATCGGGGAAACCCAGGGTCAGAACTTCTGACATGAAAGGCCCAATTTGGCGTGGCGGAAAATTGACAACAGCCGCAACTTGGCGTCCTAACAGTTGTTCGATTGTATAATGCTTGGTGATTTGCGCCGATGATTTCTTGATGCCAATGGCCGGGCCGAAATCGATTTTCAATTTAAAAGCCGATTTGCGTGCTTCGGGAAAGGGCTCCACACCAATAATCGTGCCAACCCTGATATCGACTTTTTCGAAATCGGCAAAGGTGATCTGGTCGCTCAACTTGCGAGTTCTTTAGAGCGATCTGCTGCGGCCTTGATTGCTTTCTCAAACAAAGGCTTCATTCCGTCATCAGCCATCAACACTTGCAGCGCCGCATAGGTCGTTCCATTCGGCGAAGTTACATTCTGGCGCAATGTGGCTGCATCAATCCCGGTCTGCCTCATCAACTCTCCAGAGCCCGCCACCGTGGCGCGTGCCAGTTGCATGGCTAAGGCGGGTGGCAAGCCGATTTTTTCACCAGCATTGGCCAAACATTCGGTTAGATAAAATACATAAGCTGGGCCTGATCCTGAAACGGCTGTGACCAAATCAATCATGCCTTCGTTTTCGACAGTCACCACTTCACCAGTCGAAGATAAAAGCGTGTTCGCTAACTCCATTTGCGAAGAAGAAACATTTGCGTTGGCCGACATAGCGGTAATGCCACGGCCGATAGCAGCAGGCGTATTTGGTATAGTGCGAATAATCGCGGCATCTGCCCCAAAATGCTTTGCAAAAGTTGATATGGTCTTGCCTGCGGCCACAGAAAGAATCAGCGGCTTTGATGATTTCAGCACTACCAAATTCGGCAGCACGTCTTCCATCACTTGCGGCTTCACAGCAACAACAATGACTTCGGTATCGTCGACTGTCGCCAAATCTGGATTGTGACGAATGCGGTGTTGTACTAAGATATCGAGAACTTCGTGCGGAGGTTTGGGATCAATCGCTATAATTTTTTTAGGATCAACGCCAGCCTTCAGCCAGCCTTCGAGCATGGCACCGCCCATCTTGCCGCATCCAGCGAGAACCAAAGTTCCTTTCAAAGTTATGCTCACGCTTCCCCCATGGTTTCAAGCAATGCGGATTGCAGGGCATCTTCGGCGGAATGCCCGGCCCATACCACAAATTGAATTGCGGGATAATAGCGCTGCGAAGCCTCAACGCCAATACGAATAACCGCTTCGCATTGTGCATCATTAGCCTCGGCACCGCCCGCCAATAACAAAGCATAACGATATACAATTGAACCATCGGTCCATAAATCAAAATGGCCATGGATCATCTGCGAGTTTATAATAGCCAAAAGCTTTGCCACTTCATCGCGGCGTTTGGGTGGCACGCGCAAATCCAACACACAAGCAAAATGCAGTGACTCTAAATCATCACGCCATGTAAAAGACAGATTGAGATCCGCCCAGCCGCCGCCCACCTGCATCACCACTTCATGATCATTGGTGCGGTCAATGTTCCAATGATTGCTCTCGGCCAAGCGCTCAACGCGGTCGAGTGGATTTGGGTGCTGTGCCTCATAGGCCGTCATATTAATATTCCTCTGAGGGCAACACGAATCGTTGCAGCATCAGATCGCAATGTGACGCGTTGCGAATGCTTCGGCAACGGCAGCACTGATTCCTCCACATGAATTTAATCTGGAAGAATCACAACGCATTTCAATTTTAAGTTATTTCTTAAGCACCGCCTCAAGTGCTGCAATGCGCGTGGAGAGGCGGTCATTCTCGAGCCGTGCTTTTTCGGCCATATCACGCACCACATCAAATTCCTCGCGCTTTACAACATTCAGATTGTTCAAAACGCGTTCGACTTGGGTTTGCACTAACCCATCAACTTCCTTGCGAACACCCTGAGCCGCACCCGTGGCGCTGGTCATTAGTTTTGCGAGTTCGTCAAAAAAGCGGGAAGAATTTGGCGTGTTCATGGTGCAAGTTCCTTGTGTTACGTCAATAGCTAATCACTCTTATGCCTTGTTTCAAGACCATTCTGACACCTTGCGATTCAGAGGTTAATGGGGCACAGAAACATCCATGTTTGCAGCCATTCCATTTCCCAATATCAGCCCCAATGCCATCGAACTTGGGCCATTTATCGTCAAATGGTATGGCCTTGGTTACGTGGCAGGTTTGCTGTTTGCCACTTGGTATATGAAGCGATTGGTGGCCAACACAGCGCTTTGGGGCCGACTCCAGCCCACCATGACTGCGTTACAGATTGATAACATGTTCATCTGGTTTTTCCTCGGCGTGGTTGGTGGGGGTAGGGTTGGTTATGTGTTGTTTTATAATCTGCCCAAATATCTGGCCTCGCCTTTGGATATTTTCAAATTCTGGGATGGCGGCATGTCGTTCCATGGTGGCTTTCTAGGTGTTGTGGCGGCCTGCTATTTTTATGGCAAAAAAATCGGCATGACCCTCGACCGCATGTTAGATTTAGGCGCTGCATCTGTGCCGCCTGCACTTGGATTTGTGCGTATTGCCAACTTCGTCAATGCCGAACTTTTTGGCCGCGCCACGGATGTGCCGTGGGCAGTAATTTTTCCAAGTGAAACATTTGGCCGCCATCCCAGCCAACTCTACGAAGCCATACTTGAAGGGATGCTCTTGTTTATCGCCGTTCGTATAGGCACACACAAATATCAAGCCTTGGCACATCCGGGCCGTGCATCCGGCATATTTGCGCTGGGTTATGGTTTATCGCGGATTTTTGTAGAATATTTCCGCGAACCCGATAAGCAGCTTGGCTATCTGCTGGGAACCAACATTGTCACGATGGGCATGGTTCTATCGTTACCGCTGGTACTCGTCGGCATTTGGCTTTTACTTCGCTCACGTAACACATGACGAAGCTTGAAGAAATCATTGCCGCGATGATTGAAGCGGAGGGGCCGATGCCGGTTGATCGCTATATGGCCCTGTGTTTGGGTTATCCTCAGCTTGGCTATTACATGACGCGTGATCCGTTTGGCGCATCGGGAGATTTTACAACCTCGCCAGAAATCAGCCAAGTGTTTGGCGAGTTGATCGGGGTTTGGTTGTTGAACAGTTGGGCGGCTCTGGGCTCGCCGAAGAAGTTCGCTCTCGTGGAACTTGGTCCAGGTCGCGGCACATCGATGGCTGATATTTTGCGCGCCGTGAAAGCTGTCCCTGAGTTTGCACAAGCTGTAGAGGTGCATCTCGTTGAAACAAGCCCCGTATTGTGCAACCTTCAACGCAAAAAACTAGGCGAAGTTCACTGGCACAATACAGTTGAATCTCTTCCATCTTTGCCAAGCTTTATCATTGCAAATGAATTCTTCGATGCCTTGCCCATTCAACAATTTGAAAATCAGGCAGGGCGGTGGTTTCAGCGCTGCGTTGGCTATGGTGACGGAAATTTGAAAATGGGCTTGGTTCCTGCACCTTCAATGCAAGGTGAGGATGGACTCCACGAAATTTCACCTGTGTCTCAAGCTATTGCCGAAGATTTAGGCGCTCATATTGCAAAGTATGGCGGCGCTGCTCTGGTGATCGACTATGGTCATTTAAAATCATCGGCTGGTGACACACTTCAGGCTTTGCGTAAACACGAATTCGTTTCAGTCTTAGATTCACCGGGTGAGACTGATATCACCGCTCATGTCGATTTTGAAGCTTTGGCCAAGGCTTTCATTTTAGGTGGCGCTGAATTGTTGCCAATGCTGACCCAAGGGCAATTCTTGAAATCCATGGGGCTTGATTTGCGCACTGAGAAGCTTGCTGCAAAACTTGACGGACAGGCGCGTGAAGATTTTAAAGCAGCATCAAACAGGCTTGCGGATGCTGCTCAAATGGGTAATTTGTTTAAGGTGATGGCGGTGGCTCAAAAAAACCGCCAGCCAATTTATCCCTTCGAGGAAGCATGATTACTTCTGACCATCTGAATCTGTCCGGTGTCACCCATGGATTTTTCACGCGTCATGGCGGCTATTCTTCGGGCATTTTTTCTTCGCTCAACTGTGGTTTGGGTTCGGGCGACGACATTGCTTTGGTCACCAAAAACCGTGCCAAAGTTGCAGATGATTTAGGCGTAGCCCATTCGCATTTAGTATCTGCCTATCAAGTGCACTCAGCAGATGTGATGGTGGTTGACGAGCCACTTGCAGAGCGACCAAAAGTAGATGGCATGGTGACGGCCAAACGCGGATTGGCACTTGGCATTCTTACAGCCGATTGCGGGCCGGTGTTATTTGCTGATCATAAAGTGGGTGTGATTGGTGCGTGCCATGCAGGCTGGAAAGGCGCGTTGAGTGGCGTGACTGACCGCACGATCTTGGCCATGGAAAGCATAGGTGCGAGCCGTCAAAACATTGTTGCGGTGCTCGGCCCAACGATTTCGCAGAAGGCCTATGAAGTGGGGCCAGAATTTTCCAAGCCATTTCTGCAGCAGAACTCAATGCACGAAAAATACTTCATTCCAGCTGTCAAGAATGATCATTATATGTTTGATTTACCAGCATATTTAGTTGATCGAATGAAGGTGTTTGGTGTCGGGCAAGTTTTTAATTCAATGCTCTGCACGTATTCAGATGCCGACGGGTTTTTTAGTTATCGCCGCACCACTCACCTCCATGAAAAAGATTACGGTCGATTGATTTCGGTCATTGCATTGAACGAATAATGATGAGGCGCGCTTTCATTTTATGTGCAATGATGTTTCTCGCAGGCTGTGCTTCCAACTTACCGCTTGCCAAAGATTCACCGTTGGAAGCCTCGCAGGAATCACTGGTTCGTCCGCCTTGGGAAGCTTATGTGAAGGCCGGCCCTGGTGCTGAAAATGATGTTGATCTTGAAACATTAAATGGCCCGCAAGTCGCAGCGTCTCAGCCAGTTGAAGCGCCGCCGCCCGAAACTCCCGTTCAGCCCACAGCCCCGGTGAAAGAACAGCCAGCACCCGCGCCAAAACCGGGCGGCGTGCAAATCAAAGCCGTCGCATTGCTGCCAGTGGCTGGTGGAAATCCAAAGGGCAACTCTGAACTCACTGCTGCGATGCGCAAAGTTTTGACAGATGCAGGCTGGGAGGTTTTGCCAAAACCACGCAAAGATGCACTCAGTATTCAAGGTCGCTTCGCCGTCGATCCAGCTCTTGCAGGCAAGCAAATGGTTCATTTGCAATGGACGGTTTCCACACCTGCGGGTAAGAATTTGGGTAATGTGAAGCAGGATAATGCCGTGCCGGACGGATCACTCGACGCAGGGTGGGGCGAAAATGCGAGCTATGCGGCACAAGGTGCGGCCGAAGGCATTTTCAAGCTGATCGAGAAATTCCGTTAACCGCTTTGTCCACATAACAATTGTGACATTTGCGCAAACACTAAAGCGTTGTTATAGAGCGCGCAGATCGGCGTAGGCTAAGGGCAAGACTCACATGATGAAAATCGTTTCAGGGAACAGCAACAGACCCCTGGCAGAGGCGATTTGCTCTTATCTCAATCTGCCCATGACAAAAGCAGTAGTGAAGCGTTTCAACGACATGGAAGTGTTCGTGGAAATCCAAGAAAATGTGCGCGGGCAGGATATGTTTATCGTGCAGTCCACTTCATTCCCGACCAACGACCATCTCATGGAATTGCTGATTATCACCGACGCACTGCGCCGCGCTTCGGCCAAGCGCATTACCGCGGTTATCCCCTATTTCGGCTATGCCCGCCAAGACCGTAAGCCGGGACCACGCACACCAATATCAGCCAAGCTTGTGGCCAATATTATCACTAGGGCAGGGGCCGACCGCGTTCTTACTATCGACCTCCATGCTGGCCAGATCCAGGGCTTCTTTGACATTCCAACCGATAATCTTTTTTCAGGCCCGGTGTTTGTGCGTGACATTAAGCAACATGGCGACGTGGCAAACTCAGTCGTTGTGTCTCCCGACGTTGGCGGTGTGGTGCGGGCGCGGGCATTGGCGAAACGTTTGGATACGCCACTTGCCATCGTCGACAAACGCCGCGAACGCGCTGGAGAATCTGAAGTGATGAACATCATCGGCGAAGTGCAAGGCAAATCCTGCATTCTGATTGATGATATCGTCGATTCTGGTGGAACACTTTGCAATGCCGCCGAAGCGTTACTTGCCAAAGGTGCGAAAGATGTTACCGCTTATATCACCCATGGCGTTTTATCGGGTGGCGCTGTTGCGCGGATCACTGCATCAAAGCTCAAGCATCTGGTGATCACGGATTCAATCCAGCCGACTGAAGCTGTAAAAGTGGCCCGAAATATTCGAGTACTGCCGATTGCCTCGCTGCTTGGTGAAGCCATCGGCCGCACCAGCCGCGAGGAGTCGGTATCCAGCTTGTTTGAATAAAGGCGGAACATCGTCCCGCCTCAAAAATTCATTTCACCGTAATCGTCGTCCACATGCCCGCGCCCAAATGGCCTGGCACATTGCAGAAAAGCATATATGTTCCCGGCTTCATATCCACAGTCAGTTCGCCGGACTTTCCGGGGTCAAGTTCTGATACTTCGCCCAAATCATGGGCTTTTTCTTCATCTGCTCGATTTTCGCTATCAATGTAGGGCAGGGACGTATTGGCATTAGCGATTGGTGCCAGCAGCATTTCGTGAATTACATCTTTAGATTTGTTCGTCACCTTAAAAACCACAGTACCTGGGGGTACCATAACGGGCTGTATTTTGATGTACATTGGCGCCTTAGTCATATCCATCTTCGTGCCAGGCGCCATTCCCAAATTTTTGCTCAAATCCAAAACTTCGCCATTGTCTCCAAGTGAAACCTTAACAATCGTACTGGCAAAACCAGTCGCGGGTAAAATGGCGATTGCGCAAAGCAAAGCCGCCGCAGAAATTATGCGTTTCATAACATATCCTTTCAGGTTGTGCGCTTGGCGATCGTTTATGCCGACACATTTAGCGGCAGTCATTTCGAATGCTCAGTACGCTTGTGTCCTTTGTACATATTGATCACGGAAACGTGATACAAGAAGGTGCGTCAATCTCGACCAACCTATTGAACATTGGTTTTGGTCGATTGACCGATAGCCAGAATGTTTCTTTTGTTCATGTCCGGCTTCAGCTAAAGATGCGCCATGAAATCAGCCATCGAAATTCACGATTTGTCCAAAACCTATAAAACGGGCTTTTCGGCACTTAAAAATATAAATCTAGCAATTCGGAAAGGCGAAATTTTTGCGCTTCTCGGCCCAAACGGTGCTGGCAAGACGACGCTGATCAGTATCATCTGCGGTATTGTTAATAAAAGCACAGGCACAATTCTGGTCGATGGTCATGACAGTGTTTCTGACTATAAGGCAGCGCGCACACTTATTGGCCTTGTGCCACAAGAACTGACCACTGACGCGTTCGAAACCCCGTGGGCGACGTTAAGCTTTAGTCGCGGTCTTTTTGGTTTGCCGCCTAACCCCGCGCATATCGAAAAAATTCTGAAACAGCTTTCGCTTTGGGACAAAAAAGACGAAAAAATCATGCGTCTTTCCGGTGGCATGAAGCGGCGTGTGTTGATCGGTAAAGCGCTGGCCCACGAGCCGCGCATATTATTTCTCGATGAACCAACGGCTGGTGTCGATGTAGCCCTGCGCAAGGATATGTGGCAGATTGTGCGTGATTTGCGCAGCTCTGGCGTAACTATCATCCTTACTACTCATTATATTGATGAAGCCGAAGAAATGGCTGACCGCATTGGTGTGATTAATAAGGGCGAGATGATCCTCGTTGAGGATAAGGTCACGCTGCTGCATAAGCTCGGCCAAAAAAAGTTGACCATCCAATTGGTCAAACCGTTGAAAGCCATTCCGCCAAAACTCAAAGCCCATAATTTGCAAATTGCACAAGAAGGAAAGGCGCTGGTTTTCAACTACGATACCCATGCTGAGCAAACAGGTATTGCTACACTGATGGATGATTTGAAATCGGCGAAGCTTGCGTTCAGCGATCTCGCAACAACCCAGTCTTCACTTGAAGACATTTTCGTAGATCTGGTGAAGAAATGAATATTTATGCCGTATGGGCGATCTATCGATTTGAAATGGCGCGCGCCCTGCGCACCGTTTTTCAAAGTATCATCTCCCCGGTCATTTCAACCGTGCTTTATTTCGTGGTTTTCGGTGCCGCCATGGGCAGTCGCGTAACTGAGATTGACGGTGTGGCTTATGGTTCCTTCATCGTCCCGGGCCTTATCATGTTATCACTGCTCACGCAGAGCATCGCCAATGCCAGTTTCGGCATCTATTTCCCGCGCTTTGTTGGAACCATATTCGAGTTGCTGTCTGCCCCCATTTCTTATTTTGAAATGGTGCTTGGCTATGTTGGTGCCGCAGCCACTAAATCAATCGTCCTTGGGTTGATCATATTAGCCACCGCCTCTTTCATCGTGCCTATTCACATTGCGCATCCGTTCTGGATGTTGCTGTTTCTGGTATTGACCGCTGCCACTTTCAGTCTGTTCGGCTTCATCATCGGTGTGTGGGCAGATGGGTTTGAAAAGTTGCAAATCATTCCACTGCTCATCATCACGCCACTCACATTCTTAGGCGGTAGCTTTTATTCCATCAATGTGTTGCCGCCGTTCTGGCAGAAAATCTCGTTGTTTAATCCGGTTGTCTATCTGATCAGCGGCTTCCGCTGGAGTTTCTATGAAGTTTCAGACGTGAGTGTAGGCGTCAGCTTGGCCATGACATTTGTGTTTCTGGGTATTTGTCTGGTCACCGTCGCGTGGATATTCCGCACAGGTTACAAAATCAAGAATTAGTTAAATTTCATTAAGTTGCCTGTCAGCGCGTTGTCATCACTGTCCGCATTATAAGTGCCCACATTGATAACTCCTGATGAGGTCTTTTATGAAAATTCTTTCTCGCTTTGCTGGTTTGCTTTTGTCGTCTGCGGCTTTCTTTAGCCCAGCCCACTCGGCAACGGTTCCTGCTATCAATGATCCAGTCGCAGCTGTTGATCCGCAAATTCTGACTGTTGCTCTGCATGACGGGACTTTTGTTGGTGGCACTTATGACGCTTATTATGGCACCGTGCAGGTGCAGGCCACCATCGCGAACGGAGCCATAACTAACGTTAGCGCATTGAAATTTCCAAATCATTCCGGCACCAGCCGCTCAATAAACCGCCAAGCTCTGCCCTACCTGTTGCAGGAAGTTGTCGCCACGCAAAGTGCGAAAGTTGACATTATCGGCGGAGCCACATTGACAAGCCGCGCTTACATCAAGTCACTCCGCGATGCTTTGGTGCAATCAGGCAAATAATGCACGACACTCGCATTTTGATGGGCATGCCGATCACTGTGGAAATTGTGGGCGCGCACGATGCCAAAACAATGGATGCAGTGTTTGACTTTTTCAACCAAGTTGATGCGCGTTTCAGTACCTACAAAGATAGCAGCGAAATTAATGCATTCAATCGTGGTGAAATTTTGCCTGCCAATCTGAGCGCAGAAATGAAAGAGGTTCTCCAACTCTCTGCCATCACGCGCGATCAAAGCCGAGGCTATTTCGAAATTAGGAAGGCGGACGGTACGCTTGATCCTTCAGGCATTGTCAAAGGTTGGGCAATTTGCAATGCGGCTAAAATAGTTTCTGCCGATGGCTATAAAAATTTCTATATTGAGGCTGGAGGCGATATTCAGGCCGAAGGTTTGAATGCCGATGGTGTGGCTTGGCGCGTTGGCATTCGTAGTCCTTTTGATGATCAAGAAATCATCAAAGTGATTGCACTGCGAGGGCAAGGCATGGCGACTTCGGGCACCTATGTGCGTGGCCAACATATTTACAACCCGCATGACCCGGACAAGCGGATTGAAGATATCTTGAGTCTTTCTGTTATCGGCCCCGATATTCTAGAAGCTGATCGCTTCGCCACGGCTGCATTCGCGATGGGTGCCAGAGGCATTTATTTCATAGAAAACCTGCCTGGCTTTGAGGGCTACATGGTGAATGCACAAGGCATTGCCACGCAAACCACAGGCTTTGGAGCTTATGTACTATCATGATCAATTTCATTGACGACTATCTCAATCACACGACCATGTACCGCCTCGTGCTCTATTATGTTTCGGCCTTGTTGGTCGTCGCGTTTGGCTTGGGCTTTTTCCATCTGGTGCCGCATGATCCATCAGCATTGGCCTTCTCAACTATATTTATCACAATGGTGTGCTGGATTACGAACAAGACGATAGCATGGGCACTCAAAGTTCCAGCCAACTCTGAATCGATTTACATCACTGCCTTTATCGTAGCGTTGATTATGCCTCCAGTCATGGCCACAGATTTGCCCGGCATTGAAGGTCTGGCAATGGCGTCCTTCGTTGCCATCGCATCGAAATTCATTTTTGCCATTTACCGCAAACATATTTTCAATCCGGTAGCGGTTGGCGTTGTGGCTTCATCTTTCATCTTGGATCAACCTGCAACTTGGTGGGTGGGCGGTAACATGCAAATGCTGCCCATTGTAGTGATCGGTGGTTTCCTTATCCTGCGTAAAGTGCAGCGTTTTGAGATGTTTGGCGTTTACATATTGGCTAATCTGGCGGTCACCGTGCTCACGACGACTCCTGATATGTATGTCGAAGCCTTGACCCAATCGCTCATTTACTCGCCGTTGATCTTCGCAGGTTTTGCCATGCTTACTGAGCCGCTCACAGCTCCTTCTGCATTGCTGCCAAGCTTAGCGTTTGGTGCGATTGTTGGCGGACTTTCTAGCCCTTCAGTTCATTTTGGTGAATTCTATTTCACCCCAGAGCTGGCCTTCTTGGTTGGTAATGCGTTTGCCTGGTTGGTCAGCCCCAAATTCCGCTTCAAGTTGACGCTCGAGCGCATCGAGAAGAAAGCGGCTGGTTGCTATGACTATGTGTTCGGCAGCAACCATCCGGTATCCTTCGCAGCTGGACAATATCTTGATTGGACGATGAATGTGCGCGCGCCTGATAATCGTGGCAACCGCCGCTCCTTCACTATCGCCTCAGCTCCATCCGAAAACAAAGTGCGTTTGGGTGTCAAGTTTTATCCCGGTGCCAGCGCCTATAAGCAATCCATGTTGGCCATGAAGCCTGGTGATGTGGTTTATGGTTCGCAGCTTGCTGGCGAGTTTACTTTGCCAAAAAACCCTGACGAAAAACTCGCTTTCCTCGCAGGTGGCATTGGCGTCACACCGTTTCGCAGCATAATTCAGGAAATGGTTCTAACGGGCGATAAGCGCGATGCTGTGCTGTTTTACGGTAACAATAAATCAGACGAGATTGCTTATGCTGATGTCTTCGACAAAGCCGAAAGTGAACTCGGCTTGCGCACGATTTACGCCGTGGCCCAAGGTGCACCCGCCAACACCAACATGCATCACGGTTTCATAGATGCTGATCTCATCACCCGGGAACTCCCTGATTTCAAAGACCGCACATTTTACATTTCCGGCCCCCGTGCCATGGTCACGCGCTTTGAGAAGGTTCTCAAAGAATTGGGTGTTGGTCACCGCCGCATCAAAACGGATTTCTTCCCAGGCTTTGCTTGATCAACATGAACTTTGACGGAATCGATAAAGTTCAAAAAAGTTGATCGGCAATAATAGCTTAAGGGGATTTTGACTTTTCTATGAAAAGTCAAAATGCTCTGGCTATTGCCCAACGCATCTGCCATTTTTATCTGGATATTGGCCATCGGGGCAGCTGGTTTGGTTGTAAGTTCTACCACCACCTTGGATGTTGTTATTGTTGCGCGGAATGAGTTGACGCAGCACGTCAGGGTTAAATTTTGGCACAAATGTATCATCGTTTTGACCGGGCGGAACATAGGGGTCGTTCTGGCCATTATCGGTGCCATCACTAATGGGCCGACAACGCTTGGTGCGCCGATCGAGTGCCGTCCCATCAGGGCATCCGCGCGGCAGATAAATTTTGGGTGGAGCGCAACGGCCATTGCCATCCAAGCGCCAGCCGGGTTTGCAGGCAGGCGGTTCACGCGGTGGAGGCGGTGGTGGAATTTGTTGTTGGTTGGGTTCGCAGCGCTTGCTCCGCGAACTATAAGTCATGTTGCTCGAACATTTTGGTTCATTGTTTGGAATGCGTTCGCAATCGCCCGTTTGCACATTAATGCGCTGACCTTGCGGGCATTGCTTGGGAGGAGGGGGCAGACATTCGCCATTATTGTTGCGCGTCAGTCCAATTTTACAATCTGGCACACATTGCCCCCTAAAGGTTTCTGATCCTTGCGGGCAACCCACGGGAATGCAAAGCCCGCGTAGGGTCATGTAATTGCCCTCAGGGCAGGGTGGCGGATTGCAATAGCCATAGTCATCGCGGCCCACACTTTTTGCGCAGGTGGGCAAGCAGCGGCCTCGAAATAAGTCATAGCCTTGCGCGCAAGTTGGTGGCGGCGGGATGCAACGTGTCGGTTCGCGAATATCGCGGTAAGTGCCGACCGGGCAATGCGGCAAGCACACCCAAGTATAGTTTGGCGGCCAAATACCGGGTGGCTGGCATTTACCCGTTTCTGGGTTGCGGCTGTAATTTGGTGGGCATTCGCGCGTGTAATATGATTCACAAACACGATTTTCATTCAGGAAGAAACCGCGCGGGCAGCTGAATTCGCATTGCCCTGATTCAAAGGAATAGGCCATGCCATCAGGACATTGCCCAAAGCCTGTTTGATCTGCTTGGCAATTGTCAGGATTTCGGAGGTCGCGGTGATAGCCTTGCGGGCATTCTGGCAAAGGCACTTGGTCATAGCCGTCTGGGCACCCATGATGGCAAGGGGGTATGCAAAGCCCGGGCAGGCCCGGATAACGCGTATAACCGCTGGGGCAACCCGGCACACAATAATCATCATAAAGAACTTGGCCCGCCGGGCAGCTGGGTTGGCCATAGCCTCCGCCGCCACATCCACAAGTGGCGCAGCCGCAAGAATTTTGGGGAATCGCGCACTGGTTTTCGTTAGCATAAGCTGATGATGAGACTGGAGAGCTGCTCGGCGCTAGCGCCAAAATCATCCATGTTGCACAAATCAAAAGCGCAAATCGAATCAACCTCGGAATACGTCTCGCCACCGTATTTAGCATCATGTTCAAATCCTCGAACCAGATGCCCCCGCAGATCATCTATCAGATTTCGGCTTGCCAGGGAAGCCGCAAAGCTACGAGCCCTAAAGAGGAGGTCTGATCACTTTTTTCGCAAATTTCATTATCCTATTTCGCTTACAGAAATAGAGTGGTAACTGAAGCAGCTTTTTGAATAGGTCGTTCAAAATGTTGAGAAGAGTTAATTTAGCTCATGCGGGGGCAATGAGACGAGCTGGGGAGTAGTTATGCAGATCCATCATATTCGGTATTTTTTAGCGGTTTGCAACACGCTGAACTTTACGAAAGCGGCCGAACAATCGAACGTCTCTCAGCCTGCTCTAAGTCGGGCTATTCATCAGCTTGAGGCGGAAGTCGGTGGCCTACTTTTACGTCGTGAGCGGAACTTAACTCAACTTACTGATCTTGGCAATTTGATGAAACCTCATTTTGAAAAAATTATTGATGGGCTGGGCGATATCAAGAAGGAGTCAAAGCGTTTTCTTACCACTGATTCCGCCAAACTTAAGTTGGGTGTAATGTGCACCATCGGCCCAACCCGATTTGCAGGAATCTTAGGCAATTTTGCCAGAGAGGCTAAAGGGATGACTGTCCAGTTTGACGAAGATTCTCTCTCATCAATAAAGCAGAAACTGGAGTCGGGTGAAGTTGAAATCGCCTTAATGGCCTCTTCCGAGGTTCTCTTAGGTGAACTGCATTGTCAATTGCTCTATCGGGAGCGATTTGTGGTCGCGTTCCCCTCTGGCCACCGCTTTGCCAAAATGAAAACTGTCTCGTTTTCCGACACTCATGGTGAGAATTATCTCAGCCGTATAAATTGTGAATATTTTAATTATTTGATGGAACTCACCAATAAGTCCGGCGCAGTGCATAATGATGTTTATGAAAGTGAGCGCGAAGATTGGATTCAAAATTTGGTTTTAGGTGGAATGGGAATTTGCTTTATGCCGGAATTCAGCGTTGTGGTTCCAGGACTTCAGACGCGCCCGCTGACCGAGCCCGAAGTGTGGCGAGATGTTTGTATCGCCACAATGCCCGGTCGGCGTTATTCTGGCGCCGCGAAAAGTTTTATGAAGTCGGCACGCGATATTAAATTTGCAACCAGCCAATTTGCTGTCGCCCCTTCTCGTTCTTTGGCCCTTGCCGACAATTAATGATTGCCTGATTTTAAGGCAGCTTAGCCGTCATCCACACCAATTATCGGCAAATTGAAATTTTTCCCCACCTCATTGTACAAATAAACGGTCACAGCCATGCATTTATAACTTGGGTTTGCGACTTGTAATCAATCTCGTCGAACATCATGTAATAACGCTAAGGTATCTAACAAATTAGGCTTGCATGAATCTTCGCTCGATCGATCTGAATTTGCTTCTGGTTTTTGACGCGGTATTCCAAGAAAAGAATATCACCAAAGCTGGAAAGAAAATCGGCCTTACGCAATCATCCGTTTCAAACGCGCTCACGAGGCTTCGCGGGCACTTGAATGATGAATTGTTTGTGCGTGGCACAGATGGCATGCGGCCAACCCAACGGGCAACCGAACTCGCTGAGCCTATACGTCACACACTTTTTTCCCTGCAAAATATTTTAGACCCTCAGAAATTCAATCCAAAGACCGAGAAGCGAGTGTTCAGAATTGCGGCGGTGGATTATTTCAGTGTGATTATTGCGCCTCGGCTTGCAAGTTATATCAGCCAAAATGCTCCAGGAATTGATATCAGAATTATTGCCAGCGCCATGTCTGCTGCAGAACTTTTAGATAATGGCGAGGCGGATTTTGTTGTTGGCCCTTTGTTGAATTTGCCGGACCGATTTGGTTCTGAGCATTTGATAAGTGACTCGCTCATTTGCATGGTTAGGGAAGGCCACCCCTTGGCTGGTAAATCTGTAACTGTTCAAGAATATGCTGATGCACAACACTTGGTGCTCAGTTTGAGGGGAGATTCTCATGGCGTAATAGATGAAGAGCTTGCCAAACTCAATCTATCAAGACGGGTTGCCATGACAGTCAGTAGTTCAGCAGTCATACCCGCGATCGTAGAAGAAAGCGATTTGATCGTTACAGCACCGAAAAAAATTATCCAGCGTTATGCAAACCCTAAGAGTTTTGTTTTTCATTCACCAATTAAACTTCCTGATAAATTGATCCATCTGGATTTGGCGTGGCACAAGCGGCTCTCAGTCCACCCTGCGCACCAATGGTTCAAAGAGACACTTTTGACTATCGCTTTAACTCTTTGATAGACCGCGGATGGAGTCGGTGACCGGGAATGCCCGGTCACTGGCAACCATCTATTTAGTAAGGGCTAACATCATGGTTGTCGCCACCCTTTTCCAATATGCGCTGTACATCACTTACGTTACCTGTTTCTTGAACCGATTCAACGTTTGCAGTTGATTGAGCGTAATTGAGTTTCTTTTTGAACATCGCAGGTGGATTTGAGTTTTGGTTTACGGGCAGAACCAAATCAGGTGTGTTGCCATTTTGCAGGCTGTTTTCATTGGCGGCAAATGCTGCTGTCGACAAAACGCTGATCGCTGCGGCTACAAGTAAAAATTTCTTCATAATTTATCTCCGATTTTGCTTTCCAGAACTGACTTATTCACGTTCCGATAACGGAGAGATGGGTGCAATGATCTCGGTTTTGAAATTGTTAAAACAAACATCCGATATTGATTTTATGAATGTGCCCAAGGCGACGCCAATCTATTAAACAAATATTTGGAACCAATATCAACGTTGCAAGTTTTTCTTCAAATGACACATCCGTGGTAATGCAATGGAGAATAGTTATGTCAATGTTAGATGCTGAAAGAAGCACCAGCAATGAGTTTGGTGCGACAAAGTCAACTTTTGAAGATTCGGTTGTAAACAACCCCCAGAGACCTTACATCGAAACGCGTGTGGTTGACCTCAATGCACCAGCCTTTGAAACCAAGGATATCGCCGCCTTTTTGGTTGGAGCGTTTATGATGCTTGGACCTTTGGTGGCCGTTGCGGTTGGCGGAGGTAGTTGATAAACCCTGTTTTTTCGGTGACAGTGCATTTATTTATTGCACAGAATGCGTAGCTGGATAATTGACGTCAGTGGGTTACCCAAGTCCGTCCCAGATATCTGTGTTAAAGCAGCAGATCCGTCGCACTGTCACCTGAACCTTGCAACTCATTAACTCTGCAACCCTCAACTATTTATAAATTCTATCGCGGAATTTTTCTGCGATGTTATTTAATTCCAAGCCGAATGGCACCGTCGTTGACGTTTCGGTGAATGTTTCAGAGACCAGCGACAATAATTGCTCCAGTCTGCCCGAAACCGGGCGATTGCTTATGGTGAGGGCGCGCACCGCGATGGGTGCTAAGCTTGCCAGAGATTGATCGAGCAGTGTACTCACGCGGTCAAACTTTGTCCAAGCGAGGAATACGGGCGAGGCCACATCATCTTGTCCAAAACCGCCTGATTCAGACCCCGGCAATAAAGTCGGCTGCGCTAACATCCTAGCCTCTTCTTCATAACCCACAATCGCCATCGGCAGACAACCGAGATAGCTGCCATGTTCGGGGTAGCCCAGATATTGTGGAAGAAGTGAAACGGAGGCATCGAGAAGTTTTGCGGCAATGCGGCCTGTGAGCACGATGAGATTGGTGTATGCAGCAACCATCGCATCGAGGGCCGCTGGCGCTTGCGCATTATGATAGCCACCGGTGCTGATCACCGCTTCATTGGTTTTGCGTTCCTGTTTTGGAATCACAATCGGGTTATCAGTGATTGCAAGAAGTGATTGACGGGCCACGGTTTCGGCATTCGTCGTCGCCAAATGCGCTTGGCCTAAAATGCGTGGCAAAATGCGAATGCTCACAGGCGCTTGGTAAGGCCTGCGCCCCTCATCTTGCCCACCTTCAATCAACTCGCGCAAATTTTGCAAGGCCCAAGCGTCATGCGGATTATTCCAATAGGTCTCAAGCTCCACCGCAAAATGGCCACGCGGCACTTGAAAGGCTTCTGCCGCAAGCGCCAAAACTTCACATGCCACGTCGAGGCGCGCCCGAGATGAAAGTGCAGCATCCGCAATGAGCGCCGTGGCCGCAGGCGATCCGTTGATCAGCGACAGCATATCTTTTTCCGCCAACTTGGTGGTCGCGGTCAATTCCAAGAACAGATGTGACAGCGATAAAATTTCGCCAGCCCCACCTTGGCCGCGCGCAGGCACATAAGGCTGCTCAGTATTTGCCAACATGGCGGCGACGGCTTTTGCCACCTCAGGTGAAACCGCAGAGTGGCCATCAACAAAATTCGTCAGCCGTGAAAAAATGATGCCGCGCACCACGCGCTGGGGCAGGGCGTCACCCCATGACGTGGCGCGGTAATGTGTGGGCTGGCCTGCCTGATTTTGACGGCCCTCCCTGCTCAAACGTTCCTTGGCGCGTTGGCCGTAGCCCGTGTTCACACCATAAATTGTGATATTCGGTTGATCAATAAGTTCAAGAAAATCGCGGCGTGAAGCTTCCATTCTTTCAAAAACAGCGGGGCTTAAGGTAACCGCTTCAGACCGCCAAGCCACCCGGCAAAACGCTTCCAAGGTTAAGTCTTCACGAGAATTAATAGTCAGCGTCATGTTTGCAGGGTTCGCTTTTTTGGGTGAATTGATGGGTTCAGTCTCTGACCAGTGTTCAAGTGTGACAGACTTAAGTTTTAGCGTCAATTTAGTGGCGCAGAGTGTGAGTTACTTTTCCCTCGCCGCGTTGGGAAGAGGGGCGAGTTCTTGCTATCGCTGCTCAGCAGCCGGAAAGAGCCCATGCGAAGCATGGGAGGGTGAGGGGCCTAATACGGGCTAGGAATATTGATAATTAAATGGGGTGGACTGCACCCCATAAGTGAGACACGGTAATTCTGTAGAGTAACCTAGATATGAAGAATATCCATGTTTTTCGGGGCTTTTAGAAGTTTGTCATTCGTCAAGAATACATTGCAGCCAAAATCTATAGCACTTGAAACATGTATGGCATCCGGCGTTTTTAGACCAAGTTGAGCGCGAAGCAAACTTGCCCGAATATAGATTTCACGGGTCGTGGGAATAAGCTCAAAAGCACCGCTATCCTCTATGAACCGTCGATAAAGCGTGAGCAGCTTGGTGTTGTTTGTCCGAAAAGCCGGAACCAAAACTTCGCAGAGCGTTAAATCACTGGTGCAAATATGGGATTCCCCATGATAGATGCTGTCGCGTATTTCGTGCAGACTTGGCTCAAAGGCGGGAAATCCCTCCATCAAATAAATGAAAATATTTGCATCAAAGTAGACCCGCTTGCCTTTGAGTTCGTCTCTCAACCCCATGAAGCACGTTCTGATTTGATAAAATCGGCGGCCTCTTCAGGAGACTGGAACAATCCTTTCCCAGAGCCAATCCATGTAGAAATATCCACGCCTTTTTTCGACCGCACCGCAGCCTTAGGTTTGCGGGCTACAATGTCTTGCGGTTTTAAAACAATGTTGCCATTCGTCACGCCAACCTCAAAAACATCCCCCTTGTGGGCAGAAATCTGTTCCCGCACCGCAGCGGGAATGGTGACTTGGCCTTTTTCTTTGAGTTTTACGAGGGTCATGATGTTTCCAATAGTTAGAAAGTACGACTTTCAATATAATTTGGCGCCCCAGATGTCAATGCGTCTTATTTAAAGAGAAGCATACAGTTTTCCTTCCAAGGTTTAATCTTCACAAGAATTGATAATCAGCGTCATGTTTGCAGGGTTCGCTTTTTTGGGTAATGGATGGTTCGACTTTAGACCCATTCCTAACTGTGACAGACTTAAGTTTTAGCGTCAGTTCAGTTGCGCAGTTTGTGAGTTATTTTTCCCTCGCTCCGTCGGGGAGAGGGGCGAGTTCTTGCGAGCGCTGCGCAGCAGCCGGAAAGGGCCCATGGCCCACTTGCGACATGGGAGGGTGAGGGGCCTAATACGCGGGGGGAATATTAATAATTAAGTGGGGTGTCACCGTAATCCGATCTTGGTGACTTTCACACAGCCGTGCTTGATCATGAAAATAGATAGGTGACGAAATTGAAATCGTGAGATTGCGATGACAGTGCTGGACTATCACCGTAATATAAGTGGGGTGTCACCGTAATTCGGGGTGTCACCGTAGTCCCATATCCGTAATTTATAACTAACTACATCGGCATCGCAACGCCGCAATTAAAAATCGAAAACTATCCATTATATATGCCGGCCAATAAACCGTCGATCTCGCGATCACTAGCACGGTTCAACGCTTCAATAGCTTCTCGATAAAGGCGCTTGCTGTCTGCTTGACGATTTTCGGTCTTTGCTATTTCATCACTTGGCGTCGAATCACGGCTATCTTTTTCGGCAGAAGTACGCACAAATTCACTGCGTTTTTGGCTCATACTATTTCCCATTGATTAAGTTGGCTTTTGCACAGTCCGATAAACATAGCGTGGATTCAGCTCTGGGTCAAAGTAGTGTTTTCGTTTTATCCATATCAATCCTTCGCCCCTCGTAATGGCTGCTATATCTATTGGACCTCCTACGCTAGCGGAGGGCTTAGTCACCTTTTCTTTAAGTGACTGAAGTGTAATCAAAGTCTCCGCCAATTCGCACATTTCATCTATCGATAGGGAGCCCAAAACTCTCCTCAGCGGAGCTCCATGTTCCTCGCGGGCTTTTTCCAAAATAAAAGAGGTTATGTTCTTTTGCCGCCGATCAATAAGATCATCTAAGCTTAGAATCATACTTGGGTTGCCACCGCTAGCAGTGATAATTTCGGTTGCAAATTCTGAAAGACCGTTCCGCGCCTGCGAAGCGATAAAAGACATCCTCACTCAAACCGATAGTGAATGTATCTATCATTGACGTTTGGGCAAATCCTCGAATGGAGGCCGGTAGCATGTGATTGATTACGTCTTTTTCTCCTTCGACAGCGATATGGCGCGAACTTATTATTCCATAAGAGTTGTATTCGATGCATTTTGGGAATACGTCATGATCGCCGAAACCCGCAAATACTAATCCAGTTTTAGCCAACCAATTTTCCGGACGCTTAAAGACCTCTTTTAGACCTACTTGTGCAAGACCCTCTGGGATGTGTTGTGGATGTGTTTCGATCAATTTGATCGTATCTTTGACTGTCGCAATTAACCTGTCAGTTAGGTTTGTTATCGCTGCATTTTGCATTTCTAGACTTAAACCACCGATAAATGGAAGCATATCAAGTTCTGCATTCTTCGACGCAATTGCATTATTCAACCGAACTAATCGTTCCGCATCAGTCTCATCGTCTGGGCCACGATTGTTATGCAGGAAGTTCAAAGCGGCGTTTTCAGAAACACTTATCAGGGTATCATTTTGAATATCTTCTGGAAAGTAGCGTAGGCCACTGGCCAAAAACTCAAAAAACTCATCTACATACTCTTCCAACGTGTTGAAAGACTTAGCCTCCAGTTGCTGCCTAAAATCCTTTGCAATTATTTCCCACGGAACTCTTAAAATATCAGCAGAATCGAAGATCATCATCCCAACAGGGTGATGCGCCGAGAGCTGAAATATTTTGTTTGCGCCCTTAAAATATCGCTCAACATATTTGCCTTGACGTTGGTCCCAGTGCTGAATCGTAACAGCACTATCGGCTGCCAAAACAGCGGCACGACGATTCATCAAACACACTTCAGATGTCATAAGAATCTGCCCCTTTATCCGATATTCTGTGTGTCATCAAATCTGTGGAAGGTCAACCCAGGTTAAAGGCGGCAAAATAACCTGACCTTTGGATTACATTGATGTGGTGGTCGGGGTTACGGTGGAGTTACGTTGACAGCTCGCTCAATTTATACTTTTGTAATTTAAAACAGATTGCTAATTATTTTTTAATTAATTTCCCAACTCCAACGTCGTCTTCCTGATGGGCTCAAGACTATTGTTGAAAATGAGAAGGCTCCAAAATGCTGACCCATTTGTGGAGTATGACCAGCTCTAGCAGCTTCACCGTACGGTGTCAAGCTAAAAATCCTATAAAATCGAAAAAAATCATAACTTATTGAAATTCGGCCCAAACTTGCCATCCACCCTCAATTCCCCTAAAGGCTGGCCAACATTCAGCGTCGTTCACCCCTGGAGGAAGGCTGGATGTTTGTTTTAATTGGAGAATTCCTATGTCTAAAATCGTAAAAATCAACGCCACTGTTCGTGGCGGGGCCGGTAAGGGGGCCGCTCGAGCTGTACGTCGTGAGGGCCTTGTGCCCGGCGTCGTTTATGGTGACAAGCAAGAACCTCAAATCATTTCGATGACTTACAAGGACATCGAACCCCATGCTCAAACTGGCCGTTTCATGTCGACATTGGTTGACGTTGAAATTGGTGGCAAGACTGTGCGCGCAATTCCGCGCGATATTCAGTTTGAACCTGTCAAAGACCGTATCACGCATGTGGATTTCCTGCGCCTCGGCAAGGATTCGAAGATCGCCGTGAATATTCCGGTGCATTTCAAAAACCACGAAGCCTCACCTGGCATTAAAGCTGGTGGTGTTTTGAACATCGTGTCTCACTCTGTGAGCTTGTATTGCCCAGCCGACTTTATCCCTGATGAAATCATCGTTGATCTCACGGGCATGGCTGTGATGTCGTCAATCCATTTGTCAGACATTAAATTGCCAGACCGGGTGACATCAGCGGTGCGCGATGACGTAACGCTTTGCGCACTCTCGGCGCAGGCCAAGGAAGAAGTGGCTGCTGAAGGCGCTGTTTCAGCTGATGTTCCGGCGACAAGCCAAAAGGCACCTGCTGATGCAAAGGCTGCTCCGGCTGCTAAAGGCGCTGCTCCCGCAAAGGGTGCCGCGGCTCCGGCCAAGGGCGCTGCTGCTCCGGCCAAGGGCGCTCCGGCGGCCAAGGCTGCTGCTCCAGCCGCAAAGAAGAAGTAACCTGTTCGGGGCTGCCCAATGTTTCTCTTTGTAGGCTTGGGCAATCCCGGTTCGAAATATTCTTCCAATCGGCACAATATCGGTTTCATGGCGGCGGATGTGATTGTCCGCCGCCATCATTTTTCGCCTTGGCGCAAAAAGTTCCAAGGTGAATTATCTGAAGGTGTTTTGGCTGGTGAGAAAGTGCTGGTGTTAAAACCCCAAACTTTCATGAACGAGTCTGGCCGATCCGTTGGTGATGCCGTGCGCTTTCACGATATTCCACTTTCCAACGTGTTCGTATTTTATGATGAGTTAGATTTAGAACCGGGCAAAGTGCGTGTGAAACTCGGCGGCGGTGCGGCAGGTCATAATGGCATTCGTTCGATCACCCAGCATATCACCGCTGATTTCAAGCGCGTGCGTTTAGGCATCGGTCATCCGGGTGATGCGAAGTTTGTTCTGCCACATGTGCTTGGTGATTTTGATCGTCAAGATAAAGATTGGCTGGTTGCATTGTTGGATGCCGTAGCCGATAACGCCGCGATGTTGGTTGAGGGTACTGAAGCTAAATTTCAAAGTCATGTTCACCTCGCAGTTTTTGATAAGAAGGAATAGTTATGGGTTTTAAATGTGGGATTGTTGGGTTGCCGAATGTGGGCAAGTCCACTTTGTTTAATGCGCTCACACAAACATCAGCAGCGCAGGCAGCAAATTATCCCTTCTGCACCATCGAGCCCAATGTGGGTGATGTGGGCGTGCCCGATCCGCGGCTTGATGTGCTGGCCGCCATCGCCGGCAGCCAACAAATTATTCCAACACGACTCACATTCGTGGACATTGCGGGCCTCGTGAAAGGTGCGTCCAAGGGCGAAGGTTTGGGCAATCAGTTCCTCGCCAACATTCGCGAGACGGATGCCATTGCCCATGTGGTGCGCTGTTTTGAGGATGGCGATATTACCCATGTGAGCGGCAAGATTGATCCGCTCTCCGATATTGAGGTGATTGAAACAGAGTTGATGCTAGCGGATTTGGACGCGCTGGAAAAGCGCCAGCCGGCGGCCGAGAAAAAAGGCAAGCAAGGCGATAAAGATCAAAAGGAATTGGCCGAGCTTATGATGCGCGCATTGGTGTTGCTGCGCGAAGGCAAGCCCGCGCGGATTACAGAACGCACCGCTGATGAAGAAAAGACGTTTCAAGGCCTTGGCTTACTTTCATCGAAGCCAGTGCTTTATGTCTGCAATGTTGAAGAAGCAGCCGCCGATAAAGGCAATGAATTTTCAGAACGCGTGAAAGCCTTTGCTAAATCAGAGGGCAATGTGGCCGTGGTGGTGTCTGCCAAGATTGAAAGCGAAATCGCTTTGATGGCGCAGGCTGATCAAAAGGATTTTCTTGATGCCGTCGGTTTGGCTGAACCTGGATTGAACCGCGTCATCCGCGCTGGCTATGAACTCTTGGGCCTGTTCACCTATTTCACAGTCGGCCCCAAAGAAGCCCGCGCCTGGACAATCACCCAAGGTACCAAAGCCCCTGCCGCCGCTGGCGTGATCCACACAGATTTCGAAAAAGGCTTCATCCGCTCTGAGACGATTGCTTATGATGATTATGTTGCAGGCAAGGGCGAAGCAGGCGCAAAGCTCGCAGGCAAATTCCGCCTAGAAGGCAAAGAATATGTGGTGGCGGATGGGGACGTGATGCATTTCAGGTTTAATACTTAAATTGTCCTTGCCCGCAAAGCGGGAGAGGGAAGGGGCCCATTTTGCGAATGCAAAATGGGATAGGTTAGGGGCGGGGGCATCCCTTGAGTTTGGCACGCTTACATTATCGCAAGCGCCAGTGGATACTAGTCCAAATTTTTATGTCGCAATTCATCGATCACCAACCAGTTATCTAGGCGCTTAGAATTTGCTGGAGATATCATTTTTCAATCAGCCAAATTGAAAACAATAGTGGCATATCGTGTAAGGACTGAAGCGAACAAGCACAGGAAACCTAACCCGACAAAGTGTATATATATCCCATCGTTGCTGCTGAGTTAAGGTTTGCAAACGATCCCGTAATAACATCCTGAGGCTACTAAAAAAGATGCTGCTGTCGCGAGACCAGTTCCAAAAAGGATGAAGTTAGCTGTTCTGATTTTCATTTTCAGCCTCCTGTCACACTTGTTTGCGGCAATCTCAAATTACTTCCCCTCACCTATCCCACTCTGCTGCGCAGAGCGGGCCCCTTTCCTCTCCCGCGGGGCGGTAGAGGACGACTTCTAATGCCCGCCATAGCCCAACAGCGTATGCACCTTCACACCTTTAGCCCGCAACTTATCGGCACCACCTAAATCAGGAAGGTCAATCACAAAGGCGGCGCTGATTACTTCGCCGCCGGTTTTGTGAATCAGATCTATTGCTGCTCCGGCTGTGCCGCCTGTTGCAATTAAATCGTCTATCAGAAGAATTTTATCACCTTTGTTAATCGCATCGGCATGAATCTCGATCGTGTC
Source organism: Hyphomicrobiales bacterium (assembly GCA_025359045.1). Classification (GTDB taxonomy): domain Bacteria; phylum Pseudomonadota; class Alphaproteobacteria; order Rhizobiales; family Aestuariivirgaceae; genus Aestuariivirga. The sequence continues at coordinate 107,631 of JANYHN010000062.1, read as the reverse complement.
GACACCATATTCGAGTGTGTATTCTTGGCCAATAACCCGGGCAGGGAGCTTACCTTTTTTGCGAATGGGAATGAAGCCACGGCCCAAGGTGTGGGCCACAGCGCCACCCAAAATAAACCCGCGGGCTTCAATGCCAGCGACGTAATCAAACTGACCATGTAGAAACGGCCATGCCAGCTCATCGACGGCTGCGCGGAAGGCGTGCTGGTTGGAGAGCAGCGTGGTGATGTCACGAAACATAATACCGGGTTTTGGATAATCGGGAATGTTGCGGATATATCGAGAAATATCAAAACCGTTACGCAAATCCATTAGGGCCACCTTACTTCTGGAGGGAATGACGAGAGGATGCTTTCAACATTGCCGCCGGTTTTCAAACCAAAAATCGTGCCGCGATCATAAAGCAGATTGAATTCCACATAACGACCCCGCCGGACGAGTTGTTCTTGGCGATCTTCATCTGTGTACGGAGTATTCATATTAGCCCGGACGATTTGGGGATAGACAGTTTTCAGCGCAGTGCCGACATCGCGGGTGAATGCAAAATCTGCTTCTTGGTCGCCGCTGTTGAGATTGTCGTAAAAAATCCCACCAATGCCACGCGGCTCATTTCGGTGAGCTAGATAAAAATAATCATCACACCATTTTTTATATCTATCATAATCGGCCACGTTATGAGCGTCGCAGGCGGACTTGAAAGCAGCGTGGAAATTTTTTGTGTCGGCATCTTCTTGGTTGCGCCTGCGCATTAATACTGGTGTTAAATCGCCGCCACCGCCAAACCAAGATTTCGTCGTTACCACAAAACGCGTATTCATATGCACCGCAGGAATATTCGGATTGCGTGGATGGGCGATCAAAGAAATGCCCGAGGCCCAAAAGCGCGGATCAACATCCGCACCCGGCATTTGCTTTCTAAATTCTGGTGAAAATTCGCCGTGTACGGTGGAACAATGCACACCGGCTTTTTCAAACAGCCGACCATGCAACATCGACATTACGCCACCACCGCCATCATTGGCGCGAGTCCAAGGTGTTTTGACAAAGCGGCCAGCAAGCGCGTCGGAGGTGCACTCATCTTCAAGCTTTTCGAACTCGGCGACAATCTGATTACGTAATGTCTCAAACCAAATTTTGGCTTTTGATTTCAAATTTTCTGTTTGATTTAGTTCCAATTTTTACGTTCTCAATTTTTTAAGTCACTTTATCATATTAGATCCTGTGCAAAAATCTAAGACAATTTGAGTTTTTAACATAGCCAAACTTTAACCATCCTCACTCAGCGAAATTTAATTCTTAAAGACTAACTCAAATTACAGAACTAGTAACCAATAGAGCAGGGGAGCTCAACATGGCCCGCAAATCACTTCTGACCGACGTTAAGGGCAATATGGCCATGATGATGGCGGTCACGGCAGTTCCGTTAATGATTGCCTCTGGAGCCGCCATTGATATGGTCAGAGCTAACAACGCTCAAACTCTTTTGCAGGGTGCAGTTGACTCAGCGGCTCTGGCAGGCGGCACCTCCAAACTCCCGAACACAGCAGATGTCCAAACATTAGTTGCCAAATATTTGAGTTCAAACGGCGAGCAAAATGCTCTGGCCACTGTGAACCACGTCGCTTCTGGAAAAATTCCTGCATCTGGAAACTTCTTTGTGAAAGTCGAAGGCAAGGTCAACAATTACTTTTTGGGACTTGTCGGCATGCCAACCACTGATGTTGGAGCTTATTCAGAAATTGAACTCGGCGGCATGGCTGTGGAGCTTGCGTTGGTTCTCGACAACACGGCTTCGATGAATAGCGAAGGGCGTTTAGCCGCACTTAAAGTTTCATCGAAAAACTTGATCAACACGATCCTCGACAATAAGCCAGCAGGAGCATACGTCAAAATAGGTATTGTACCGTTTTCCAATTACGTCAACGTTGGCATGTCTAATCGATACAAGAGTTGGATTGACGTGCCTGTGGATTCCACGGATTCTGTTCCTATTAATTATACATCTTACCCACATGCAACTTATTCCAACTGTCATCTTGTTGATCATCCCTACACTAACGACGGCATTCCGGCTGTTTGGCAGGAAAATGTTTGCGACGTAAATCCCGGTGCACCGGTAACCTCGTCCTACTATCCGTCACATTCTTGGAGCGGCTGCGTTGGCTCACGCAACAGTGGCCTCGATACAAAGATCGTCGGCCTTGGAAATAAATATCCGGGATTGATGGATACGGGCTGCGCTTCTGCACTTACAGATTTGACTGACGTAAAATCCACACTCAACGGCCAGATTGATGCGATGAATGCTGTGGGAGAAACTTACATTCCATCAGGCCTGTTGTGGGGATGGAATATGCTGGATTCGAACGAGCCGTTGCTCGGAGCCAAGACAAACGCTGAGATGACGGCTCTTAAAGGCAATAAATCTTTAGTTCTGATGACCGACGGCGATAATACATTATCTGCAAACTATCCTTATCATAACGGGAATGATGCGGCTGCCGCTGATGCCAAAACGGCAGAACTTTGCGCAAACATCAAGTCTGAAGGCATCACTGTATATACGGTCGGGTTCAAAGTGACGAAGCCCTCGTCGATTGCCATGCTTTCGGCCTGTGCTTCAAGCCCCACGCAAGCCTTTGCGGCTGAAGACGACGCTGCCTTGATGTCGGCGTTTAGCCAGATTGCCCTCGCTATGTCACAAGTTCGGGTTGCTCAATAGCAAAACCATTTAATTGCCGTAGCGCCTCACCTGTAACAAGTCCTGCGGCGATTGCCACGTTAAGTGAGCGCATTCCTGGCTGCATTGGAATGCGGATGCGGTTGGGAATTGCGGCATGCACCTCTTCTGGCACGCCAGCACTTTCGCGGCCCAGAAGCAAAATATCGTTGTTCCGAAATTTGAAATCAACATAAGATTCGCTGGCTTTTGTACTGAGCAGCACAAGTCGTTTATCACCTGTTTTTTGGCAAAAGGCTTGCCAAGATGCGGCGTGTTCTAAATCAACATCGCGCAGATAATCCATGCCCGCCCGCCTAAATGCTGAATCGGCCAATACGAACCCTGCGGGTTCAATAATGGTGAGTTTCAAGCCAAAACAAGCACACAGCCTTGCAATGGTTGCCGCATTGGGGGCGATGTCTGGTTGGTAAAGCGCAATTTCGATCATATAAACCGTGTTTTAGGCAGGTTTTTGAGAAACGCAACATAGCTGTGCATGTGCGACATCCAGTGGCTAGACTTATTGCTGAAGCGGTGTCAAAAACCCACCGTTCAGAGCGGCGGGGATTCACGAGAGTCACGCATATTTATGACAAGGAATTTGGCGAAGTGTCCACAGCAGATCATGCTCCTACTGATGTAAATCGGCGCGATTTTTTATTTATTGCTACAGGTGCGGTTGCCGCTGTTGGCGGAGCATTGGTTGCTTGGCCGTTTATCAACCAAATGAATCCTGACGCTGCTGTTTTGGCCTTGGCTTCGATTGATGTTGATTTAGCTCCTATAGCTGAAGGCCAAGCGGTAACTTTTAAATGGCGCGGCAATCCGCTTATTGTTCGTCACCGCACCAAGCCTGAAATAGAAGCGGCGAAAGCCGTTAAAATGGAAGAGCTGAAAGATAACGTGGCGCGCAATGCTAATGCCAAGAATGGTGATTTAGCCACCGATGAAAACCGTGTTGTGGGTGGCAAGGCCGAGTATCTGGTTATGCTTGGCGTGTGCACCCATTTGGGTTGCGTGCCAGATGGCGCCAATCCATCGCGCGAATTTGCAGTCGTTGAAGGTGCGACGAAGACAGGGGGTTGGTTCTGTCCGTGCCATGGGTCGCAATATGATACGGCTGGACGTATTCGCAAAGGCCCAGCGCCCGAGAACTTAGCAGTTCCACAATATGCATATCTGTCGGATACAAAAATCCGCGTTGGCTAATAGGACAAAAAAATGAGCGGCCCTAACAAATATCAACCTACATCTGCCTTTGGAAAATGGTTTCATGAGCGCTTGCCTATCGTGGGCTTTGCCAAAGATCATATGTTGGATTTTCCAACGCCAAAGAATTTGAACTATTGGTACACATTTGGTGGCATTCTTGCAGTGATGCTGGTTGTGCAGATCATCACCGGTATTGTTCTGGTCATGCATTACACCCCCCAGACTGATCTTGCGTTCAACTCGGTTGAACACATCATGCGCGATGTGAATTATGGCTGGCTGCTGCGCTACATGCATATGAATGGTGCTTCGATGTTCTTTATCGCAGTTTACATCCATATGTTCCGCGGCATGTATTATGGTTCTTACAAAGCGCCGCGCGAAGTATTGTGGATGCTTGGCGTCATTATTTATTTGGTTATGATGGCAACAGCTTTCATGGGCTATGTTTTGCCTTGGGGCCAGATGAGCTTCTGGGGTGCCAAGGTTATTACAAACTTGTTCTCAGCCATTCCATTCGTTGGCGACACCGTAACGACTTGGTTGTGGGGCGGTTATTCAGTTGATAATCCGACTTTGAACCGTTTCTTCTCACTGCATTATCTGCTGCCGTTTGTCTTGGCTGGTTTGGTCGCTCTGCACATATGGGCATTGCACGTTCCTGGCAACACGAACCCAACAGGCATCAATATCAAGGGGCCACAGGACACAGTTCCGTTTCACCCTTATTACACAATGAAAGATGCGTTTGCGATTGTCGTTTTTTTCATGTTCTACGCTTTGTTTGTGTTTTACGGCCCAAACTACATGGGTGATGCTGTGAACTATGTTCCGGCCAATCCATTGGTAACACCTGCACACATTAAGCCTGAATGGTACTATCTGCCATTCTACGCAATCTTGCGTTCTGTGCCTGATAAGTTGTTCGGTGTTATTGCGATGTTCTCTTCTATCTTGATCTTACTGGCCTTGCCTTGGCTTGATACATCGAAGGTGCGCTCTGGCAATTATCGCCCGATCTTTAAAGGTTTCTTTGTGGTCTTTGCGATTGTGTGTGTGGCCCTGGGCTTTATCGGTTCCAAACCACCTGAAGGATCATACGTGGTTTGGGGGCGCATTTTAACTGCCTATTATTTCATCCACTTCTTGGTGATCTTGCCGCTTCTCGGCTTGCTTGAAACACCAAATCCTTTGCCTGCATCGATTGCTGATGATGTTTTGGCCAAGAAAAAGCCGATGATGTTAGCACCTGCTGAGTGATCTGGAGAGAATGATGAAAAAATTTGCGACACTCCTGATTGCTGGCATGACCTTGTTTGGTGGCGCTGCTCTGGCCGAAGAAGGTGCAAAACCGGCTAAGGGTATTAACTACTCGTTTGAAGGGCCATTTGGAAAGTTTGATCGCGCTCAACTTCAGCGTGGCTACAAGGTTTACAAAGAAGTTTGTTCCAATTGCCATTCGATGAAACTGCTGTCTTTTCGTAACTTAGCCGATAAGGGTGGCCCATCGTTTACGGTCGAACAAGTCAAAGCACTGGCCGCGAGTTTTACAGTTCATGACGGGCCCGATACCAAAGGCGATATGTTTGATCGGCCGGGTTTGGCGTCTGATGTGTTTCCATCCCCCTATGCAAACCCAGAGGCAGCAGCGGCAGCTAATGGTGCGGTTCCTCCTGATCTGACTTTGATCACCAAGGCACGCGAAGGTTGGCACGGCACTTTTAATCAGTTGTGGAATGGAATTGGTGGCCCACAATATGTTTATTCGCTTTTGACTGGCTATGAGGAACCTTCGGCTGAACTTGAAAAAGAAAAGCCAGAAGGCAAATATTACAATCCTTATTTCCAAGCTGGCTCATGGATTTCGATGCCGCCGCCGCTGGCGGATGGTTTGGTGACTTTTGATGATGGCGCTCCAAATACAACAGCAGACATGGCTAAAGACGTATCTGCATTTTTGGCTTGGACTGCTGAACCAAAGATGGAAGAGCGCAAGCAGACTGGTTTTGAAGTGCTGATTTATTTGGCTGTGCTGGCTGGTTTGATGTATTTCGTGAAGAAGAAGACTTGGGCGAACGTTGCTCACTAAACTTCGTCACATTGATAAAATTAAGCCCGGTTCTGCTGGGCTTTTTTATTGTTATAAAATTGAAGAAACTCTTGACGACAAGGCTGTTTTCGCGGCCTGATAAGGCTTCACAGGAAACAGTATGAACAAAACTATTCTCGGCATTATCGGCGGCTCGGGCGTTTATGATATTGCGATGGAAAATGCGCGGTGGGAGCGTGTTATCAGCCCATGGGGCGAGGCGTCCGACGCGTTGCGCTTTGGCGAGATAGATGGATTGCCTGTGGTATTTTTGCCGCGTCATGGTCGGGGCCATGTTTATTCGCCCAGCACTATTAACTACCGCGCCAATATTGATTGTATGAAAAGGGCAGGGGTGACAGACCTGCTTTCGCTTTCTGCTGTTGGCTCACTTAAAGCTGAACTGCCACCGGGTAAATTTGTTTTGGTCGACCAGTTTATTGATAAGACATTTAAACGTGAGAGCAGTTTTTTTGGAACCGGCTTTGTGGCTCATGTGCCGTTTGGTGACCCTGTGTCGCCGTTGTTGGTTGAAGCAGCTGAGCGTGCAATGCAAGTCGAAGAAATTTCTTACAAATGCGGCGGGACATTGGTGGTCATGGAAGGCCCACAGTTTTCTTCGCGCGCTGAGTCTGAGTTGCATCGATCTTGGGGGGCAAGTTTGATCGGCATGACGGCAATGCCAGAAGCAAAACTGGCTCGTGAGGCTGAGATTTCTTTTGCACAGGTTGCAATGGTCACTGATTTTGACGCATGGCACCCGCATCACGATGTTGTTGATGTTGGACAAGTTATGCAAGTCATGAAAAGCAATGTAGAATTGGCCAAGCGCTTTGTGTTGCGTTTGGCCAAGGATTTGCAGCGCGAACATATGCCGTGTCCTCTCGGCTCAAACCGTTCTCTGGATTTTGCTATTATGACAGCGCCTGACAAACGTGATCCAGTCTTGGTGACGAAACTTGACGCCGTGGCGGGGCGGGTTTTGCACAGCAGTTGATTTATGTTGTGTCCTCAGAGTAACTGAAGAGATGGAACTGCCTAGCAAAGATGAACGTCACACCGGAAAGGTCAAATTTTTTGACAAAGATCGTGGATTTGGCTTCGTGGCGCCTGATGATGGTGGCCGTGATGTGTTTGTGCATATTTCAGCCGTGCAACGCGCTGGCGTGCCTTATCTCGAGGACGGCATGTTGATTTCTTATGCGACTGAAGATGATGCGCGGGGACGCGGCCCGCAAGCGATGAATTTGCAACTGCTATGAAGCGCGCTCTGGTTTTACAACATATGGATCATGATCATCCTGGGCGGTTCTTGGACTATTTTGCCGAGGATGGGATTATACCTGATTTTGTGCGGGTGTTTGATGGTGAGGCCATTCCATCTTTTGCGAAGTATGATTTGATGTTTGTTTTAGGTGGTGCGCAAGATACGTGGCAGGAAGAGGAATATCCTTATCTCGCAGATGAAAAAGCCGCCATTCGGGAATGGGTTTGGGATAAGGCCAAGCCCTATCTGGGTGTTTGCCTTGGTCACCAGCTTTTAGCGACTGCTTTGGGGGGTGAGGTGGCGCTCGCTGAACGCAAAGAAGTGGGCTTGTTTGACATTGCGCTTTCGGATGAGGGCAGGGCGCATCCTTTTTTTGCAGGGCTTCCGGACACTCAGATTGTGATGCAGTGGCATCATGCAGAAGTGAAGCGTGCACCACAGGGTGCAACCATAATGGCGCAATCACCACTGGCCGCAGTGCAATCGCTAGCCATTGATAGCCACGCTCTGAGCACGCAGTTTCATTGCGAGTTCAGCCCGCAAACGGTGGCTGCATGGTCTTCACTTCCGGGCTACCGAGATGTTTTAGAGCGTGAACTCGGCGTGGATGGTTATGAAAAATTGAAAGCGCAATGTTATCCAATGATGCCGGATATGGCGCGTAATACGCGGAAGCTTTATGAGAATTTCAAGAAGGCTTCGGGTTTAATCGTTTGATTATTTAAAAATCCCTCCCCAGAAGCTTTGTGCCAATGGGGAGGGTATTATTTTTAGAGCAGTTTGCCCATGGCAACCGCAGTGTCACTCATGCGGTTTGAGAAACCCCATTCATTGTCATACCAAGTGAGGATGCGCACGAAGGTGCCTTCCAGAACTTTGGTCTGATCCATGTGGAAAGTGGATGAATGCGGATCATGGTTGAAGTCGATCGACACGTTTGGCTGTGTAGTGTAGCCCAAAATGCCCTTCAACTTGCCATGCGAAGCAGCCTTGATGGCCTCATTGATTTCTTCAACTGTTGTGGCGCGCTTGGCCACAAATTTGAAATCAACAACTGAGACATTTGGCACAGGCACGCGGATTGATGTGCCGTCCAAGCGGCCCTTCAATTCAGGGATAACCAAGCCGATTGCCTTGGCAGCGCCGGTTGATGTTGGGATCATGGACATTGCAGCAGCGCGGCCACGATAGAGGTCCTTGTGCATCGTATCGAGAGTTGGTTGATCGCCTGTGTAAGCATGGATGGTTGTCATGAAGCCGTGGTCAATGCCAACAACACCGTGCAGCACTGATACAACCGGCGCTAAGCAGTTGGTGGTGCAGGATGCATTTGAAACAACGATATGATCCTTAGTCAAGCCTTGATGATTTACGCCATAAACAACGGTGAAATCTGCGCCATCTGCAGGTGCTGAAACCAACACGCGCTTTGCACCAGCGGTCAAATGCGCTGAAGCTTTGTCCTTAGCGGTGAAAATGCCAGTGCATTCAAGAGCGATATCAACGCCTAAATCTTTCCATGGCAGTTGCGAAGGATCTTTAACAGCGGTCACCTTGAACTTGTCGGTGCCGATGTTGATGGAATCACCGTCAACTTTCACTTCATGCGGGAAGCGACCGTGAACTGAGTCAAAGCGCAGCAAATGAGCATTGGTTTCAACTGGTCCCAAATCATTTATTGCAACAACGTCAATGTCAGTGCGGCCCGATTCATAAATAGCGCGCACAACATTGCGCCCAATGCGGCCGAAGCCGTTAATTGCAACTCTTACCTTAGCCATAGTCGATCCTCGTGTTTTGATTTCGGGCTGCTTATAGAGGAAATATAACAGCACGAAAGCATAAAATGAGGTGCGCCCATCATTTCATGAATGGACGTTATGCGTTAGCGCCTATTTCTTGGCAGGCGTTGCTTTTTTTGCTGCTGGCTTTTTGGCCATTGGCTTTTCAGCGAGAACTTCAGCATCTATGATTGCCGTTGCGCGGGCCCAATGGGCTTCAGCTTGACCTTCGGGCTGGCCTTCCTCTTCCCAAATTTTGTGAGCCAAGTCAGCAATGCGTTGATCGCGGCCGACGGTATTTGCTTGTGTCATGTAATATCCCATCCATTATTGATGGGAATGAGCCTATGCCAGCAAATGGTGCAGTGCACAATGGATCACAGGTGCGATGTTGCGTCGCAACATATCTCAAAACTTCAGAAAGAAGACTTCGCCCTCTGACTCCTCTGAATCGAGCCAGAAGAAATTAAGTTTTGAAAACTCTGCTTCTAAAACTTCTCGACCAATCCCAATTTCACAGAGAAGGCCGCCGCCACTATTGAGATGCTTTGGAGCTTGCTCGATGATTTCGCGCACAAGATCAAATCCATCAACCCCGCCTTCATGGGCGAGGCGTGGCTCGTGTGCATATTCAGGGGGGAAAGCATCTACTTCTTCGGTCGCGACATAGGGCGGATTGGTGATAATAAGATCGAATTTTTGTCGCTTCACTGCATCCAATAAATTGCCTTGATAGAGTTCTATGCGGTCTGATAAATCGTGTTCTTTCAGATTGATACGAGCAACGTCTAATGCATCAGATGAAATATCTGAAGCGGAGATGGTGGCGTTGTGAAAGGTATTGGCGGCCAGAATGGCGAGGCAACCTGAACCCGTGCAGAGATCGAGAACTGATGTGACGTTTTCAGGCTCAATGCCGAAGCCCAATCCTGCTTCGTCGAATAATCCCTTCACCAGCATTTCGCCAATGTATGAGCGCGGAATGATCACGCGCTCATCAACATAGAACGGAACACCATGCATATAAGTGCGCTTCAACAAATAGGCTGCGGGTTTGCGCGTGGTGACACGTGCATCGATCAAGCGGCCAAGCTCAGTTCTTTCGCTTGCCAAAAGCTTGGCATCTAGCCACGGGTTGATGTCGTCAACCGGAAGCTTCAGTGTCTCCAAAATAATGAAAGCGGCTTCGTCGATGGCGCTGGTTGCGCCGTGGCCATGGGCAAGCTTGGCATTGTTAAAACTGGTGACGGCATAGCGCAGGTAATCGCGAACCGTGAGGAGGGTGTTTTCGGTGGTCATATTTTCTCTCTAGCAGACGCCGCGCACATTGCCATAGGGTCTACAGAAAGCTAAGAGCTGGCAATCATGGCAAAACTTAAAATAATGATTATTCCGGTCACACCGTTTCAGCAAAATTGCTCGTTGGTGATTGATGAAGAAACCAATATGGCTGCGGTGGTTGACCCTGGTGGTGATCTTAATCGTATTCAAGATGCAATCAACCAAGCGGGTGTTAAGGTCGAACGCATTATACTGACCCATGGCCATATTGATCACGCGGGCGGCGCAGCTGAATTGGCTGAAAAGCTAGCCGTGAAAGTTGAAGGCCCGCATATTGGCGATAAAGTGTTTCTGGATCAATTACCTGAGCGAGGTGCCGCCTTCGGCATTCATGGCGCGCGCGTCGTGACGCCTGATCGTTGGTTGAAAGACGGCGATGAAGTTGTTGTGGGTGGACTGAAGTTTAGCGTGCATGAAGCGCCGGGCCACTCGCCGGGTTCGGTCGTTTTGTTTAACAATGAAAATAAATTTGCATTGATGGGTGATGTGCTGTTTCAAAATTCAGTTGGCCGCACTGATTTGCCCGGTGGCAGCCATGAAACATTGTTGAAATCAATTAGAGAGAAAATTCTGCCACTCGGCGATGACGTGACTTTTCTACCGGGTCATGGAGCTGCCAGCCGCATCGGAATTGAGCGGCTGAACAATCCATTTTTGCAAGATTAGATAGGCAGATTAATTAAGCGGAGCGGTTTTTCATCACCGTTCCGTATATCAACAGCACGATGATTGCGCCAATGATCGACATAATCCATCCGGCTCCGCCGCCTTCAGGATACCAATGTAAAACTTGGCCGATATAGCTGCCAACGAACGAACCCACGATGCCAAGAATAGCGGTCATGATAAAACCCTGAGGCTCATTCTTTCCCGGCATGATGAATTTTGCAATTGTGCCAACAATAATGCCAAATATAATTGTCCAGATAATACCCATTTGAAGTGCGCTCCCTTTGTTACGATAAACGAAGTTTAACATTCTATTTGCGCTTGCAGCAACAGCTTGTTCTTGAAATCGACGTAATAATGCCCATAATTGCATTTCTAGGTTTTATGAAAGGGAAATATCATGGCCGGAATGCCTTCTTGGGGTGCTTTGTTGGGTTTAGTTGCAGTTGCGGGTTATCAAAACCGCGATAAGATTGGGGAATTTGTGAAAGGTCTTTCTGGCGGCACGGCTGCTGCACAAGTGCCCGGTGGTATTGAAGGTGGTTTGGGTGGTTTGGTTACGCAAATGAACCAGGGCGGTCTTGCTGATATTGCAAAGAGCTGGGTTGGAACTGGTGCCAATTCGCCTGTAAGCGGCGATCAGCTTTCAAAAATGTTGCCGTCAAACATCGTTGACATGTTGACGAAGCATACAGGTTTGACGCCTGAAGAGCTGATGCAACGCTTGGCGCATACTTTGCCACAGGTTGTTGATGGTTTGACACCAAATGGACATTTGCCAACGCAATCATAATTTTTTGATTGAGCCAGCGGTTGGAAACGGCCGCTGGCTTATATTTTCATTTCCACTAGGCGTGAATTTGCGGCAAAATATGCATCTCCCGTATATTTGAACACGCCGCATTCTTTCGCGCCTGCGCCATATGATTCGCAATATTGAGTGCCGTCGGCTTTCCAAGTTCCTTTGGAAGCGCCTTTTTGATCATCAGTGATCGTCAAAGTTCCATCAGCATTGTAAACCACAAAGCCAGTTCCGTCTTTGCGCGTGTATTGGAAAGATTTTCCAATGACGGCAGGGCCAATTTCAGCGCTGGTAAAATCCCGAATTGCAGCGCCTTGTTTCGAGGAAGTGGCGGATGTTCCACCATTGGTGACGCGAACTCCGTTTGGAGACGAAGAACAGGCGCCCAACAGTGCGATGCAGGAAATAACTGCAATTGATTTCAGTATCATCATAAATAGTTTTTCGCCGATTTGTATTTTGGGATGTGCCACAATGAAAGGGGTGCCGCAAGTAGAGTTAAAGTGATCCTCCAGCAGGCAACACGACGACATGGGTTCCCTTGTTCACGCGCTCGAATAAATCTGCCACATCCTCATTCAACATCCGAATGCAACCTGAAGACATTGCTTTTCCAATAGACAAGGGCTCGTTCGTGCCATGGATGCGATAAAGCGTATCCTCGCCGTTTGCGTAAAGGTATAAGGCGCGGGCACCCAGCGGATTTTTAGGCCCGCCCGGCATGCCATTGGCCCATTCAGCCGCGTGAACGTCTCTTTCAACCATGGATTGAGGTGGCAACCAGCGAGGCCAACGACGTTTCAAACCGACAATCGCTTGGCCTGTCCAGGCAAAACCTTCGCGGCCCACGCCAACACCGTAACGAATGGCTTGGTCAGGCCCGAGTATATAATAGAGAAAGCGATGTTCTGGATCAACAATCAACGTACCAGGCTTTTCTGTGTTGCCATATGTCACTTCCTGTTTGCGAAATTTCGCAGGGATTTGACTAGCAAAACTTTCTATTGGAAAATCGGTAGGCGATTCTGGGGGTGGAAGCAGTGCGGGATCGCCCGTAAAATCAACGCCGCCGTAGAACGGGTGTTCGGCCCTTGCTGTGTTTGCAAAAGCTAAAAGTGAAATTGCGCTGAAAATTACTTTTCTGCGGTTGATTTGTGTCGCCATCGTCATTCTCCAGAGCGACGTGATATGCATCTCGGAGGGGGCGATAGAGTGGCCTGTTCGTGGCGAGAATGTGAAGTTCGTTAGGACGCCAATTTAAATGTGGCTTGGCCCACTCTATAATTTCCAGCAGCGCCGGTGAAGGCTTGGCAGGTCATTGGAACGCCCTGAGGAATGAATGTTGCCGGTGAGAAGCTCTCACACAATTGGCCATCTTTGGCCATCCACTTGCCGCTGGTTGTGCCTTGACCAGTTACTTGCACTAAAGAGGTTCCGTCGGATGCATAAAGCGTAACACCGCTTCTTTTCGGGCCAGTCCAGGCCCAACTTTTGCCGCTCAGAAGCGACTTGATTTGAACCGCACTTGTTGCAGTTGGCTCTACCGGATTTTCAACAACAGAATCTGGCGCGGGAACTGCGTTAGAGGGCGAGTTCGAATCCTTGAATACATTCATGCCTGAGCAAGCGCTGAGAGCGAAAGCTGCGACGAGCATCAATAAGGTGTGATTCGTTGTTTTCATCATCAAAATTCCCCAGTTAGGATGAGCGTAAGAAACCCAATCTTGTGTCAGGATTAAGGATTGGAAGCGCTTTTCAGTTCCGGCTTAACAATTTTTTTTAATTGAAAGCAACTATAAATTGTGCAATTTGGAGTTTGGTCGAGCTGTGAACCATCTGTTGTAGTGACAACTACACTCAATTGTTCGGGCGACGTGACTTCGCTGCCAAACCACGGCCCAACTTCTTCGGCCTGCGCTGGACAACAGAAGATTAACAAACCGATCGAAATCCAATATTTTAACATTTGACCTGCCCTCCGCAATCATTTCCTGATTTGGAACGAAATAGTTTATAACGGATTAACCATATGGTTTGAGTTTGAGCGCCGAAATGCGAGTAGATTGAACTTCTCCAGAAACATATATCGAGGAATTATAGTGCCTAATTTTTCATACGCGGGCGTGATGCCCATTCTGATGTTAATTGCGTCCAATGTATTTATGACTTTTGCTTGGTACGGACATTTATCTTACAAGAGCAAACCACTTTGGATTGTTATTCTGGCAAGCTGGGGAATTGCGCTGTTTGAATATTGTTTCGCGGTTCCCGCCAACCGAATTGGTAGTGCGGTATACTCGACCGCCGAATTAAAGACGATGCAAGAAGTCATTACGTTTTCAGTGTTCATTTTATTTTCTATTTTCTGGCTCGGTGAGCAGATAACATTACAGCATGTTGCTGGTTTCACTTTGATTGCAGTTGGTGCCGCCGTGGTGTTTCGGGCATGAATTATCGACACGCTTTTCATGCGGGTAATCACGGCGATATTTTAAAGCACATTATTCTCGCACGCGCGCTTTCTTTGATGATCGCAAAAGACAAGCCGTTGGCTGTGCTGGACGCGCATGCTGGTATTGGGCGTTATGATTTATCTGGGGTCCAAGCGACCAAAACTGGCGAATGGCAGAGTGGTATTGCAAAGCTGGATGATGATTTTGCGCCCGATGTTGAAGCGGTTCTGGAGTCTTTTCGTAACATAATAACGCTGATGAATCTTGACGGCGATGGCAGATACTATCCAGGGTCCCCAGAGATTATTTCCCAGATGATGCGACCCGCTGATCGCTTGATCGCCAATGAGTTGCATCCTGTCGATGCCGCAGAACTTGCCGAAAATTATGCCACAAACAAAAGTGTTTTTGTAAAACGTCTCGATTATGTGCAAGCCATAAAATCAGAACTTCCATTTCGAGAGAGGCGTGGATTGGTTTTGATTGATCCGCCATTTGAAGTTCTCGATGAAACTTTGCGAGCGGCGCAGGGCTTGGAGTTTGGTTATCGGCGTATGGCGACCGCTACATTTATGATTTGGTATCCGGTGACAACGGAGGAATTTGCTAAACAATTTGTGGACACTATGAAGTCGCTCAAAATACCAAATATGTTGTGGTGTGAATTGCGAATTAAAGCTGCATTTGCGCAAGGCGGCCTTTCGGGGTCAGGCTTGATAATTGTTAATCCGCCTTGGACACTCGAAAATGATTTACGAATTTTGTTGCCAGCATTAGCCGAGCGGCTTGGTTTGGGAGATTGGGGGCGCGGACAAGTTGATTGGCTCACGCCCCCAAAATAACTACAGATTTAAGGCTTTGCCCGAGATGGCTTCTGAAAGATCGATATATTCTTCTGAGTTTGTGCCTGCGCGTTTGGCAATTTCGGCTAGCTGCAATTTTGCCAGATCAACACGACCAGCGGCAACATAACCTTCGCCCAAATATTCGCGGGCTTTCACATAATCTGGCTGCATAGCCAACGCTTGATCATAATAGGAAACAGCGATTTCCAGACGACCGGCTTTGCGATTGCTGTAGCCAATCATTGTCAAAGCTTCTGGCGTTTGCTTGTTTGTCATTGCGCCAAAAGCGCTTAATGCCCAATCATATTCGCCTGTCTTGGCGAGCAAATAGCCTTGTGCGTAAAGTTCATTATCTGGAATGACTCCTGCTGTGGCTTTCACACAGGTCTTCGTCATCTTGCCCTTCTTCTTCACTGATTTGACAACTTCGCCAACTTTGCAATGCATCTGGGTTGGCGCTGTCATAGGGGCAGCGGGAGTGGCTGGTGCTGCCGGAGCGGTACCTGCGCCGAAAGCAGAATTTGCAGCAAAAGCGAGCGATATGAGAGAAGCGGAAATCAATTTCATGTGAAACCTCCAAAACGTTTCTGGCGACAATATTGTCATACCGCAATTACGAAGACATTGTGGCAGTTATTCCAGTACGTCTGACACAAATTTTGGATTTTCCTGAATTTAAAATGAACGTCGCATTCAGCCTTGGCTCAGCCACGGCGTGCCATTGTTTGGCCATCGACCAGCCATGATGGCTTAACCACAAGGAGAATATCATGATTAGCTTTATCAACCCTCGCAACACAGTTCTCGCATTTGCATTTGCTGGCTTTGCTGGCATCGGAATGTCCAGCTTTGCTGGCCAAGCAAGTGCCGGTATGCTTGACGAATGCCGTGCCAGTTCCAAGATGAAAGTCGTTGCGTGTTGCAAACAACACATCGAACGCTTTGGCCGCCCAATGTGGATGTCCAATGGGCAAGACAATAATTGCCGTGCGACCGCTGTAAAGTGTGTCATGAAATACAGCTCGACGCCGTTTGCCGCCATAGCAGTCGTCGCGAAGAAACCTTATTGCTATTTGGATGTTCCAGTGGATAGTGATGGCGGCGGTAATCAGCCAATAAATCCTGGCATACCTGGCATCAGGGGAACTGTTGCTCTCACACACGGATAATCCACCCAATTTTTGGGGCTGGCATCGGGTCAGCCCTAAATTTTATAATCGTAAATCCAATTTAGCTGGTTCTGGATGATCAGCGATGGTGCTAAAGTAAATGCCACGTTTCGCGACAACGCGGCTACGCCAGAACAATGATACACTTGCCCAGCGCGCATAGAACTGTGGTGCAATTTTGTGGTACGCAAAATTCGTTTTGCGCTCAAATTTTCTAAAGCCATTTTTGCGTTTGACTGAAGTTCCGCCTGCAGAAATGCAGCATCTTCCAGCGCCATTGCGGCACCTTGCGCCAGATAAGGCAGCGTTGCGTGGGCTGCGTCTCCAATTAAAGTGATTTTGCCTTGGTGCCATTGTTTGAGTGTCGGCACATAGGCCGATTGCCATTTGCTGAACTGACTTTTCAAATCCAGCACACTTTGTAAATTTTCACTCGCGTTTTTAAAAAATACTTTTGGTTCATCACCGCTCGTGATGGCAATCAGATTGAGTTGAACAGGGTTGCCCACAGGATAATGCACAACATGGCCACCGGGATAAAGCCAGAGGTTGACGCATTCGAAATTCACGTTGGCTATATTTGAAGGTATCGGCAGAAGGCTTCGGTAATATGTGTCAACAGTCGTAATTGCGCTACTACCGGGGAAAAGCTTTTCGCGGGTCTTTGACCAGACACCGTCTGCGGCGATAATTCCGCTGAAATTTCCAAGCGAAAGATCGTCTATTTCCGAATTTGTAAGAATTTCGATACCGGGTTGAGTGTTCGCAACTACGTGAAGTGCCTTGTGCAAGTCGGCGCGGCGGGCAGTTAGATAGGGCATTCCATAACGGTGTTCAAAAGTTTTACCCAAAGGCAGGCGTTTTAAAATTTTTCCGCTGCGACCGTCTCGCATGTGAATTTCTGGAGGAGCATAGGTGAAGGGCAATACCGCATCCCACGCTCCAAGTTTTTGCAAAGCGCGCGCGGCATTTGGGCCTAGCTGTAAGCCGGCGCCCAACTGTTCAAATTTGGCAGATTTTTCAAAAACCGTGGCATGGCCGCCGGCATTGTCCACTGCCAAAGCGCTGGCCAACCCCGCAATGCCGCCACCGATGATTTTGAAGTTCATTGTATCCATTGTTTTAGCATGCCACGAAATTTCTTTATATTCATGTGGCGGATTGATGCTTGCAGGTTTTGTGTCCAAGCCCTAGTAGATCGCCCATATTAGAGTGTTTTGACTTTTCATGGAAAAGTCAAAAGCGCCCTAAGTTACTATTGTCGATCAACTTTTCACATCTTTGACGATTTCGTCAAAAGTCAGGTTGATCTAGGAGATTTTTATGGGCTTTATTTCAGACTCGCTTAACCGCATTCAGCCATCGGCCACCATTGCCATCAGCACCAAAGCGCAAGTTTTGCAAGCCGAGGGCAAGAATGTGATCGGTTTGGCCGCAGGCGAGCCTGATTTTGAGACACCGCGCAACATTAAAGATGCGGCCATAAATGCAATCAATGATGGCAAAACGCGTTATACCGCCGTGGACGGAATTCCTGAATTGAAGAAGGCGATTTGCGCTAAGTTTAAGCGCGATAATGACTTGGATTATAAGCCGTCGCAAATTTCGGTTGGTACTGGTGGCAAGCAGGTTTTGTTCAATGCTCTCATGGCGACAGTAAATCCTGGCGATGAAGTAATCGTGCCAGCACCCTTTTGGGTGAGCTATCCTGATATCGTAATGTTAGCGGGTGGCAAGCCTGTGATTGTTCAGGGTGATGCGGCAAAGGGCTTTAAGCTGCAAGCGGCTGATTTGGAAAAAGCGATTTCGCCAAAAACCAAATGGCTGATTTTGAACTCACCGTCCAATCCATCTGGCGCTGCATATTCGCATTCTGAAATGAAGGCGTTGACCGATGTTTTGGTGAAGCATCCGCATGTTTGGATTTTGACTGACGATATGTATGAGCATCTGGTTTATGATGATTTCAAGTTTGTGACTCCTGCGCAAATCGAGCCAACGCTTTATGAACGCACTTTGACGATGAATGGTGTTTCAAAATCTTATTGTATGACGGGTTGGCGCATTGGCTATGCGGCAGGACCAGAAGTTTTGATCAAGGCCATGGCCAAGTTGCAATCGCAATCGACGTCCAATCCATCAAGCATCGCGCAATGGGCTTCAGTCGAGGCTTTGAACGGCCCGCAGGATTTCATTGCCGCTCACAATAAGATTTTTAAAGAGCGGCGCGATCTTGTGGTTTCAATGCTCAATCAAACAAAGGGTTTAAGCTGTGCCACACCTGAGGGCGCGTTTTATGTTTATCCTTCCTGTGCGGGCACAATTGGCAAGACTGCGCCATCAGGAAAAGTGATTGCATCGGATGAGGATTTTGTAAGTGAGCTTTTGGCGGCTGAAGGTGTGGCAGCTGTACATGGCGCTGCGTTCGGCACGTCACCCTATTTCCGGATTAGTTATGCAACTGCAACAACCACGCTCGAAGATGCTTGCACCCGCATTCAACGCTTCTGCGGCAATCTTAGATAACAAAGGACAGAACTATGTACGCACAATCAATTCCATTTCTCATTCGCAATCTTGAAGCCACGGCGAAGTTTTTGAAAAAAGCTGAGACGCAAATTGAAGCCAAGAAAATAGACAAAGCTGTTGTTCTTAACTTGCGCACTTTTCCAGACATGTTCCCATTGATCCGCCAAGTTCAGCTGGTCACTGATTTCTGCAAAGGTTCAGGAGCGCGTTTGTCTGGCGTGGCTGTGCCAAGCTATGCTGATGAAGAAAAGTCTTTTGATGAGCTTTATGCGCGCCTCGCCAAGACAGTAGATTTTTTGAAGAGTCTTGATGCTAAGTCTTTTGAAGGTGCCGACAAGCGCAACATCACCATGAAGGTTCAAGGCCATGACATGACCATGGACGGCATTACCTATTTCAATGGCATGGCATTGCCCAATATCTATTTCCATATGACCACAGCCTATAATATTCTGCGCAGCATTGGCATTGAATTGGGCAAGGGCGATTTTATGGGGCGTTAATTCGTGACGTTTGACGCTTTTTTAGCACTTGCTTTGTTCGGCTTTATAACGGCATTCACGCCGGGGCCGAACAACACTCTGCTTATGGCGCAGGGGATTAACTTTGGATTCCAGCGCACATTGCCCTTGATCCTCGGCGTTGCCATTGGCTTTCCGTTTATGATTGGCTGTGTGGGGCTGGGTCTGGGAAAGATATTTGATATTTATCCTATCCTCTACACCATCATGAAATATGCAGGTGCTGCTTATATGTTGTGGCTGGCGTGGAAGATCGCAAACTCAAAGCCCGCGAGTGAGGGCGACACTGCTGTGGGCGAGCCTTTGAGTTTTTTCCAAGGTGCTGCTTTTCAATGGATCAATCCGAAAGCTTGGATCATGGCTGTCACGGCACTGTCGGCTTACACCGTGGCCGCGCATTATTATGTTGGCGTGGCATTTGTTGTTGGTACATTTGTTGTGATGGGCCTTAGCAGTGCCTCAACTTGGGCGATGTTTGGAGTGGGGCTTCGGCATGTGCTGAATGATCCGCGATATTTTAAAATCATAAATTTGGGCTTGGCCGTTTTGCTCGTGGCTTCGCTTGTGCCGATGTTGTGGCATTGAATTTGTCGCCTGTCGCTGCGACGGAAGAAGACGCAAAGGAAACCGAAACTAAAAGCTCCACTCTTTCGCCTTACCCACAATGAAATCCCTAAACGCTGTCACGCGTTTTGTGTCTTTTAATTCTTCGGGATATACAAAGTAAGTATCAAACTGCGGTGCTTCTAAAGGCAAGTCGATTTGCACGAGGTTCTTTGCATCGGCGGGCACGATATAATCTTGGAGTGAGCCAATGCCTGCACCTTCTTGCACGGCGCGGCGGAGGCCATATGCGTTGTTCACGCGCAAAGCCGAACGCCGTGGGCTGCCGTCTGGGCGGCCTACAGTTTCTAGCCAGTTCAAGTTTGTAAGATAACCTTCGGTGCTACCGAAGGTAACAACGCGATGCTTATCCAAATCGTCGACTGATTTTGGAATGCCGTAGCGCTTGATATAATCTGGTGAAGCATAGACATGATGATGCACGGTGAAAAGTTTGCGCTGAATCAGATCAGGCTGGGTTGGTCTTCGCAGGCGGATGGCAACATCTGCTTCACGCATGGATAAGTCGAGCTCGGTGTCGTCAAGATTTAGTGTCACAACAATATCGGGGTAAAGCTCCATAAATTCTTTGATGCGCGGGGTGAGCCATACGGAGCCGAGGCCCACCGTCGTTGTAATGCGCAGTTCGCCGGATGGCTTTTCTTTTGAATCCATCAATCTGGTTTTGGTAGCTTCAAGTTTGGTGAACACTTCATGCGCAGCGCGGTGCAGCACTTCGCCTTGCTCAGTGAGGATTAAGCCCCGTGCATGGCGGTGGAACAGGGCGACTTTGAGGTCTTCTTCAAGGGCTGAAATTTGGCGGCTGACCGCGGATTGGGACAGCAGTAATTCATGGCCTGCGTGGGTGAAGCTTCCGGCTTCGGCCACCGCATGAAAGATCCGCAGCTTATCCCAGTCCATTTTTATTTACTCCGCTGCTTGTCTAATCTCGGCTGTACTGTGAAGATATTTTTCGGTTTCGAGGGCAGCCATGCAGCCCATGCCAGCGGCCGTTACGGCTTGGCGGTAAATGTCGTCGGTCACATCGCCCGCCGCGAACACGCCGGGGATTGAAGTGGCTGTGCTCCATGGAGCCGTGACGAGATAATTGCCATTCTTAAACGGCAACTGGCCCTCAAACAATTCTGTTGCGGGTTTGTGGCCGATGGCGATGAAGATGCCGTCGACGGCGTGATCCGTTGTTACACCCGTTTTAACATTCTTGAGCCGTGCCGTGTGAACGCCTTTAGGCTCATGCGTGCCCAGTACATCTTCCAAAGCTGAATCCCAAATCACTTTAATTTTTGGGTGATTGTGAAGTCGGTTCTGCAAAATCTTTTCAGCTTTGAATTCATTGCGGCGGTGAACCACCGTCACTTCTGATGCAAAGTTAGTGAGGAATAAGGCTTCTTCAACTGCCGTGTTGCCGCCGCCCACGACCATGACCTTTTTGCCACGATAGAAAAATCCATCGCAGGTGGCGCAGGCCGAAACACCGAAACCTTGGAAATATTGTTCCGACGGCAAGCCCAACCATTTGGCCTGCGCACCTGTGGCTATGATCAATGCATCGCAAGTGTAGACCACGCCACTGTCTCCGACCAGTTCGATCGGGGTATTTTTGAGTTTCACCGACACGATCGTATCAGATACTAATTCAGTGCCCATATGTTCGGCCTGTTGGCGCATCTCTTCCATCAGGAATGGGCCTTGAATGGTTTTGGCAAAGCCCGGATAATTTTCAACATCTGTCGTTATCGTCAGCTGTCCGCCGGGCTGAATGCCTTGAATGATCAATGGTTGCAGCATAGCGCGCGCGGCATATATGGCCGCTGTGTACCCTGCAGGGCCGGATCCCAAAACAATAACGCGAGCATGACGAGAAGGCATGGCAAACTCCAAAAGCTATGTGATTTTAGCATATCTTATATGGCGGGGCACACAAGGGGAATACAAGCTGTTGTGAACAGGATGGGCTAGCTACACGAAATAATATTTCGTATATCTTGTTCATGAACACGACAGATGATCTCGATACCATTGATTGGAAAATTCTCAAGGAGCTCCAGAAGTCTGGGCGCATTACGAATGTTGAGCTTTCTGACCGCGTAGGTTTGTCACCGCCACCGACACTTCGCCGTGTGCAGGCGTTGGAGAGAGATGGATTTATTACAGGTTATAGGGCGCAGCTTGATGGCGCAAAACTTGGTTACGGCGTACAAATGATGGTGCTGGTTGGCCTCAAGAGCCAGGCGGATCAAGAAATGCGCGATTTCGAACGGCGGGTTTCGGGCTGGCCGATTGTGCGTGAATGTTATGCTGTTTCAGGTGTGGCAGATTATGTTCTGAAATGTGCTGCGAGGGATTTGCAGTCGATTCAGAGTTTTGTGATGGGTGCTTTGTCAAAGGCCCCCAATGTTGACAGTGTGAAGACATCTCTTGTTTTGCATGTTGCTAAGAATGAACCTGAAGTGCCGCTGCTGTGAGTGAAGTTTCGCGCAGTGGTGGATGGACGACGCTAATAGCGGCTTCAGCCGCATCTGTGATTATTGGATTTGCCTCGACAATTTTGATTATCATGCAGGCGGCCCAAGCAGTGGGTGCGACACCTGCACAACAGGCGTCTTGGGCCGCAGTACTTTGCTATGCGATGGCCATCACAACCGCAATTTTGTGTTGGCGTTACAAGATGCCAATCATTACAGCATGGAGCACGCCAGGGGCGGCGCTTATTGTTGGAAGTGCAACAGGTATTAGTTATCAATCTGCATTAGGTGCATTCGTGGTGGCCGGTATTTTGATGGTGGTCACCGGATTGGTGAAACCGTTTGAGCGCGCTATCGAAAAAATGCCGTCGGCGATTGCTGCGGCAATGCTAGCGGGTGTATTAGTCACTTATGTTTTGAAAGTGCCTGCTGCAAGTTTGGCCGCACCATGGTTGGTTGTGCCACTGATCATTGTATTTTTTGCAATGCGAATAATGCTGCCACTTTATGCTGTGCCCGTAATAACTGTGCTAGGATTGGTCATCGCATTCATGAGCGGAAGCATGGGCTCTGCGTGTTGCAGTTTGGGGATAACCCCACTGACTTTTAACATTCCAAAATTTGAGTGGCACGCGATGATTGGCCTAGGCGTTCCGCTTTATCTGGTGACCATGGCATCACAGAACTTGCCTGGATTTGCTGTCATGCGTGCATCGGGATATCAACCGCCGCTAAGTGGAGCGTTGCTCACAACGGGTGCAGCATCCATTATAATGGCTCCATTCGGCGGCCATGCCGTTAACATGGCGGCAATTACCGCCTCATTAGTTACAGGGCCTGATGCTCATCCCGATCCAGCGCAACGCTGGAAAATTATGTATCCTTATTTTGTGATGTATGGATTGGTGGGGCTGGCTGCGGCGAGCTTTGTGCAAATCTTGGGCGCACTGCCACATGAGCTCGTGGTAGCGATTGCGGGGCTGGCATTGTTTGGACCATTAATGGGCGGTATGACGGCCATGTTGAAAGAGCCAAAAGATATCGAGCCTGCGTTGGTAACATTTTTGGTCACCGCATCAGGCCTTAGTCTTTATGGTGTTGGTGCTGCGTTCTGGGGGTTATGTGCAGGACTAGCGCTTTGGGGTGTGAAACGATTAATTGCTTAACGCATATTGCCTGTATGCCCTTGTGAATAGCGGCCGGGCTGTGGCCAAACTGTAAGTCCATGTGGCTCTAACTGCACCGGAATTTTAACAACTGAACCGTCAGTCGTATTGATCGCATAAACCTCATGATCAAAGCGGCCCGAGAGCCAAAGCGTTTTGCCATCAACACTGACATTGCCCATGTCGGGGCTACCCCCGCCGGGGATGGGCCAGGTTGTCTCTATTTTTCCAGTAGCAAAATCCATCACTGATACGCTGCCTGGGCCTTTTGGGCCACTCACCATATTGTGCGAACCACGGTTAGAAATATAAAGTTTCTTGCCGTCGCGACTGACGGTAAAACCATGTGTGCCTTTGCCGGTTTCAAAAAAACCAGTTTCGACAAATTTATCACCATCGATAGTGAATACGCCATCATTCATCATATCGGCCACGTAGAAAGTTTTACCGTCTGCAGAAAGCCGAATATCTTGTGGCATGCCCTTCTTGGAAAAATTCAAAATTCCGAGAAGTTTTTTATTTTTAAGATCAACCTTGGCCAATGCCCCGCCGCCAAATTCGCAAGTAAATATTGCGTAAGAACTATCAGCGGCAAAATCTGCGTGGTTTACACCCTCGCATTCGGGCAATGGTAATTTGCCCTGAAGCGCCATGGTTTGTGGATCGCGAAAATCCAGCTGGCGATAAGCTTCATCGACAATCACGGCCGATGATCCATCAGGCATGAAATACATGTTGTAGGGATCATCAACAGTGATCTGCTGGCCTGCCTTGCCGGTCCAAGGATCAATGGGTGTCATTGAACCTTTGGTGGAGTGGTCGGCGTTATTAGCCACCCATAGGGTTTTCTTATCCCATGAAGGGATGATGTGTTGAGGCCCACGGCCAGCTTTATAAGTTTCTACAACTTGCTTGGTCGTGGCGTTGATAACTGTCACGCTATCAGAGGCGTGGTTTGGCACATAGACGCGGGGCAGGGCGTTGATTAAGGCAAAATCCAATTTATTTGCGCCGGTTTCTGCATAGACATTGGTTGTGTCGGTGTAAGATTTTGGCGTTTCAGCTGAAGCTGGCAAAATGCTGGGTTCGTGCACAGGCAATGGTATCGTCGGCACAATATGCTTCATTACATGCATTTTTCGTTTTGGCTTCGCGAAGATATTTCTGTCTTTTTGTTTTTTAACTATCACATGTTTCTTGTGCAAAAGCTTCATCACAAACTTCTTCGAAGTGTGATGTTTCTTAATGTCGGTCGCTATTGCTGGATATGTGACGAGTGTTGTTGTCAGCAAGAGGAGGGCAGTGGCCAAGAACTTGGTCATGATTTTCTTTTCAGTTAATGTGTTGCTGTAAAATTCTTGATTGCGTCTACAGTTCCATCCACGATCAGGTCAATCCCTAGCTGCCCAAATTTGGCAGACGCGTTTTTGGGGTCACCATTATAGATACCATCAACGCTGTCGAATTTTGAACCACTGGCAATTTTTTCGCTTCGCACTTTGCTTGGGTCAACGGCTAACATTAGAGATGTATCGGCCAAACCGGCATGGGTTCCGATTTCAGATTCTCTTGCACCATTGGCTTCCAGCGCAGCCACATACTGATGTTGGCTAATATTGTAATAATCACGATCAGCAAATACACGCGCACTGCCTTTCCATTCGGCGTTTAGTTTTTCAGCAACTATCGTGAGATCACCTTGATAGCTGCCATGGTCGCCGATCAGCACAATGGTTTTGAAGCCTGCGTGTTTCAAACTCCGTGCAGCGGAGTCTAGCATATCAATGAAAACTTTGTCGGGCACAGTAATCGTGCCTGGAAATTTCATATGCGCAAGTGGGGGGTTGATGGTGCCTTCTGGCACGTAGGCAATCAAGGGAGCAACCATTGCATTCCCGAGTTTTGTTGCAATTTTTTCGGCAAGAAATTTCACACGGAAATTATGTTTACCAAGCGCCATGAATGGGCCATTTTGCTCCGTGCCCCCAATCGGAATGATGATGGTATTTGAGCCTGCTTTCACTTCATCCCGGAGTTCAGTCCAAGTTTTATCTTCAAGGAAAACAGTGGCTTGTGCAGAGTTCGCGAGAAATAGATTCAGTAGTAAAATATAGCGCAGTTTCATTCGGCGCTCTCCAAGATAGTTATTCGCGCTTGTGCGGAAATAAAAAGCTGCAAAGGGTTGAAAAAAGAATTTATCTTATTTCCACTGTACCTTCACAATCTCATATGATTTACCGCCACCGGGTGTGTTCACTTCAATGCTGTCGCCTTTTTTCTTGCCAATCAATGCACGGGCAATTGGAGATGAAATTGATATGCGGCCTTGCTTTACGTCGGCTTCAAAGTCGCCCACGATCTGGTACTTTACTTCTGCATCGTTGTCCTCATCGATGAGCGTAAGTTTGGCTCCAAACATTACCGTGTCTCCCGATAGTTTTGTCGGGTCGATCACTTCTGCGCGTGAGAGACGATCTTCCAATTCTTGAACCTTGGTTTCATTCCAGCCTTGGGCTTCCTTTGCCGCATGATATTCTGCGTTTTCGGACAAGTCGCCATGAGCGCGTGCTTCTTCAATCGCTTTAATGATGCGCGGGCGTTCCACCGATTTCATGAACTTTACGTCCTCTAACATTGTGGCATAGCCTTGTTCGGTCATTGGCACTTTTTCCATGGCTTTTCGAATAGTCCTTTAGCTTCCAAATTTAAGGAAAAATAACACCCGGCAATTGCTGTGAAGCAATCGAGGCCGGGCAGAACTGTAAGATGCCCCAAAGGCGACCAAATTTCAAGTGTGACGATAAAAGGTGGATATTTTCTATGTTTTTAGTTGCTAGCGCGGGTTTTGCGTTGCCATATATCTGGCAAATCAGGGAGAATTGATTATGGCTGGACGTTTGCAGGGCAAAGTGGCTTTAGTTTCAGGTGGTGCCACCGGCATGGGAGGGGCAGCGTCCCGCTTGTTCGCAGCGGAGGGTGCTAAAGTAGGTATTGTGGACAGAAATCCCGAAGCTGCTGCCGCAACGGTTGCCGAAATCAAGGCAGCAGGTGGCCAAGCGATGTTTGCAGTGGCTGATGTTTCATCGGCTTCTGACGTCAGCCGCGCCGTGGCTGAAGTGCATGCCGCACTTGGCATTATCAATGTATTGTTTAACCATGCTGGCACCATCATCATCAAGCCGTTTCTCGAAACAACTGAGGAGGAATGGGATTGGCTGACGGATGTGAATGTTAAAAGCATGTATCTGATAACGAAGGCCGTGTTGCCGCAAATGATAGCCTCTGGCGGCGGATCGATTGTTTGTACGTCTTCTATTTCTGCAATTGCTGCCACACCAATGGAAGTGGCTTATTGTACAACCAAAGGAGCATGTCATCAATTTGCACGGGCTATCGCCGTCGAGTTCCGAGATCGCGGTATTCGATGCAACGCGGTGTGCCCTGGCTTTGTGAAAACGCCGCACGGCCTTCGGGAACTAAAAGACTTGATCGCATTGGGCGTTGACGTTTCCGAAGCCGCAATCGCCGCTCAACAGGGCCGAATTTGCGAGCCAGAGGAAGTGGCACGCGCCGCATTGTTCTTGGCCTCCGATGAAGCTAGTTTTGTAAACGGCACGCACCTGTTTGTGGATAATGGTTTTACTGCTGTTTGATCGTTATTTGTGCTTGCGACGACGATGGTGGCTGCGGCGTCTGCCACCTTCACTGCTTTCGTGGCCAGCGCCTTCAGCGCCCTCATTGCCTTCGCCTCCGGGCACATTCACCTTGAAAGCCATTGCTGGTGAAGCGATTGTTGCAATAGCCAACCCACCTGTGGCGAGGCCCAGAGCCATAAGGCTGAATTTACGACGTGATGTCAATTGGTTCATGTTCGTTTCCTGTAAAAGTAATATGGCATTTGCTATGCCAATCAATACAAGTTGCTCCACATGTGATGGGGACTGGCTGACGAGATGTTTCAGCCGCTTGTCAGCTGACTTTCTGCTAGTTAGGTTATCGTGGTGAAAACACTTTCAGCAGCAGCATTTTCGCGCCGTTCCCTTTTGGGTGCGCTGTTGTTTTGCACTGTTGTTCTGCCTGCCATTGCAGAAGAAGATGAATCTAATGAAATTCCAGGCCATAATGAAGCCAGCGAACATGAGTACGCGTTGGACTTGGTTAAGAATGGCAGCGCATTGCCTTTGGCTGACATTTTGGTTGAAGTGCAAAAAACTGTGCCTGGTGATTTGCTTGAAGCGCGATTGAAAAAGCGCCATGGCATTGTGGTCTATATTCTTTCGATCTTGTCGAAAGATGGAACTTATAGCTTTGTGACGGTCAATGCGAAGGACAAGACCATTCTCAGTGTTCAGGAAAAATAATGCGGGTGCTGGTTGTTGAGGATGAGCCCGATGTGGCCAAGCATATTGGCCGCGTTTTAGCCTCTGCAGGTTTTTTACCTGAAATTGTGAGTGACGGTGAAACGGCACAATTTTTGGGCGACACAGAAGATTTTGCTGCGGTAATATTGGATTTAGGCCTGCCCAAGCTGGATGGCTTAAGTGTTCTGCGATCATGGCGTGAAGCTGGAAAAACCATGCCGGTAATTGCGCTGACAGCGCGCGGCAGTTG
This sequence comes from Hyphomicrobiales bacterium, assembly GCA_025359045.1. GTDB lineage: Bacteria > Pseudomonadota > Alphaproteobacteria > Rhizobiales > Aestuariivirgaceae > Aestuariivirga. The sequence continues at coordinate 79,365 of JANYHN010000062.1, read as the reverse complement.
GCGCGACCGTGTTGAAGGTATTAATATTGGCGCTGATGATTACATTGGCAAACCATTTGAGGGCGAAGAGTTGGTTGCACGTTTGCGCGCTGTTCTACGCCGCAGCAGTGGCCATGCCGCACCCGAAATCGTCGTCGGTGGCTTGCGCCTTGACACGCGCACGATGCAAGTGACGGTCAATGGCGTTCTCGCCAAGCTTTCGCCATTGGAATATCGTGCAACAAGCTATCTGTTGCATCACCGGGGTGAGATTGTAGGCTTTCGCGAGCTGTATGAACATGTTTATGGTGCAGGCGAATCTCAGTCCAACACGCTCGAAACTTTAATTGGCCGCGTGCGCAAACGCCTTGGGGTGGGGTTGATTGAAACCCGTAAAGGAGCTGGTTATTTTATTCCAGATAAACCAGCTTGAGCGCCAACTCGTTAAGATTGCGATTGATGGTGGCGGCAGCGTTTTCGGCTCTGCTCACACTGGCCTTTATTGGCTTCTTAATTGCTAATTTGTTTGAACGCCAAGTTGAAAGTAGGCTGCGCGAAAGCCTTTCGCAGCAGCTTGATCAACTCGCTGCACATCTTATTGTGAAAGACGATAATACACCAGGACTCGACGCTGATCTATCAGATCCACGCTATCAACGCCCCCTATCAGGTCTTTATTGGGAAGTGGACGAAGAAGGAAAAGCGCCTTTGCGTTCGCGTTCAATGTGGGATCAATCTTTTGATCTTTCTGAAAATTACGCGGTCACAAATTTTGCACTCACCCCTATCAACGGGCCAAAGGGGATTGAACTTGTTGGTATGAGCCGCGCTGTTTCAATGCGCGATAAGGTTGATGTAAAACACCATTATCTGTTGACGGTAGCTCAAGATACGCGCGTGCAGGTAGCTGATCATGCTGATTTGTTGCGCACTCTGGCTATTGCTTTGGGATTGGCGTTCTTGGCTATTGTGGCTGCTGCTGCTGCGCAAATTTATTATGGCTTGAAGCCTCTCGAAGCCATGCGCCGTGATATTGAACGCGTCCGCGGGGGATTAAGCGATCATGTGGAGACTTCGGGAGTTCCATCTGAAGTGCTGCCGCTGGCTGAAGAAATTAATGCGACTTTGGAAATGCAGCGCCGCAACCTTGATCGCGCCCGCAGGCAAGCGGGCGATTTGGCACATGGTTTGAAGACTCCGATTGCGGCGCTAGCAGGACAAGCTGATCTGTTGGCACGGGCTGGCCAAATTGAAAATGCGGAAGCTGTCCGCGGTCATCTGCGCATCATGCACCGCCATGTGGAGCGGGAGTTGGCAAAGGCGCGAGCGCAGGGCGATGGCGCTACTACCATTGGTTCTGGTGTCATGCCATTGGTCGAAATTCGGTCGATTATTGATACGCTGAAAAAACTTCCTCAAAAGTCAGTCGTTAATTATCAAGTCATCGGCCCCGAAAATATGTCGCTTGCAATGAACGCTGAAGACTTTGCTGAAGTGATGGGCAACCTCATCGACAACGCCCGTAAATGGGCCAAGAGCTCAGTTCTTGCATGTGTCATAGTGGAGGGCACTCATGCTTTAGTCAGCGTCGAAGATGATGGCCCCGGCATCAGTGATAATCAACAAACTCGTGTATTATCGCGCGGCGTTCGGCTTGATGAAATGGTGCAGGGCAGTGGGCTGGGATTATCTATTGTTGAAGCACTGCTTGAAAATTATGGGAGTAAGTTGGAGCTTGGTAGAGCCGAGGCAGGTGGATTATGCGCTTCATTCCAGGTGGCTTCGAGGGCAACTACTACAGTTCGTACATTGATGTAATTGCAAATAGTTAGTTTTCATTCCAATAAATCATTTTGGACTTGAAAAACGCTAAGCTAAGCTTGGCATAAAATATGTGAATGAGCTTGTGCAGACAATGATTAGTGAAAACCGAATACAGAAATTTGACTTATCAACCTTGCCTGATAAGGCGACTCCTGGTGATTTTCCGGGCCGCTTTCGTGAGATTATATCAGATCCGATCAATTTATTGATCGAGCGTCATCCGATGGCAGGCTGCTTAGCTGGAGATAAGGTCGTGCTCCATAATGGCGTCTTGGTTCCGGTTTCTGGCCCATATTCATATTATGGAGATTTCAGCAACATTCTGGTCTTTAATCGCGGCGTCCACGAGCCGCTTGAAGAATTTGTCTTTCAAGAGGTTCTCAAGATTTTGCCCAAGGCACCCACGATGTTGGAGCTGGGAGCTTATTGGGGGCACTATTCCATGTGGTGTCAGAAAATAAGGCCTGAAGCCAAGAATTTCCTTGTGGAGCCTGAGACCATCAATTTGGACGCTGCCCGTCGGAACTTTGACTTCAATGGATTTCAAGGAACGTTTATTCAATCCATGGTCGGGCGCGCCCATTTTCTCGTGGATGATTTTTTTGCGTGGCAGGCCATGCCTGAACTTACGATATTGCATTCTGATATTCAGGGTTATGAGATGGAGATGCTGGAAGGTGCCATAGATTCTTTCAGTCAGAAAAAAATCAACTATGTTTATGTTTCCACACACAGCAACGCGTTGCACACATCATGTTGTAATTATTTGAATGAGATGGGTTATCGCATTGAAGTTGAATCAGATTTTGAAACTGACTCAACTTCTTTTGACGGTTTGATTTTCGCGTCCTCGCCGAATGTCGAGCCAGTCTTTAAAAATTTCGGCGCGATGGGCAGATTGGCGATTGCAAAGTCGACGCCTAGCGAAGTGCTGACAAAATTAAACGCAATGCTGGGTCGTTAGGTGCGCAGATAGAGATCCTACTTAAAATAATCCTGCAGCGGTCGAACTTCGATCTTATCGGCCTTCATTGCTGCAATCGCTTTGGTGGCGCTGATGATGCCAGGCAGGGTGGTGTAGTAGGGCACTTTCTGCATCACGGCGGTTTGGCGGATTGATTTTGAATCGGATTCAGATGAGCGAGTTTCAGTGGTGTTTAAAACTAATTGAATGTCGCCATTTTTGATCGCGTCCACAATATGGGGACGGCCTTCTAAAACTTTATTGATCTTGGTGGTGGCCACACCTTTGCTTTCGAAATAGGCGTGGTTGCCGCCCGACGATTTGATGTGGAAGCCGAGCTCGACAAGTTTTTTAACCGACGATAAAACTTTGGCGCGGTCTGGTTCTTTGACGGAAACAAATACGCTGCCACTTAATGGCATGCGCATGCCAGCGCCCAGTTGGGCTTTGGCGAAGGCCATGTCGTAGGTTTTATCGAGCCCCATCACTTCGCCGGTGGAACGCATCTCTGGGCCTAACAATACATCAACGCCGGGGAAGCGGTTAAACGGGAAAACTGCTTCTTTTACAGCCATATGCGAGTATTTCTTATTCTTCAACTTGAAGCTGGCCAGCTTCTCTCCAGCCATAACGCGCGAGGCGATTTTAGCCACAGGTTCGCCAATCACCTTGGCCACAAATGGCACAGTGCGCGAGGCGCGTGGGTTCACTTCCAGAATATAAATTTCGTCGTCTTTCACGGCGAATTGCACATTCATCAAGCCAACCACGTTGAGCGCCAGGGCGAGTTTTTTTGCTTGCACTTCAAGCTCGGCGATGATTGGTGCTTTGAGCGAATAGGGTGGCAAAGAGCAGGCGCTATCGCCAGAGTGTATGCCAGCTTCTTCGATGTGTTCCATCACGCCTGCGATGAAAACATCCTTGCCGTCGCAGATCGCATCAACATCGACTTCGATAGCGTTGCTTAGATACGAGTCGATCAACACAGGCGAGTCACCTGACACCACCACCGCTTCCGTGATGTAGCGTTGCAGGCCTGCATCGTCCTTGACGATTTCCATGGCGCGACCACCCAATACATAGGATGGGCGGATGACCACGGGAAAGCCAATGCGCTTGGCAATTTTCTTGGCTTCTGCGCCAGAATAAGCCATTCCGTTTTCAGGTTGTTTGAGTTTTAGTTTTTTAACGAGCTTCGAGAAACGTTCACGGTCTTCTGCCAAATCGATGGCATCAGGCGTGGTGCCGAGGATGGGAACGCCTGCGGCTTCAAGGGCTGCGGCTAGTTTCAATGGTGTCTGTCCGCCGAATTGCACGATCACGCCTTTGAGCGTCCCGTTGGTTTGCTCGATACGGATGATTTCTAAAACATCTTCCGCGGTGAGTGACTCGAAATATAAGCGATCTGAAGTGTCGTAGTCAGTCGACACGGTTTCAGGATTGCAATTGACCATGATGGATTCATAGCCTGCATCATGCAGAGCAAAGCAGGCATGGCAGCAGCAATAGTCAAACTCAATCCCTTGGCCGATGCGGTTTGGCCCGCCACCCAAGATAATGATTTTTTGCTTGTCGCTCGGACGCGCTTCGTTGCCGTCATTAAAGTTGCCGGTGAATCCGACGGGATTACCAGCCAAGCCAGTTTCATATGTTGAATACATATAGGCGGTGGGTGAAGCGAATTCTGCGGCGCATGTGTCGATGCGTTTGAACACGGGATGCACTTTAAGCTTAGTCCGGTACCTGGCCACTTTGGCTTCGGCCATGCGGGCCAGCGTGCCCAAACGCTTATCAGAAAAGCCCATGGCTTTCAGTTTGCGTAAGTTCTGAGCGTCCTTAGGCAAGCCCTTGTTTTGGATTCGCTTTTCGGTTTCAACAATTTCTTGAATCTGGCGCAGGAACCATGGTTCATATTTGCAAGACGCAAAGATTTGTTCGACGGTTGCACCGTGGCGGAACGACTGCGCAATTTTCAACAAACGATCTGGCGTGGGTTGGCCTAATGCGGCACGAATAGCGTTTTTATCATCGCCTTCACCAATGCCATCAATCTCAACTTCATCAAAACCAGACAGTCCCGTTTCAAGCCCACGCAATGCTTTCTGCATGGACTCTTGGAATGTGCGGCCAATGGCCATGACCTCACCGACTGACTTCATTGCCGTGGTCAGATAGGGCTTGGAGCCTGGGAATTTTTCGAATGCGAAGCGCGGAATTTTTACGACCACATAATCGATGGTTGGTTCGAACGAAGCAGGCGTTGCGCCGCCTGTGATGTCATTGGCTAATTCATCCAGCGTATAACCCACCGCGAGCTTTGCCGCTATTTTGGCAATGGGAAAGCCCGTGGCTTTAGATGCGAGAGCTGAAGAACGCGAAACACGCGGGTTCATTTCGATGACCACCAAGCGGCCATCGGCGGGGTTCACACCGAACTGCACGTTGGAACCGCCTGTTTCAATGCCAATCTCGCGCAACACGGCAATTGAGGCATTGCGCATGATTTGATATTCTTTATCGGTCAGCGTGAGCGCAGGGGCGACAGTTATGGAGTCGCCCGTATGAACGCCCATCGGATCAATGTTTTCAATGGAGCAAACGATAATGCAGTTATCTGCCTTATCGCGCACAACTTCCATCTCATATTCTTTCCAGCCAAGCACAGACTCTTCGATCAGCACTTCAGCAGTCGGGGAAGCGTCGAGACCCTTTTCGACGATGTCCAAAAATTCGTCGCGGTTATAAGCAATGCCGCCGCCCGTGCCGCCCAGCGTGAAAGACGGCCGGATGATGCAGGGCAAACCGATTTCGAGCATCGCCTCAAAAGCTTCAACCATGGCGCGATTGCGATATTTCTTAAGGCGTTCAGCTTCACCTTCCGCCCAGAGCTTCTCAAATGTAGCAGCATCGGAAGCTGTGGATTTGCCGGAAGCATAGGCTTCTTTATCTGCATCTTTAGCGTTGGAAGCGTTGGCCAAGCGTGAGCGGGGGGTTTCGAGGCCAATCCGTTTCATGGCTTCGCGGAACAGCTCGCGGTCTTCAGCCATGTCGATGGCTTCGGCTTTTGCACCAATCAACTCCACACCGAATTTTTCGAGAATGCCCATTTTGTTGAGCGACAACGCTGTATTCAAAGCCGTTTGCCCGCCCATCGTTGGTAGAAGCGCGTCAGGGCGTTCTTTTTCAATGATCTTGGCGACGACTTCGGGCGTGATCGGTTCGATGTAAGTGGCATCGGCCAAATCTGGATCGGTCATGATCGTGGCGGGATTCGAGTTCACCAGAATGATGCGGTAACCCTCAGCTTTCAGTGCCTTGCAGGCTTGGGTGCCAGAATAATCAAACTCGCAAGCCTGCCCGATAATAATCGGTCCCGCCCCGATAATGAGGATGGATTTAATGTCGGTGCGTTTTGGCATGTGCGGGGAACCCTGATTTGGGGTTTCCTAGCGGAAGGGCAGCACGATTCCAACCCCTGTGGATAGATTTTTGTGCGGTGCGGGATTTAGGGGTATGCTTGCAACGTTTGTCGGAGAATTGTGGGCATTAGGCATAGAACCTTATCTAAGTTGATAATACTTAAGGAATACTCATGGATGAACCGATCATATTATACCTCGATCAAAACAAATGGATAGATATTGCGAGGGGTGTTAACGATCCAGATCGCTATCCTGAATTCTACAAAATTGTTGAATTGCTTGTAAGTAAAGCAAAGGCGGAAAAGATCATCGTTCCGCTTACTTTTGCGAATATTTATGAGACTTTCAAGATTAAGAATGCCATGCAACGAAATCAATTGGCTTGGGTGCAGGCTACACTTAGTCACGGTAGGTTTTTTAGGGGGCGACATCATCTTTTGAAGCAACAAATTGCGGGTTATTTATCTAGTTTCTTTGGCGTCAGTAGTTCTTTTAGGGATGCAAATTGGTTTCTTACCGATCTTTTTTTTGAAACTGTGTGTGACTACGACCCCGCCGTCTTTGAACTCGACATAAAAGAAGACACTCTAAACGTTATGCGAAAGGAATCTCAACGAAGTTTATATAGCTATATTGTCCACTGCACAGATGACGAAAGAGCTTCAGCGGTAAAGTTTTTCTCAAATAGCTCTCGGGAATTAATTTTGAAAATTGAGGAACGTCGCCAGAAAACAAAATTGGAGTCGCTAGATTTACGTTATCGACTGTATGCAGTACTTTTGTTGAGAGACAGCCTCGACCTCTTTTCTGAAGTTGCCAAAGAATTAGGGTTTCCGAATTTTGCTATTACTGATCTGGGTGAGGCTCGTATCTTAGAATTGATTTCTCGGATTCCAATGTTTGATATTGAACAAAATCTAGTTATGAAACTAGAAAATGAAGACACAGTCTTGGACGAGAACGATCTTAGAGATTGTGCTGCTTTTAACTGCGTTGTGAAATACGCCGACATTGTTGTTGCCGAAAACGCTTTTATCGGTCGCACCAAGCAAGCCAATCTAGACAAAAAATATAGAACCAAACTGCTTACAAAAATTGCGGACCTAAGTCGCGAACTTGATAAATGATCGCATTCGGTAGTTTTCGAATTGATTTGGCGATGTCAAAAAGCGCATCTGCTTTAAAAGGGAGAATGGATATGCTGAAAACATTGAAATCATCGACTACCACTAAGAAGTCCCAGTTGCTGCCCATTCCCACAGTGGGCGAAATTCTGTTGGAAGAATTTTTGAAGCCGCTGGCGCTTTCGCAAAACGCGCTGGCCCGCGCAGTGGATGTGCGGCCACGTCGCATCAATGAAATCGTTTTGGGAAAACGCTCAGTGACAGCCGACACGGATTTGCGTTTGACGCGATATTTTAGAATGTCGGCTGGCTTCTTTTTGCGCCTGCAAATGGAGCATGACATTCGGATAGAGCGCCGCGTGTTGGGAAAGAAGCTGGACGCGATTAAGCCGAGGGCGGCTTGATGGTGCAATTGATGGAGTTTATGACAAATCCCGAACCACTTGCACATCTTTGAAATTTGCGCTCATATTGCGATGCAATAAGTGGGGCGACGGTTTTTATGGCCTTTAATGAGATGTTTTTAGCCGATGGGAAAGTGAGATTTCCCTATAAGAAGGTCGAAACATGGTTGAAAAGTTTAGGGCCTTCTGACATTGAGCGGGCCTTGCGCGAATGCGAAGCGCGGTTTCGCCGTCAGGGTATAACTTTTGCAGTTTATGGCGATAACAAAGCATCTGAGCGCATCATTCCGTTTGACATTGTTCCGCGGGTTTTTGCTGCCCAAGAGTGGCGCAGGCTTTCATCTGGCATAGAGCAGCGGGTGCGCGCCATGAACGCGTTTTTGCATGATCTTTATCATCGCCAAGAAATTTTACGCGCGGGGCGCATTCCAACCGATGTTATTATTCAGAATGATGCCTTTGTACCCGAGATGGTTGGAGTGAACCCAACCAAGGGCATTTATGCTCATATCATGGGCATTGATATTGTGCGTGTGGCCGAGAATGACTTTTATGTTCTTGAAGATAATTGCCGCACACCTTCGGGTGTATCCTACATGCTCGAAGACCGCGAAGCGATGATGCATTTATTTCCGGAGCTGTTTTCACAACACCGCATTGCGCCAGTCGAAAATTATCCTTCGGTGCTGCACAAAACGTTGGAAAGCGTTGCGCCTGCTTCTTCGGGTTCTGAGCCCGTCATCGTTGTACTCACGCCGGGCATTCACAACTCGGCTTTCTTTGAACATGCATTTTTGGCCGACGAAATGGGTGTTGAACTGTGTGAAGGCTCAGATCTGTTTGTGTCTGACGGCTGGCTCTATATGCGCACAACGCAAGAACCAAAGCGCGTTGATGTTGTTTACCGCCGCATTGATGATGCATATCTGGATCCGCTGGCGTTCAGACCGGAATCAAATTTGGGCGTGCCAGGGATATTTGATGTTTACCGGGCAGGGCGGGTGACGTTGGTGAATGCACCGGGTACGGGTGTTGCCGATGATAAATCGATTTACACATATATGCCCGAAATTATCGAGTTCTACACGGGCGAAAAACCGTTGTTAAAAAACGTTACCACATGGCGCTGCTCTAATGCTTCTGATCTTAAATATGTGAGTGAACATCTCGCGGAATTGGTGGTGAAAGAAGTTCATGGCTCGGGTGGTTATGGCATGTTGGTGGGGCCAACTTCGACCAAAGCACAAGTTGAAGAATTCCGAGTCAAGCTTCTCGCAAGGCCATCAAATTATATAGCTCAGCCCACATTAGCGCTTTCTGCTGTTCCTACATTTGTCAATTCGGGTGTTGCCCCACGTCATGTTGATTTGCGGCCATTTGTGTTGTCCGGAGATCAAATACGGGTAACACCGGGTGGTCTCACGCGGGTGGCTTTGCAAGAAGGTTCATTGGTGGTCAATTCAAGCCAAGGCGGCGGCACCAAAGACACTTGGGTTTTGGAGGACTGACATGCTGGGACGCACAGCCTCATCACTGTATTGGATGTCGCGTTATGTTGAACGTGCTGAAAACATGGCACGGCTTTTGGAAGTGGGTTACCGCATCTCATTGATGCCCGGCGCTGTTGAAGGCCACCGCGACGAATGGCGTTCAACTTTGACCAGTGCGGCCTGTGCTGAAAGTTATGCTGCAAAATATGATGATATTCACGGTGCGCGCGTGATCAGCTTTTTGCTGTTTGATGAAGAAAATCCAACTAGCGTTAAATCCTGCCTCAAAGCCGCGCGAAACAATGGGCGCGCCGTGCGTACGGCGCTCACCCGCGATGTGTGGGAAAGTTTAAATTCTACGTGGAATGAACTGGCACATATCGATCCCGACACGATCACCTCAGACCGCCTACCCAGTTTTCTGGAATGGGTGAAGCAAAAAGCCATGGCGTTTCGCGGTGCTTTGCTGGGCACAATGTTGCGCACTGATCCTTATTATTTCAGTCAGCTTGGAAATTTCATCGAGCGTGCCGATAATACAGCACGCATTCTCGACGTAAAATATTTCATTCTGTTGCCACGCGCCACTGATGTGGGTAGCGATGTTGATGCGCAACAGTGGGCGCAAGTGTTGCGTTCAGTATCTGCACACCGGGCCTATCGCTGGTTTTATAAAGATAGCCGTTATAAGCCTTGGCTTGTTTCCGAGTTTTTAATTTTGCAAGAAGAAATGCCGCGCTCTTTGCTCTTTGCATATAATTGGATCAATTTAGCGCTGAATGATTTGGGCCAACTTTATGGGCAGCTTTATGATTGCCATGCACTTGCTGCTCAAACTCAGGCGCGCTTGAAAGGCGGAAAGATGGAACAGATATTTCAGGATGGCTTGCACGAATTTTTGCAAGACTTCATGGAGGCGAATAACGCGCTTTCGCAGAGCATTTCTAAAACCTATAATTTCCCCTGAGGACCCATGCGCCTCGCTGTTCGCCACGTCACCCATTTTGAATATGATTCAGTACTGGATTATTCGGTGCAGCGCTTGCATCTCACACCGCTTTCTTTTGCTTCTCAGAAAGTTGTGCAGTGGGCCATCACCACGCCAGGAATTGAAAACGCATTGAGTTATATCGACGGTTTTGGAAATATTGTTTATCTCGTCACCTGCAGTAATATCAGAGGCCCTGTTGAAGTCATCGCTGAAGGTTTGGTCGATTGCGAAAATGCGGGTGGCTTAGTGAACGGCGTTGTCTGTGCCGCACCCAATTCGGTTTTCCTAAGGCAAACCGAAGCTACGAGACCAAGCTTGCAAATTCAAGATAATGTGCAAGCTCCGCTTTCGGGGTCTAAAGGTTTGGAACAGTTGCACGCTTTGATGGCGGCCATTCACCACCAAGTTGAATTCACAATTGGGGCCACTGATGCTAGCACAACTGCGGCTGAAGCTTATCTAAGGGGGCGCGGCGTTTGCCAGGATCACACCCATATTTTCTTGGGTGTGGCGCGGGCGTTGGGCTTTCCGTCGCGCTATGTAACAGGTTATTTGGTCACGGGAATCGGCGCGTCGTCCAGTGCCTCGCATGCCTGGGCCGAGGCCTTTGTGCCAGATTTGGGATGGGTTGGTTTTGATGCCGCTAATGGTATCTGCCCCACTGATCATTACGTGCGCGTGGCAGCTGGCATTGATGCGGCGGCCGTAACTCCAATTCGCGGTTCAAGGCGGGGCGGAGCTCACGAAACCATGACAGTTGAAGTACGCGTCGAGATCGACCAACAATAGAAAAAATAATTCTGGGAGACGTTTATGACTTATTGCGTGGGAATGTTGTTGGATGAGGGCCTCGTCATGGCTGCTGACACACGCACCAATGCGGGCATGGATAGTGTTGGCAAATTCAAAAAGCTACATTGTTTGGAAAACAAAGGGCATAGTGTTTTTACGTTGCTCACTGCTGGCAATCTTGCTGTCACCCAAGCCGTCGTCAGCTTGCTTTCAGAACATGCCAAGCCAGCGGGCAAGGTTAAAGACCCTGATAATTTGTTTGCCGCCAAAACCATGTTTCAGGCGGCGCGCATTGTAGGCCGCGCCATTCGTGAAGTGCGCAAGATGGATGGCGAGGAACTGGGGGCAACCGGTGATGCATTTGCCGCCAGTTTTATCTTTGGTGGCCAGATTGGCAAACAGCCACCACGCCTTTTTCAAATTTATAGGGAAGGCAATTTTATTGAGGCTAGCGCAGACACGCCGTTTTTTCAAATTGGCGAACATAAATATGGCAAACCCATTCTTGACCGTGTGGCTCGCAACGACATGAAACTGGGTGATGCTGCAAAAATGATTCTGCTGTCATTTGATTCGACGCTGCGTTCAAATTTGAGCGTGGGATTGCCGATCGATATGCTGACTTATGAGACAGGCTCACTAAAATTTGAGCATAATAAGCGGATCGGTCCTGACGATCCTTATTTCAAAATGCTTTCAAGCGAATGGTCAAAAGCGCTCCGCACTGCCTTTGCGCAAATTGAAGCGTTTGATATTTAGAGTAGCAGGAGTGCGACCAGACCTTGAGAGGGGGCGTTGTTCACGGCCCAGTCGCACACACTGCATTTGCCTCCAGTCGGATGCAAATTTCGAAACTATGCCTCGCGGCAGAAGTTTAATTTACAAATGCGATCAACGATTTGAGCCTTTGTTGGGCCAAGTTGATTTTTGTAAACTACGGTGACGTTTAGCTTGTGGGATTGTACAGGAGCGGGATTGCCGGCGAACGCGCCAGCTGAAAGAAATGAAACGGTGAGAATTATGACACTAGCAAAGGTTTTCATTTTCAAGCTCCTGTAAGACTTAAACGCCGAACTTGAAGATAAGTTGCCATGCTGCAGCGGAATGTGGCCTGAATGGCTCGTTCATCTGGCGTTTAGGTTCGGAAGGTGGCTCAAAAAATAAAGCGGCGAATATATTCGCCGCCTTGGAACTAAAACTTGGCGTATGCGTTTAATAACCTGCCAAACGCGCCAACATCATCATTAATCCAATGATACTAACAAACCAGCAAGCCGTGCGTACATATTTTGTGCCAATAATATAGATTGGAAGATATGCAATGCGCGCAATGATCCAGATTGTTGCCCCAATGCCGCCAGTGTGCTGAGTGACAATCAGAGCGAGATCAACGGCCACAAACGGTACCAGGTTTTCAATATAGTTGTGCAATGCCCTGGTGGCGCGACCCACCGCAAGCCCCTTTGCCGTCACGTCTTTATCGCGCGGGGTGAACAGATAATCGTCGCCAAATTCGCCCCGTGCGGTGATGGCTTGGACAAGCACATGGGCCAGCCAGAGTAGAATACTGAGTTCAAGACAAGTGAGTTCAGTCATTGTGTTTCCTCCATTGTTGCGACTGCAGCATACTCGGTTGCTGCCTGAGTCGGCATTAATCCACAGATGCTTGAAATCCAGCGCTTACAAAGTTGATCAAGGCTGCCTCGCGTCTTTTGTCCGTATCTAATTTGGAGCGTTCGTAATCAGACATGGTTACGAGTTTTCGCGCTGGTGCAAGTTCGACCAGTGATTGCAGAGTTGCACCGCGGGCGCAATCGTAGCGAAAAGCAATTTCCGATTTTGACAGATGTGGCAACACGGCGTTAAGTGAGTTGACAAACAGCTCGTGCAACGGCTTGAAGTGCTTGACCACTATGGCGGTATGATTGTCCTCACGAATTTGCATTAACAATAAAAGCCTGTTGCGATTTTCGCCTTTACTGAAAGTGAGCAGGGGCCTCACCAACGCTTGGGCCAGTTGGTCAATGGTGGGGAGCATCGGATTTGCGAGCCCCAAGCACTTATGTAAAGCCTTCAGTCGTGCCGCGACCAAGGGGAACACCGCCTCCTCGATAGTGCTGAGGATTAACCGTTCTTTTGTTCCAAAATAATAGTTGACGGCTGCTAAATTCGCATCAGCACGCTCGGTAATTTCGCGCAATGTCGTTCCATTGAATCCTGTTGTCGCAAAAAGATCTCTTGCTGCACTCAGAATCCGGTCGCGAGTTTCAATGGCATGTTCGAATGGATCTGGCGTTGGCATTTTCCTGCTCTAGAAATTGTGCTTCCAATCTATACTAAACGCTTGTATGAAACAATTGTTTTAATTTGTGAAGGCGTGTTCATGGTTCAATCGACACAATTCGCTGCGGGCAAAGTGGAAATTCATGCTCAGCACTCAATCGCGAAATCGGTTTATGCTCGCATCTGGCATGGACAAACGAAGGCCGAACATTCTTCGGATTACGCCCAGTATCTCTATGAGTTTGGGGTATTGAAAATCGAACGCATGGATGGAAATCTGGGTGTGCAAATGTTTCGTGAAATCGGCGCTGAGGTTGCCAATTTCACGGTAATTTCATATTGGCCTAGCTTGCAGTCAATCGCCGTTTGGTCGGGAAACGATTTAACGCGCACGCGCCATTTAGAACGCGATCCTGAATTTTTGTTGGCTTTGCCCGAAAAAGTTACGCTGGTCGAAGTTCTTGTCAATGATTGGCAACTCGGCAAAAATGTTTGAGTTCTGGCTTCAGCAACTTATCAACACGCTTCAACTGCTGAGCTTCTATTTGCCATTGTCTGTTGCATTCGCAATGATCCAGGCGATTACGCGGCGGATATTTTTATCATTTGGTGATCTTGCCATGTTTGGCAGTTTTGCTGCAATCTATGTTTGCTTTGCATCGCAATTGAGCGGCGATAGCGATTTGAGCGCGGCACTCTGGTCGCTCGCCGCCGCCATTGCGTGCGGCGGGGCATTAGGTGCCGTTATTGCCAAGGTGTTCATGGGTAAGAAACTGCTTGAATATCCGCTGGCATTCATGATTGCATCCATTGGCCTTTCAATTTTCATTGAAGAAATCATGCGGATACAATCTGCGAGTCGTGATGTTTGGGTACCACCTTTGTTTTCAGGCCTATCCATTTTTGAAATGCATGGCCAATATGTAGTGAAGCTTTCCGCCATCACATCTATGGCCATTTTAGTAGGGTTGGGCTCGGTGGTTGGCGTTGGATTGTTGCTGAAACTGACACGGTTTGGACTGCATTGGCGGGCCTGCGCGCAATCATTGAAACTCACTGCGCTTTGCGGCATCAATCCAGAAGTTATAGCCCACCAGAGTTTTGGAATTGCAGGGGCCTTGGCAGGTGTCACAGGGTGGGCGTCGGCAATTTCTTATGGTGGTGCAAGTTTTTCGATTGGCATGATAATCGGCTTTAAAGCCATGTTCGCTTCAGTCATTGGCGGTTTTGGCACAATACGTGGCGCGATAATCGGGGCCTGCGTTTTGGCATTCCTTGAAGTCAGTTGGTCGACGGCTTTTGGAACGACCTACCGTGATGTCGCCGTGTTCAGCATTATTGTTTTGTGTTTAATTCTCCGGCCCGAAGGCTTGGCCGGAATTGGTCATGAAAGAGAGAGCGAAGCACAATGAAACTCTTCAATACAATCGCATGTTTGTTTTTTTCTGCACTCATGCTTGTTAGCTGCGGCGACAAGCCAAAGAAATATCTGCAATTCATGGGTGGCGGATTAACCTTCAATTATCGCTATTCGAAAGCCACAATGGTGGTGGTGGTTCGGCGGGTATCGCCGATCGCCGAAGGCGGCAAGATCGTTGCGCTATTCGAAGTTCCCGGTGAGGCAGCCCGTCAAAGAATTGAGGTTCCAAATAACCCAGATGCACTCACTTTTAAGCTTGAAAGCAAAGCGCTGACAGGAATCAAAAAAGACGTGCCCTTGCATGTAACGGTGTTAGCTCTTGATGAAAAAGGTCTTCAACTCGACGAGTACAAGACCCAGTTTATTTCTGATGTTGATCAAGATACGCTCCCGTCCAAGCCCCTGATGGACCCAAACAAGCCCGGCTATGTTCCGTTGCCCGAAAATAATTAAGTCGCAATATGAGTTTTGCCGGGCGCATTTTGATTTGCATGAAAGTCGCGCCGTGTTAATCAATCTCCACACCACTTATGCAACAGCAAGTGGGCAAGAGCAAAGGAGCGGCAAATGAAACAGAAATTATTTTTAAGCGCAGCAGCATTGATGGCCATGACAGGGTTGGCCCAAGCTCATCCCGGACACGACAATTCAGGGTTTCTCAACGGCTTTATTCACCCCTTCACTGGCATAGACCATATTATGGCCATGGTGGCTGTGGGTTTGTTTGCAGCCATGCTGGGCGGTCGTGCGCGTTATTTGGTTCCTACAAGCTTTGTTGCAATGATGACGGTGGGTGCTGGACTGGCGCTCAGCGGTTTTGTTGTGCCATATGTTGAAATTGGTATTTTTGCTTCAGTCATCGTTTTATCGGCTGTTATAGCATTGCGGTGGAACACTTCTCTTAGCGTGGCGATGGGCTTGTGCGGATTCTTTGCAGTGTTCCACGGATTTGCCCATGGCTCCGAAATGCCCGTTGATGCCACAGGCTTTGGCTATGGCGTTGGATTTGTAATTGCTACGGCAATGCTTCATGCAGTTGGCTTGAGTGCTGGCGTTTTTGCTGGTTTGAAAGCTGCAAAACCAGCTTAAGCTATAAAATATTGCATCGAAATTTGGCGATCAGGAGTTGTTTTTAGGTTTAAAAAAGGCTGTTGTTAACGCATGGAACAAAAACCAGTTCAAGTTTGTTTAGTTCAATGATGCAGCATCAACCGATCCTAGCGAAGGCTTAAGATGTGGGATGCTTCGAGTATCATAATTCTTGGGTTGGATTTTTTTATCGCGGCAGCCATCACCATCCACGTATTGCTGAGAAAGCGAAACGTTACATCCGCGATTGGTTGGATTGGCTTGGCTTGGCTTTCGCCACTTGTCGGCGCAATTCTTTACTTTACCTTTGGCATTAACCGCGTTCAGAGGCGCGCTCAAATCCTTCGGCCCTCGGCAAAATCGCAGCTCCCGCGTTTTAGCGACAGTTTTTCAAACTCCGATCCGTTTGCCAATCTCAAGGCAACTGTCGGAGCATTGACCAACCGAGCTTTGGCGGCTTCGAATATATCGCTGCCATTACAGGACGGAGATGATGCCTATCCGCAGATGCTTGCCGCAATCAATAATGCCAAAACAACTGTTGGACTTACTTCTTACATCTTTCGCTCCGATAAAATTGGTCAAGAGTTTATCGATGCACTTGCTATAGCGAGCCATCGCGGCGTTATGGTTCGGGTGCTCATTGATGGTTTTGGAAGTGGGAGAGTAACCTATAATCTCTTCCGAAAACAAAACGTAACCGTGGCACGATTTATGAACTCGGTCTTGCCGTGGCGCATGCAATTTTTGAATTTGCGGCAACACAAAAAAATTCTTGTTATTGACGGTGTCACAGCCTTCATCGGTGGTTTGAACATTGCCGATGAAAACACTGGCCGCCAGCGAAAAAAAATAAAAGTCCGTGATACGCACTTCAAAATCAGCGGGCCAGTCGTTAAGCAAATCACCACTGATTTTCTTGACGACTGGCTGTTTACAACGGGTGAAGAATTGCCACAAGCATTGTGGAATCCCGATAACCAAGCGTTTGGGGAAATACAGTCGCGCATCATCATTTCTGGTCCTGATCAAGAAACTGAACAACTCATGATGGTGTTACTTTCGGCAATTTCTGCCGCACAGAAATCGATAAAAATAGCAACGCCCTATTTCTTGCCTGCTGAAATATTGATGGTGGCGCTTCAATTGTCGGCCACGCGCGGCATAGACGTTCGCATCGTCATCCCGGCAATCAGTGATCATGCTCCGATGGATTGGGCCATGCGTGCTCACGTGGGGCCGCTTTTGCACGCTGGTTGCAAAATTTTAAGAGCGCCACTGCCCTTTAATCATTCCAAATTAATGGTGGTCGATGACGCTTGGTGTCTATTCGGTAGTCCCAATTGGGACACGCGCAGCATGCGTCTTAATTTCGAGATGGCCATTGAAGCGTATGATACGGTTCTAGCTGAAAAGTTATCTTCGATTATCGATCAAAGTAGTCTCGTGCCGCTCACTAAGGAAGAATTGGAAGCTCGGTCATTTGCTGTGAAATGTCGTGATGCAGCAACACGGCTGCTGCTGCCTTATCTTTAAGCCAATTAAGATGAGCCCCTCATGAGAGTTGCATCTTATAATATTCACAAATGCCGCGGCGTCGATGGGCTGGTAAGTCCAGAGCGCATTGTTGCCGTGATAAAAGAACTGGGCGCTGATTTGGTGGCACTTCAGGAAGTCGATCACCGCATCGGAACACGAACAGGACTTTTGAATCCCGCCCACATCGAGGAAGAGACGGGCCTAAAATTATTGGTTCAATCGGATGTTGTTGATGGTCATGGCTGGCATGGCAATGCGCTTTTGGTGCGTGGCGAGCCGCTGCATTATCACCGCTCGCGCATTCACCTTCCGGGCATTGAGCCGCGTGGTGCGGTTTTTGCCGAACTAGATTTGGGTGACGGTAGGTTTCGGGTGATTGCCGTTCATTTAGGTCTGTTGCGCAGATCGCGGATCCTGCAAGCCAAAGCATTGTTGGATATTTTTCAGGCCATTACGCCCATGCCCACAATCATGCTGGGTGATTTTAATGAGTGGCGGCGTGTGCGGCGTTCGGCACTGGCTGTGCTTGAACCTGTGTTTGGTTCGCTGCCCGTGCAAGCCAGTTTCCCGTCGCGTCTGCCCCTATTGCCGATGGACCGCATTCTCGATTGGCCACCAGGTTTGATCACGCATTTTGCTGTTCATAACACTCACCTTGCAAGAGTGGCGTCTGACCATTTGCCACTCGTGGCAGATGTTGATCTAAAATGCACTTTGCCAGCGCTGCAACAAAAGACATAAAAATATTTTCACGCACCGCCACCTTGACGGAGCAGGGTTGACGATTCATCGCTTTTGTTGTCATCGTAGCATTGTGCGGGGCAGCAAGGAGAGATTATGTTTTTACGTCAATTATGTTTTGTTATTGGATTGCTATTTGCCAATTTGGCTTATGCTGCACCTGCTGATTATACGGCTGAGATGGCAGCCGATGCGGAGGGCGCAGCAGACAGCCCATTCACTGGCCGTTATGAGGGTTCAACAATCGTTGGCCAAACGTCTAAGAAATTTGATGAACTCACTTTGCCGGCTGGGCCTGCTGATCCTAAATCCAAGGCATTTTCTAAAACAGTAGCGCAAAAAGGTGCGGTTTTGCGCACACTTTATGTTTCACCCGAAGAGCGTTCGTCGCTTGAAGTTTTTGGAAATTATGTCGATGCTTTGAAAGCCAAGGGTTTTATCGCCGTGTTTGAATGCGATAATGCCACCTGTGGTGCAAATTTCAAAGACCTTAAATATAGGGCTAACGATCCTACGAAAACTGTTCTTTCAGAAAAAGCCAGCACGCGCCGCACGTTTCTCTCGAATGGCATGTTCAGCAAAATAGTTGATCCGCGCTATGCGTTGTTGAAAAAAGGTGATGCGGGCAAGGAAACTTATGTTGCCGTGTTTGCGGGCCAAAATTCCGGCGGCAGTTTTGGCGACGTATCAAAGGCACTGCGCTCTCGCGTTGGTGTGTTGATTGAAGTGGTAGAGCCTGGTGAGCGCGAAGAAAAAATCGTGACGCTGACCGCAGATGAAATTGGCAACAGCATTGGCGCTGAGGGTCGTGTGGTGATTTATGGTTTGTATTTTGATTTTGATAAAGCAACAATCAAACCTGAATCTCAGCCGCAACTGGCACAGATGATTGCCTATCTCAAAGCTGATCCGGCCGCGCATGTTTATGTCGTCGGCCATTCCGACAACAAGGGCGAGATCGATTACAATCTCCAACTCTCCACTGCGCGCGCCAAATCAGTTGTCGCCGCATTGGTTGGGGCAGGCGTTGATGCGAGCCGCTTGACCGCCAAAGGCGTTGGCCCGCTGGCCCCTCTGGCCTCCAATAAAACGGATGCCGGCCAAGCCAAAAATCGGCGTGTGGAACTTGTGGGGCAGTGAGCGAAGACGTGGCATGCTGTGAGCGTTAAATGCGCTGTGATCGAACCCCGAATCCGACTAGTCTAAAGCTATAAACCGGATGCTTTAGGAACTCTTGGATGTTTGACGATTCGCGCTCATTTATCGGCCGCTCATTTTTGCAATCCAATTTGGATTTTGAGTTTCGCGCTTATGTGGACGAAGGGCGCGATGCTGCTGTTTTGGCTAAGCTAAAAAGCTGGAGCGAGCGGGTAAAGCAATCTGAAACCCAGGCCGAAGGAGCTTTTGCCCAAACTTTCTTTGAAGAACTTTGGGGTTACGGCCAAACGGGCCGGGCGGTGAATGACGATCACACCATCAACGCTAAGTTCAGCATTCCCAATGCGGGTGCCAGCGGCGGTAAGGGTATTGCTGATTTAGCGCTTGGCTGGTTTCGCGGGCGCGATGATGCCGTGCCGCATGTGCTATGTGAATTCAAAGATATCAAATCGGGCCTTGACGCGAAGCAAAACCGCAAGGGAGCCAACTTCACGCCGGTTGAGCAATGCCTGAGCTATGTGCGTGGTGCTCGGCGAAATATGTTTGGCAATGAACCGGTGCAGCCGTGGTGGGCGTTGGTGACTGATATGAACGAGTTTCGCCTTTATTGGTGGGACCGCGTTCCGCAACATTTGAAGTTTACAATCAGTATCAAAAACAAAGACTTATTTGTTAAGCATGATCTGCTTTCTGAGAGTAATGACGCGCAGTTTGATCGCTTCCTTTTTGAAAAACTTTTCAAGCGTGACATGCTGATTTCAGAATCGGGTCGCCCCGCATTGTGGCGCATGACGCAACGGCAAGGTACGCGCGAAAAGAAAATCGAAGATGAGTTTTACGATCACTACAAGGGCGTGCGGGAACGGCTCTTCCGCGTCCTCGTCACACACAATCCCAATTTTACGGGCACGCAGACCGACTTGTTGCGCATTTCACAGAAACTGCTCGATCGTTTCATCTTCGCCTTTTACTGTGAAGACATGGGCGAACGCATGTTGTTTCCTCCGCAGTTTTTGAAAGAGTATCTCAGCAATCGCAGCATTGAAGCCTATTATGAAACAGATGGCGATGAAATCTGGGTTTTCATGCGCAGACTTTTCACATTTATGAATGATGGCGGAACCTTGGGGCGGCAGCAAGTTCCAAAAATTAATGGTGGTCTTTTTGCAGAAGATCCTTTGATCGACAACCTTATGATTCCAAATCATGTGTTTGCTGCACATGGACAGGGAACAAATGCGGTTTCGTTGTCGAAGGATAAAGAGACGCTGCTTTTCCTCTCGGCCTATTATGATTATGCTGCCAAAGGCGGGGCCAAAGAAAGCCTTACGCTTTACACTTTGGGCCGCATTTTCGAACAGTCCATCACTGAGTTGGAATATCGCGTCGGTGAGTTGGAAGGCCGTGATACAATTGCCAAGCTGTCCAAGCGCAAGCGTGATGGGGTTTATTACACGCCTGAATGGGTGGTGAATTATCTGGTATTTGAAACCATGGAGCCTTGGTTTGCCGCCGCCCGTGCTTCCAGCGGCGTGAAAGATGAACCTACAGGCCAGCAACTCAATGATTATCTAGCGAAACTGCGGGCCATGAAGATTGTTGATCCCGCCTGCGGCTCCGGTGCGTTTCTGATTTCAGCCTTCCGCAAATTGCTGGATGAACGCATGACACTGGCTAAGCAGATGCAGGCCATAGCTGTGAAAGATGCGAGTGGCGTGGGCTATGATGAATCCGCCCTCGTGGCTGATATTCTCAAACACAATATCTATGGCGTGGATATCAATCCATCTTCAGTGGAAATTGCCAAGCTGGCTTTGTGGCTGCATTCGGCGCGGGCCAAATCGCCACTCTCAACGCTGGATGATAACATCCGCTGCGGCAACAGCTTAGTGGCGCATGATTGCTGGGCGATGATTGCCAAAACGCCGGAAGCCGATGCCCGCATCAACCCGTTTGATTGGGATGAAGCTTTTAAATTTAAATTCGACATCGTGCTGGGCAACCCGCCTTACGTGAAGCTGCAAAACTTGATGAAGGTTGATCCTGACGTGGTGGCTTACCTGCGCAAGAAGCGTGAAGTAGGAACTTATGAAAGCGCACAGACTGGAAATTTTGATCTTTATCTGCCGTTCATCGAAAAGGGCCTGTGGCTATTGAGCGAAGGCGGCCGCATGGCTTTTATAGCGCCAAGCTTATGGACGGTCAATGATTATGGCCAAGGCCTGCGTAGTTTAATCCACCGCACGAAGCAATTGGAACGCTGGCTGGATTTCAAATCCTTCCAAGTATTTGAGGAGGCGATCACATACACAGCGCTGCAGTTTTTCACGGCGGAGGTAAATGAGACAGTTCAAGTTGTAATCTCACCTGAGGGAGAAACTGGTGAAATTGAATGGTTTGAGCCAGCTCTCGCAATTCCTGTTCAACAGCTGCCTGCAGATGCTGCATGGGTAATGTTAGCTGGAAAAGAACGGGATTTGGTATTCCGGCTGCGACGTGACAGTCTAAGATTGGATGATGCAAAGTTGACTTCAGGTATAACTGTAGGGGTACAAACCAGCGCCGATCATTTTTATCATCTCATCAAATCTGGTTCCCATAAATACGTATGCAAGCCCCCAAAGGGTGTTTCATTTGAAGTGGCGCTAGAAGACGAAGTTATGCGCCCTCTTGTTTCTGGCACTGAAGCTCAGCGCTACGAAAATTTTGAAACAAACACTTATATTCTTTTCCCATATTTTCGAGACAACAAAGGAAATATGCAGCTCTATTCGGAAAGCGAATTGAGGAGTAAATTTCCCAAAAGTTTGAAATATCTAAAGTCCATTGAGAAAGAATTGCGTGCAAGAGAAAGCAAGTCTTTCGACGATGAACAGTGGTATAGATTTGGCCGCAGCCAAAACATTGATAAACAAGACCTTCCAAAAATAGTTGTTCCGCGCCTAGTCACAGACCTTTGCGCATCGTTTGACTCGAAGGCAGAGTTTTGCCTCGACAATGTTGATGCGGGTGGAGTGTTAAGTGCAACCTCAACAAATCCGGAATTTCTGTTAGGAAATTTGAATTCTCCAGTTTGCAATTTTGTTTTCCGCCGAATTTCCAAACCATTCCAAAATGGCTATTGGTCGGCCAACAAGCAATTCATTGCGCCGTTGCCCATTCCGCATGCCGATAAAAAGCAACAGGCCGAGATTGGCAAGCGCGCCAAACAGCTGCAAGAAAAGTGGACGGCGCGGCGCGATCTTCTGGCCGAGGCTGAAGCGCGCCTTGGCGTCTTGGCTCGGCGTCCATATAGACTGGATTTCCTGTGGCCCGATCTACCGAGCATCACCGAGTTAAAATTGAATGCCCCAAAAAAGCTGCACGATACTGAAAAAACCGAGCGGGCCACAAAGCAACGGAACGACATGGTTGACGCGCATATAGAAGCCCTGCAAGGCTATCTCAAATCGGGCGAGCCACTTGAGGCTCATTTCAAAAAAGGTGAACTTCGCCTGAACGCCGATAGCCGACCGATCCTGGCGCAAATTTACTTGGACGAGACCGAAGGCCAAATGGCTGAAACCTATTGGCGGTTTTTGATTTTGAAAAAACCTAAACACGCCAGCAGCTTTGCCAAGCACCTAGCGCAAATTCCTGAATCGCCTGAACTGCCAGCAGCACGGCAATTTGTTGAACGTGTAGAAAGCTTGATCAAAGAAACCAAACTTATCTCCAAGCTTGAAAGTGAAATGAACCAAGCTCTTTATAAGCTCTACAACTTATCCCCAGAAGAACAGGGTTTGATCGAAGACGATTGCAAGCGGCAGGCACTGCTGTAAAATAGTGGCATGCGCCAGCCTTCGCTTTTTGATCCGCCTGCTAATCCTGTCGAAAAACGTCCGACGAATTTGGACATTTTTCGCAAGATATTGGGCCGCCATCTTTATTCGTTGAAGAACGCAGTATATCCTTGGAGTGAAGAACGGCGCGAAAGTGCTGAGAGCGATTTCGCCAAGTATCTGAAATATCTTCCTGCCGAAGAGCAGGAAGAAATGATGCGGGTTTATAACAGAGAAACCGAACGCATGCGGGCGTTAGACGCTGCCTAACCCACTCATTCCGCCAAAGCTTTTGTGCACCCCCAAATCAACGTCGTCTTCTTGGGCTTGCAAGACTTGTTGTTTGGTGGCTGTGGAAGATTTAACCCAATGCTGGATTATGACGACGAATAGCACCTTCACCGTACGCTGTCAAGCAATTTTTTCAAAATTATGAATAAAAATTGTAAATATCGGAAATTATAGGAAAAATTGGCTGGGGGACTAGGATTCGAACCTAGACAATCAGAGTCAGAGTCTGAGGGCCTACCGTTAGCCGATCCCCCAAGCTATTGCCTGAGCGCTGTGTTGATAGCCTTCGCTGCCAGCCTATACAAGGCTTTATGTGCGGAACTGTTTGATCAGGCTGGCAAGGCTTTGCTGCGAGTCTGTTTGGGGGGGGATTGGCGTTGGCGTCGCAGCGGCTGCGGCGGGCGTCATTTTGCCGAAGCCCATTGGCTGCTGAGGGGCAGTTTGGATTGGGGGTGCGCTGATTTGTGGGGTCATAAAGCTATCGCGGCGCAGCGATGGGCGTGGCTGTAGGGCAGGGGAATCTGGCGGAGCTGATGGCGTTTGGCCTGCTTCGGCGGCGGTTG
This sequence comes from Hyphomicrobiales bacterium, assembly GCA_025359045.1. Classification (GTDB taxonomy): domain Bacteria; phylum Pseudomonadota; class Alphaproteobacteria; order Rhizobiales; family Aestuariivirgaceae; genus Aestuariivirga. The sequence continues at coordinate 55,470 of JANYHN010000062.1, read as the reverse complement.
CCTCATCAATCGAATAACCTGCGCTATCTGGGTTATAAGTTTGGGCGCGCCAACGGCTGACGACCTCATGCAAGAATTTATCGTCGGGCAAATCTTTGGCCCAATTCTTGGTGAATGAAGCCGTGTTGCTGCGCGGCAATTCACCCGCGGGCAAGAGATCAAACTTGATGCGCGTTGGCAGTGCTACGCCTTCACCAAAGGTGATAGCCTCGCCCGCACCCATGGTTGGCATGAATTCAAGCAAGCTGGCGGCGGCGTCTGAAATACCGGCGCGCAGAATTTCCTGGTCGCGCTCATTGGTGAGGCGCATCGAGAAAATGGTATTGCATTGTGACAGGATTGTTGGGTCAAGCTCAGCTGGGCGTTGGCTTACGATGCACAGCGACACGCCATATTTGCGGCCTTCTTTGGCGATGCGAGAGATCGCGCGCTTGGTGGGTTCAAATCCTGATGATCTATCGTTTGGAACATAGCGATGGGCTTCTTCACAAACAAAAGTGATTGGCACTTTGCCAGCGCTCCACACGCCAAAGTCAAAGGCGAGCCGTGCAAGAACGGAAACCACCACGTTGATAATTTCAGATGGCAGGCCACCCAGTTCGAGGATAGCAATCGGTTTCCCGTTCACCGGAATGCGGAACAGGCGGGCAAGTACGGCGGCCATGTTATCTTGCACAGTCAAGCTGCCGAACATGAAGGCATAACGCGGATCGCGCGAGATGGCCTCAATGCGCGCTTTAATGCGCTTATAGGGGGCCAGTTCGCCGCGCAGTTCAAGCTTGCCGATATATTCTTCAAGAACACCTGTGAGATCGGAGGTGCGGTAGGGTATTGGCGTGTCGACGCCAATGTTATTTTCGACCAGCACGTCGCGCGTGCGGGTTTTATCGCGGCGTTGGTTACTCATGTAACGCGCTTTGGCGATCGGAATGATTTCGCGCAAAACTTCCACATCAGTATCGCGGTTGGCCTGTTGGCCAACCAAAATTTCCACAGCTTCATCAAAGTTTAAAAGCCAAAATGGCAGGGCCATATTATCTGGGGTTATGATTTCCGACATGCCCTTAAAACTTTGGGCATATTCACGGTGAACATCCAAAAGCAAAATATGAGCTTGTGGGTTTTTCTCCAGAATGCGGCGCAGAATAAGGGCAACCGTACAAGATTTACCTGTGCCGGTAGTTCCGAGAATGGCAAAATGCTTCCCCAGCATTTCATCAACCTTGATCATGGCCGGAATGGTCGGGTCTTGCTGGATGTAGCCCACGCGGACCGCGGTTTCAGCATCACAGGCGTAAGCCATTGCAAGCTCGTTGCGATTGGCGCGGTAAACCAAATCTCCTAATGAGGGGTAGTTCGAAACACCACGGCGGAAAGACTTTGGATTGCCGTGTTCGTCTTTTGGAAGTTCGCCGATGAACTCAACTTCGACAATGCGTAGCTCTTGTTCTTGCGAACTGTGAGACGGCGTAGGCGAGCTTAGTGCAGAGATCAAAGCAAGAGTAATTGACGTTGGCGTTTCGACTTTCATCAATGTGCCGATTTCAGCACCTTTAACATTCTCATCAAAAAAGCCGTCTGTTGCATCGAGCAAGATAATGGCATGTGCACCCGTTACAGCAACAATGCGACCCATGCGTTCGTCTGAACGTAAGCGGTTGGGGATTGTTCTCGGGTCTATTGAAAGTGCTGTTGCCGTCGTCATTGTTATTTAAAGCCCTTCAATGCTTTGTGGCGTTTGGTAAGTTGATTTGGTTTTCACTGGCAGCCAGCGGAATAAGAACTGTCACACGCGTGCCAGTGCCTTTGGTCGATTGGATTTGCAAATCGCCGCGGTGTAATTTTGCGAGAGCGTAAGCAATGGGCAGTCCGAGGCCCGTACCTTCGTGACGCTTGTTAAATCCGGATTCAACTTGCCCAAAGGGCCGCATGGCTGTGTCGATCTCCTGCGGGGTCATGCCAATTCCTGTGTCGGTTATGGTAATGGTCACAAAATCAGCAGAACGAACGCTTGCCTCAATGCTAACGCGGCCCCACTCCGGCGTGAATTTTACGGCGTTACTCAGAAGGTTAATCAAAATCTGTTTGAGGCGTAGAGGATCAGCCAAGAGAAGCGGCAGTTGTTCGGAAAAATGTGTTTCAATGACAACGTTTTTTTCTTTGGCCTTAGCGTCAGTGATCAAGAGACAAGGCTCAAGCACTTGCATCAAACTAACGGGTTCTAAATCGACGCCCAATTTGCCTGCTTGAATTTTCGATACATCGAGGATGCCATTGATCAGCGCAAGTAAATGCTCAGCTGCTTGTTGGATGTAAGCGGCATATTGCACAACTTTCTCAGGCCCGGTGACCGTCTTGGTGGCGAGCATATCTGAAAATCCGATAATGGCGTTGAGCGGCGTTCGCAACTCGTGGCTCATATTGGCGATGAATTCGGATTTGGCTTTGGACGCCAGTTCGGCATCGACTTTGGAGGCTTCCAAGGCAACTGCGCTTTTGTGGGCACGAACACCCTGGCCGAAATGCTCGCCATAATCGGCGATCAAAGAACCTTGCTTGAACCATGTTTTGCCAAATGTACGCATACAAACCCCGCCCCGAATTTGCAGAATAGGGCGCGGGTTCTCAATTCTTGGTTAATTTTCAATAGAAATATTGAGGGTTTAGGGGCACAAGAGTTGGAATTTCTGTTTTTGACAAGAGACTAAACATCTCTATCCATTGTTGGAACTGAAGCGCACGACCTCAGGCTACCTCGTTTGGCCATATTATTCACAAATAGCTACAACGTAAACCCCTACGAAATCGCTGACGAAGTTATTTCCTTGACTGCCAGGCATTTCAATCGACTGGCAAAGACTTGACAAGCTCCAAACTGTTCGGTCTTTCGTTGAAAATTACCAAATTTTTGCATGTAAATCGGGCGTTAGGCACCAACATTGCATCATACTCCAAGAAAGCTGCTGCAGCCGAAATGCGTGCGGTGACAGAATAGTCCAAGCTTTGATATTTTGAAGTCGTTACCCCTAGTCTTTCAAGAGAAGGAAGGTCGCTGAGATCAAGTACTTTGTCACACTCGACTTTGATTTCGTGTAGCGAATGCTGGAGTCGGCTGGGCCAGATTGGTTCCAATGAAAGCCTGAATCCGATTTCGGCTAATGCACCATCTTTCTCGCAAGCCGTGTAAAGAACTGAATAATCTCCACCACTCCAACGGCCCGAAAGCGCTGAGCCCATCAGAGGATCTCGCCCTACTTGGGTAATTCGCCAAACAGTTCCACTGAAGGGAATGGTCACTACGTCTAGTGCGTCAAGTAACGCGCGGTCGTGTCGAAGGGCATCAGTCATGTTTAGGTGAATGTACCTTCGTCAAGACTTTCAATCACCCCTAGAACTTCGTCGGTGCGGCCTTCATGGATGAGATCAATGGCCCGTGCATCACCCAACAAGCGATGCTTTGAGTAAAGCCAAAGTCGTGCCTCTTCCGGCGAATAAAAATCCGCCAATCGATCGACCACAAATCTCAAATCGGAAATAACAAGCTGCGTTTTGGGATGAGGAAATGCCGTACCATTCGTCCAGCGCGAAACGGTAGCCGGAGAAACATCTACAGCATTGGCAACATCAGACCCCTTAAGTCCACCATATTCACGCAGACCATCAATAATTTTTGCGACAGCGGTTGACATTTTATATTGCCATAACAGCGTTATTTTTATTTTTGCCGCCCGCTGCTTGAAGCGACTTAAGCAGGTCGGTCTGTGAATCAATGTAAGCGGCGTCAATTACAAATCGCTTGTACTTTAATCGACCAACACTGAGCATGTGTGGCAGACGCCTGTGCCCATCGTGGCCTACTCTGAGATATCCTGCCAAAAGTGGCTGAGGTGGATGGACTGGGACTACATTGCTCATTATTCAATTCTCCTTCTGTTTCTGTATCATTTTGATTTCAGAAAATCAATACGTGAAATAAAAATGCAATATTTTGACAAATAGCGACGATTTTAATGTGTTATTCGCCACCTTTTTCCTAAATGCCAATGATTTTGTACTTTATTCATCGCGGTCAACTTCCTTTCGAATGCAAAACGGCAATCGTTTTTCTGTTATTGGGGTATCCGCCGACATCATAAATTGTTTGCCGAATGCTTTATTTCCGTCCCAAACCATCCGTGCTCCCCATCCCACAATGCCTTTACCTCAGGGTGGAACCTGTTATTGTGGTTTCAACGCAATGTTTAGGAATGCTGCTTTTTGGCCGGCCCGCTTTGGTTGATGACGAAAATGGCATTCAAAGGAAATTTAGAGTGTACGCGACCAATCAGGGGAGAATTTCTCCCGCGGGACGCGCTAAAAGGGGTGTTTTTAAGCCTCGCCGAGGGCCAAATAGTCCGGAGGCGGTTTTGCCCTATGGCGCGCTCGACTTAGGGACGAATAATTGTCGGTTGCTGATTGCCCATCCGTCGGCTTCAGGGCTTTCTGTCATCGATGCGTTTTCCAGAATTGTGCGCTTGGGTGAAGGGGTCAGCCGTTCGGGGCATTTGTCTGAAGATGCGATGCGCCGCACGATTGAAGCTTTGCGCGTGTGTTCGAATAAACTGATCTGGCACAAGGTTGGGCAGCGCCGTCTCATTGCAACAGAAGCCTGCAGATTGGCCGCCAATGGCGCTGAATTTATTCATCGCGTTGAGCTTGAAACGGGTTTGAAGCTGGAAGTCATCGACCGCGAGACTGAGGCGCGCCTTGCTGCTTCAGGGGCCGAACCGCTGATTGATGCCGAAGCCTCAAGTGCTGTGATCTTTGATATTGGTGGCGGTTCGACAGAAGTGATGTGGATGCAGCTGGAGGGCGGCAAGTATGAATTGAAGGCTTGGATTTCACTGGCCGCAGGTGTTGTGACGTTGTCTGAGAGACATGATGGTGGCCGCGACGTTTCTGTTGAAACATTTGCAAGCATGCGCGCACATGTGAACGAATTGCTGTCGCCGTTTGTTCGGAAAGTTTCGGAGCTTTATGGGCAAAGGCCTGTGCCGACGCATTTGCTTGGCACGTCTGGCACCGTGACGACGATTGCGGGTGTGCATTTGGGACTGCGGCATTATGATCGCTCAAAGGTTGATGGGTGTTGGCTTGATAGCGAAGGTGCGGGGCAAGTGACGGCCCGACTTTTGGCAATGACTTACGATGAGCGGATGGGCAATGGCTGCATTGGCCGCGAGCGCGCGGATTTGGTTTTGGCTGGCTGTGCAATTTTAGAAGAAATTAGATGTGCGTTTCCAGCACAGCGCATTCGCGTGGCTGATCGTGGACTACGCGAAGGGATTTTGATGCAGATGATTGCGGCTGACCGCGTGAAGGGATTGGTTTCATGAGCAGGCCGGGCATGGGCAGCAAGCCAGCAGGCAAAAGCCTTAAAGTGCGGGTAAAAACTGGCAAGGGCAAAACTGCGTCGCAGAAAATCTGGCTTGAGCGGCAGCTCAATGATCCTTACGTGCATGAGGCCAAGAAGCTGGGCTATCGCTCGCGCGCGGCTTTCAAGTTGATTGAGATTGATGACAAGTTCAAGTTTTTGAAATCGGGTGGCCGCGTCGTTGATTTGGGCGCTGCACCAGGTGGTTGGAGCCAAGTTGCGGCCAAGCGTGTGAAGGCAGAAGAAGGCAAGGGCAAAGTGGTTGCCATTGATATGCACGGCATGGAGCCCATCACCGCCGTTACGATTTTCAAGAAAGATTTTTATGATAATGATGCGCCATCGCTTTTGATTGAAGCATTAGGTGGCGACAAGGCTGATTGTGTTTTATCCGATATGGCCGCCCACGCCACAGGGCATAGGCAGACGGATGTGATCAATATTATTGCACTGGCTGAGGCTGGATATTACTTCGCAAAGGAAGTTTTGAAACCGGGAGGCATGTATCTGGCCAAAGTTTTGCGCGGTGGCACAGAGAATGAAATTTTGAAATTACTCAAGAAAGATTTTGAAACGGTCAAGCACGTAAAGCCGATGGCCAGCCGCGACGATTCAGCTGAACTGTTTGTGCTGGCGCTGGGGTATAGGGGTAGCGAAAGCTAGGGCTTGCATTGCCTGTCACACGGGTGTTAAGGGCAGCCGTCAACCAGTCGAATCCTACCGTTTCCAATGAGGTTGGCACATGCCCCGCGAATTTCCTGAATATTTGACGTTTGATGATGTGTTGATGAAGCCCGGTGCTTCTTCAGTTTTGCCGGTTGATGTTTCAACGCAAACAAAATTGACCAAAGAAATTTCACTTTCAATTCCAATCGTTTCAGCGGCAATGGACACAGTGACTGAAGCGCCGATGGCTATCGCCATGGCCCAAGCTGGTGGGCTTGGAGTCATTCATAAAAATTTGAACCCCGAGCAACAGGCCGATCATGTGCGGCAAGTGAAGCGGTTTGAAAGCGGCATGGTGGTGAATCCGATCACCATTGCGCCTGATGCAACGATTGGAGATTTGATGGAGCTCAAAAAGCGCCACAAAATTTCGGGTATTCCAGTGGTTGATGAATTTGGCAAGCTATGCGGAATTATTACCAATCGCGATGTGCGGTTTTCGACTGATCTCAATACCAAAGTTGGCGCATTGATGACCCGCGATTTGGTGACGGTGAAAGCAGGAGTGGACCGCATTGAAGCGCAGAGGCTTTTGCATAAACACCGTATTGAAAAATTGATTGTAGTTGACGATGATTTTAGATGCGTGGGGCTCATCACTGTCAATGACATGGAAAAAGCTGCTGACCATCCGCTGGCTGCTAAAGATGCGCAGGAACGTTTGTTAGTAGCCGCAGCGACGGGTACAGGCGACAATGGTTTTGCACGGGCTGAGCAGCTGATTGATGCCGGTGTTGATGTTTTGGTGGTTGATACGGCGCATGGCCACTCTATTCATGTTCTCAATCAAGTTGAACGCATCAAGAAAATTTCTAATCGTGTTCAGATTATTGGCGGTAATGTGGCAACAGCTGAAGCTGTTAAGGCGCTCATTGGGGCTGGTGCTGATGCTGTGAAGATTGGTATTGGGCCTGGTTCAATTTGCACAACGCGAGTTGTGGCTGGTGTCGGTGTGCCGCAGTTTTCGGCGATCATTGAGTGTGCCGAAGAGGGCATGAAATTTGGTGTTCCGGTGATTGCCGATGGTGGCGTGAAACTCTCGGGCGATATGGCGAAAGCTTTGGCTGCTGGTGCGTCGGTTGTTATGATGGGATCTTTGCTGGCGGGCACCGATGAAAGCCCGGGTGAAGTTTATCTATATAATGGTCGCAGCTATAAATCATATCGCGGTATGGGTTCGGTTGGTGCCATGGCGCGCGGTTCAGCCGACCGATATTTTCAGCAGGACGTGAATGATAAATTAAAACTGGTTCCAGAAGGCATTGAGGGCCAGGTTCCGCATAAGGGTTCTGTAGGCGCTGTACTTCATCAATTGGTTGGAGGCCTTCGTGCTGCGATGGGCTATGTGGGGGCAGGGTCGATCATTGAAATGCAATCACGCGTGCAGTTTGTACGTATCACCGGGGCAGGGCTTCGTGAAAGCCACGCGCATGATGTTATGATCACGCGTGAAGCACCAAATTATCAAGGAATGGGTTGAGTTATGAGACTTGCTGGACGGGTTGCCGCGGCGATCGAAATTTTGAACGATATTTTTACACAGCACCGCCCCGCCTCTGAGGCGCTGAAGGATTGGGGCAAGGCGCATCGTTTTGCTGGATCGACTGACCGGCATGCCATTGGCACACTGGTTTATGATGTGTTGCGCAGACGCAATACGGCTTCATCGCGCATGGGGGACGGGCGTCCGCGCGCTTTGGCGCTGGGTGTGCTTCGTGATGTTTGGAATATGCCGCCAGTTGAAATTGAAACTCTGTGTACGGAGCAATTTGGGCCTGGTGTTTTGACGGCCAAAGAAAAAACTGCACTTGAACGCGAAATGCGCGATGATTTACCATCTCATATTCAGGGGGATTACCCAGAATGGTTGGATCCTTCGTTGCAAACGGTATTTGGTGAGCGCGCTGCAGAGGAGGGTGCGGCTCTTTCAATGCGTGCGCCGATTGATATGCGCGTGAATACGTTGAAGGCCAGTAGAGAACAATTGTTGGAAGCATTTGCCAAGCACAATGCGACTGCGGGCTCGCTTTCGCCATTGTGCGTGCGCATTGAGTCGCCGACACTTGAGACACGCAATGTGAATGTGGAAGTTGAACCTGCCCATGGTCTTGGCTGGTTTGAAGTGCAGGATGAGGCATCGCAAATTGCTGCTCTGTTGTCTGGCGTTCAGCCGGGCGAGTCAGTGATTGATATTTGTGCTGGTGCGGGCGGCAAGACATTAGCACTGGCTGCGATAATGAAAAACAAAGGCCGACTTGTGGCCCATGATCAAGACAAGCACCGTCTTCGTCCGATATTTGAACGTGTCAATCGTTCAGGTGCCACCAACATCGAAATCGTGGCTGCTGATGAAGGTGCGAAATTGGGTGAAATGGGCGGGTTTGATTGTGTTTTGATCGATGCGCCTTGTTCGGGTTCTGGTGCGTGGAGGCGCAAGCCAGATGCTAAATGGCGTTTGCAGCCTAAGCAACTTGAGCAACGTCAGAAAGATCAGCGCGATGTGTTGGCACAAGGGGCTGTTTTGGTGAAAGCGGGTGGCCGTATGATTTATATCACTTGTTCCGTTCTGGCTGAAGAAAACACCGATCAAGTGAAAGCTTTTCTGGCTTCAAACAAGAATTTTAAAATTGTTCCATATGCTGAGCAATGGAAACATGCAATTGGTGGCGAAGTTCCGAAATCCGCTGATGGGTCAGCCAACACATTGTTGCTGACACCTGCGATGCATGGCACGGACGGATTTTTTGTCGCGGTGATGCAGAAGGTTGTTTAGTTGATCGGCTTGCGGATTAAAAACCTTGCCATGGCTTTGAGTGTTTCTGTGCTCACGTGATGCTCGATACCTTCACTGTCGATGCGCGCCGTGGCTTCGGGAACACCGATTGCTAACAGGAACTTTTCAACGATATCGTGTTTGCGTTTGCCGTCCTCGGCCATCTTCCAACCATCGATCGTTAAAAAGATTGCACGGTAGGGCTCTTGCGTTACCAAACCTTGGTTCTGCAATCGTTTTAGTGTGTTGACCACTGTGGCATTTGCGACTCCTAATCTCAATGCAATATCAGTGCCGCGCGCCTCACCTTTTTCATCAATGAGTTCGGCAATCAACTCAACATAATCTTCCGAAATTTCGACCTGATGATCCGCTCTTGTGCGCTTGAATGCAGCAGACCGAAGTTTGGCAGATTGGAGGCGCTTGGATTTCATGGTGTTGATTTAGCCTATTGCATAAAGTTTAGTCTATGCTAAACATTTTCTATGGACCGACTAACTAACACAGGAAAATGGCGAAGCTCTGCGGGGGAGGCTTCGCTGATGGACGTTTTTCGCTCTATCCCCGTTTTGGCAAACGCGAGTTTTCTAAAGCGCACTTTGGCATTTGTTGGGCCTGGATTTCTCGTTTCCGTGGGTTATATGGACCCGGGCAATTGGGCTACCGCGATTGCCAGCGGTGCGCGATATGGTTATGCGCTGCTGTTTGTGGCGCTGCTTTCGAATATTATGGCGATCATATTGCAATCACTTTGTGCGCGACTGGCCATCGCGTCGCGCCGCGATCTGGCGCAGGCCTGTCGTGATGCATTTCCAAAGTCGGTGGCCTTTATGCTTTGGGTGTTTGCCGAAATCGCCATCATTGCCACAGATGTTGCGGAAGTGGTGGGCACTGCGATTGGTCTCAATTTGCTGTTTGGCATCCCACTCGAAATTGGCGTGATTATTACAGCGCTTGATGTGTTTGTGATCTTGCTGTTACAGCGCTTAGGGTTCCGCTGGGTCGAAGCATTTGTCATTTCACTATTAGCTGTGATTTTTGCCTGCTTTATGTTTCAGATTGCGCTTGCTGATCCAAACTGGGGCGGCGTGCTGCGCGGTTTTGCTCCTACCACAAATTTGCTCCGTGATCCTGCGATGCTTTATCTGGCGCTTGGCATTATTGGGGCGACGGTGATGCCGCATAATTTATATTTGCATTCTGGCATTGTTCAAACACGGGCTTATGGTGATAGTTTGGCCGAGAAAAAATCGGCGTTACGTTTTGCTACGTTTGATTCCACTTTTGCATTATGTTTTGCGTTGATTGTGAACGCTTCTATTTTGATATTGGCGGCGGCCACATTTCATAAAGCGGGTAACTTTGACGTTGCGGAAATTGGCGACGCTCATAAGATGCTGGCCCCATTGGTTGGTTCATTGCTGGCCCCGAAACTTTTTGCCATTGCGCTTTTATGCTGCGGTTTGAATTCCACAGTTACAGCAACACTGGCAGGTCAGATTGTGATGGAGGGGTTCCTCAACATTCGTCTGCCTGCTTGGATGCGCCGTCTGATCACACGCGCAGTCGCCATTGTTCCAGCGGCGGCGGTTACGATTTACTATGGTGCAAGTGGCACGGGTTTCCTACTCATTTTCAGCCAAGTGGTGCTTGCGTTTCAATTGCCTTTTGCGGTGGTGCCATTGGTGATGTTCACGGCCAGTAAAGCAAAAATGGGCGAAATGGTTTCGCCGCGCTGGTTGACTGCAATAGCTGCCGCAATCGCCTTATTGATCATTGGGCTCAATTTTAAACTGCTGTGGGATATTTTGATCTAATCTTGCAGACTCTGCCCCAATGCCTTAATCGCCCGCCATGCAGGAAAACATTTTAATCATCGATTTTGGCTCCCAAGTTACCCAGCTCATCGCGCGCCGTGTGCGTGAGGCTGGGGTTTATTCGGAAGTTATTCCGTTTCAAAGTGCGGAAGCCGCATTTTACCGATTGAAACCTAAAGCTGTCATCCTTTCGGGCGGGCCTGACTCGGTTACGCGTGATGGATCGCCTCGTGCGCCACAAATTATTTTTGATTCCAAGCTACCCATTCTTTCAATTTGTTATGGCCAACAGACGACAGCGATTCAATTGGGCGGCGAAGTTGAAGGAGGCCACGCGGCGGAGTTTGGTCGCGCTGAGATTGAGGTGCTTGAGAAAAGCGCTCTGTTTGACGGGGTGTGGGATGTGGGCAAACACTATCCCGTTTGGATGAGCCATGGTGACCGCGTGACGAAGTTGCCTGCTGGATTCACTGTGAAGGCAACCTCAGAAAATGCGCCTTTCGCCATTGCCTCGGACGAGGCACGTAAAATTTTTACCACTATGTTTCATCCCGAAGTGGTGCACACGCCTGACGGAGCGGCGCTGATCAAAAACTTTCTGCTCAAAGTGGCAGGCCTGAAGCCGGATTGGACGATGAAGGCTTTCCGCGAGGAAGCCATCGCCAAAATTCGTGCGCAAGTTGGAACAGGCCGCGTGTTATGTGGGCTTTCGGGCGGCGTTGATTCATCGGTGGCAGCTTTGCTTCTGCATGAGGCGGTGGGTGACCAACTGACTTGTGTTTTGGTTGACCATGGTTTGATGCGCCTGAATGAGGCTGCCGATGTGGTTCAAATGTTCCGCGAACATTATAATTTACGTTTGGTGCATGTTGATGCATCAGACGAATTCATTACGGCGCTCGACGGCGAAGAAGATCCGGAGAAGAAGCGCAAGACTATTGGTCGGCTTTTCATCGAAGTTTTTGAGCGCGAGGCCAAGAAGATCGGCGGCGCAGATTTTCTGGCGCAAGGCACATTGTATCCAGATGTGATCGAAAGCGTTTCGTTCACGGGTGGGCCGTCTGTCACTATCAAGTCACATCACAATGTGGGTGGATTACCTGAGCGCATGAATATGAAGCTGGTTGAACCACTTCGTGAACTCTTCAAAGATGAGGTGAGAAAACTAGGCCAAGAGCTTAGATTACCTGCACATTTTATTGGCCGCCACCCGTTCCCCGGACCTGGCCTTGCGATCCGTTTGCCCGGTGGCGTGACGCGCGAGAAGCTTGAGATTTTACAAAAAGCGGATGCGATTTACATTGACGAAATTCGCAAAGCTGGTTTGTACGATAAGATTTGGCAGGCCTTCTCGGTGTTGCTGCCCGTGCGCTCGGTTGGCGTGATGGGCGATGGCCGCACCTATGACCGCGTATTGGCACTTCGCGCTGTGACTTCGGTTGATGGCATGACGGCAGATTTCTATCAGTTTGACATGAATTTTCTAGGCCGCACTGCCACGCGCATTATCAATGAAGTGAAGGGTGTGAGCCGTGTGGTTTATGATGTGACGAGTAAGCCGCCGGGGACGATTGAGTGGGAGTGAGCGAAAAAAATCACTGTCCTTTTTAGTCGTTCAAATCGAGCACTGACATCGCAAACGTAATTGTTTTAACTTTTAAAGTGTCGGCGAAAGATCTTTTGATCTTCCGATCTGTTGTGACATAGTAATCAATGTTGTTAAGTTCACAGACCCATATGTGAAAAGCATCTGCATTGTGTGCTGGATGTTTTGCAAACTGTCTGAGCCTACTTAATTCGTTGAATTGATTTTCAGAGCGGCGAGGTATGGATTAACTAAATACAGTTGCGTTAGTTTGTTTTCATCAACTGTTAAAAAACGTCTTACAATATTTTCTAAATTCAGCTCCGCATCCCCTATTTCGCGATCCAGATTTTCCAGTGACCGTAAGGCAAAATTGCCTTACATTGCAATATGCAATCTCTCATAATCACATCCAAAGGCCAAGTTACCTTGCGCAAAGACTACTGAAACACCTTGGCGTGCAGCCCGGTGAAAAAGTTGCTGTAGAGTTGATGCCTAATGGGCAAATTGCCGTCAGCGCTGAAAAGAAGACGGGCGATATTTCCGCTGTGTTTGGGATATTGAAAAACCTGGACAAAAAAGACTCAGCATAGCGCGGATTAACAAGATCATTGCCGATGGTTGGGCTGGTAAACGGTGAATATTGCCGTCGACACCAATGTGTTATTGCGGGTGATGTTGGGCGACAACAAACGACAGGCCGCCATTGTTGAAAATGAATTGAAGGCGGCCACATCTGTCTGCATTTCAGTTTCTGCGTTTTGTGAAATGGTCTGGGTCATGAGCCAAGGTTACAAGATATCCAATTCGGAGATTGCAAAAGCAATTTCAAATCTGATTGCTGCAAAAAATGTTATTGTAAATTTCCCAGCCGTTGCCACAGGCCTGAATATGTTGGAAGCGGGCGGTGATTTTGCAGATGGTGTGATTGCATTTGACGGCTATCAATTGGGAGCCGAAGAATTTGTTTCGTTCGATAAAAAAGCCATAAAACTGGCACTTGGGGTTGGGCAGTCGGCTCGACTTCTTTAGGAATTTTATTGAAGATTTCCAATTCTTGTTCGCACTATCAGGCGCATATTAAAAAAAGGAAAAGGCATCACTGCATGAGCTTCAGTGTCACGCCTTCTTAGCGTTTAACGCATCTTCAATTTTGCGGCGGAACAACATGAGCATCTCTGCCAGTTGTTGTTTTTTTGATTGGAAACGTACTGAGGGCATTGGGATTGAAATTGCGAAAATGTTTCCGGTTCTCGTTTGGAATGCAGTGCCTATCGCGCTGATGCCTTCCATGTGTTCGTCATTGTCTTCGGCAAATCCCTTAAGACGCGCAAGTTGGATTTCGCTCAGCAAGAGATTTAGGCTGGCGGGTTTAATATCAATTGTTGAGCGCAGTCTGCTCACCACATCATTATCAGTCATGAATGAAAGCGCTGCTTTGCCATTGGCAGTGTTGTGGAGCGGAAAAATTTCGCCAACTGAAGAAATCGTGCGTAGTCGTTGGCTGCCTGATACTTGATCAACAAACACCAAGTGATCACTCTTAAGTTCCGCGAGGTCTACGGTTTCGCCGGTTTTCTGCGAGAGCTCCTTGAGAAAGGTGTGGGCTATTTCGACGACATCAACACGCTGTGCCAAAGCAATTGCGTGAAGTCCAATACCGATGCGAATGCTGTGATGGCTGCCATTGGTTTGAAGCAAGCCTTCGGTGACGAGCGCGTTGACGATGCGCTGCACAGTTGACCGGGGCAGTGCGAGTTCGGCGGCAATTTCACCAAGGCTTAAACCTGCTTTGGAAGCGCTGCATACCCGCAATATGGCTGCTGCTCTTGAGATGACCTGAATGCCGAGTTTGCGCATCTATGTCTCTTATACTGTATCGCAATGCAGTTCAAGAATTTCGTATTGACAAGTGTTTCGGCTCCATCGTACCGTATTGCAAAACAACAAATATGGGAAGGTCAGCAACATGGTCAAAGTGCGAGGTATTGAATTTCAGGCCAACCTAGATAATCCGATGGGGCTTCAGTTTACCAACCTATCGCATCGGTGGGGTTTTCAGTGTCCGAACTGGCCGTATTTTCCGGATGTGAAAATCGAGCGCATTCATTACATGGCCAAATCTGGCGTGTTGTCACAACGCATCACCACGTCGATGCATTCGACAACGCATATTGATGCACCAGCCCATGTTGTGCAAGGAACGCCATTCATCGACGAAGTGCCACTGCCACATTTTTTTGGCTCTGGCATTGTTGTGCCAATGCCGAAAAAAAAGTGGGAATCGATTACCGCCGATGATTTGGAAAAAGCTTGCGGCAAATCTATTCGCCCGCATGATGTTTTGATCCTCAACACAGGCTGGCATAAAGTTTATGAGGACGGTGACTACTTTGCATACTGCCCGGGGTTTGTTCCTTCTGCTGGACAATGGATGGTGGATCATCAAGTCAAAGTGGTTGGCCATGATACGCAGGCTAATGATCATCCGCTGGCCACAGCCATTGGCCCGCAGCGCAATGGGCCTTTGTTGCCGCATTTGGAAAAAGAATATTTTGAATGGTCGGGTGGCAAAGATTGGGCCAAGGATTTTCCAGATTGGGAGCCTGTGCACCAAATACTTTTTAAGAATGGTATTCTTGGAATTGAAAATGTGGGTGGCGATTTAGATTCTGTCACGGGCAAGCGCTGTACGTTTGCATTCTTCCCGTGGAATTGGGACAGGGGCGATGGTTGCATCATCCGCCTCGTTGCGATCACTGATCCTTCGCAGAATTACCGGATCGAGCGCGGAGATCATTTCTGATGCTGGTGAAGCGATTTGCTGATGCGCAAAAATATGAAGCTCCCAACCATCGCGGTGTTGTGGGCTTACGGCTTCAGGGCTTTGAAGAGGGCGGGCCTAAAAACCAATGGGTGGGTTACTCGCAATTTTTGCCAGGTGGCGGGGCTGGGCCAGACTCGACGCCATTTGAAAAAGTCTATGTCGTGCTTGAGGGTGAGATGACGGTGCTTGTTGGTGGCACTGAAACTGTTCTCGGGAAAATGGATAGCTGCACTATCCAACCGGGTGAAGTACGCGAGATTATCAACCGTTCGAACTCAGTTTGCAAAATGCTGGTCGTCATACCTTATCCTCCGGGCACAAAATCATGAGCGATGACTGGCTGAAAAATCCGCTTTCGCTTTTTGATGTAAAAGGCAAAGTTGCGGTCATCACCGGCGCATCTGGAGCATTTGGCGCATTGGCTGCAAAAGTTATGGCAGGGGCAGGTTGCAAGCTGGTGCTGAGCGCTGGCAAGAAAGCTGAGCTTGCGGCGATAGCTTCAGAATGTGGGAGCGACGCTGAAACCGTAAACATTCGTCCCTCTACCGAAGCAAACTGCAATGCGATTATTACCAAAGCCGTTGAACGCTTTGGTCGCGTTGACATACTAATTGTTGCATCTGGCAAAAACGATGTTTCCAAAATTGTTGATATGACGCCTGAACGTTTTCTGGACGTGATGGATGCCAATGTTACGCAAAGTTGGTTGATGGCCAAGGCCGTAACGGCGCAAATGATGAAACAGGGCGAAGGCGGAAAAATTGTTCTCATGTCATCGGCGCGTGGTTTGCTCGGCCACCCAGCGGGTTACACCGCCTATTGCGCTTCAAAAGCCGCTATTGACGGAATGACAAAAGCTTTGGGTTGTGAACTCGGCCCAACCGGTATTACCGTCAATGCAATTGCGCCAACTGTGTTTCGTTCACCTCTCACTGCATGGATGTTTGCTGATGATGATAAGGCCAAAGCCACTCGGGCTGGTTTTTTAGCGCGTGTTCCAAAAGGTCGCTTAGGTGAGCCATCTGATTTAGCGGGGCCGCTTTTATTTCTGACTTCCCGCGCGTCTGATTTTTATACGGGCCATGTGCTTTATGCCGATGGCGGATATACGGCCGGGTGACAAATGCAAGGTTCACACTTCCAGCAAATTGCCTCGGTCATGCATGAAGGGGCCAAACTGCCATTTCACGGAAGCTTCATGGCGCGCCACAACGCGGCTGAGATTTTCGAGATTGGCACGCAGATGGGTAATGAACTTGCGATTGACTGGGTCGATTGCAGACTGACGTCGATAAATCATGCCGATCATGCGTTCGGGCTGAGGGATGTTGAGGGGCAAAATGGCTACGCGGTTATCTTGCTCCAGCGAACGGATGACCGACAAGGGCATGATGGCCAAGGCTTTGGTTGCAGCCAAATAGTTCAAGACCGAATGCAAAGAACCCCCAGCATAGCGGATGGCCAGTTCGCTTATTCCAAGCGTGAGCAAAATGTTTGTCAAATCCAACATCAGGGGCGAGCCGGGCAGAGGAGCCACCCACGGGTAAGCCAAAAAATCAGCCTTCGTCAGTTTCTTTTTTCCGAGCAACGGGTGAACAGCGCTGCAAGCCACAACGTTTCGTGCTGGTATCAAAGGTTCAAATACCAGTTCAGCACTGATTTCTTGCGTGCCCGCAGGTGTCACTGCAAGATCAATTTCGCCAGCCGTCAACGCGCTGATCAAATCGCCGTAATGGCCATAAGATTGGTCAAAATGAATGCCGGGTTCTTTCACTTGAAATCCAGCAATCACGCTAGATACGATGGCGTCCATAAAGAAAGGCACGCCACCGACGCGCATACGGCCCGACCCACCACCACGAAAACTGGCAACAGTTTCTGTGGCTTTGCGCGATGCAGCAAGAATGGCTTTGCCGTGAATGGCCAATTGACGGCCAAGAGCCGTGGGCTGCAGTGGCCGCTTACCAGCCACAAACAAACGCTCACCGATGCGTTTTTCCAGCATCGAAAGTGTTCGCGATACAGCAGGTTGCGACTGGCCAATCAACGCCGCACCTTCGGTGACCCCGCCAGCTTCAACAACCGCCGCCAATTGCAAAAGGTGTCTTTCATCAATCTTCATAACAATATGATATATTCAATGTGCGTATTTTTATCAACAGCGAGGTTTTTTAGGTTTAGCTTGGCTCCCAATAACAAGGTGCGCTTGACGCATCGCTACATCAAAAGGGAGGCCTACACATGACACTTATCAGTGGTTATCACCACCTTACCATGAGCACGGACGGCGCTCAGGAGGACTTCGATTTTTTCTCAAAAGATCTAGGTCTGCATTCGGTCAAACGCACCGTTTTGTTTGATGGGGTGCTGCCGGTCTATCACCTCTATTATGGCTCTAAGAATGGTGATGCTTCTACTATTTTCACAACATTTCCATTCCGCAAGCCAGGCGTGTTTGGCCGACGGGGCACCAACCAATCTAAAATTATCCAAGCCGCCATTCCAATCGGTTCATCTGAGTTTTGGGTGAACCGTCTGAACGAGCGCGGTGTTAAAGCCACAAAAATCAGCCGTTTCGGTATGCCGCGCGTTGCCCTTGAGCACCCATGCGGTATTCCTTTTGAACTCGTCGAAAATCCGGGTGATATGCGAGAGTCCATCACCAATGACAAGCAAGGTATTGGCAAGGAACATGGCATCAAAGGCATTTATGGTGTTGCTATTTCAGTAGCTGACCGCACGGCTATGGATGATTTTTTCACCATCGCAATACCCATGAAAAAACTTGCTGATAATCATGAAGGCTTGGCTTTTGCTGTTCCAGAAAATAATGGCCTTCATTCGGTTGTCGAAGTTTTGCATGAGCCCGAAAGGCCTCAAGGTACGTGGACTTTATCCGGCGGCACTATCCATCATATTGCTTTGAATACCGGAAATGAAGAAAACCAGTTGAAATTGCGGGCGCATATCGAAGGCTTGGGTTTCACAGATATTTCCGAGCAGAAAGACCGCAATTATTTCAAGAGCTGCTATGTGCGTTCTCCTGGTGGGGCACTATTTGAAATTGCGTGGACGGTGCCTGAAGGCTGGGCTAAAGATGAAGCGCCGGGATCAATCGGCAAGACACTGGTGTTCCCGCCGTGGTTTGAAGATCGACGCGCCGAGATGGTGGCTGGATTGGAGCCAGCGAATTTCGATATATGACCCAAAACGCCACACCATTGATGCTTGGCGAGGCGCTTCAAAGCGCGGCGCTGGTGTGTGTGGTAACGCATGGACGCGGCCAATCACCAGAGATGATGGCAGAGCACATCGTAGATCGTTTGAATGCGAAGGGTGTGGCTTTTGTTTTGCCGCGGGCTGAATTGGGCAGTTGGTATGATGCTCGTGCTATTGATCCGCTGAGTGATAAAACACGCGAGCAGCTTGCGAAGTCATTGGAGCAGTTAAAGCATGCCGCAACAATGGCTCGCGCTGGCGTTCCCGTGGTGATGGTAGGATTCAGTCAGGGGGCCTGTCTAACGCTTGAATATGCGTTCCGTTTTGGCCCTTGGCGTGGAGCTATGTTGAGCTTGACTGGATGTCGGGTTGGTGTTCCGGCTGACGAGCGGTCAAACCATCAACTTGCTGGGCTTCCCGTTTATTTAAGTTGTGGCGATAAAGATCCTTGGATTCCACTTCCTGCATTTGCATCTGCAGCACTTGATCTTGGCTCAGCGCAAGCGCGGTTGCGCACGGATGTTTTCCCAGGACGCGCCCATGAAGTGAGCGACACTGAAATTGCTGTTCTCCAATCTGCTCTGAATCAACTTGTGTCTGGCCAAGAGGTGCATTGGTGAAGGTGGCAGTCATCGGTGCGGGGTCAATGGGCCACGGGCTCGCACTCGTATTTGCTGAGGGCGGCCATAGCGTTTGTATCACCGATACTTTTGCCGAAACCTTGCTCACTGTTAAATCGCGCATCACCAGCACATTGAAATCTTTAGAGCGAAATGTCTTCGTAGTTGATCGCGTTAAAACTGTCGCCACGCTCGAAGAAGCGGTCGCAAATGCTGATTTCATCATCGAAGCGGCACCCGAAAAACTTGAATTGAAACAACAGCTTTTTGCAAAAATTGAAAGTGTTGCACGAAGTGATGCCATACTGGCCACAAATACATCCGTGATCCCTATCACACAGATCATGGCTTTGGTCAAAACCAAGCATCGCGCTATTGGTACTCATTGGTGGAATCCGCCATACTTGGTGCCACTGGTCGAGGTTATTCAAACTGCTGACACTTCACCCGATGTGATCGACGCCACAATGGCGCTCCTGCGGCAGCTTGGCAAAGTTCCTGTGCATGTCAAAAAAGATGTTCCCGGGTTTGTTGGCAATCGCATGCAACATGCTCTGTGGCGCGAAGCAATTTCGCTGGTCGAAAATGGCGTGTGTGATGCCGAGACGGTTGATCTTGTGGTGAAGAACAGCTTTGGCCGCAGGCTTGCTGTGTTAGGGCCGCTGGAAAATGCCGATCTTGTTGGCACGGACCTTACACTCGATATTCATCATGCGGTTCTCAGTCATCTCGAAGATACACATAAGCCCAGCCCCTATTTGATTGGGCTTGTGCGCGAAGGAAATCTCGGCTTCAAATCCAACCAAGGTTTTAAGTCGTGGACCAACGAGAAGAAGGACGCATTGCGCGAACTTGTTCTCCAACATTTAAAAACAATGAAAAATTTGCTTGGAAATTAGGGAGAAAAACAATGTCTAAAAAAATAGTTCTTAATCGCCGTTCAATCATCAAGGCCGGAGCAGGAATTGTTGCTGCACCTGCATTTTTGCGCCGCGCTTATGCCGCCGACACATTCAAAGTTGGTCTTGTAAGCCCTCTGACTGGCCCGCTGGCTGGCTTTGGTGAGGCGCAAGATTGGGTGATCGCAGGTCTGAAAGATGCGATGAGCAAGCTTCCTGTACCCATTGAAATTATCGCAAAAGATTCGCAATCAAATCCAAATCGGGCCGCTGAAGTGGCAACTGAGTTGATTGAAAAAAACGGCGTGAAATTATTGCTTGGTAAAGATACACCAGACACCACAAACCCTGTGGCAGATCAGGCAGAGCTTAACGGAGTTCCGTGCATAACCAATAACTGCCCATGGCAGCCCTATTTCTTTGGCCGCAACGGCAACCCTGCGACGGGCTTTAAATGGACTTATCATTATTTCTGGGGCCTTGAAGATGTGATCGCAAATTTTGTTGGCATTTGGGATCAATCGGGTGCGGCCAAAAAAGTGGGCGGATTGTTTCCAAACGATGCTGATGGCAATGCCTGGGGCGACAAAGAACATGGTTTGCCGGGCCCATTGAAGGCTGCAGGCTATGACTTGGTTGATCCTGGTCGCTATCAGCCTTTGAACAATGATTTCTCGTCACAGATTGCAGCGTTTAAAGCGGCAGGTGTTGAAATTGTAACAGGTGTGATGATCCCGCCTGATTTTGCAACGTTCTGGGCGCAAGCAGCTCAACAGGGTTTTAAGCCAAAGGTTGTAACCATTGGTAAGGCGCTGCTGTTTCCTGCTTCAGTGGAAGCATTGGGTGATCGTGGCGATGGTTTGACATCGGAAATTTGGTGGTCGCCTAATCATCCATTCAAGTCGAGTCTGACTGGTCAGTCTGCGAAGGAATTGGCTGATGCTTACACTGCGGCCAGCGGCAAGCCGTGGACTCAGCCGCTTGGTTTTGCGCATTCAATTTTTGAAGTTGCATTTGATGTGATCAAACGCACTAAAGATCTAAATGACCCTGAGTCCATTTTGGCGGCAATCACCGAAACTGATCTGCAAACGATCACTGGGCCAATCAGTTGGAAAGCAGGGCCAAATGTTCCGGTGAAGAATGTTTGCAAAACGCCTCTCGTGGGCGGTCAATGGACGAAAGGTGATAAAGGTTATGATCTGATGATCACAACAAATGTTCAGCAAGCTTTGATCCCAGTGGCGGGCAAAGTGAGGTTGTTGAACTGATCAAAGGTGAAGAGGGCGGTTCGCGCCGCCCTCTGCCACGCAGATGTCCCTCTTGACCCTCGAGAAATTGAATAAGCGTTATGGCGCGTTGGTGGTGACCGACGCGATCAGCTTTAATGTGGCCAAGGGCGAAATTGTGGGAATCCTAGGGCCCAATGGTGCTGGCAAAACGACTTTGTTCAATCTGATTGCGGGCACCGTGCGCCCCGATTCGGGCAGCGTATTGTTTAACGGCGAAGATGTTTCAAAAAATGATGCAGCCTTGCGGTGCAAGTGCGGAATTTCTCGGTCCTTTCAAGTGCCACATCCTTTTGGCGGTATGACGGTTTTTGAAAATATTTTGGTGGGTGCAACATTCGGGCGCGTCACGGCCGATCCCGAAAGGCACGCGCTTCAAGTGATGGAACTCACGGGCATGAAGTCAAAAGCCAATCAACTTGCTGGTTCAATTACGCTGCTTGAACGCAAGCGGCTTGAGCTTGCGCGCGCTCTGGCGACAGCACCGGAACTGTTATTGCTGGACGAAATTGCGGGCGGCCTTACGGAACGTGAATGCCAATCATTGCTGTCTGCTATTCGCGATGTGCATTCATCTGGTGTTACAATTATCTGGATTGAACATGTTGTTCATGCGCTTCTCTCGGTGGCGCAGAGGCTTATTGTGCTTAATTTCGGCAAGTTGATTGCCGATGGCAAACCCGATGCTGTGATGAACAGTCGTGATGTGAAAAGCGTTTATCTGGGCGAGGATGCGCATGTCTGAGGTTTTGCTCAGCGTGGAAAATCTTGAGGCCTGGTATGGCGATGCCAAGGTTTTGCATGGCCTTTCCTTTCAATTGAAACAAGGCGAAGTGCTGGCGCTTATTGGATCCAATGGCGCAGGCAAAAGCACTTTGCTCAAGTGTATTTGTGGTTTGTTGCAGAAGAAGACGGGGCGGGTATCATTCAAGAATGAAGTGATCACTTCCTTTGTCGCGAATGATATTGTGGCCAAGGGCATTGCGCTGGTGCCAGAAGGACGAAAACTTTTTCCGTCATTGTCGGTAGAAGAAAATCTGATCCTTGGCGGCAATGTGGGTCGCAAAGGCCCTTGGAGCCTTAGTGCGATTTATAACCTGTTTCCCATTCTTAAAGAAAAAAGAAATGCACCATCTACTTCACTATCGGGCGGGCAACAGCAGATGGTGGCGATTGGCCGGGGGCTGATGTCTAATCCCGATCTTATTTTGCTTGATGAGTTGAGTCTTGGCTTGGCACCCATTGTGATCAAGGATATTTACGACATGCTCCCCAAAATTATTGGCAACGGATTGACGGCGATCTTGGTCGAACAAGATGTGACGCGGGCTTTGGCGTCGAGCCAGCAGTTTTTATGCATTCAAGAAGGCCGCATATCGCTGGGGGGTGCGCCTAAGGCATTTACCAAAGATCAAATTTCAGCTGCCTATTTTGGAATGTAAAGATGATTTGGGTCAACATCATCATTCAGGGTATTTTGGTAGGGGGACTCTACGCTTTGTTTGCGGCAGGTCTTTCATTGATCTTTGGGGTGATGAGGCTGGTTAACATTGCGCATGGTGATTTTATTGTTGCAGCCGCATTTTTGGCTTGGGTTGTGGTGCAAGCGACGGGCCTCAATCCATTGTTCAGCCTGATTGTTGTCGTGCCGCTTGCCATGGCATTTGGATATGCACTGCAAAAATGGATCCTCAACCGCACATTAGGCAAAGACATCTTGCCACCTCTGTTGGTGACTTTTGGGTTGTCGATTATTTTACAGAATGGGTTGCTTGCAGTTTTTACTGCCGATAGCCGCAAGCTCAATGCTGGTGTTGTTGAAACTGCAAGCTTTCCTCTGCTGCCCGATGTTGCAATCGGCTATTTGCCACTATTGCAATTTATCGTCGCCGTCGCCGTAATCTGGGGGCTGCAATATTTGTTTTACAATACGGCCTTGGGTCGGGCTTTCCGTGCCACGTCAGACGATTCTGAAACAGCTTTGCTGATGGGGCTTGATCAGCGAAAGGTTTATGCGTGGGCCATGGCACTGTGCATGGGCGTTGTTGCAATTGCAGGCGTGTTTCTGGGTGTGCGCTCAAACTTTGATCCATTCATGGGGCCAGGGCGGCTGATTTTCGGTTTTGAAGCGGTGATCATTGGCGGATTGGGTAATTTATGGGGCACGTTGATTGGAGGCGTAATCTTGGGTGTGTCGCAAGCCATAGGAGCGCAAATTAATCCAGGATGGCAAGTCCTGGCGGGCCATTTGGTTTTCCTACTGGTTTTGGCCATTCGCCCCAAAGGACTTTTCCCGAGGATTGAGGGATGATCACGCGCAGCACACCAGCCAGTCGCATAGCCGCCGTCATGGCTGTGTTGCTTTTTGTGGCGCTACTTGCTGCGCCGTGGTGGGGCGCTACATCAACTCTGCGCTTGCTGGGTGAGTTCATGGTCTATTTGGCGTTGGCCAGCTTGTGGAATTTATTGGCCGGCTACACAGGCTTGGTATCTGTGGGCCAACAGGCTTTTGTGGGTTTGGGTGGCTATATACTGGTCGCACTTGCGATGTTTATGGACCTTCATCCATTGATTGCTGTGCCGATTGCAGGATTCGTTGCTGTGCTTATTGCGCTGCCCGTTGGAAAACTAGTGTTCCGTTTGCAAGGGGCATATTTTGCGATCGGCACTTGGGTGGTGGCAGAAGTGTTCAGGTTGGTTGCCGCACAAGTCACCATCATGGGCGGCGGTTCGGGCATTAGTTTGCCCGCCACTGTGTTGAAGACTATGGCCGAAACAAAGTTCTGGCGTGAAGCGATGATTTACTGGTTAGCCTTGGCGCTTGGATTTGGCGCGCTGGCTTTGGTTTACGGTCTGCTCAGGTCACGCATTGGCTTGGCGCTCACAGCAATTCGCGACAGTGAAATTGCCTCTTCAAGCCTCGGTATTAAAATCGAACGCGTGAAATATGCCGTTTACGTTGCTGTGGCTGGAATGACTGCGATGGTGGGTTCGCTAATCTCATTGCAAAAAATTAGGGTGTCGCCAGATGCTGCTTTCAGCGTGAATGACTGGACGGCGTTTGTGATTTTCATTGTGGTGATCGGTGGCATTGGAACGATAGAGGGGCCGATTATTGGCACGATTATCTATTTTCTGTTGCGCGAATTTTTGGCTGATCTTGGCAGTATTTATTTGATGATTCTCGGCGTGCTTGCGATCATTATTATGCTGGTCGCCCCGAAGGGTATTTGGGGGTTCATTGCGAGGCGCTGGAACGTTTCACTTTTCCCCACGGGTTACCGCGTGCATATTAAGGATTGAACCATGGCCAATAAAGTTATCATCTCTGTAGCAATCACCGGCGGCATTCACACGCCGACCATGTCGCCACATTTGCCCATAACCCCTGATCAAATAGCCGAGCAGTCAATTGCTGCTGCAAAAGCTGGAGCTTCAATTATTCACCTTCACGCCCGCGATCCGAAAGACGGAAGGCCAACACCTGATCCCGAAGTGTTCTTGCAGTTCTTGCCGCGCATCAAACAGAACTGCGATGCCGTGATCAACATCACGACAGGGGGTGGATTAAACATGACGGTTGATCAACGCCTTGCTGCTCCCATGGTGGCAAAGCCTGAAATGTGTTCACTGAACATGGGATCGATGAACTTCGCATTGCACGGCCTTGCCGATCGTTAAAAGGGTTGGAAACATTCATGGGAAGAACCATATTTGCGAGGCACCGACGATTTTATTTTTCGCAACACATTCAAAGACATTGCGCGCATTCTGAAAAACTTAGGTGAGCAACACGGCACGCGATTTGAACATGAATGTTATGATGTAGGCCACCTCTATAATCTGGCGCATTTCGTGGATAAGGGTGCGATCAAACCGCCGTTTTTTGTGCAAATGATTTTTGGGATTCTGGGTGGCATTGGTGCAGATATGCGCAATCTGATGTTCATGAAGGAAACGGCGGATAAATTGTTCGGCAATAATTATCGCTGGTCGGTTCTTGCTGCTGGTAAAAACCAAATGCCCTTCTGCACCCAAGCTGCTTTGATGGGCGGCAATGTGCGTGTGGGGCTTGAGGACTCGCTCTATATCGGCAGAGGCAAACTCGCCACATCGAATGCCGAGCAAGTTTCAAAAATCCGTCACATCCTTGAAGAACTTGGTCTTGAAATTGCGACACCAACGGAGGCGCGGGAAATTCTTGCGCTCAAAGGTGGCGACAGGGTGGGCTTTTGAGATGACGCCATTTATTTACGCTGCTTTGCCAACGCGGGTGATTTTTGGGCGCGGTAAGATTTCTGAAGTTGCGACTGAGGCAATGCGGTTGGGTATGAAACGCCCGCTTGTGATCACCACCAAACATCAGGCTTCTTCTGGTCTTGCTATTATTGAAAAGTCCGGCGGCGTAGCATTTGCTGGTGCGGCCATGCACACACCTTCGAATGTGACTGAAGAGGCGCTTGCCTTGGTTAGCGCCGAGGGCTGTGATGGCACCATTGCTCTAGGAGGCGGTTCATCCACGGGCCTGGGCAAAGCCATCGCATTACGAACTGATTTGCCACAACTGGTGATCCCTACGAGTTACGCTGGATCAGAGATGACAAACATTTTGGGAGAAACCGCAGGTGGTACAAAGACCACTCAACGCGATCCAAAAATCCAGCCAGAATCTGTGATCTATGATGCGGATTTATTGGATACACTCCCAGACAATTTTGCGGCAACGTCAGGCCTGAATGCCATCGCCCACGCCGTCGAAGGGCTGTATGCCGTTGATGGGAACCCAATTGTTTCCCTTATGGCTGAGGAGGGGATCAGGGCGCTCGCATCTGCTATACCAATGGGTAAGGCCGGGCATGATGAGGCGCTCTATGGGGCGTGGCTTTGTGCAACGGTATTAGGTTCTGTTTCGATGGCTTTGCACCACAAGCTTTGTCATGTGCTCGGCGGCAGTTTCAACTTGCCACATGCCGAAACGCACACTGTTATTTTGCCTCACGCTACGGCTTATAATTCTGCGAGTTCGCCTGACGCCATGCAACGGATATGTCGTGCCCTTCGAAGCAACACAGCAGCCGCCGGACTTTATGATCTCGCAAAGAAACTAAATGCTCCTTTGACGCTTAAAGATATTGGTATGCCAGAAGACGGGCTCGACAAAGCTGCCGAGATTGCCGTGGCCAATCCTTATCCAAACCCTCGCGCCCTTGAACGAAACGCTATTCGCCAACTTTTGGACGACGCCTATCATGGCCGCCGCCCGCAACTTTAAACTGGAGACACGATGATGGCAGATATCACAACAGATGTGATGGTGATTGGCACAGGCCCCGCTGGCAGCGCCACTGCGGCCTTGCTGGGATCTTATGGCATAGACTGCTTCATCATCAATCGTTACCGCTGGCTGGCAACTACCCCTCGTGCCCACATCACCAACCAACGCACCATGGAAGTGTTGCGCGATTTGGGAGAAACGGTTGAAGAAGAGGCTTACCAACAAGCCACCGAACAAGATTTGATGGGCGAGAATGTGTTCTGCGAAAGCTTGGCGGGTGAAGAACTTGGCCGCATGAAAAGCTGGGGCAAACATCCGCTATCGCGTGCTGAACATCAATTATCTTCGCCTTGCAGCATGAATGATTTGCCACAAACTTTTATGGAGCCTCTGTTATTTAAAACAGCCTGCTCGCGTGGAGCGCAATCGCGCATGTCTTGCGAATATGTATCTCATGTTCAGGACGCGGATGGTGTGACGGTAACTGTGAAGGACCGTCTCATGGAGAAGAATTTCACTGTGCGCGCCAAATATCTGGTGGGTGCCGATGGAGGCAATTCACTTGTGGCGGAACACGCTGGTTTGCCACTCGAAGGAAAGATGGGAGTTGGCGGTTCCATGAATATTTTATTTCGCGCTGATCTTTCAAAGTATGTGGCTCATCGTCCTTCGGTTTTGTATTGGGTGATGCAGCCCGGCGCCGACGTAGGCGGCATTGGCATGGGGCTGGTGCGCATGGTCAGACCTTGGAACGAATGGTTGATTGTTTGGGGTTATGACATCAATCAACCAGCTCCAGTGGTCGATAAAGAACTTGCCACAACAGTGGCC
The DNA here is from genome assembly GCA_025359045.1 of Hyphomicrobiales bacterium. Lineage (GTDB taxonomy): Bacteria > Pseudomonadota > Alphaproteobacteria > Rhizobiales > Aestuariivirgaceae > Aestuariivirga. The sequence continues at coordinate 28,196 of JANYHN010000062.1, read as the reverse complement.
CGCCAACTGGTTGGTGATCCAGCGCTTGAAATAGAACTAATCTCAGCAAGCGTTTGGACCGTCAACAATATGTATGCGACCCATATGCAAAAAGACCGCGTCTTCATCATGGGGGATGCCGCCCATCGTCATCCGCCATCCAATGGCTTAGGTTCAAATACATCGATCCAAGACGCCTTTAATTTGGCTTGGAAATTGGCAGCCGTTGTAAAAGGCCAAGCAAAACCCAAGTTGCTGGAAAGTTACAGCCAAGAGCGTGCGCCCATTGCCAAGCAGATCGTTACCCGCGCAAATCAATCGATTGGTGAATTTGGACCGATCTTTGAAGCCCTTGGTATGGATGGTGGTGTTGATCATGATAAGATCAAACGCAACATGGATGGGCGGGCAGACGCAACACCGGCAGCGGAAAAGCAACGCGAGGCCTTACGCAAGGCTATCGATTTCAAGAAATATGAATTTGATTGTCATGGCGTGGAAATGAACCAGCGCTATGTTTCTGGTGCCATTGATGCTGACGGTCAAAAAGAACCTGAATTTGAAAAAGATAAGGAACTGCATTACGCCCCCACCACTTGGCCGGGCGCAAGGTTGCCTCATATCTGGATATTCGACAAACTTGGAAAACAAGTTTCGACGCTGGATATTACGGGCAAGGGGCACTTCACCATTCTCACGGGTATCGGCGGAGAGGCATGGGTTGAGGCCGCTCAGATTTTGGGCAAATCCTTTGGCATCGAAATCAAAACGCGCGTCATTGGGCCACGCCGTGAATTCGAAGATCATACAGGTGATTGGGCACGCACCCGTGAGATCAGTGATGGGGGTTGTTTGCTGGTGCGGCCAGACCAGCATGTGGCTTGGCGCAGTTTTAAAGCTCCATCCGATGCTGAAAAACACCTTTCCGCAGCTCTCAAAAAGATTTTGGGATATTGATCATGGCAAAAGCGATCGCAAAGAAATCCAAACCTATAAAGCCCAAGCGCAAAGCCTCACCATATTTTACGGCCAAAGACTCGGTGAAAGTTGTACAGGAACGTTCCGGACCTAAAGCAAATAAGCGCACAAAAATTCTGGTCGATTCCTTGGTGAAACACCTCCATGCTTTCGTCAAAGAAACGAAACCGACCATGGAAGAGTGGATGTACGGCATTAATTTTTTGACCCGCACTGGACATCTTTCAACGGACTGGCGGCAAGAGTTTATTTTGCTGTCGGATGCGCTGGGCATTTCAATGCTGGTTGAAACGTTGAACCACGACAAAATGTCGGGTGAAACAGAGTCAACGGTTCTTGGGCCATTTTATATCCCTGATGCGCCGCATTATGAAAATGGCGCAAATATCTGTTTGGACGGTAAAGGTGAGCCGGTTTTGGTTCACGGAAAAGTTGTCAATGCCAAGGGTAAGGCAATTTCCGGAGCCAAGTTGGAAGTTTGGCAAACCAATGAAGACGGTTTTTATGATGTGCAGCAAAAAGGCATCCAGCCTGAAAACAATCTGCGCGGCGTGTTCACTTCAGACTCAAAGGGCCAATATAGTTTTCTTTCTGCATATCCGCGGTTTTATCCCATTCCTTATGATGGCACCGTTGGTGATATGCTGAAATCATTGGACCGCAACCCTAACCGTCCGGCGCATTTGCATTTCATGGTGTCTGCACCGGGGTATGAAAAGTTGGTCACACACATTTTCACTCCTGATTGCCCGTGGCTAAAAGAGGATGCAGTGTTTGGCGTTAAGGAAAGCCTGATTGCTGATTTCAAATGGACGGATGATCAGCAGCGCGCAACAAAATTGGGCCTACCCAACCCGTTTCGCGAAGTGACGTGGGATGTTGTGATGAGCAAAGCCTGACTTCCATTCACACTGACCGAATAGTGCAAAAATCCCTTATCGTGGTTTTCACTCTTTAAGGTTTTGCAAAGTGACAAGAGGTTCAAGGTTGCCGAGGTTGTTCAAAACCTCAAATAGAAAGTTGCTCAATATTGGTTGATATTCTTCTGCTAGATGTTGGGTATCCCCCAGCACGAAGGCCCGCAATGAGAAGCGCTTATCAGCAATCGCAATGGCCAAAGCTTGGGGCAAGGCTGGAATAGTAAGGTCGCCTTCAGTCTTTGGCCAAAAGGAACCAACATGCTGGTTTTCAACAGGCACAAAAAGATCGATGTCTGGAAATTTTTGTATGGCTTTGGCCGCCCTGAGTGAAGCGGCGTGTCGATCAACCACGTAGAACACGATGATCCGAAATCCGAGCTTCTTTAACTCGTCAAAAAAGTTCAACTCTTCCGCGGCTTTGAAAAACCCATCAGTATGTCTGGCCGGAAGATCAACGACATAATCTCTGCCGGGCGAGGCAATGATCGTATCGAATAATTTCATCTGGCCTGCTATTGAAGCAAAATCGGCAAGTGCTGTGCGACCGGGGAAGAATTGGCGCAATGGGCCTTCGGGCGCGTCGGTGTCAATCATAAACGGATCGCGACCATCTAGCAGCAAGTAATCAGCCAGCAGCCGCGCCAGCAAAGTTTTGCCGTTGCGGTGCTGGTCTGATACGGTGATGTAGACCGTGGGGGTGTTGGCCACGGGGTTAGACCTTTTTAATTGTGGCCCGGCGCGCGGCCGCCAGAAATGATGTCAGCCAACATTTGCACGCGAGCAAATTCAGCATCAATTTCAGAACACCACTTGCGCACATAGCCGCGCAGCACGAAAGAAAACTTGCCTGCGGTGCCATCAGCAGATTTGTTTTCGATGAAATCTTTGAAGGTTACACCTGCCACATCAACTTGCTCGTAAGCCATTTCATTAAGTTTTGGCAGATTGATTTCTTGAGCCTTCGGAATAGCTGAGAAATATTTGCGGTGGGTTGCTTCATCCCATTCAAAAAAATTGGTTTCGTTGATGGAGTTGCGCGCCACAACATAGGAAACGCCTTGAAGATATTTCGCGATTTCGCCAATTTCGTCGAGCGAAGCAATCGACGGCCCAACCACATGCATGAGGCCCAGATTAAAGACACCATTACGCGCTGCTTCGAGAACGCCGATGCGCTCAAACAGGTCTAGCGCAAACGACAAATTACCAGCTTTAAAATCAACCACGGTGACAGGCACATTGGCCGATTCCATCGTGTCTAAAACCTTCATCTGATCTGCCACATGTCCCAAATCAATCACTTCAGTAATTGTCGGGTAAAACCGGCGTAGCGAGCCACGGGGATTTTCTGTGTCAAAGGCGCGGGTCAGCACATTTTTGCGCGCGAAATAGTCGAGCAATGCCCTTGAAATAGTGGTTTTGCCGACGCCGCCTTTATCTGCGCCGACCAGAATAAGTGTTGGTTTCATTGTTAAGCCCCTCGATTGTTCCGCATCTTATCTGACCGTCTCTAGCATGTGATATGGTCTGCGTATAGACTGCACTGGGTGTGTTTATATGGTTTGATTTTTCGCTTGGATGCCTTTGATGGAGCGTTAATATGACAATTCTACTAGTCGGTATTATTCTCTTTGGCGGCAGTCACTTGTTTTCGGTTCTGTTGCCGTCGGTCCGTAATCGCCTCCAGGCGTGGCTGGGCGAGGCGCGGTTTAAGGGGCTCTACTCATTGGTCTCAGTGGCTGGCATTGGGTTGATGGGTTGGGGCTACGTTTTATCCCGCGACAATGGCGAGATGCTTTATTTTCCATCAAATGGTGCACGGCATGTCACCATGCTGCTGGTGCTGCTAGGATTCATTTGCATGTCAGCGCCTTATGGCAATGGCTATATCCGAAAGTGGCTGCAAAACCCATTTTCAATTGGTGTTTGCCTTTGGTCAATTGGGCATTTGATTGCAAACGGCAAGACGCCTGTGGTTCTAATTTATCTGACGCTATTGGTTATTGCTGCACTTGATATTATCAACAACATGGTGAGGCGCAACAAACCGATGTTTGAGCCGCGCGTCGCATCCGATATCGTTGCTGTTTTGGCAGGCTTTTTGGTCTATGCGGTCATGCTTTTTATATTTCATCCTTACGTACTCGGCGTGAAAATTTTTGGTTGATTAAAAACGTGATCTTGTTGTCCTTCGCATAACATTTGCAGCCGATCGCTTAAGAAATAGCGTTGACGAGTAAGGTTAAGGTTTTACCAAAAAATCATCGAAAACTGGATTAAAATTGCAACTTAGATAATGTCAATTTTTAATAAATGGGGGCATTTAAAAGTTTGTCATATAGGAGTGTTTCATCTTGCAACAAGTCAGTGCTACAGCCGCCAAGTCAAACCGAAAGGTTATGCCTTTGAGGGTCAACAAGGTTAAACATCAACAAAAAGATGAAACCGCTAAAAAGCCTCTTGCAACCGCTGAAATTCCACCGCTCCACATTGTTCCCGCCAACGAGCATGTGGTAAGCCCGCGTATACTGCAAGCTTTGAAAGAAGAATCGGATGCGTCGGAGTCTCTATCCGACATCCGCGGATTGTTGATGGGCCCGGTCGCCCGTCTGCATGAGGCACGTATTGAAGAATTACTATCAATATTTGAGGAAGCCGATCGCGGCAACCGACAATCTGTTACAGACTTGAACTTGCGCGGCGACGAACTCCTTTCAATGTGCGAAAGAAATCAATTAAGCATCGCGCAAACAAATGAATCCTTACGCACAACGGCTGCACAACAAGATACTGATCTTGTGAATGCTGTCCAAGATATCAACGAAGCGCTTAAAGATATGTTTCAAAGAGTTGAAGCTAATTTTCAGCAGCATTCTAACGCGCTCAATGAGCGTGTTTCAAATCTTGCCGCACGGACGGCCGAAGATCAGCAGAACTTGCTGACATATTTCACAAAACGCATTGATGAGCTTGAGATTTCAACAACTGCAAATGATGAGAGAAATCTTTTAAAATTGGAAAATAAATTGGCTACATATGCAGCTCATATGAAAGCCGAAAGAACTCAAGATTTTGACAGCATCTCTGAAGGTTTTGCTGATTTTTCAGATCGCATATTAGGCTTGCGTGTAGGCAGATCAATGTCGAGCTGATCTGCCGCACTTTGACAGTCATCAAAGCCTGTCACTTTTGAAAATCTTGATTTTTGGAATTATCTCGTTTGATTGACGAGAGCCGATACCGCTTGGTTTTTTGATACTGCAAATAGCCGTCGGCAAAGAAATTGAATTACGGAACATTTTTTGAAGAGACTGGTCGATGAAACTACAGCAAGCGAATTTCTCACATCTCAACGGTACCAAATTGTTAAACCCGGCTCGTGGTCACATCATGGGACGAGTTGAAAGAGCGACTATTTTGAAAATCAATTCGGTATTTCTGCGCAATCGAAATTTTGGTTCTAAAATTAATTGGCAGACTGAATTACTCAAATTGGAGGACGCATCGTGACACCTGCCGCAATTCTTTTCTGCACAACTCTTGTTACAGCAGTTCCGCATGGCTCAGTTGTACAACATGATTGTCGCTTCGTTGAACCGCCATTTACTGGAACTCGGGCGTCGGCTCTTGAAGTGCCCGCGCAGAACGCTGCGATTACCAACGTTCCAGCGTTAGCCGTCAATGCGAACGTTGCACCACAAACCCCACATGTTGCTAATCCGGTCGCAAAACGAGTCGTAAGGGTGTCAAAGCTGTATAAGCCAAAGATGGGGAGGAGGGTCGCACACCTCACGACCTTTCGCCGATACGGTAAGATCGTGGTTTCACCTACCGCCAGCCAAAGTTCGGACAGGAAAGAGCAATATTCGTTCTGGGATAAACTGAGACGTTTTGAACTTTTTAAGTGATTTCATTCGATACTGAAAATGCGAGAGTTTAAATCTCAACGCCATAGAACCCGAGCGCCACTTCCAATTGTGTTTCCTCATATTTGAAATGAGAGCGGATAATTTTTTCGAGATTTTTGAAAGTCTCTTTTAGGCTTTCAAAATTTTCTGTGGCTGGGTTTTGCTGGATTTTGTTCGCTTTGATTTCCAATTCTTTGAGAAAATAGTGGATGATGTCGTGCTCGGCCATCAGCCGTTCAACCACTCTCTTAATGCCATCATTGCCGCGATTGTGCAGGACGGGGAACATCATCTGGCTTTCTATGCTGTGATGGGCATTTAGCATTTCGCATTCTTGACCGCAGAGATTGCCGAATAAACGCATAGACGCATGCATCTTCAGCGTCGAAGCTGCTTTGCTTAGTTCGGCGAGTTTTGGCTCACCTGCTTCAAATTCATCCAAAAATCGACGGACTTGGTTCAATTCTTGAAGATGATAGCGGTGAATCATTTTGAGATGCTTGCCGGGCAGTTCGTGATGCGCAGTTGCACCTTCCAGTTTTGGGGCTATTGGGCGCGTGCTGTCGTCGAGAAGTGTAATTGTAGCCATAGTTAATCATTAGACGGAGGTGCTGTTGCCCGCAATGCTTGCAGCGTCTAAGATAATAACATGTCTCAACATTCAATTCAAAAACGCATCACTGCTCCTGATATTCGCGCCCGCAAAGGCGGCGAGCCTATTGTTTCGCTCACGTCGTATCACGCGCACACGGCAGCGATTGCCGACAAATATGTGGACTTTCTGCTGGTGGGTGATTCACTGGGCATGGTGATGCACGGGTTTGAAACAACATTGCCTGTTCCGCTTGAGTTGATGATTATGCATGGGCGCGCGGTCACACGCGGCGCCAAGCATGCACTTGTCGTTGTCGATATGCCATTTGGTTCTTATGAGGAAAGCCCGGCGCAGGCGTTTCGTAATGCTGCACGTGTTATTAAAGAAACTGAATGTGGTGCTATCAAGCTTGAAGGCGGGTCGCGCATGGCCGAGACGATCAAGTTTCTAACTGAACGCGGCATTCCGGTTATGGCGCATATTGGTTTGACACCGCAATCAATCAACGTACTGGGTGGATTTAAAGCGCAGGGCCGCGAACGTGCCGGCTGGCCGATTATTGAAGAAGATGCACGCGCCGTGACTGAGGCTGGCGCTTTTGCCGTGGTTCTTGAAGCTGTGGCTGAGCCTCTGGCGGCGAAAATTACCAAAGCAATTTCAATTCCGACGATTGGCATCGGGGCCTCAGCTTCTTGCGATGGGCAGATTTTGGTGATGGAAGATATGTTGGGGCTTTCGCCGAAGGTGGCGCGGTTCGTCAAAGAATTTGGTAAAGTCGGCATCGCCATTGAGGGGGCGATTAAAACTTATGCTGAAGATGTCCGCTCGCGAACTTTTCCAGGCGTTGAGAATACTTATGAAGTGAAGGATTAGCTCTGACTCTTTTTTGACATAGAGTTATTCCATCCTCGTGGATCATGAATTTCAATCGTCGCGATGTGATTGCTGGTGCAATGGCTTTGGGCTTGCCGCGCTTTGCTGTTGCGCAAGTTGTCGGCGAAATCACTCTAACCGCTGAAAAATCTGCGATGCCCATTGTGGGGCGGGGCGGGGCCAAAACTCCGGCTTGGCGGTTTATGAAAGAACAGCCCACTTGTGTGCTGCGCGCCAAGCAAGGACAAGAGTTCAAGGGCCGAATTATTAATCATCTCGACCAAGAAATTTGGTTGCATTGGTTTGGCGTGCGCGGCGCATCGACACAAATGACATTGAACGTATTGCCGGGTGATGCCAATGCGGTGGCGTTTGCTTTCACACCACCTGATGCTGGTACATTTTGGTTTGGGCCTATGACGCATGCTTCTCAGCAGCGCGACATGGGGCTCTACGGAATGTTGATTGTCGAAGAGGCAACACCGCTTGTGCCAGCGTTTAATGATGTGCCCCTGATTTTTGACGATTGGATGGTTGATGATCAAGGGCGTCAACGTGGCAAATTTGGCGATTTGGAAACGGCCATTGGTGATGGCAGGTTGGGGGATTGGTTCACGGTCAACAGCACATTCAAATCAAAAATTAAAGTGACACTCGACAAACCCTTACGTTTGCGCATGCTCAACGCGGCCAACGCGCGCACAATGAATATCATATTTAAGGGTGCTTCTCCTCAAGTGATGGCATTGGATGGTCAACCCGTCGCGCTGAAGGCGGTTTATGAAAACGGGTTAAAATTGATGCCCGGCCAACGCGCCGATTTGTTATTGACGGAAATGTCCCGCGAAGTAGCAGTCGCTCTGGACGTTTTAGACGATGTGACGGATGTCGTATTCTTGCAAGTCAGCGGCGTGAATATTTCAGATCAAGTAACCAGCGGTTTCAAACTTCCTGACAATCCTGTGGCGGTGTTGGGTGATCTTACCTTAGCCCGGCGTATCCCGATTGAAATAGAGGGTGGGGCCAAGGGTGGTTTGCAATCGGCAAAGGTGGGCGAGGTGACTTTGGATATGCGCGGGCTTTTGGAAAAAGGTTTGGCTTGGGCGTTTAACGGTATTGCCAGTGTCGGGGGGCCGCCGTTGTTTGAGGCTAAAAAAGGCGAGACGCTGATTTTAGAGTTTTCGAATAAAACAAGCTTTCCACAACCACTTCACATCCATGGCCATGTGTGGAGATTAATCGAGACTGACGGGCAGACCATCGATAGTTCGGGGTGGACAGATACAGCCGTGGTGCCTGGTCTTTCCACTGCGAAATTGGCTTTCATCTCTGATAATTCAGGGCTTTGGGTCTTGCAAAGTTTAATAGCCGAGCGGGTGGATGCTGGGCTAATCGGAGCTTTCTCGGTTTCAGAGACCACCTGAATTGCCTTGATTTGGCCCTCTGGCTGCTTTACTTCCCCATTTGAAATTACGGAGCGCAGCTTAAGTGTCTAATACTGACGAGTCGATATTCCGCGAAGTGGACGAGGAAGTTCGCCAAGACGAATACAAAAAAATCTGGGATCGTTATGGCAGGTATTTTACGACCGCTGGCGTTTTGCTGATTGTTGCTGTGGCGGCGTTTCAAGGCTGGCGCTATTATCAGGTAAAGCAAGCTGAGGATGCAGGTGCAGTTTATTTCGCGGCATTGAAAAAAGCTGCTGATGGCAAGACGGATGATGCTTTATCAGCGTTAGCTGCGGTTAATCATGCGGGCTTTGGCCAGTTGGCAGCTTTGCAAAGTGCGGCACTGCTCGCAAAAAAAGGCGACACCGAAAAAGCTGTGTCAGCATATGATACCTTTGCAGCAAAAGCAGATAGCGATCCAGCGCTTGCTGATATGGCGCGCATCAAGGCTGGCTATTTGTTAGTTGATAGCTCAACGCCTGATCAATTGCTGAGCCGGCTTGGAAAATTTGACAAGGCTGGTGCCGTTTGGAGGCAAGAGGCACGTGAGATTTTCGGCCTTAGTGCTTGGCGCGTGAAAGATTATACGATGGCTGATCGTTACATGCAGGCAGTTTATAGTGATGCCGAAGCCACACCCTCAATGAAGCAACGCGCGCAGATCATGATTCAATTGATTGCGCCAAATTTGGTGAAGAAGTGAAGCAGCTCGTATTCATCATATGTTTAGGCTTGGCGCTCACGGGTTGTTCGACTTTGAAAAAAGTGACTGGTCAGAGCAATGATACGGTTTTGCCCGGGCAGCGCGAAGAAATTATTCCGGACGATCAGAAGACTGCAAGAGATCCTATTGTAGCCGGGCAGGGCCAAGCTCAACAGGATGTGCCAACTGATCAACCAATTGTTCCGTGCAATCCTAAAAAACAGCTTTGCCCGCCTGCTTCAAAGACTTTGCAATGACGGTTACAATAGCCATTCTCGGGCGGCCTAATGTTGGAAAATCCACACTGTTCAATCGTCTTGTCGGTCAGAAGATCGCACTGGTCGATGATCAACCCGGCGTCACACGTGATCGCCGCGAAGGCTTGGGGCGGCTTGGTGATTTGGAATTTCGGGTGTTTGATACAGCGGGCCTTGATGATGCCAAGAAAGGCACGCTTGAAGCGCGCATGAGTTTGCAAGCCGAAGAGGCTGCAAGGCTTTCTGATCATATTTTCTTTGTGATTGATGCCAGAGCAGGTGTCACGCCGATTGATGAGCAGTTTGCTGAACGCATTCGCAAATTGGGTAAGCCCGTCACAGTGCTAGCCAACAAGGCCGAAATCTTGCGTATCGCGCAAGGCGTAGGCGAGGCTTATTCGCTGGGTTTTGGCCAGCCGCTTCCGATATCAGGCGAACATGGCGAGGGCATGGAGCATATCTATGATGTGATCCGGCCTTATATTGATGCGGATGAAGAGGCGAGCAAAGCTGCGGCGGATGAAGACGAAGAATTTGTGCCCGCTGAATATGACCCCGAATATGAAGGGCCTGATCGGCCAGAGCGGCGCTTGCGCCTTGCCATCATTGGTCAACCTAATGCTGGCAAATCGACACTGGTGAATACCCTGCTGGGTGAAGACCGGATGCTGACGGGGCCAGAAGCTGGCATCACGCGAGATGCGATTTCAAGCGATTGGAAATGGGGCACGCGCGAGATCAAGCTTTGGGATACGGCGGGCATTCGCCGCAAAGGCAAAGTGAAAGAAAAGCTGGAGAAGCTTTCGGTTACCGATGCAATGCGTGCCATTCGTTATGCCGATTGCGTTGTGGTTCTTGTTGATGCTTCGATGAGCATTGAAAAGCAGGATTTGACACTGTGCGATCTTGTGGCCCGCGAAGGCCGCGCCATTGTTTTGGTTTTAAGCAAATGGGATTTGGTTGAAGATAAATTGGCGGCTATGAAGAAGGTCGATGATATTATCGAAAATATTTTGCCTGATATTAAGGGCTTTCCGATCATCACACTGTCGGCAAAGCAGGGCCGCGGCGTTGATAAGATGATGAATGCTGTCATTGAGATGGACCGCAAATGGAACATTCGCGTTTCAACATCCAAGATTAATCGTTGGATCACCGCTGCCGTGCAGAAGAACGCACCTCCAGCTCCATCAGGCCGTCGTATCAAAATTCGCTACGCCACCCAAGCCAGCGCAAGGCCGCCGACATTTGCGGTGTTTGGTAATCAGCTTGATAAGTTGCCACAGACTTATGTGCGTTATTTGATGAATGGCCTTCGCAAAGATTTTGGGCTTGAGGGCGTGCCCATCAGATTCTCACTGCGCGGCGGGAAAAATCCTTACGATAAGTAGAATCGTCTTTTACCGCTTTGCGGGAGAAGAAAGGGGCCCATCGAACGCAGTGAGATGGGATAGATGAGGGTGTATGAATCGTTTCACTGCCCCTCACCTATTCCATTTTACTAAAGCAAAATAGGCCCCTTTCCTCCACCGCTTTGCGGGAGAGGACTCAAAGATTCTGCTTAAACAACCCGGTCGCCGCATATTTGTAAACGGCGCCGTTGGCGGTGAACTTTTCCACACACATCGGAACAATTTGCTCTGCCACTTCTTCGGCTGATGGAATGCTCATCGGGTCTTCACCGGGCATGGCGGTGGCGCGCATCTTCGTGCGGGTGGGGCCGGGGCTGAAGCAGTTGGCGCGCACAGAAGTGGTTTCCATTTCGGCAGCATAGGTTTTCACCATGGCTTCAAGGGCGGCTTTGGAAATGGAATAGGTGCCCCAATACGGAAAGCATTTGTAAGCTAGGCCCGATGTCACAAAAATCGCGCGGCCATGCGATGCCAAGCGCAGCAGGGGATCCATTGAGCGGATCAAGCGATAATTTGCAGTCACGTTGACAGCCATCACATCGTCCCAAGATTTAGGTTCAATATGAGGAAGCGGCGTGAGTTTGCCCAGAAGGCCAGCGTTGCCAATCAGGATATCAAGCTTTTTCCAGCGCTCGAAAATGGCCGCACCCAAGCGATCAATCGCCGGATAATCTATAATATCCATCGGCACTAAAGTGGCCGATGATCCAGCAGCTTTTATATCATCATCAAGTTCTTCAAGCCCACCTTGCGTGCGGGCAGTGGCAATGATGTGCGCGCCTTGTTTGGCAAGTGCTAACGCAACGGCGCGACCGAGACCACGCGAAGCACCCGTGACCAAAGCCACTTTGCCCTCAAGCATTTTCTGCATGTCAGCCTGCTTCAGCTAAAAGTGAGAGCTGCTGTTTGGCGCTCTCACCGATTAAATCAGTCAGATGTGTTGGGTAATCGCCTGTGAAACAATGATCGGTAAATTGCGGGTGCACATTGTCGCGGCCTTCATAGCCGGCGGCTTTATAAATGCCGTCCACAGAAACAAATGCCAGTGAATCCACGCCAATGAATTTGCGCATTTCTTCCAGCGAGTGGCTAGCGGCCAGCAGAGATTTTTGTTCGGGCGTATCAATGCCGTAATAGTCTGGAAATTTTATCGGCGGCGAAGCAATCCGCATGTGCACTTCTCTGGCACCCGCTTCATACATCATCTTTACAATCTTAATTGATGTTGTGCCGCGCACGATTGAATCATCGACCAATACCACTCGCTTACCCGCAATCACGGCGCGGTTTGCGTTGTGTTTCAACTTCACGCCGAGTGAGCGAATGTGTTGAGTTGGCTCGATAAAAGTGCGGCCCACATAATGATTGCGGATGATGCCCAGTTCAAAGGGGATATTTAGCGCTTGCGCATAACCCAACGCAGCGGGAACACCGGAATCTGGAATAGGCACAACTACATCAGCATCGGCTGGCGCTTCTAAAGCTAACTGGGTTCCGGTATTTTTGCGCACATTATAAACTGATCTGCCGCCCAGAATGGAATCGGGCCGTGAGAAATAAATATATTCAAAAATGCAGGGTCGTGGTTTTTGGCGCGGGAAGGGATGAAGCGATTCAATGCCATGTTCTGAAATCACGACCACTTCGCCGTTTTCAATTTCACGCACAAATTTTGCGCCGATGATATCGAGGGCCACAGTTTCAGAACATAGAATGTAGGCACCGTTAAGCTCGCCCAGCATGAGTGGTCGAATACCAAGTGGATCCCGCGCTCCGATGAGTTTTTTGTTGGTCAGTGATACCAAAGCATAAGCGCCTTCAAGGCTGCGCAACGCATCAATGTAACGCTCGATCATGCGGTTCTTTTTTGAACGCGCCACAAGATGGAGGATAGCTTCAGTGTCAGAAGTAGAATGATAAATTGCACCTGATGCAATCAACTCGCGGCGCAGGGTGAGGCCATTGGTGAGGTTGCCGTTGTGGGCAACTGCAATACCACCCACGGCGAGCTCAGCAAACAACGGTTGCACATTGCGCAAAATTGTTTCGCCGGTTGTTGAATAGCGCACATGCCCCATGGCCTGTGTGCCCTTCAGGCGGTTGATGATTTTATCGGATGAGAAATGATCACCCACTAATCCCATGCGGCGTTCGGCGTGGAAACGTTCGCCGTCATAGCTCACAATGCCTGCTGCTTCTTGGCCGCGATGTTGCAGCGCGTGGAGGCCAAGGGCTGTTAAGGCCGCTGCATCTGGGTGACCGAATATGCCAAAGACACCACATTCTTCGCGCAATGTATCGCCATCAAGGTCTTGGTCATCAATCATGGGGTTTTGGTTCCCTCTTGGCCAAAGGCCGGCTGATCGGTTTTGCCGTCTGCAGCCTTGCCTTCGATCAGATTATCCAATCCCTTGGCTTGTCCCGCAGTGACGGTTGTTCCAGGATCGGCAGGAGCTTCAACAGTTTTGGTAATCGAACCTTGCGGGTTGCTGATTTGCGTTGTCTTTGACAGGGTGTCGGCGATATCGGCAGGCACGAAACCTAAAAGCACGTTACCAACTTGGGCGATGATCGGCAGTGACTGGGCTTTCCTAACCCAATCTTCTTGACGGTCGCTCGGTGTCAACCAGCCATAAAATAGATAAGCGATGGAAACCAGCACCAAGCCGCGCGCCAAACCGTAAAGGAAACCCAGCGTGCGATCAAACGCGCCAACACGGCTATCGACCACGCGATCTGAAATTTTGACACCGACAATCGAGACGATCACCATTACGATCACAAAAACAATCAGACCTACAGCGATCGTGGCGATAATGGGCTTGCCCGCATAAGGCATTGCCAGATCGATGAGCTTTTGCTGCTTGATGGCAAAGTAGGCGGCTATGCCTGCAACACCCCAAGCAACGAGCGATAAAACTTCGCGGGTAAAACCGCGGGCCAGCGCCAAAACGCCAGAGATGAACATGATGCCAAAGAGAACGAAGTCTAAGATTTGAAAGGACATGAATCTGTTCCGGTTCGAGAAGTCGCCTTTATATGAAACTCTTGAGCAAGGTTCTAGGTTATTCTTTGGGCCGTTTAGGCTATGCGGCGCAAGCCCTTTGAACGGCTGGCAACCCAGGCCACCAGATCAGCCACGGTGGAGAGTTGTTTTGTAGTAATTGTGCCTTTTAGGGCCTTTTCACCTTGATCTGCGATCACAGCATCAGTCTGGCCTAGTTTCTGGGCTTCTTTCAGCCGAGCTTCAGTTTGCCCGACAGGGCGAATTGCGCCCGAAAGTGCAATTTCTCCAAAAAGCACTGTGCCATGGGGAATCACAGTGTCTGACAAAGACGAAAGTAATGCTGCCGCCACGGCCAAATCGACTGCTGTTTCTTTCAGCCGCAGACCGCCAGCCACATTTAAATAAACATCATGATTCGAAAGTGAAACGCCAGCGCGGGCATCCAGCACAGCCAGAATCATATTCAGCCTTGTCGTATCCCAACCCACCGCCGTGCGGCGCGGTGTGCCCAAGGGCGATGGCGCAACAAGAGCTTGAACTTCAACCAGCAGCGGCCTTGTGCCTTCAACACCCGCAAAAACCGCTGTGCCGGGGGCTGGGTGTTCCGAGCCGCCCATAAAAAGCCGCGAAGGATTTGTCACCTCTTTGAGGCCACCATCCGACATTTCAAAAACGCCGATTTCGTCTGTAGGGCCAAAGCGATTTTTAACAGCGCGTAAAATGCGGAATTGGTGGCCGCGGTCACCTTCAAAATACAGCACCGTATCAACCAAATGTTCGATCACTTTTGGCCCGGCAATCTGCCCGTCTTTGGTCACATGGCCAACCAGCAGCATACATGTGCCCTTGGTTTTGGCATAGCGCACCAAAGCTTCAGACCCTGCCTTCAACTGTGAAACGGTTCCGGGTGCAGATTCAATGACGGGTGACCACAAGGTTTGCACAGAGTCGATCACCACCACCGAAGGCTCTGGCCCATCATTCAATGTGGCGATGATGTCGGACACATTGGTTTCAGCCGCCAATAAAACCGGCGCATCATCAAGCCCCAAACGCGCTGCCCGCATGCGCACTTGTGCAATGGCTTCCTCGCCAGTCACATAAATCACGCGCTCGCCTTTTCGCGCCATTGCAGCGAGTGCTTGCAACAACAGCGTGGACTTGCCAATTCCCGGATCACCACCAATTAGAACCGCAGACCCCGGAACAAATCCGCCACCCGTGGCCCGGTCAAGTTCCGTGATGCCAGATTCAATGCGCGGTGGGGCAGGGCTTTCGCCCTTCAATTCATAAAGCTTGGCCAAACGGCCCTTGGGCAAAGACGCTCCTTTGGCCCCCGAAGCTGGCGCCTCCGCGCGCTCCTCAATAATGGTGTTCCAGCTATTGCAAGCATCACAATGCCCCGACCATTTGTGAGTGATCGCAGCGCAGGTTTGGCAAACGAAATTAGAAGCAGATTTGGCCATGGCAATGGTGATAACATGGAACGTATAGAGAACGCAAGAGCTTTCAAGCTTCGGGCACAAACGAAACAGATTTTTTCGAATAGCACGCGATACCAATTCCGGCTGAGTAGCCTCAATCTACAATAGTGCCCATTCCCATGTGGTTTAACTCCAGATCAAAAACCACAACATCAACTATACTCTCCCTTTGCTGCAACTCGGATAATCGTTCCATTGAACGTTTAAATTTCAGCTTCTATCTTTTTCTGAAACCCTATGTCATTACACAGCGAACTACCACTTTCGCAAAGTGGTTGGCGATTTGACGGCCACCGATCTTTGCCGCATAATCCAATCATGTCGAGTACAACATCTATCACCATCGATCCCGCCCGTCGTTCTGGCAAGCCTTGCATCCGGGATACGCGGATCACGGTCTATGATGTTTTGGAATATCTTGCTTCGGGCATGTCTGAAGCTGAGATCATTGCGGATTTTCCTGAATTGAATTCGGATGACGTTCGTAATTGTTTGGTGTTTGCAGCTGACCGTGAGCGGCGGCTGGTTGGTGCGGCTTGAGTGAAGCTGCTGTTTTGTCCAAAACCTTCCAACACGCATTTTAATATCGCTTTCAGATATTTTTCCAAATTCACTTCATGTCAAAACCCTTGGTATGGCCGCAAAGAATGATCGTGCAATTTGGAATTATGCGCGGGACAATGGGTTTTCAATCATCTCAAAAGACTCTGATTTTCATCAGATGAGCTTTATTTTTGGTCCTCACCCAAAGACAATTTGGTTGCGCTGTGGTAATTGCAGTACGACAATGTTGGAAACTATTATTCGACGTAATACCCGAAAAATTGCTGCATTTTTAAAGGATGAAGAAAGTGCATTATTGGTAATTGATCGCTAGGCCTCCCAAACCACCCGTCCATCACACACCGTCATCACAGGCTTAACCCGGTCCATCTCCTCAGCCGCCGTGCGCTCTAAATCGGAATTCAAAACCGCAATATCCGCCAGATAGCCCACCTTCAACATGCCCTTGCGATCCTCGGTGAAATCCATGATCGCGCCCGCCGCCGTGAAGCCATGCAACGTGTCCATCAAACTCTGATTCTGGCCAAAATGATCGGCTGTCATGGCGGCTTTGAAACCTAAGAATGGATCAAGCGGGGCCACGGGCCAATCAGAGGAAAACGCAACAGTGGCGCCAGATTCACGGATGGTTTGCCACGGATATGACAAGGCCAACTTATTGCCAAGCCGCGTGAGAATTGGCTCCTTTGGCATCCACGGCACGCCCACACCGGCAACGGGTTGAAGTGAAGCGATCACACCCAATTGTTTAATGCGCGGAATATCACTCGGATCGATCAATTCAATATGTTCAATACGGTGGCGCGAGTCTCGAACCCCATTGGCTTTCTGAGCCACTTCATAACCATCCAATGTTCTGCGTACTGCGCCGTCTCCGATCGCATGCACGCTGATTTGCAGTTTGTGTTTATCAATGCGCGTGGCCAGTTCATTAAATTGTGCGGCGGTAAACAGAGGCGCACCGGTATTTCCGGGATAGCCCGGATAGTCATCCAGCATCAAAGCGGTCAGCGTTTCCATCACGCCGTCCATGAAAATCTTCACGCGGCCAGAATGCAGCATGTCACCCTTGTATTGCGCGTGCATTTCAGCGGCTTCATCAACACGGGCAATTTCAAAATAATTTTTCTGGTGAAACGGAATTTCCATGCGGGCGTTAAGTTCGCCTTGGTCCAAAATATTTTTGAGCAGCTGCAGCTGATACCAATTGCCATCCATATTATGCATCGTCGTAATGCCCAGTGAATTGGCAAACGCTATGCCCTTTTTCAGAAGCGCTTGATCACTGGCGCGCTGGCTTGGCGTTGCAGGTGGAACGGGGTCACCGCCAGTATTCATGCCCAAGAACTCGCGCCCCCCTGTGGATCCTAATTCTTGCACAGGCATATAAGCTGCTGGCTCTTTGAGTTCACCGGTGGCGTTGCCCTCAGAATCAAGGACAATTTCATTGCCCACGGGAAGCTCGCGCCCACGCATAATGCTAGCCGCTTCCAGCGCCTTGGTATTGGCCCAAGCGGTGTGGTGGTCAAAACAATTTACATAAAACGGCATGTCCGGAACAATGCGGTCAAGCATCTGCCGCGTGATCGGGCCATCCTTGCCTAAGCTTTCATGAGCAATCCCATGTGCGATCACAATTTTCTCTTCGGGGTGGGCTTTGCGGTATTGAGAAACTGAATCATGAAATTCAGCCAAGCTCTTGACATGGCTCACCATTAAGCCGCCAAGTTCAGCCGCTCCGCCAAACAAATGCACGTGGCCTTCGATGATTCCCGGAATCACCGATTTGCCCTGGGCATCAATCATCCGCGTGTGTTTGGCTTTAAATCCCGCCACATCTTCATGGCTTCCAATGGCGATAATCCTATTGCCAGCCACGGCCAAACTTTCCGCAAAGGGCTGCGCCTTGTTCATCGTGATAATGCGGGCGTTGGTGATAATCAGATCAGCGTGTGGCATTTTTACTTCCCTCGGTTTTTTAACCTTTTGGCCTCTTGCAAAAAATCGCGCAAGAGCTAGGTTTGGCTTGTCGTTAACAACTGAAAGGAGGTGATCCCATGTCGAGTGAGTTCAACAATACAGGTTCTATCGCAGTGCGGATCATTGGATCTGCGGGAACAGCTTCCCTCTAACCAATCGCATTCGTGTAGAAACCTGGTTTCTCACGGTAAGGGCCGCTTCGTTGAAGTGGCCCTTATTTGTTTCATAAAAATAAAAGGAACGTATAATGAAAATTGCATATACTGCACATGCAACAGCAAATGGTGGCGGCCGCGAAGGTCTTTCGAAGACGGATGATGGACGGGTTACCGTTACTCTTGCAACGCCAACAGAAATGGGCGGCAGCGGCAAAGGTACTAATCCGGAACAGCTTTTTGCCACAGGTTATGCTGGCTGTTTCTTGGGCGCTATGCGCTTTGCGGCTGGCAAGGCCAAAATTGATATGCCCAAAGATGCGTTGGTTACAGCCAATGTCAGCATTGGTCCTCGTGATGATGGCGAAGGATTTGGCCTTGAAGTGGTGATGGATGTTGCATTACCCGGCATGGATAAAGCTGCAGCTGAAGACCTGATTGCGCGCGGCCATGTGGTTTGCCCTTATTCTCATTCCATCAAAGGCAATGTGAAAGTGACAACAAATATTGTTTAAAATGTTCGTGGCCCCATTTCGGTGGGGCCACGACGCTATTTCAATTTAGTAGATCCGTGTTACGTGCCCATTGCAAACTTTAGCGCGGTGCAAGTGATGTCGCCAGATAATATTTTGAGTATGACATCTCAAAAAAACGGGACGAAAATAGTGGTGGCGATAGGCCGGAAATACCGGACCACCGAAATGCACCACAAACCTGCCATGACCGTGAGCGTGTCTCGCTTCTGCACTGGTAACATTTGCAGCAACACTTGCAATTAAGGCAACTGAAGCTGCCGCACATAAGAATATTTTTCGCATAGTTTTAGTCTCCAATAACATGCCCCAGATCTAGGACGGGCAAAGATTTGGATTCCGTCGTTATATGAACGTTTTGACTTTTTGCAGAAAAGTCAAATATCCTGACCGCTCTGACTCAGCGTTAAAGTTCAGTAAATCCGTGTAACTTGGCCGTTGCAAATCCGGGCTTTGTGCATTCTGTGGTGATAACGGATTTTGCCAATGTGGCAGCTGCGATAGGCGTGACGGAAATGGGGATAGCCACCATAATAGCCATCATTATAATACCCGTTATTGTAATAACCGTTGCCGTAATAACCATTGTTGTAAAAGCCTGGCGAGCCAAAGAAGAAACCTATGCCAGCACCTGGAAAACCACCATAATGACGAATGTGGTGCGCTTCGGCAGTTGTTGCACTGGCAATGAGCCCAGCACCAATAGTCGCTGCCGTGACAAGTGATAAAAGTAATTTTTTGGTTGTTGTAAATCTGGTCATGGGAACTCTCCTGTTTGCATATAAGTATTAACGCAGTGCAACTCGATTTGTTCCTGCCTGCGAGAGATCATCCTAATTTTCACAAATATTACGGCGGATTTTAGCCCAACAACCCCTTCACAATGGCACCAACCTTGGCCATGTCCATCTGGCCGGCATATTTGGTTTTCAGCTCTGCCATCACCTTGCCCATGTCTTTAACACTGGTGGCACCCACGGAAGCAATGACGCCAGCCACTGCAGCCTTTGCATCATCGTCATTCATCTGCTTGGGCATATAATGCTGGATGATCGCCATTTCTTCGCGCTCAGCTTGGGCCAGTTCGGGCCTGCCACCTGCATCAAAGGCGGTGATTGAATCTTGACGCTGTTTTACCATCTTGATGAACAGTTCCATGATGCCTGCATCATTGGTGAGCACTGAATCATGGCCGTCTGATCTGCTGTTGATGTCCTTGTCTTTGATCGCTGCATTCATCAAGCGCAAAGTGGCCGTGCGGCGTTTATCGCCTGCTTTCATGGCCTCTTTCATATCGGCCGTGATTTGTTCGCGCAGAGACATGTTGGAACCTCATTAAAAACATGGGGAATAGGCGGATTCTGCATAAGCTGCAACCTTGACGGAGCAGGGGCCAGCCCCTAACCAACTCCAAATCCCGGAGACTCAGATATGCCCGTTAAAGCCAAGGCCAAGCCACGCCCCCATTTCAGTGACTGGGATGTTGCCAAGATCACAGCCGTTCTGGTTCTGGCCGATGGAACGGTGATAGAAGGTTATGGTTTTGGCGCAGAAGGCGAGGCGGTGGCGGAAGTGTGCTTCAACACGGCCATGACGGGTTATCAGGAAGTGCTCACTGATCCTTCCTATGCTGGCCAGATTGTTACCTTCACATTCCCCCATATCGGCAATGTGGGCACCAATGATGAAGACGGCGAAACCACAAACCTCGCCGCATCAGCTGCGGTCAAAGGCTGCATCGTCAAAGCGCCCATCACCGAACCTGCAAATTACCGCGCCAAAAACCATTTCGACAAATGGCTGAAATCGCGCGGCATCATCGGCTTGTCCGGCGTTGATACGCGTGAGCTTACTAATCTGATCCGCGAAAAAGGCATGCCCAATGGTGTTATCGCCCATAATGCCAAGGGCAAATTCGATATCAAGAAACTCACCGCCATGGCCAAAGCTTGGGGCGGCCTTGAAGGGCTTGATCTGGCCAAGGATGTTTCCCTCACCCAGCGTATGAGCTGGGATGAGAAGTTGTGGGATTGGGAAACCGGATACACCCATGGCGAAGGCAAGTTTAACGTGGTGGCCATTGACTATGGCATGAAGCGCAACATTCTGCGCTGCCTCACCTCGGCAGGTTGTAAAGTGACCGTGGTTCCCGCCACCGCTAAAGCCGCTGATATTCTGGCCATGAAGCCCGATGGCATTTTCCTATCGAACGGCCCGGGCGACCCTGCCGCCACAGGCGAATATGCCGTTACAGAAATCCGCGCGTTAGTCGATTCCGGCAAACCCATTTTTGGGATTTGCCTTGGCCACCAAATGCTAGCACTTGCATTGGGCGCCAAAACCCTAAAAATGCACCAAGGCCACCACGGCGCCAATCATCCGGTGAAAGACTACACCACCAACAAAGTCGAAATCGTATCGATGAACCACGGCTTTGCGGTGGACCGTAAGAGCTTGCCCAAAGGCGTGGTCGAAACCCATGTGAGCCTGTTTGACGGCAGCAACTGCGGCATAGCCCTAGAAGGCAAACCTGTATTCAGCGTGCAGCACCACCCCGAGGCAAGCCCGGGGCCGCAAGATTCGCATTACCTGTTCAAAAGGTTTGTGGGGATGATGGAGCGGGCTTGAGATGTGGTTCTATCGTTTTACAGTTGTTGCGCCTATAGCTGTAATGTTGACCGCATGCGGTGTTGATGAAAAAGAAGCAATTGCTCAAGCAAAACGCCAAGAAACAGCAATCGTCGCAGCTTTGGAAGCTGAAACACAACACAGACTGGAAGTTAGTCCTGCTTGTTTTCCTTCGTGGGATAGCAAGCCAATGTGGTGTTACGTACAACTATACAACGCCAAAGGCGTGAAGTTTGAATCGTCAGAAGCCATAGCATTACGTGACAATTTACGGCTCAAATACAACTCGCTTTCTGCTACGATTATTGAACCCGAATTAACACCCAATTTTATAACAGAGAGTATCAGCTTGTCTTGTGAAATATTAAGTGAAACCGCGACCCCGATGGAGCTCATGGCCGTGTGCAAAGCTAAGGCTCGTTATTGATTTCCGGTCACTGTGACGCTGCATCCAATTCCGTTCCTCACGAATTACGGTGACGCCTCACTTAACTCACTGCCTTATGCAATATTGAATTGATCAGCGTCTGATAAGGCATGCCTTCTTGCATGGCCTTGGATTTGAGGCGTGACAAGTCGTTGCGTGAAATGCGCAAGGTGATTTTCTGGCGCTCAACATTCATTGTTGCTTTTGCAATCGCCATGATTTCTTTCTTGCGCGTAGGAGTGAGGTGACTTTTAAAAACCGCGTCACTCGCTTCAATGGCCTCAAACAGTTCACGCTCTTCATCGTCGACGAACTTGCCGATTTTGGGTTCAGGTTTCATTTTTCAAATCCTTCAGATACAGGGCTTTAAATTTGCGACTAGGAAAAACTGTCTTCAGAAATACACTGCTTCCATCACGCACATAAGGCACGGCGTAGACATAATCATTTAATAGCACCACAAAAATGCGCTGGTGCGAATATTTAACATTATTTAATCGTGAAACATCATCTAATAATCCACCACCTTCAATTGCAGCGACAATGTCCTCAAAACAAACGCCTTTGTTAGGCGCACTTTTCAGAGCCAAGTTCTTTTCGGCGTTCCACTTAAACGTGATCATATTGACATAGTATGGACAAAGTATGGCATGTCAAGTTGCTAAACGTTGCATCGCGCTTGAAGGAGATTTAGCCATCACTCCCCCTTAATCGCTTTCGCAATCGTCGCCACATCAATCTTCGTCATCGGCATCATCGCGTCGAAGGCGCGTTTGGCTTGGGGGCCGCCCCGTATAAGAGTTACGGTGACACCCCACTTAACTTTTGCCTTACGCAAAATTGAATTGATGAGCGCCTGATCAGGCATGCCTTTTTGCATGGATTTGATGCGTGACAATTCACTGCGGAAAATGCGCAGGGTGATTTTTTGCGTTCGTCATTCATTGTGGCGCGGGCAATGGCTTCAGTTTGTTTTTGTGCGCCGGAGTGAGGTGGCTCATGAACACAACATTATTTGATTCCATAGAGTTAATCAGCGAGCGTGCTTCATTGTCAATGAAACTTTCGATATTTGATCTAACTTTCATCTTTGCAACCTTTTAAATTTTGACACTTCATTCACCGCACAATCGGGCGGCAAAATATGAAGTCAATAATATTCAACAAAACAGTTGACAATCATTTTCACCTGGCCCATATTCAACTTTATGGTTGAACATCACGCATCACAGCTCGACTCCATCTTCCACGCCCTCGGCGATGCCACGCGGCGGGAGATGCTGGCGAGGCTGGCCAAAGGCGAACATACGGTTTCGCAACTGGCGGAGCCTTTCGATATGTCTCTTGCTGCCGCATCCAAACACATCAAGGCGTTAGAGGCCGCCGGTCTGGTGAAGCGTGATGTTCAAGGCCGCGTTCATGTGTGCAGGCTTAATGCGGGGCCTCTGGCCAATGCGCATCAATGGCTGGCCTATTATGAAATTTTCTGGAGGAACCGTCTCGATGCGCTTGAGGAATTGCTCAAAGCTGAAGACGCCAAAAAGCTAAAACCCAAATCAAAGTCAGGAGTAAAAAAATGAACCTCACCGCAGAAGAAGATTTCGGCACATTGGTTGCGCCGCGCACGTTGCAAATGCAGCGCCTGCTGCCCGGGCCTATCGAGCGCATTTGGGACTATTTGACCAAAAGCGATCTGCGCCGCCAGTGGTTGGCTTCTGGTGACATGGAGTTGAAAACAGGCGCACCCGTTGAACTGGTGTGGCATCACGATGAGACTACAACACCGCCCGGCAAAAGGCCTGAGTCAATGTCGTCGCCTGAATCGCAGTTGTCATCGCGCATCACGCAATGTGATCCGCCTCATAAATTGGGCTTCATGTTCTGGAATGATACTGAGGTGGTCTTCGAATTGAAGCCCGCAGGCACCAAGGTTCTGCTCACCCTCACACACAAAGACTTGCCGAGCCGCGGCATGATGGTGGGCGTCAGCACAGGTTGGCACACGCATCTTGATGTCCTTGCCGCCAGAGCAGCGGGCACACAGATTGAATATTTCTGGGATCATTGGCGCACCCATAAGACTGAATATGAAACTCGCATTCCAGCAGACGCATAGGAGAGTTGATGATGAAAAATGCGAGTTACACCACCTCATTTTCCGTTGCACAATCCCCCAAACAAGTTTTTGCTGCCATTACAAATCCCCGTGCTTGGTGGGGTGAAGGCATTTCAGGCGAGACTGATAAGCTCGGTGGTGAATTCGTCTATCGCCACAGCAAACTGCATCTTAGCAAACAGAAAATTACTGAGCTGGTTCCTGACAAAAATTGGTGTGGAAAATAACCCAGAGCGAGTTGAGCTTTGTCGCCCACAAATCAGAGTGGGACGGCACTGAGGTGATTTTCGAGATTGGAAAAGATGGCAACAAGACTGAACTCAACGTCACCCACGCTGGCCTTGTGCCACAGTTTGAATGCTTCGAAGGCTGTTCCTCGGGTTGGAATTTTTATTTGAATGACAGTCTGCGTAATCTGATTGAAACAGGCAAGGGTGAACCAGATCCAAAATCAAAGTCGGTTGTTTGATCTGGAATATATAAGCTAGCTACTCAACAATTTCTTCTTTGCGACCAGTTATATGAATCGATCTTTCACTCCCTCAAACTTACAAGCCTTGCTTCCAACTCTGCAATCTTGTCTCTCAGAGGCGTCACCATCGCGACCACCTGTGACTCAGTAAAGCGGGGCGTGATATGTTGTGGGCAGTTCCAGTCAAAACCTTCGATACTGATCACCATGTCGCGCTCAACGCGGGCGCGGTAGTCAGAAAGCTTCAACTTTTCAAGTGATTCGGTTTCGTTGGATGCGACCAACCGCACGCGACCCAAAAGTTTCAGGCGAGTCCGATTTGGATAGTCCATAAAAAACAAAGAGACACGATCATTGTTCTGAATGTTCCCAACACTGACAAATTGGCGGTTGCCTGCAAAGTCGGCAAAGCCGATGGTCTTCTCGTCAAGAATCCGAACAAAACCAGCGGGGCCACCACGATGTTGAATATAGGGCCAACCCGTTTCGCTGACTGTCGCCATGTAAAGGCTGTCACGCTCCGCAATAAAGGCTGCTTCATTCGACCCTAGTTTATCATGATGATCGCCGCCTATATCCAATCGTGCATAGCTATTCCTACTACCGTTAAGCTTTTGTTGGCTTTTCACGTTCGGGGTGAATGCGATCTCTGCAAATTTATGACCCATGCTGTTTGCTCCGCGTTGATCAAATGCCAAGCTCAGTGAGGCCTGGATGAATTGCCGGGCGAGGCCCAAGCGGCCAATGATATTTGCGCTCATCCGAATTAATGGCCATGTCGTTGATGCTGGCATACCGCCGTTGCATCAAGCCATGTGCATCGAATTTTCAATTCTCATTGCCATAAGAGCGGAACCATTGCCCGTTGCCGCCGTGCCATTCATAGGCAAAACGAACGGCTATATGATTACCTTGGAAGGCCCAAACTTCCTTGATCAAGCGATAGTCGTGTTCACGCTGCCATTTGCGTGTGAGGAATGTTACAATCTCATCCCGGCCCTTAGGAAACTCTACTCGGTTTCGCCATTGGCAATCCACCGTATAAGCAAGTGCCACGCGCTGCGGGTCGCGCGAGTTCCACGCATCCTCAGCAATACGGGCCTTTTGGATCGCAGTTTCAGATGTAAATGGTGGTAGTGGTGGTTTGTCTGACATTTGCTGTCTCCAAATTTTGGTGCGAATGGGGTGGGAGCAGCGCAACAGGCTGCTCCCAAGTCGTTTTATAAAATCAAGCCGCCTTCTTAGCAGCTGCAACGGCGGGAAAATCGATATCCGTTCCTGTGACGTTGTTGACGTAGTTGGTCAGTGTGTTCAGCGCCACATGTGAGATGATTTCAATAATTTCCGCGTCGCTAAACCCAGCATTCTTTGTTGCCTGCAAGTCCTGTAAAGATGCATGACCGCGGCTTGTGGTGATCTTTGCAGCAAAGCGCACTGCTGCATCTGCCTTGACATCGCTTGAAGTTCCGTGGCGGTTAGCGGCAATTTCGATATCATCCAGTTTTGCCAAATTCTTGCCCATGTATGTGTGCGCTGCCAGGCAATAGTTGCAGCCGTTGATTTCTGCCACGGCAAGGGCAATACGCTCGCGGGTTTTGGCATCCAGTTTGCCTTTAGCTAGTGCCCCGTTGAGGCCGAGATATCCTTCCAAGGCAGCCGGACTGTTGCCAACCATGCGAAAAAGATTGGGGACACTTCCAATCATCTTTTTAACGGCCAGCAAAAGGGGCTGCGAGGCAGCTGGGCTGGCTTCAATGGTTGCTGGGGTTGCAATGTTTGACATGAAATACTCTCCTAATTCTGTGAAATGTTATGTCCGGATATTCCGGCTGCCGGAGAGATATTCTGTTCCGAAAAATAAAATAATACTCATTGATCGGAATATATTATTCCATTAAATGGAATTCACTATGGATCGGTTTCACGAACTTCGAGTATTCATCGCGGTGGCTGATAATGGTGGCTTGGCAAAGGCAGCTGGCGTTATTTTCAGCTCTCCACCTGCAGTGACGCGCACTATTGCCTCACTTGAGGAACGCTTGGGTGTTCGCCTTTTTGACCGGACGACTCGTAGCTTGCGTCTAACCGAACCAGGCATGAGGTTTCTGGAAAATGCGCGCCGCGTTTTGAGCGACCTTGAGGATTTAGAACAAGACATCGCTGGTCAGTCAAAAATAACCAGCGGCCATCTCACCATCACAGCCTCATTGACATTTGGCCGCTCTCTGCTGCAACCCATCATATTGGATTTTCTTGACGCCAATCCACGGATCAATGTTTCGCTGTTGCTGTTTGATAGGGTCGTAGACCTGATTGATGAGGGCTTTGACCTTGCCGTGCGCATAGCCAACTTGCCTGACTCGTCATTGGTTTCGCGGCATGTCGGAGATGTTACTCGGTTGCTTGTTGCCAGCCCCAACTATCTTGCCAAACGCGGCGTGCCTAAAACACCAGATGATTTGCTGTTGCACACAATCATTGCTCAATCAGCACTCATGCCAAATCGCGAGTGGAGATTCGCCAAAGCTGGCAAACCCGCCCGCATCACTTTACCTGCCCGCTTTGAGATCAACGATACCCATGCATGTATCGATGCGGCCGAGCGTGGCACAGGCATTACCATTGCCTTGTCTTACATGGTGACTGAAGCCATTCGCGACGGAAGATTGATTCCAGTTCTGCCTGATTTTACACCGCCACCTGTTCCTGTAAATTTCATCTATGCGCAGCGTCGTATGGTTATGCCGAAGGTCAGAGCTTTTATTGATTTTGCAGCACCAAAACTGAGTGCGGCACTTTCTGGGAAAACTAACAACTAGGAGCGCACAAACCTTCTGTTTGATCTAAAATCACCTAACACCATATGTCATCTGCTCTGTTTAAGCTCATTGCAAGGTTGAGCTGGCAGGTGGCTGCTATCGCTTGAAAATCCCACCCCAAGCTGCGTCCAGCCGGGGGCTTCTGGCGGTCCCATCTCGTCTTACGGGAAAAAATATTTACAATGTCAAACAGCAGGGCCCTTTCGAACCGTCGAAAGCCACATATAGTCCTAACCAAAGAACAAATTAAGAACTATTTTCAAAATACGGGAATTTATTTTCTCTCCTTGCCTAAACTCCAGTTATCCGCCATAGAGCCGCCATCTTGAAGTTCCCGCTGGGGGCTGAACGGAAGGGGTGGGGTAACTCATCTAGGGCATGAAAACCCGGCTTCCCGTGTCTCCGCTCATCTCGATCGGTCTTTCGAACCTTCCTCCTGGTTTGTTTGAGGCTCTGCGCTGGTGCTCAAAAGATAAACGAAACAGAGAAAGGTTAAACCCACATGGGTCTTTATGAACACACATTCCTGGTTCGCCAGGATGCAACACAGGCGCAGGTTGACGCGCTTTTGGAGCAATATACAGGCGTTCTCACAGCTGGCGGTGCCAAGGTTGAGCGCGTTGAAAACTGGGGTATCAAGTCCCTCACATTCCGCATGAAGAAAAACCGCAAGGCGTTTTTCGTATTCATGCACATTTCTGGCCCGCACAAAGCGATTGCAGAAATGGAACGCCAAATGTCGATCAGCGAAGATGTTATTCGCTCTTTGACAATATCAGTTGAAAAATTTGAAGAAGGCCCTTCTGCCATGATGCGTCGTCGTGATGACCGCGATCGTCGTCGTGAAGAAGAAGGGCCTTCTTCAAATTTTTCAACTGATATTGTCAAAGAGCGAATAACATCTTCGCTGATCGACATTTGTCGTTCCATTTCTGCAA
>JANYHN010000032.1 GCA_025359045.1 Hyphomicrobiales bacterium | reverse complement strand
CCGATCTTTCAGCATACAATCAAGATGCTCTTGATCAGGTGGCACTCAGCCTTAATACCCGTCCGCGAAAAACACTTGGCTTCCTGACGCCTGCTGATAAATTGAAAACTGTCGTTGCACTGACCGGTTGAACCCACCACCGCCTTCTTCGTCAAGGAAACAGGTCGATGGAGTATAAGCTCATCGATACGAACAAGGCCGTGATGCCAATTGACCGGATGTGCCGCATGATGGCGGTCAGTGTCAGCGGCTACTACGCATGGAAAGAGCGCAGGCCCAGTTTGCACCAATGCTACGACGTGGTTCTGAGTGCCAATATCAGGGCGCAGTTTGCTTCTTCAAACCAAACCTATGGCGCACCCCGCATGCATGCGGAACTGCGTAAGGAAGGACTATCCGTAAGTCTGCACCGCGTGGTCCGCCTGATGCGCGAGAATGGCCTGAAAGCCCATCAGAAACGCAGGTTTAAGAAGACCACTGACAGCCAGCATGATTGTCAGATTGCCTTCAACATTCTGGATCAGAACTTCGCCTGTGATGGCCCTGATCAAAAATGGGGTGCAGACATCAGCTATATCTGGAAGGCTGAGTGCTGGCTTTATCTGGCCATCGTGCTTGATCTCTACTCACGGCGCATTGTCGGTTGGGGAACAAGTGACCGCCTGAAGAAGGGCCTGGCACTCAAGGCTTTGGAACAGGCGATCCTCATGCGGCGGCCGCCAGCGGGCCTCATTCATCATTCTGACCGTGGCAGTCAGTACTGCTCCGATGATTACCGCAAGCTTCTGCAAAGTAACGGCCTCACCGCATCAATGAATGGCAAAGGCATTGCCACGATAACGCAATGGTCGAGACCGACTTTAAAACTATCAAAACTGAACTCGTCTGGAGAGCAAGTTATGATACACGCGCCCAAGCCACATTGGCACTTGGCCATTACATCGACGGCTTCTATAATCCACGCCGAAGACACTCAGCACTGGGATACAAATCGCCCATTACATTCGAAACCCAAACGGCTGAAGTGAACTAAACGGCAGAAAGTCCCTCCACTTTTCCGGGTAAGTCCAGTTTCTTCCCATAATCAATGAGCAGGCTTCTGGTTATCTCGTGGAGGCGGTACCAACCAAGAGTGAGCTTCAGTGACTCAAGAACCGCACTTTTGGAACGTCGAATTTTTTTGCCCACCTCCAGCATATCTTGGATATGCAAATCGATTATTTCGCTGAACGTTGTGATTGTCCGCGGATTGACGGCTTTGGGATCTATTCCCTTATCAATTGTTCGTTCGGTTTCAAGCGCCCAAGTGTCTGCGTCGGCTCGCCGCCGAAACGTGTTGCTGATATATTTTCCTTTGCGCCGTACTTGGGCACGCCAGTTTCCTGATGGCAGCTTGACGATCACGGGCATTCGTGTGCACTCCTTTTTAAAGTCGTGTGCGATATGTGTGCAGTAAGGGAACGAAACAAGTATAAAAAGCGGGAAATCGAGGGATAAAAACTGCACACGTTCACATTTGTTCGCTTGAGTATACAAGGATAAACTATTGAATTACAATGATAAAATATTCGCCGTTGCGCCCATGATGGATTGGACTGATCGGCATTGTCGGTTTTTTCACCGCCAGCTTTCCCGCCAGGCGCTGCTTTACACTGAGATGGTAACCGAGCAGGCGGTGCGCCATGGGGAGAAGCAGAAACTTCTGGGTTTTGATGCTGGCGAACAACCAGTGGCCCTGCAACTCGGGGGCTGTAATCCGCAAGGGCTGGCCGAGGCCGCAAGAATTAGCGAGGATTATGGGTATAACCAAATCAATATGAATGTGGGTTGTCCGTCCGACCGTGTTCAAGGCGGGCATTTTGGCGCTTGCCTGATGGCAAAGCCGCAATTGGTGGCCGATTGTATTGCGGCCATACGCACGACTGTAAAAATTCCAGTCAGCGTGAAATGCCGTATCGGCATTGATGATCAGGACGAGGAGCAGGGGCTTCAGAACTTTGTTGAGACAGTGGCCAAAACCGGTTGCAACACTTTCATCATTCATGCGCGCAAAGCTTGGCTCCAAGGTTTAAGCCCTAAAGAAAACCGCGAAGTGCCACCGCTGAACTATGACCGTGTGCACCGCCTTAAAAAATCCATGCCGCATTTACATATCTCGCTGAATGGTGGATTGGTGAATATCGAAAATGAAATGCACCACCTCGAAATATTGGATGGCCTGATGTTTGGTCGTGAGGCTTATCACAACCCTTGGATTTTAGCACAGGTCGATCCGCTGTTTGGCGCAACCCAAACGCCCGTTAAAACCCGCCGTGAAGCCGTTGAGGCAATGTTGCCTTACATCGCCCAACAGCTCGCCCTTGGTTTGCCCTTGCACCGCATAACCCGCCATATGCTGGGCCTTTACCACGCACAACCCGGCGGCCGCATGTGGCGACAAGTTCTTTCAACGGAAGGCTGCAAGTCTGGGGCAGGGCTGGACGTAGTGATGCAGGCTTTGGAAGTTGTTGAAGCCCAGGCGGCCAGGCAGGCGGCTTAGAACCATCTGAATTTGAACTTAAAAAATAAATTCTTATTTTTTGAAATAAAAACTTGACAGCGAACGGTGAGACTGCTAGGTCTGGGTAGTCTCCATAATTGGGTTTAAATCTCTGCCAACAAGTCCTGCAAGCTGACTGAGGACGACGTTGGGATTGCTATTTATCTATTTGGGGCATCATTCAACCCACCATACGCTGTTGACGTGGTGTTTTTTCTGTAACACAAAAATTTCTGTTTAAGGCTGATCCTATTTGAAAACGAAACTCGTAAAACAGTAAAATAATCGAGAACGGCGATTCCCGCAGGAGTCGTCACGCCGCGCCCGTGCCGGAATTTTTTATCATAGGAGGCGATAATTAGCAGGCCTAGAAATGTCCAAGGCCGCCCAAAATTAAATGAAGAAATTACAATTGGAATTGTGGCCTACTACATGATGTCAAAATCAAATAGTATCTTAGAAGGTTGAGCGTTACTGTTGGTTACATCATTGTTCACCTAACAAATTACCCGCGCACCGCAGCCTCAATCTTGGCCACGTCGATCTTACCCATATCCATCATCGCGTCGAAAGCCCGCTTGGCTACTTCGCCGCCTTGAGCTATGGCTTCAGTTAAGATGCGCGGCGTGATTTGCCATGACAGACCCCATTTATCCTTGCACCAGCCACAGGCACTTTCGGTGCCACCATTGCTCACAATGGCGTTCCAATATTTGTCGGTTTCGTGCTGGTCCTCCGTGGCAATTTGAAATGAGAAAGCCTCGCTCTGCTTAAATATACTGCCACCATTAAGCCCCATACACGCCACGCCGCATATAGTAAATTCTACAATCAAAACATCACCCTTTTTTCCGCTTGGAAAATCCGACGGGGCGTGCTGGATTCTGCCTATTGCGCTATTAGGAAATGTAGCTGCGTAGAACCTTGCCGCTACTTCGGCATCGCGCTCGTACCACAGACAAATGGTGTTTTTGCTCATTTCATTCACCTCTCCATATTAGAACTCAAAAATATCAAAGAGGTTCCAAAATAACTTAATGTAAACAGAATTTCAATTTTTTGTTCAATCAGTCCTAATTATTAAATGCACTGTCACCGAAATTATGTGGTGGGAATTGGCACTGATGTGTGTCACCGTGATGACAATTATTCCAACCAATCTGGACATTATCGATAACCACAAAGTATTTCTTATCACCGCGTGAATCAAACATGTTGGGTTTTGAGGAAGAAGACCCGTGACCTCTAGAATTCAAAATGAACGGGATAAATTTTTGGAGATAAGAATGAAAAAACTGGTTATTGCAGTTGCAACCATCGCCGTATTATCTGGCCCCGTTTACGCAAAAGACTCGATGCACAATCAAATGGTTCACATGATGAAGATGATCAAGGAGCAGATGTTGATCACCAAGCAATTGGAGAAGTATTTGAAGCTCATGATGGATAATACTGGCTTTAAAAACGGTTGATTGAAGCACCGTCAAAGAATTAATTTAAAGCTCTGACTGAATTCGGATGGAAATCTGAATTCAGTTTTTTTTTGAGACTAAAGTCTACTAAGCAACCATATCTCTAGATATTCGAATAAAATGAATTTTTGAAGGGCTGAAAAAAAGCTCAGCCCGCAATCCCCAATGAACTCAGCGTTTGTAATAGCACGATTGTGAACAATCATATCTCATGTGAACAGAGGTCGAACCTATGTGGCCCAACCCCCGTTTCTCTTTGCAGAATTACTTAATTATTTTGCACACTGATTGAAGTCTGGGCGGTTAGACGCACAGAAATTGGAACCGCCGCGAAGCGCCTTACCATTGAACTTGCCAGTGATCACTTTGGATTTAGTGATTGTCAAACGGGTGTTTGCACAAGCAGCTGCCGTGGCTTGTTCGCATGCAGCAACTGAAGTTGCCGACGTATCTTCCTTGTCGCATTCCTTAGTGCCATTGCACTTGGAGTAAGACTCAGCTTCTTTGCCTGGGCAAGCCGTGCGGTTGTAGTGAATGACGCAACCAGCTTCAGCGATTGCGGTTAAGGATAAAAAGCAAGCTGCGGCAAGCGCAAGAGTACGAATGTTCATGAAAGTCTCTCCGTTGATTTTAGTCTAACCAAAGCCACCTCTGGCTTAGACGCGGCTGTCAATGTCAGCGCGATGTTACGGATATGTGACAGCTCCATGAAGGTTTGGCAGGCATTAATCTTTTTCAACACTTGTGTTCAAGATGTGGCTTTTTTGTGGGCACCGTCACGCAATTGTTAATGATCTGTTAAAATTGCCGGAAATAAGGCGCTACGCGAAGACCGCGAATGGCCACCTATTCACTCAGGGGACGGGGGCTCTCAAACCTTTTGGGAGATAAATTAAATGATGAAGACAATGAAGACGAGTTTGCTCGCAACCGCCGCTTTAGCAGCAGTTTCGACATTTGCACACGCCGATGCACTCTCGGAGCTTAAGTCAGCGTTGGCGTCGCTTACACAGCGCGATGTTTACAGCCAAAGTGCAGTGCAGGTTCCAAGGGGCTACGGTATTAGCCCAGCTGCAGATTCATCTGCGCCAGCTGATGCTGCGGTTGAAGAACCATTTGTCGATTTGAAAGTGACAGGCTACATCAAGACTGGCTTTATCTACAGCCAAGTCAAGACAAACGGCGATGACAAGGCAGACTTTGACGTTGAAGGTGGCGTGAACGTTAAAGGCTCGGTGCAGTCTGCGCTTGGTGAAGTGGGTGCCACAATTCAAGCCAAGTGGGACCAAAATGAAAGTACTAATAACTCATCTGGATTCACACTCAGAGACGAGGGCCTCATTGGTTTCTGGCAATTTGCTGATGCCTTCAAGTTGGAAACGGGCCGCGGCAATGGCGGCAGAATCGAAAACGGCATTGACAAAAACACGCGTCGTCTCTGGACTTTTCAAAATCGTCGAATCAGAAACGAAAACGCTGGTAACGGCTTCTTCGACAGAGATGCGTACAACGCATTCGCGGGACTGGCCTATGCCAGCGGCCCGATCGCCCTTAATGTGCGTTTCCATGATGCCACTCGCGGCGTTGGTACTGGTCTTAATGCCGATGATGATGCACTCGGTGTAAGCGCCAAAGCTGTATATGCTGGTGATGTTGTAGGGTTCGAAGCATCAGGCGGCTATTGGGGTGAAGATGGCGCTGCAAATCTTCCTCTCGCGCAACAAACAGGTGTGAAGTATTTGATCGGTGCTGGCACGGAGTTGAACTTCATTGAAGGCGTGCCTTTGAGCTTTGCTGCCCAATACGGCGAACTTCACAACGGCACGCAGTCGCTCAAGTTGTCTGGATCGTTCGGACTGACCATCACCGATACAATTGGCGCCGGGTTCGGTGGCGGCTGGACTCGGATCAGCAATACACCCGCAGGTTCGCCAAACACCCCGAACAACACAGCAGGTGACCACGAAGAACTCGTAGCCGTTGGCGGTGTCTATTATTCGCCAATGACATATCTGACACTTGGCCTCGAAGGTGACTGGGTGGATGATAGCCGTCCTGCCATCAGCGACGGTCTGACCGGTGCTGTCGTTGCGAGATACGCATTCTAATCATTTTTTACTCAGTTGTTGTGCGAAGCCTGCTTTTTGCAGACTTCGCACTACTGTTAAATGAATATGCAAATTCTTTTTTTGTAACCTCAACAAGGAAACCATTCGAATGAAACGCTTCTTGCTTGCTGCTTCACTTCTTGCTCTCGCAGTCTCTCCATCTTTCGCCCGTGATCAAATCCGCATCGTTGGCTCATCCACCGTTTATCCATTTGCAACAGTTGCTGCTGAGCATTTTGCTAAGAACACCGGTATGAAAACACCCGTTATCGAATCAACTGGTACGGGTGGCGGCGTGAAATTGTTTTGTGCAGGTGTTGGTGAAGACACCCCAGACTTCGTGAATGCATCACGCAAAATAAAGAAGGCAGAGTTTGAAACCTGCGCTCAGAACGGCGTTACAGATATTGTAGAATTTAAAATCGGTTTTGACGGTTTGACAATCGCTATGTCTGCAAAGAATCCTGACCTCAATCTCACCAGAAAGCAGATTTACTTGGCACTTGCTAAGCAAGTACCTGACAAGGACGGCAAACTGATCGACAATCCATATAAAATGTGGAACGAAATCGATCCAGCGCTTCCTGCCAAAAAAATCGAAGTGCTAGGCCCTCCGCCAACATCTGGAACCCGCGATAGCTTTCATGAACTCTATCTCAAAAAGGGCACAGAAGAATTCCCGAGCCTTGTTGAGCTTGCCGCGAAGGACGTTGCTGCTTACGACGCAGTATGGAAGACAATGCGCACCGACGGCGCCTATGTTGAAGCTGGCGAAAATGATAACTTGATCATCCAGAAGATTGAAGCGAATCCGGACGCCTTTGGTGTTTTTGGTTATTCCTTCCTTGAAGAAAACAAAGGCAAGCTCAAGGCCGCTTCAATCGAAGGTGATCAACCCACCAACGAATCAATTCTTCTCGGCAACTTTAAGGGTTCACGCCCTCTGTATTTCTACATGAAGAAAGACCATCTCGGCATGGTTCCGGGCATGATTGAATACGTCACTGAATTCACCTCGAAGGCCGCTATTGGCGAAGACGGATATCTTTTGGACAAGGGCCTCGTCGGCTTGAAGACTTGCGATGCCGAATGGACCGCGGCAACAATTGATTCTCTGCCACTGGTGAATATCGATTTTCTGAAATAGACACTTTTTGTTTTTGTTGAACAACGGCGACGGTCTAGGGACTGTCGCCGTAATTCATTTCAATTCCCGAAGCCGCCCCTGCCTACCACCTTTGCGGCGTTTGCATAACGTCAGCGTGGCCATACGTTCGGGTAAAGTTTCGATGATCTCATGGCGCACCGCTGGTGTCATCCCGATCCATCTCGCAATCTCATCACGCGTGCGGCCGCACCCGATACAAAACTGGGTTTCAGGATCGACGACGCAAACCTTGACGCAGGGTGTTTCGATATCTGGAAAGCGAAAATCATCCATGAAGCTAAATCTAAGGCATTGTTCAATTTGAAAAGCAGAATGTGCGCCGCCTTATGGCCAGCAAACGTCAGTTCTTCAAGGTCAAAACGCCATTTTCCGATTTGAAACTGGAAAGCCTGGAGAGAAAGCTCATGCCCAGCAATGTGCCATTCATGGCGCCTTCAGGTGCCACCAAGGCATCGACATCATCAACATGCACCATGTCGATTTCAACAGTGTCCAGTTTGGTGCGTGCGGCTTTGACTATGCCATTGGCCGTGGCCACGGGCACGTTGAAATCAAGTGTATGAGGGCGAAGGCCAATTTTTTCGGCATCTTCATAACTTAGTGCTACCACCGTTGCGCCCGTGTCGACCAAGACTGAAATATCTGACTTGTTGATATGGGCCGTCACGATGTAATGCCCCCCATTACCTGCTTTAAGCTCGGTCATTGCCATGAGCTGCACCGGCGCTTGGGTGAGTGGGCTTGCCGAAAATCCTGGCAGGCCAGCGCTTCCAATCAACAGGGCTGATAAAGCCAAACTCGGCAGAGGGCCAGAAAAACGCATCGCAAACTCCATGTTCGTGGAGAAGCATAGTGTTGATCTCAGTCAAGAAAGGTTCACAGAATATGTAAACTTGTTGGCAAGGTTAACCAATAGTTGCTACAACGGCGACCAACATACCAAGTTCGGCTATCACTTGGACTGCGCCGCACACATCACCTGTTTGTCCGCCGATGAGGCGCAAAGCAATGCGCCGTGCGAATGCCGTTAAAAGCCCAGCGGCCGCCAGTGCAAATATGCCTGCATCAGCGCGCGCAAAGGCGCAGGCGTAAAGGGTGAACGCGCCAGCCGTGAGGATCGCAAACAGGGCGCTGCCACGGCCCGGGCGGCCAGCTAAAACGGAAAGGCCATCACTGCGGGCGGGCCTTGTCGCCCACATCATATCAACCACCATAGCGCGGGAGAACGCACCGGCTGCGCCGAGAATTAACACCACGATATATCCCTGCAAAACCAGAAGCGCCATGTAAGCTGAAATCCGTAACAAGAGCGCGATCATCAATGCACAAGCACCATATGAGCCAATGCGACTGTCTTTCATGATCAAAAGGCGCTGCTGCTGGTCACGCCCGCCAAACAAACCGTCAGCGCAATCGGCCAAACCATCCTCGTGCAACGCACCTGTTATGACCAATCCAAACCCACAGGTGATGATTGCTGCCATCATGGTTGGCATATTCAACCAAGTGAAAGCCACCAAACATAATCCGTTGAGAG
Organism: Hyphomicrobiales bacterium; assembly: GCA_025359045.1. GTDB lineage: Bacteria > Pseudomonadota > Alphaproteobacteria > Rhizobiales > Aestuariivirgaceae > Aestuariivirga. The sequence continues at coordinate 64,738 of JANYHN010000032.1, read as the reverse complement.
CACCAATCATTGCGCCAGCAAAACCAAAGAATCGCATGGAATTAGCCAAACTTGGCGGATCAATCGTGCGCATAAAGGGAATGGGCACGCGTGTTAAGAATCGCAAGCTGACCAAAATTTCTGCAAATGGCCGAAAGCCACCAGTGTTTTCGGGTCTATCGGGTAAAGTGTCGCTCATGACGAATTTTCAACGTGACTTCGGTTTATGGAGTGATAGAGACGAAAAGACCGGCTATCGAGTGTCCTCCACTAGCAGGCAGAACCGACCTCGTGGGAAAATTCTTGTGGGGTGCCATCCAAAAGGAAATTTTCTAAAATGACGACTGGACTTCCGTTCGACGATATTCGCGCTTTAATCAAGAACATGCCTAAGGCCGATATGGAAAGCGCTGAAGTCGCTAGAGCCCATGAAGCTCAGCTGACCAAGCCGCCGGGCGCTCTGGGTAAGCTTGAAAATATTTCAGAATGGATCAGCACCTGGCAGGGTCGTCACCCGCCGCGCGTTCAGCGTACAGTTGTTGCGGTGTTTGCAGGCAATCACGGCGTAGTGGCGCAAGGTGTGGCGGCCTATCCCCAGGCTGTGACTGCTCAGATGGTAGCAAACTTTCAAAGCGGTGGCGCGGCTGTCAATCAAATCTGCAAGACCTTTGATCTCGGCCTCAAAGTTTTTGAATTGGCATTGGAACAACCTACTGCCGACATTACACAGGACGCAGCGCTGAGTGAGAAAGACTGCGCCGCCACTTTCGCCTATGGCATGGAGGCTATTGCAGGTGGTTGCGATCTACTCTGTATCGGTGAAATGGGCATTGGCAACACGACAATTGCAGCGGCACTGGCTTACGGCCTGTTTGGTGGCACACCCGAAGAATGGGTTGGCCCAGGAACAGGTGTTGATGCTGAAGGTGTGAAACGCAAGGCAGATGCGATTGCCCGCGCTGTTGAATTACACAAAGCTCATCTGTCCGATCCGTTGGAGGTGTTGCGGCGATTGGGTGGACGCGAATTATCGGCTATGGCAGGCGCCATTTTAGCAGCGCGTATGGAACGTGTTCCAGTTTTAATTGATGGCTATGTGGCCACAGCCGCAGCCGCCGTTTTGTTCAAGCTGGATCCAAATGCTTTGGATCATTGCTTGGCGGCCCATTGTTCTGCTGAAACGGCGCACCGCAAACTGCTTGAAAAAATTGGCAAAGTGCCATTGCTCGATTTAGGCATGCGTCTTGGCGAAGCATCGGGTGCAGCATTGGCTGCAGGCATTGTGAAAGCTGCCGTCAATTGCCACAATGATATGGCAACTTTCGCCAGTGCTGGTGTTGCCAATAAGCAATAGTTAGGCTGTTAGGGCAATCAATTTGCGGTGGCTGTCTGATTGAATAGACGGCCCCGCCATGATTTCACCACGCGGGCCAGAAAGCACACGCTTTGCTGGGAAGGTGCAAATGACCTCAGTGCCTTTTCCAACTTCGCTGTTGATTTCCACGGTTCCACTATGAAGCTCCATTATGCCCTTCACGATGGAAAGCCCAAGGCCTGCGCCATCAATGGCTTTTTTCGTGGCTAAACTGCCGCGCGAAAATGCGGAAAGCGATTGCGCAATTTCTTCTGCAGGAATTCCCGGGCCATTATCTTTGATGCGGAATTCAACCGTGCCGTGTTCAGTGCTTTTGGCAAACATAGAAACGCTTCCTCCCACTGGCGTAAATTTGATGCCATTGGTCAACAAATTAATTACGACCTGATTGATCGCCCGGATATCGCATAGAAGTTTAGGCGTGCCTTGCTCGACGTCAAACGAGACAGTGATATCTTTTTCAGCAGCGGAAATCCCCGTTAAATGACTGGCATGTTCCATGGCTTCCAAAAGATGGAATGGCTCATCACGCACATCACGACGACCCGCTTCGATGCGAGAGATGTCGAGAATATCGTTGATGAGGCCAAGCAAATATTGACCCGAATGATGAATATCTCCTGCATAGTCTTTATAAGTTGAGTTCTGCAAGGGCCCGAACAATTCACGCTCCAAAATTTCTGAGAAACCAAGAATCGCGTTTAAAGGTGTGCGCAGTTCATGGCTCATATTCGCGAGAAACGATGACTTCGCGCGATTTGCAGTTTCGGCTTTCAGCTTTTCAGCTTCAGCACGGTCACGTTCCTGTTTCAACTCAACGATCAAAACATCTTTTTGGTTACGGTAAATAATCATGTCGCGCGCTGTACCTTGCAATTGACGCGCAATGAACAGGAAGAAAACTTCCAGCGTGATAATTAGGCCCGCAAGCGAATAATAAATTGGCCCTGCCTCAAACGCACAACGGTAAGCAACGCCAATTGTCATGACGCAAGTTCCCGCAATCAAAACTGGCATAAAATTATTGACCAACAAAAACCGCGCAGCACTGACCACCATAATGGCGGAGATAATAAAAGCGCCTTGTAGCGTGTTAGAGAACGGCCAAAATATGAACAGCGGAATAATCCAGCATGCACCTTGCAAAAGTTCAGATGCTGAAATCATCCCTATCCAATCACGTTGCTCATGGATATCGCGTGGCTGCTTGAAATAGAGTTGACAAAGAAAGAGTTGGATCGCGTTACAACCCAGTGCAGCAACGAGCCAAGAAAAAGCGGTGACCATTGGAACCCATGTCATCGCTGTAATGCCGAACATCAAAGCCAAGAGTGGCATCGCCGGCGCTAACAACAATTGGTTGCGCAGGAAAATTTCGAGTATATCGCGTTGCCATGGAATATTTGTTTCCGACGGCAATGACTCTTCAAATTGAGATGGAGCTGTTGGTTTGCGACGTTCGGCAGGTTCGTCAAAATGTATATTTTGACGATTTTCCGGATTTTTTAGAGCAGCGTCCACCAGCATGATCGAACATCCCTATTGAGATCAAGCATTTGGGTTATCAAAAATTGTCTAATTTCAGATGTTTGAATTAGGTAAATATTGAGACAATTCCTCTGCTCGCCTAAGCTCTCTAGCGAGCGCCGATGAAAGCAACTATAGGATCGGCCTAATTATTAAATCGGAAACCATGATGCCTGATGTGACTAAAGAACAAGTGCTTGCTGAATTAAAGCGGATCGCCGCCCCCGACGGGCGTGGCAATATTGTGGGCGCAGGATTGGTTTCTGAAATCGTCATCCAAAACGGCCAAGTGATGTTTGCACTCAACGCTGACCCACAACACATGAAAAGTATGGAGCAGCTTCAAGCCTTTGTGCAAAAGGCCATCAGCGCGATTCCGGGTGTGACAAAAGCTATGGTGGCATTGACGGCTGAACGAATGCCAACACGTGAACCTGGCCCCAAAGTGAGTTCAGCGCAAAATTTGCGCAACGGCATTCCTGGTGTCAAACATCTTATCGCTGTTGCCTCTGGCAAGGGTGGTGTCGGCAAATCGACCACTGCAATAAATCTCGCGTTGGCGCTCAAGTTTTTGGGCCTGAAGGTGGCTGTGCTTGATGCTGATGTTTATGGCCCCTCCATGCCAAAATTATTTGGAATAAGCGGCAAGCCTGAAGCCAGTGATGCCGAGGGTAAGCGCATGAAGCCCATGCAGCGTTTTGGTGTTGAAGTGGCCTCCATTGGTTTTCTTGTCGATGAAGACACGGCCATGATCTGGCGCGGGCCAATGGTGATGTCGGCACTCACACAATTGTTGCGAGAAGTATCTTGGTCCGAAACTGATGTGATGGTGATCGACATGCCTCCGGGAACTGGCGACAGCCAACTCACCATCGCTCAACAAACGCCATTATCCGGGGCTGTCATCGTTTCAACCCCGCAAGACTTGGCTTTGCTGGATGCGCGCAAGGGCATCAATATGTTTAAAAAAGTAAACGTGCCACTTCTCGGCATTGTTGAGAATATGAGTTATTTCATCTGCGATGGATGCGGCAAGCGCCATGAAATTTTCTCGCATGGTGGTGCCAAAGCTGAAGCCTTCAAACTGGGCGTGCCGTTTTTAGGCGAAATTCCACTCGATTTAGAGCTGCGCCAACGCTCCGATTCAGGTGAGCCCATCGTCGTCAGCCAACCAGATTCGCCCCACACGGCCACTTACATAGCAATTGCCAAGCAGATTTGGGCAGCTTTAGAGGGTGGTTCTGGATTAAAACCCGCCCCAAAAATCATATTCGAAGCTTGAAACTGTTCCATTTATGCTTCACAAAATATTAACAACAGTCAGGCTTCAATCGAAAATTGAGCGCTTGAGCAAACGATTCGAGCTAAAAGGAAAATTACGATGTCAAAATTGATGTGGTTACTTGGCATATTGTTGGCTGCGGCGGGTGTTGCTTTGGCTCTCATGACAACCCTCTCACCTGGAAAAATGCAAGCCTATGGTTTGTTGCCTGATACGGCAGCTATTCTTTTTGTCGGTGGCGTGTTGAGCCTTGGTCTGGGTGGGGTTATTAACGCTCTGAGTACCGGAGTCAGGGTGCCTCAAAGGGCTGCAACTGTAGGTGAGCAGGTGACAGCCGATCCAACAGAAATAGAAACTACGCCAATCACAGAAATCGGCGAAGTTAAACCTCCATTCGAAATTCCAACGCGTTTTGGTCGTAAGGCTGCAACGGTCACTGCTGCAAGCGCAGCTGTTGCTGCCGATGCAACGACCCAGACAGCAAAATCCAGTGTCGCAGAAACGATTGCAGCGCTCGATGAAGCCAAAGCCGATATCAAAAAAGCGTTAGGCGGAATGGACAGCATTACAGCGACAAACGACCACCCTGAACTTGCGAATAACACGCCGCCTGAACCAGCCGCTGCCGTTAAAGCGCCAACTGTCGAAGAAAACGTCGGCGAAGCAGATACCGAACTTTATGTGGTCGAAGAAAAAATCATCCGCGGGCGGCCAGCGCGTGTTCTTTCCGACGATACAGTTGAAGCCGAAACTGACGAAGGCTGGATGCGCTTTGAAAACCTCGAACATTTGAACGAGTATATTGATTCAACTGAAGAGCCTGATGCTTAAGTTTTACGCGGCATCAAATCATAAGGGTGTTTCCATCCGGGAGCACTCTTGATCCGGTCTAACCAATTCTCGACCTTTGGATAATCACTTAACGTAAATGGCAGTTCTTCGCCATAAAACAAATAACCGCATAGCGAAAGATCGGCGATGGTCATGCGCTTACCAATCATGAATTCTTGTACGCTCAAATGACTGTTCACAATTTTCAAACTGTTTAATACACGCCCGCGCAAGAATTCAGTGACAGGTGTCTCACCTGTTTTGGCTAAAGAAATCAAATATCGAAGCGTTGCAATGTAACCTGTGAATTTGTGATTATCAAAAAGTGTCCAGCGTAAAATCTCGCGGCGTTCATCCTCGCTCTTGGGCCCGAACTTTCTTGTTTGCTCCGCCAAATAATCAAGGATGACACCCGACTGCGTCAGCTTTTTTTCGCCATGAACCAATACAGGCACTTCGCCCATCACGTTTACATTCTTGCGGTATTCAGTAGTGCGAGTTTCGCCATTGAAGAAATCAACAAGGATTGGCGTCCATTTTTGGCCCGTCAGTTCGAGCATCAAAGCTGCCTTATAAGCATTGCCGGATTCACCCATACAATAGAGTTGATAATCGCTCATCACCGCACGTCCAAAACACTTGTTCTTGCACCGCGCACAACATCAGAGGCAATTGAGCCTTTGATAAGGCGCTGCACACGACTACGGCCTTCATCTGACACCACTATGACATTATAACTTGAGCCCGCCTCAACGATTTCATGTGACGCGTTTCCAACTCCTACTTTTGTTTCGACAACCGGAATCTTCATAGCCTTCAGTAAAGCCTTCGCATTCGCGACTGCTTCTTCAGCTGCTGGTCGGGCGCTCTCATCACGCGCCACGGTGTAAAGCGTTATAGGCTCTCCCATAACGTGAGCTAGAACTGCAGCGCGCCGCACCGCCTGCATCGAACGCGATGTGCCATCCGTGCAGATAAAAAAACCATTGCGCTCGCGTGATGGTCGGGCCACCAGAACCGAGCAGGGTGCCATGGTCGTGACAGTTTGCACAATGCCCGCATCGAAGAACGCCTTGAACTCGCTGCGCCAGCGTGAAGGCTCGCCCAAGATCATGAGATTATAAGGGCCTAACTCATACTGATCAAGAATACCCACGGCCACATCGGGAGCGGTCTTCAATTTCAAAACAACACTACGGCCTTCAGGGCTGCGATATTCGGCTTTGTTATCACCCGCAGGGTCGCCCCATGCATCTTGATGCTCAATTTCACGCGGCCAGCTTTCGGCATCGACGCCAGCCTCTTTCAAAACTTCAAGCGCACGTTTTAGATAAGAAACCCCGGGTAGTTCAAAACCTGCATCCATCATGTTCTGCCGCGCCAGTCGCACTTGTAAGCCACCTGAATGAAGACCTTGATCAATGGGGCGAACGTAAAGAACAATAATGTCGCTTTCATTTGTTGCAGCTAAAGCCGCCGCAGCGCGCACGGTTACAAATGATTCATCGCTGCCATCAATGCAAGCCAGAATGCGAAAGCGATTACGCCTTTGGTTACGCAAATGCGACAAGGTTTTTTGAACCGCCGCTTCCTGGCGATCTGATAGTTGTGTGCGTTTGAACAGTTTTAAAGCCATAACTCTCCGCGTGATTAGTGTGGCAATAATGGCCAATAGAATGTAGCGGTCAACAATAAAACGACGATCGATATTATCATCATGCGAATGCCAATCTTAAAGAAATCGGATCCTTTGAGATAGCCTGAAGCATAAATAATTGTAAAAGCCGGTTGCGCCGCAGGTGTGAGATAGCCGAAGGCTGAAGATATGGCCGTAAGGAAGCCAGCGCGCAGTGGGTCTTCGCCCGCTGCAACGGCCGTCTTCAAAACAATGGGTGCCAATACGGCAACAGCCGCACCTGCCGTCATGGTGTTGGAAACACCAATCGTCAAAAACGAAATGGCGACATTGAAGCCAAAATCGCTGCCGGCACCTATGGCCGACATGCCTCGGATAACACTTCCCGCCACCCATTCAGCAGCGCCAGTAGCTTTCATTTCCACGCCCAATGAAATGGCTGCTGCATAAAGCAAAACCACCCCCCAGTTCACACCAGCATTAATATCTTCCCAGCGCACCAAACCAAAAATCAGGAACGCTGCCGTTCCAGCAATCGCAATGACACCCAAACCCAGTTGTGCTGAGAACAATATCCAGCAGATGATTGTGACCAAGAAGATCAGGATGGTCATTAATTCCGAACCGCGCATCGGACCTTGCATGGAAACCTGTGTGCGCAACCGGCTGATGGCACGCGACATATCAACAGTCTCGGGCTTGAACGTAAATACAAGAAGCAACCCGACAATTGGCAACCGCGCAATGAACATCGGAAACGCGTAAATGGCCCAATGCACATAGTCCATGAGATAACGATTAGTGGCGGGATCCGCTGGGTTATAAAAAAAGTCTTTCCAATAACTGATCATGATCGCATTGCGCGCGCCGCCTGAAGGTGTTGCAACACCTGCAATGGAACAGCCATATGAAATTGAAAATAAAATTACTGCCGCAAGGTTATGCACTTTCTTTGGATCATTCGATGTAAGCGTGATCAGCGTGACGCCCACGGGAAGCATCATCGCAGCTACTGTGTGTTCGCCAATAAACGCTGCTAATACGCCGCATACGGTTGTGATGCCAAAACTGATCCAATAGACGTTGGTGCCTGTCATGCGCACGATCCACCATGCGATGCGCTTGTCCAAACGCTGCTTCACGACGGCTACCGCAAGCATCAATGAGCCCATGATGAAGAGAACAGAATCCGTCATCAAACTTTGCGCAACTTTTGTGGGGTCAACCTTTAGTAAAATCACTTCGCCGACAATAATCAGCAGCGGCACAGTGGGAAGGGGAACAGCCTCGCTGATAAACAACATGGTGGCCATGACCGACATGGCCAGAACGATAAGACCATCATGTGAGAGCCCCGTAGGTAATGGTAGAGTCATCATCGAAAAGCCTACCATCATGGTAATGATGAACCAACGCCGCTTCCACAGCAGTGAAAGATCGACATTAGAAATCAAAAGACGGTAGCGTTGATAGCCCTTGCGGCGAAACCGACGGAGGCGAGACGCAGGCGCATGCGCAAGCAGACTGTCACGGGCTAAAACAAAGCCACTCGCTGCTGCTGGTGCTGATGTTTCTGTGGTCATATCAAGCCGTTTTGGTATTTTGCCCTGAGTTGAGCTAAACTGCTGGGAACAGTGATGGATTCGCTAAACGCATGCAAGAACTTCAACCCGTTTTGAACCTGATTGACAGCAATTTCAAGCACAGCCGCGACACTTTGTTTGAACTGTTGCGATTTGCAAGTGTGGGGACTGACCCGGCCTATGGTGCAGAGTGCCGAAAGGCTGCGCACTGGCTTGAAACTTATCTTCAACTCATTGGCTTGGAGGCCCACCAGCATGAAACCACTGGCCAACCTGTGGTCATTGGCAAATCCAAACAGATGTCGGGCAAGCAGAATATTCTGTTTTATGGTCATTACGATGTGCAGCCTGCGGAACCTTTCGACCTGTGGACCAGCCCCCCGTTTGAGCCTGAGCAGCGCAAAGGCGAAAATGGGCAAGATGCATTCTTCGCCCGTGGTGCTGCCGATGATAAGGGCCAACTGTTAACGTTTCTGGAAGCCAGCAAGGCGTGGATTAAGACCCACGGGGAGTTGCCATTTAACCTCACGGTTTTGCTTGAAGGAGATGAGGAGGGCGACACCAGCCACCTCGATCGTTTTCTGGCCAAAAACCCTGAACTTTTTACAGCCGACATCGTGTTCATCTGTGACACTGAAATGTGGGATCATAAGACGCCTGCCATAACCACTTCACTGCGCGGCTGCATTGCCGAGGAAATTGAAATCCAAGGCCCGCGCATTGATTTACACTCTGGCTATTATGGCGGGCCAGCAGTGAATCCGATCAAGGTTTTGGCCAAACTTCTTGCAAGACTGCACGATAAAAATGGCCGTATCACCATTCCAGGATTTTACGATGGCGTTAAGTCGGTGTCTGCCGCGCGTAAAAAACAGTGGCAAAAGTTAAAATTCAACAAGTCCGGTTTCATGGGCGCGGTTGGATTGAAACATCCATCGGGCGAAAAGGGCTACACCTTGCTCGAACAACTCTGGGCAAGACCAACAGCAGAAGTGAATGGTATTTATGGCGGTTATCGTGGGGCAGGTGTTAAAACAGTGCTGCCTTCAACCGCCACCGCAAAACTCACCTTTCGTTTGGTCGAAGGCCAAAACCCCAAAAAAATTCATGCTGCCTTCCGTAAATATATGAAGGCGCAATTGCCCACGAATTGCAAAATTAAATTCATTGACCAAGGCGGCGACAGCAGCGGCATCAGCGTTTCAGAAAACAGCAAATGGGTGAAAGCGGCAAGTATTGCGCTTAAAGCCGAATGGGAAAAGGCCGCAGCGTTTACAGGCTCTGGTGGATCCATCCCTGTAGTGCAAAGCTTTCGGGAAGATCTAGGGTTAGATTGCTTAATGATTGGCTTTGCACGGCAGGACGATGCAGTCCATAGCCCAAATGAAAAATATGATGTCGAATCTTATCACAAAGGCATTCGCAGTTGGACCCGCCTGATCAATGAAGTTGCTAAAGGAGATCATAAATGAGCGTCGATAGGGTTTTGAACAACGCTGAACTGGGCTTTCAGGCCAGCATGAATAGGCTTTTCACGTTGCTGCGCATACCGTCAATTTCCACTGATCCTGCATATAAACAACAATGCGCAGAGGCCGCCGATGTTTTGGTGACCGAGCTAAAGACAATGGGCTTTGACGCAGCTGCCCGCCCCACAGGTGGCCACCCAATGATCGTGGCTCATTATAAATCGAAAGCCGTCACGGCAAGAACCCCGCATGTTTTGTTTTATGGGCATTATGACGTGCAACCAGTTGACCCGGTGGACTTGTGGCACACCAAGCCCTTTGAACCGACATTAAAAAAAGACAAAGACGGGGTGGAGCGCATTTATGGGCGCGGCACAGCAGACGACAAAGGCCAGTTGATGACTTTTGTGGAAGCGGCAAGAGCTTGGATCACCACCACAGGATCAATGCCGATCAACGCCACATTCCTGATTGAAGGAGAAGAGGAGTCTGGTTCCCCATCATTGATACCGTTTCTCAAAGCCAACAAAGCCGAGCTTTCCTGCGATGTGGCTTTTGTCTGTGATACTAATATGTGGGACGAAAAGACCCCTGCCATCACCACCCGTTTACGTGGACTTGTGCATGAAGAAATCACTATCACTTCGCCATCCATCGATCTGCATTCGGGCATGTATGGCGGGGCGGCCATGAACCCGATTAGAGCCATGTCAAAATTGATTGCCGCTCTTCACGATAAAAATGGCCGTGTGACAATCCCTGGTTTCTACACTGGCGTTGCTGAGCTTCCAAAAGCAGTGAAGAAGCAGTGGGCTTCACTCAAATTTTCTGAAAAGAAGTTTTTAAGCGCAGTCGGCTTGAAATGTGCAGCGGGCGAAAAAGGCCGCAGCGTAATTGAACTCATCTGGTCAAGACCAACCGCAGAAGTGAACGGCATTTGGGGCGGCTATACCGGGACAGGGGGCAAGACCGTGATCCCGTCTAAAGCCCACGCCAAGTTCACCTTCCGGTTGGTTGGAAGACAAAATCCGAAAAAGATTTTGGCCGCGTTCCAAGCGTTCGCGAAGAAACAAATGCCTAAAGATGCCGTCATCACATTCTCTGGACATGGCGGAGGCAGCCCCGCTTCAGAAATTTCTGAGGACAATAAATTCATCCAAAAATCTTCAGCAGCGCTCAAAGCCGAATTCAAAAAAGAAGCCGTGCTCATGGGCTCCGGCGGATCAATCCCCATCGTGCGCAGTTTCAAGGATATTCTTGGAATGGATTCAGTATTGGTTGGCTTCGGTTTGAATGATGATGCCATTCACAGTCCGAATGAGAAATATAATGTTTCAAGCTTTCAGCGCGGAATTAAAAGCTGGGTGCGGATTATAGGCGCCTTAGGTGAATGATTTCGAAGGGCAATTAGAACTCTATTTCAATGCGTTAAATGCGTTTGATCTAAAAACGGTTGAGGCGATGTTTGCTGAGGATGCAGTTTATGTTTCGAGCGGATTGAGCGAAAGAAAATTGGGCCGCGCCAATATAATAGCTTCTTTCAAAGCTTATTTTGAAGAATTCGCGGATCAAGTTTCCGTTGATGATAATATTAAGTTGATAGCGCCAAACACGTTCAGCTCAGATTGGCGGTTGAAAACAACGAGCGTCAAAACAGGAAAATTATCAGAGCGCGCAGGAACGCAGGTAACAACATTCAATGAAGCAGGATTGATCGTGCATGTTGAAGTGCGCGACCAAACTTGATCATCCAATCTTAAATCCCAACACATGATCCGGTGGAACCATACCCGCAATCAAACGCGGATCATCCACCGGCTTTAACATCGCAGTGACCATCGGAATAACGCCTGCCCAAAGTGGCATGGCATAATCCTCTTCATCATCACCGGGTGGTCCGTTGCGAACTTTTGCCGAAACTTCATTGAGCTCTAGGCCCAAAATCGTTGTGGCCTTCAATTCCTTGGCTTGCATCTTGCGAAGGATTTCCCAGCGACCCGGAAATAGTTGATCAACAAAAGTTTTGAGCTTCTGTTCTTTTTCTTCAACATCAGCCACTTTATGCGCAGTACCAAAGGCCATGACTGATCGATAATTGCAGGAATGATTAAACGCCGAACGCGCCATCACCATGCCGTCCAACAAAGTCACATTCACGCATACTTGGGTTTCTTCACAAGCTTCCAGCATCCGGCTGGCGGCGGAACCATGCCAGTAAATGTGATTGCCTTCGCGCCATTGGAGAGTGGGTGTTACATAAGGAGCACCGTTAAAAACATAACCAACCGTGCACATCGGCTGGGCATCTAAAATGGGATGGATCGTCGCCTCATCATAATGAGCGCGCTTATTCAGGCGCTTCACACGGGTGCGTTCAGTTGGAGCTTGGGTCATGATTTTCCTCTCTGAACGTTAAATGGCGCGAAATATCTTTGAACAAAAGTGCCAAGTCGACGGAAAATAAGATGTCTGGCCGCATATGTATCAATTGTCACGCTCCCTTGCGGAATTGGGAGGTTCGTGAAAAACTCTGGATATGAGGAGCTTTGTTTTTTTTATTGCAATCGTCATGAATGTGCTTTTAGGCCAGCGGGCTGGCGCACAAGACATCATGATTATGAACCCTATTGTTGCTCCATCGCTGACCTCGGCGAGCAAAACAGGCGCGGCTTATTTGTCCATCATGAACATGGGTAAGGAGAGTGATCAACTGATTGCTATTTCTTCCCCAGTTGCCGCTAGTGCTATGCTGCATAAATCCAAAGATCAAAATGGTGTGATGAAAATGGAAATGTTGGATCAAGTAGAGATTCCTGCTGGTGCAACGGTTGATATAATGCCAGGCCAAATGCATATCATGTTGACCGACTTGAGGGCCCCCCTAAAAACTGGCGATCATGTGCCGCTGGAATTGACATTCAAAAAGGCGGGTAAAGTTTCAGTCGATGCCATCGTCGGAAAAGTCGATGATATGGCGAATATGAAACATACCAATTAGTGTCGCACGGGTGCAAGCGCCGCATTCTCAATGCGGATGCGCCATGCGAGAATCGCAATATTGATCAATCCACCGATAATTGAAAACAAGACCAAGCCGAATGCCAGCGGCAAAACGAATATTTCGGCAACCACCACCGCATAGTTAGGATGATTTAGAAATCGAAACGGCCCACGCGCCACCAGCGTCTCACCCGGGACGCGAATGATGCGTGTCGTCCAGCGCGAGCCAAGCGTGGCGATGACCCAAGCGCGTAAGGCCTGCAAAACCGCAAACACCCCGATCAAAATCCAATTTACGGTTTGAGAAGGGGCAAACCACCACAGCCCCAGTATCCAAGCAGAATGAAAGGCAACAATGATGGGATAATGGGCGGCGCCAATTTCATAACCACCAGATGCCAAAAGCTTTGCCGTGTTGCGCTTTGCCAAGGCCAATTCGCCCAAACGCTGCAAGGTAACTAAAGCCAATATAACAATGGTCCAGTTCATTCATGCACCATGGTCATGAAGCTGGCCGTGAATCCCGGACCGAGTGCGCCAAGAAAACGTCGGCCAGAAGACTTCTGTTTCAGCGCTTCTTTTAGAACAAACAAAACCGTTGGCGCGGACATATTGCCAAACTTTTTGAGGATGGCGCGTTCATTTCGAAGCTTGCCTGTTTCCAATCCAAAGGCGGGCTCCAAATTTGCAATGACTTTTGCACCACCGGGATGGAAACTGAACTCATCCATGTCCGCAACGGTCAAATCATGCCGCGCTAAAAACGCGTCTGCGGCGGGGCGCAAGTCTTTAGAGGTGAGATCAGGAATATCGCGAGAAAAGATCGCTCCAAATCCTTCGGTATCAACCCGCCACCCCATAACATCAATTGTGTTCGGCCAAGTGTGTTCGCCTGCAAATTCAATGGCCCCAAGGCTTTGTGTTTTGCCCGCACGCAATACAGCGGCCGCAGCACCATCCGCGAAAATTGCCGTTGCCACAATATTAGCTTTGGTCATTTCATCTAATCGAAAAGCCAAAGTGCAAATCTCAATCACTACGATCAAAATATTTTTGCCCGGTTGTGCAACTGCCAAACGTGCGGCTAATGACAAGCCAGACATGCCGCCCGCACAGCCGAGGCCAAACACTGGCACACGCTGAACATCATCCCGAAACCCCATCTCCACCAACATATGTGCTTCGATAGAAGGGGTTGCGATTCCAGTCGATGAAACTGTAACAATGGCATCAATGTCGCTAGCTTTCAAATTGGCCTCAACCAAAGCCTTCGTCGCCGCCTCCCTGAACAGCGCCTTTGCACCTTCCATAAATTTCGCAGTGCGTTCGGGCCAGCCGCGCGGTTCCAGAAACCATTCCATAGGGCAGACGGAATGGCGCGTTTCAATTTCGCTATGCATATAGATTGGCAGCAACCTGCTTAGTGCATTGCCCATGCTGCTAAACGTCTTGGCCGCTTGCTCGGCGATGGCGCGGGTTTCAAATATGTGAGGTGGAACGGCGGTTGCAAGACTTAAGAGTTGAGCTTTCATAGGGCTTCCAAATTACTGAATTAATCAATTCTAAACGTACGCTTCAGCAAGCTGGATTATTCACCCACCCGTCACACTCATGTGACGTGACAAAGCTGGTTTATTGTGGTTGCGATCAATAATAAAATCATGACCCTTTGGTTTGCGCGATATAGCTTCCAAAATAGCTTGGCTCAGAAGCCCGTCGCCTTCTGAGGCGCGAAGCGGTTTGCGCAAATCAGCCGCATCTTCTTGGCCTAAGCACATAAACAATGTGCCTGTGCAGGTCAGCCGTACGCGGTTGCAGCTTTCGCAGAAATTATGTGTAAGCGGCGTGATGAAGCCAATGCGTCCGCCAGTTTCTTTCACGTGAACATATCGCGCCGGACCGCCTGTTTTATAGGGAATGTCTTCAAGCGTGAACTGATCCATCAATTGTGCACGAACCACAGAAAGCGGTAAATATTGATCAGTGCGATCGCCATCAATATCGCCCAAAGGCATTGTCTCGATCAAAGTCAGGTCTGTTTTTTGTTCATGGCACCAACGCACCATGGAAGGGATTTCATGTTCATTCACGCCTTTCAAAGCCACCGCATTGATCTTCACGTGGATACCCGCATCTTGCGCAGCTTTTATGCCGTCAAGTACTTTTGGCAACTCACCCCATCGCGTAATCTCACGGAACTTTTTCTCGTCCAGCGTATCGACTGAAACATTGATCCGCTTCACACCATGCTGCGCCAATTCCTTGGCGTATTTAGCAAGCTGGCTGCCATTGGTGGTCAGCGTCAGTTCTTCCAATGCGCCCGATTTCAAATGGCGCGAGAGGCTTTCCACCAATGTCATAATGCCCTTGCGCACCAAGGGCTCACCACCCGTCAACCGCAATTTCCGAACACCTTGGGCAATAAACGCCGAGCAAACCCGGTCTAACTCTTCCAGCGTCAACAAATCTTGGCGTGGCAAAAATGTCATGTTTTCGGCCATGCAGTAGACACAACGGAAATCACAGCGATCCGTCACCGAAACGCGGAGATAACTAACATGGCGGCCAAATGGATCAATCAGGGAAGTGGACATGCCCTATATCTGGCCCGATATAGCGCTTACGTCAAGGGATGGCTTGCGAGCAGAATTGCTTTGCCATACGCTTTGGGGATGGGATGTACACGTCGTTCGTTGTTATCAATTTTTGGTGTCGCATGTCTGCCGCGTGTTTTAATTGCGAAGACAAAAGTCGACCTCGCTTTGGTGCTGGCTATTGATTGTTCTTACAGCGTTGACCCAACTGAATATCAGTTGCAAATGCGCGGAACTGGCCAAGCTTTCCTTGATCCTCAAGTTTTGGAAGCGGTAACGAGAGGCCCCCAAAAGAAGATCGCCATTTCAGCTTTTCTCTGGTCGGACGAGGATGTTCAATATGTTATTGTGCCTTGGCGATTGTTTGCGACTGTGGCTGATGGCCGAGAAATTGCCGAAGTCTTTCTGCGAGCACCCAGAGACTTATACCGTGGCAGTACGGCGACGGGTTCGGCCTTGCTATTTGCGGAAAGCCTGCTGGACAGCGCGCCAGCCAGCCTGCGCCGTGTGGTTGATGTTTCAACAGATGGCTATGCAAATATCGGCGATAAAATTCCAAAGGTGCGTATGAAATTAATCGCTGATGGTATTACGATAAACGGGTTAGGAATCGAAAATGAAGCGCGAGATTTAACCGCATATCTGCAAACCGAAGTGACTGGAGGCGATGGCCATTTTGTAATCAAAGCTGAAAATTATGAAGCCTACGCTGCTGCAATCAAGATGAAACTACTAAAAGAAATCAGCAATGCAGATCTGAGTTAGCCCTAGCGAATATGGATTTGAACTATGTCGAACTTGCATGGGCTACCCCGCGACAAATCAAAGGCCGACGTGTAGATAGCATCCGATGAACCAATCTCGTCTTTTGGGCTATGCCTTCGCTGCAGCGGGGGCTGCTCTCTTTTCCACCAAAGCGATTTTTATCAAGCTGGCCTATCTGGATCAGGTCAATCCGGCTCTGATGTTGGCGTTGCGCAATGTTGTGGCGCTGCCGCTCTTTTTGGCCGTTGGCCTTTACACGGTTTACCAGATGAAACGGGATGGCAAGGCATTGCCAAGCCTGAAGCTCACATGTCAAGCGCTTGCGACAGGCTTTATCGGTTATTACATTTCCTCATTGCTCGATTTTGAAGGGCTAACCTATATAACGGCCCAGCTCGAGCGGCTGGTTCTTTTCACTTATCCAATCTTCGTGATGTTCTTAGGTTGGATGTTTTTCAAATCGCGTATTACATGGATGAGCGTGTTGGCCGCTGCAATTACCTATGCTGGCCTCTGTGTCGTTTTCCTTTCAGCATTGCCGGCAGGTGGCAGTAATGTGATCATAGGCACGGTTTTGGTTTTGGGTTGTGCTGTAACCTTCGCGCTTTATCAATTGCTGGCCAAGGGATTTATCACCGCAATGGGAAGCGCACTGTTCACATCTATTGCATTGACGGGTTCAGCTGTAGCTTGCATAGCGCATTATGTGATTGTCAGTCGAAGCTTTGATTTTTCATCTAGTCCGCGGTTTTTCTGGTTGGCGGCAGGCACCGCGATATTTGCAACCGTAATGCCGTCATTCCTCGTCAATGCAGGTCTCGCCCGCATCAGCCCGCAATCGACATCAATGATTGCAACGATCTCGCCATTGATCACCATATCACTGGCTGTATGGATCTTGGGTGAGCAATTCACGGTCTACGATGCTATTGGTGCTGCTATGGTGATTGCAGGTGTGATGCTGTTTGCACTGACAGATAAAAAACCGGACGTTAATCCCGTAGATTAACTCACATTATCCGGCAATACCTCTTTGCGCTTTGCCATAAAGGCTTGCAGCTGTTCATCAATGCTTTCGTCCAACGGCGGGGCGACGTAGTCGTTCAGCATCTGCTTCCACTTGGCATTGGCACGCACCACAATATCTTTCTGGCCATCTTCTTGCCATTGCTCAAATGAGTTGTTATCGGCCAAGCTTGAACGCCAAAAGGCATTTTCAAAATTCTTCTGGGTATGGTTGCAGCCAAGATAATGTGCACCAGGTCCTACTTCACGGATTGCATCCATCGCTTGGCCATTTTCCGAAAAATCCAAACCTTCAGCGAATGCTTGGAACATAGTCAATTGATCAGCGTCCATAATCAGCTTTTCATAACCAGAAGAAAGCCCGCCTTCCAGCCAGCCAGCCGAATGTAAACAGAAATTCACACCCCCCATCAGCGTGGGCCACAATGTGTTGGCGCTTTCATATGCGGCTTGTGCATCCGGTACTTTCGAACCGCACAACGCACCGCCTGAACGGAACGGCACACCCATGCGCCGAGCGAGTTGCGCTGCGCCAAACAAAACCAGTGCAGGTTCCGGCGTACCAAAAGTTGGCGCACCTGATTGCATCGACATTGAAGATGCAAATGTTCCAAAAACGACGGGCGCACCCTTTCGGCATAATTGCGTAAACGCGATGCCCACAGACGCTTCAGCCAAAATCTGCGTGAGTGTGCCAACTGATGTGACGGGGGACATGGCACCCGCCACGATAAATGGCGAAATCACGCAAGCCTGATTGGCCCGGGCCAAAACTTTAAGCGCCCCTAACATAACCCCGTCCCACACCATGGGGGAATTTGCGTTGATCAATGATGTCATCACGCAATTCTGGTCAACAAAATCTTTGCCGAAAACCATCTCTGCCATTTTGACGGAATCATCTGAGCGTTCGCCCGCCGTCACCGAGGCCATGAAAGGCTTATCGGAATACTTAATATGAGTGTAAATCATATCCAAATGGCGCTTGGCCACAGGAATATCCACAGGCTCGCATAAGGTGCCACCCGCGTGATGCAAAGATGGCGACATATAAACCAGCTTGGCAAAATTGCGAAAATCCTCAATTGTGGCATAGCGGCGGCCTTCATCAAGATTGCGAATGAAGGGAGGGCCGTACACAGGTGCAAACACGGTGTTGTTCCCACCGATCACCACATTATTGGCGGGGTTGCGCGCATACTGCACATATTCACGCGGCGCTGTTTTAATCAGTGACCGCACGAGGCCGCGCGGAAAACGGATACGGTAACGCAATGGATCAGTTTCAGAAAGCTTTGCGTCAGCCCCCGCATCTCTCCACATTTGTACTGCTTCAAGATCATCATAAAAATCAATGCCGGTTTCATGCAGTACTGTTTCGGCATTGTGTTCAATCAACTCAAGCTGTTCGTCTGTGAACGGTTCATAGGGCTTCATCTTGCGCCGAATATAACCCGCTTGCTTAACTTCAATCGAACCCCGCATAGCCCGCCGAGCATCGGCCCCTCCGCGCGCACGGCGACCAGTTGGAGCATGTTGAACATCGTCAGTCATAGAATGGCCTTTGTTGAGAAAATTTCACTTATCTCTGTGTAGTCTCAACAAATCGCTTGCAGGCGGCAACAAACGTCAAAGCTTAGGCAGGAAACGACCTTCCTGAAAACCATGCCCATCATTTTAATTGTGAAAAAGCCGCCCCATTTCCATAAGGCGGCTTTACGATTTAACCCTGAATCAGACTACTGCGCCGATGCCTGTTTTTTAAACGCGGGAAATGGGCCGATATAGCCGACATAAGCTCTCGCATCATCTGGGTTTTGCAGTTTGTCTTCGTCAGACTCACCATAAGGATGCTGCACCACAGTCATGAGATATGCATAGCCATTGATATCTGGATACCAATCTACAGAAGTGTTCTCGGCACCATATGGTGTTGTGGTGATACGGGTCATCGCCTTGGTTTCAGCGTTGACAGACCATGTGGCGTCGTTCTGGTGGCCTGTGCTGGAGTCTTCACCAATGATCAGCGTGTTATAGCCCGGAATGAAGGTGAGATTGTCGGGGTTTGCAATGCCGTCAATGTCACAGGTTTGACCCCTATAGGCGCCATCCTTATATTCCGTTGGTTTGCCGGCGATGAAGGACCGCGCAGAGGTGATTGTGTAGCTGGCGTCCATCGGCAACTCATAGACGGCACCACATGGGTTCTTGGCCAGTTTTACATCATTGCGGCCGCCCTTATCAAATTTGCCATCCTTAATGTTATCTTCCATGCCATTTGAAATTTCTGTCATTGAAAGAAACAGGCGCTTGCCTTCATTGTCGAAAGCTTGGCCTTCCATCTTGCGAAACTCAGTGGTGGCACCCAGCATTGAAGCATAGCGGCGGGTTTCAAGGCGAGAAGCAAAAGCCTCCATACCTTTCTTAACTTTCAGGCATTCAGAACGACCTTCAGCATTTGTGGACATGAAACCATCGGGGCAACTTCCATCGTCTTTAAATTTAGTAGAATCAAACATATCTGAAAATTTAATTCCGAATTTCAAAGCTGTTGATATTTCAGCATCATTGGCGTGGCCCAAATCGACCCAAGAAATATCAGCATTTCCCCCACCTTCAGCCGAAGTTTGCGTCCATTTGGCAGCAAAAAGCTGGCCTGAGGTCAGATCGCCCTCTACGTCGGCTACAAAACGATAAAAGCCAGTGTTCAGGCCATCATCAGAAATATAGGCGGTTTTTTTATCTGGCATAATAGTGGCTAATTCAACGGCCACGCGACCCATTGCATAATGTTTGGCAACGGCAGTTTCGCCCTTGTCGCTAACTGTGACTTCAACGGGAAAGCCATATTTATAAGGCTGAAACGCCGCTTTAAAGGCTGCAATTGGAGCTAATGCGGTGTTCACGCCAAAATATTCAGCCATCTCCAGCATTTCCTTATCGAGATCAGCATAAGTGACAGCAGCTTCAACTGAGCGTGCATCTGGCGGATATTCCTCCGAGCCTAAATGCGAGTTCCATGGTGTAACTGAACCCGCACAAGGGTTCCACAAACCACCGATTGACGAAAAATCTATTGAGCGTGTAGAGACACTGGTCAACCTGCCGTCTTTGTCCTGCGCAAGCTCGCTTAAATACATGGCAGCTGGGCGGGCCTCAAAATGCGTCACCGAAAATAGCTTACCTCCAATGGGCAAAATCGATGTGAAATCAGCAGCGTCCGAAATAGCAGGTTTGCCATTCTTGTCATAAATGGCCGAACCGCTGGCATTCACAACCGATCCAAAAACTCCGTCGCCTATTTTTTGGCCAGAACGCGCAATGGTATTCCATGTGATGGCATGTTCAGCGCCATCGATTTTGACCGTTTGAGAAACAGTCACAATCCGCTTGGCGGCATCTTCAGTTGGCGCTGCAACAGGAGAAAATTCAATAGTTCCGGCGGCAAACACTGTGGAACCCGAGCTCATAATTGTGGCGGATAAAACAATTGAACGAAACAATGACATAACAGACCTCCAATGAATTTAAATAGCGTGAAAAACTGTTCCCACTCCCTTAAATTTTAAACTACCCACATGACGCATTGGTGACAGAAGTCACACACATTAAAATTGCACCCGCAACTCCTCCAACCCATGAAAATGATAAACATCTTTGTATTTTGGATTTCCGACCAACCTTAACTGCGGCAGCCGTGCAAAAAGCACTTCAAACGCTATCAACATCTCAAGCCTTGCCAAAGGCGCTCCAACACAAAAGTGGATGCCTGCGCCGAAGCTCACATGCGGGTTGGCAGTGCGTGAGGCGTTGAATATATCGGGATATGGAAATTGGGCCGGGTCGCGGTTGGCGGCGCCTAACATTAGGCCTACGGTTTCTCCCTTTTTCAAATGGACACCCGCATATTCCAAATCTTCCAGAGCATAACGCGTAAACATATGCAGTGGCGCCTCAAAGCGAAGGACTTCTTCGATCAGGCCTTCGGTGATCGGACCGGACAGGCCCCGCTCCAACATTGCCTTCACGCCATTGCCGATCGAATGCACCGTGGCTTCATGGCCCGCGTTTAAAATTAAAATGGCGGTTGTCACCAACTCATCTTCGGAAAGTTTTTGCCCTTCGGTTTCGGCCTTCACCAATTCAGAAAGCAAATCGTCTTTTGGACAGCGGCGCCGCTCGGAGATGAGGCCGCGCATATAATTACTAAATTCGAGAACCGCTTTTACCGCCGCGTCTTCAATCGCGCGGTCGCGCTTGGCCATATACATGGCCACGTGATTGTGAGACCATTTTAGAAACTGATCGGCCATTTCGACAGGCGCGCCCAGCAATTCGCATATGACGATAACCGGAATGGGTGTTGCATAAGCAGCCAGCAAATCCACCTCACCTTTTGCTTCAAAACTATCAATCAAGAGATTGGAAAGATTCGTAATTATCGGGCGCAATCGCTCTACCTGCCGCGTGAGAAATGCACGGTTGATGAGGCCGCGCAGCCTTGAGTGCACGGGCGGCTCAAGCTCCAATAGAGAATGTTTTTCATGGGCTGTGAAACCTGCGATATGTTCGGGTGGTTCTGCCCAGCCCAATTCCTCTCGCGAAGCCACATGCAAAATCTGGCGACCAAAGCGGCGGTCGCGCAAGAGTGCATTCACATCTTCATGGCGGGCAAAACACCAGTGGCCATATTCTTCCCATCTAAATACCGGAACTTGCTCCCGTATTAGGCGATAATAGGGGTAGGGGTCTTCGTAGAACTGCGTGTTACGCGGGTCGAGTTGCACAGAGCGGCTATTGGAATCGATGATCATGCCAACTAATGTAGCAAAAATGAAAATATACATCAGTGTTGATATTGAGGGCGTGGCCGGGATCACCCACTGGGACGAGGCTGAGAAAAACCACCCCGACTGGCATGAATTCCGCGAAATTATGACACGCGAAACCATCGCTGCTGTCGAGGGCGCGCGCGCTGCGGGGGCTACAGAGATTTGGATTAAGGATGCCCATGATTCAGGCCGCAACTTAATCACCACCATGTTGCCCAAAGAATGCAACATTATCCGCGGCTGGTCTGGCCATCCCTACAGCATGATCCAAGAATTAGACCAAAGCTTTGATGCACTGATTATGATTGGCTGGCATTCGGGCGTTGGCTCAGAAGAAAACAATTTAGCCCACACCATGAATACGCGCACGCATTCGGTTGTGCTGAACGGCAAGCCCGCTTCCGAGTTCACGCTGTTTTCTAACGCCGCAGCCACCTTTGGCGTGCCCACAGTTTTGGTAAGCGGCGATAAGGGCCTGATGCAAGAAGTAAAGGCCGCAAATACCAATATCTCTTATGTGTCGGTCAAAGCGGGCAAGGGTGCATCAACTATATCCATGTCGCCCGCGGCCGCCCAAGAGGCAATTATGAACGGTGTGGAAAAATCACTATTGGGAGATTTAAAGCAATGCCTCATTACCCCGTTGGCTAAATGCATTTTGGACATTACTTACATGACGCCAGATTTAGCCTATGAGAAAAGCTTCTATCCCGGCGTGAAACACATCGGCAACCGTACCAACCGTATTGAGACGGATAATTTCTTCGACGTTATGCGCGCCATGCGCTTCATCAAATAAGAGTTTTATAAAATAACATCCATGCAAAACACTCGTCCTGTTGAATTCATCGCGTTGATCGCATTCTTAACCGCATTGATGGCCATGTCGATTGATACGATGCTGCCCGCGGTAGGCCAAATCGCCACCCAACTTGGTGCTGCCAATCCAAATGACCGTCAATTTATTGTGCTTGGATTTTTTGTTGGATTGACATTCGGGCAGTTGATTTTTGGACCGCTTTCAGATTCATTTGGACGAAAGCCAATTATTTATATTGGCTTGGTGCTTTATGCATTAGGCGCACTCACCTGCATGGCTTCAACCAACTACACGATGATGATTTTGGGACGCATCTTACAAGGCTTTGGTGGCGCTTCGCCGCGCGTGGTTTCAACGGCCATGGTGCGCGATGGCGCCAAGGGCGCAGACATGGCCCGCATCATGAGTTTTGTAATGTCAGTCTTTATGCTCGTGCCAATTTTGGCGCCGAGTATTGGGCAACTTGTTCTTTATGTTGCGTCCTGGCGTTATATATTTACGGGATTTGTTGTCGCTTCCATTATTGCGGGTCTTTGGCTGGGCTTGCGTCAATCCGAAACATTAGCTCCGGAAAACCGGCACGAGTTTTCTCCACGAGAACTGTGGGCCAGTGCACTTTTAGTAATGAACAACCGTGTTTGCTTGGGTTATACGTTAGCGGCCGGATTCATTTTCGCAGCGTTCACATGTTACCTAGGCACATCGCAACAAATATTCGCCGATCAGTATGAGCAAGGTGACAAGTTTGCCTTGTGGTTCGGCGGACTAGCAATAGCGATTGCTATAGCGATGGTTTTCAATGGATATTATGTGAAGAAATTTGGCATGAGGAGTATATCAAAATGGGCGGTGCGCGGCTTTCTGCTCGTTTGGTCCATCATGATGATTGCCTGTGTGATCTTTTCAGGACACCCGCCACTATTGTTACTGGGCATGCTATTGCCTTGGTCTTTCTTCTTCAGCGGCCTTACTTTTGGCAACATAAATGCGTTGGCCTTGGAACCTATGGGCAAGAATGCAGGCATGGCGGCAGCGATTTCTGGATTTATCTCATCGCTTATGGCAGTTGTTTTAGGTGGAGGAGCCGGTCGGATGTATGATGGCACGCTTTATCCAATCTCGATCGCCTTCTTAACTCTCGGCGTATTGATGTGGGCGTCGATGGAATGGGCTGAGCGCGGTCGCACTGGTGAAAAATCTGGCGCTTGAATGGCCAATAATTTCAGATATTAAGCCATAATGGCAAAAGGCTATTCCATATTCTCGCTGGTAAAGCATGCGTTGCGGCCGTCTGAGCCATGGCCAGAAGCTTGGGAAAAGCCAGAGCCCAAATCTTCATATGATGTGATCATCATCGGCGGCGGCGGTCATGGGCTGGCCACGGCTTATTATTTGGCCAAAAACCATGGCATTAAGAATATTGCCGTTCTCGAAAAATCATATATCGGCTCTGGAAATGTGGGTCGCAATACGACCCTGATACGCTCGAATTATATGATTGGTGGCAATACGGCGTTCTTCGAGAAATCCATGCAACTGTGGGAAGGCCTTTCTCACGAACTGAATTTCAACTGCATGGTTTCGCATCGTGGGCAAATGATTTTAGCCGTGTCGCCAGGGCAGGTAGATGCATTCGCGAGACGCGGCAACATCATGCGCCTTAACGGCATTGATGCCGAACTTATGGATCGTAATGAAGTAATGAAGGAATTGCCGTATCTCGATTATTCGAAAGAGGCGCGCTTTCCCGTCCATGGCGCCATTCATCAACCGCGTGCTGGCACCGTGCGCCACGATGCCGTGGCTTGGGGTTATGCGCGCGCGGCTTCGCAACTGGGCGTGCATATTATTGAAAATTGTGAAGTGAGCGCGATTTTGAAAGACGGCGATAAAGTGGTCGGCGTCGAAACCTCGCGCGGAAAAATTTTGTCGAGCAAGGTGGGTATTGCTGTTGCAGGCCACACGTCACATGTAGCTAAGATGGCGGGTCTCAGGCTGCCTGTCGAAAGCCACATCTTGCAAGCATTTGTCACCGAACCTGTAAAGCCTATCGTTCATCACGTTGTGTCTTGGGGTGCGGAGCTGTTTTATCTTTCCCAGTCTGACAAGGGCGGCATAGTGTTTGGCGGGCATATTGATGGGTTCAATACTTATACGCAGCGTGGCCAATTTCACCGCATTCAAAACGTGATGGAAAGTGCGACCACGTTGCTGCCCTTTATGTCGCGTATGCGCCTTCTCAGGCATTGGGGCGGCATTCAAGATATGACACCTGATGGCTCACCCTTCATTTGCAAAACACCAATCGACGGGCTCTATTTGAATGGTGGCTGGTGCTATCAAGGCTTTAAGGCCACACCTGCATCTGGTACCACATTCGCTTACATGATTGCCAATGATCAGGAACATGAACTCAACAAATGCTTCTCGCTTGATCGCTTTGAAAAGGGCAAAGAGCTTGATGAATATGGCATTGGAAATTGGGCTTATAAGCAATGAGAGTTCCATGCCCCCATTGTGGTGAAAGAGATGTAGCAGAATTCCGCTATGGTGGTGATGCATCCAAGATGCGCCCCACTCATGATACTGGCGACTTGAAACAATGGCATGACTATAAATTCGTGTTTGATAATCCCAAAGGTCCACACCTTGAGTATTGGCAACATGTCTATGGGTGTCGCCAATGGTTCAAATTGAATCGTAACACTGCGACAAACGAAATCATCGGAGGCGAGAAGTGACTGCCTTCAAACGCATCGATAAACAATCGCATATCGATCGCACCAAGTTGATCTCATTTCAATTTGACGGAAAAATGACCAATGGTTTTGCGGGCGACACTTTGGCGTCTGCCCTGCTAGCCAATGGCAAAACTCTGCTAGGCCGAAGTTTTAAATATCACCGCCCGCGCGGAATAATAGGGGCGGGCATTGAAGAGCCGAACGCACTGTTCACGACTGGTATTGGTGGACGCACGGAACCCAATACCATAAGCACCACTGCTGAACTCAAATCTGGCATCACCGCAAAGAGCCAAAACGCTTGGCCGTCTCTGAATTTCGACCTCATGGCTGTGAACCAGTTGCTCTCGCCCCTGTTTGGCGCAGGTTTTTATTATAAGACTTTTATGGGTCCATTTAAAAAATCTTGGATGATGTATGAGCCTATCATACGTAAAGCAGCAGGCCTTGGCGCTGCTCTACCTGACCTTGATACGGCGCGTTATGATATGCGTTACATGTTTTGTGATGTTCTTGTCATCGGCTCCGGCCCTGCTGGCCTCGCTGCTGCGGTTACAGCTGCGCGGACTGGCGCACGTGTCGTTCTCGCCGAGCAAGATTTTGAATTCGGTGGTAGTATTTTGTCGTCGGGCAGTGAAGAGCTCGAACGCTGGCGCAAAACCCAAATTGCGGAGCTTGAAAAATCGTCTGAAGTGCGGCTTTTGAAACGCACTACCGCGCAGGGTATTTATGACGATAATTTGGTGGTGCTAAACCATACACCAGAAAGCCATTCGGCATTGATGATCACCGAACAACTCCGCGCACGGACGATTATCATGGCAACTGGCGCAATTGAACGTCCACTGGTGTTTGCTAACAATGATCGCCCCGGCGTGATGCTGGCATCGGCTTTGCGCACCTATCTCAATCGCTTCAGCGTGGCTCCCAAGAAACGCGCTGTAATAGTCACCAACAACGATAGTGCTTATGCCACAGCGTTTGATCTAGCCGAACATGATGTGGCTGTGACCGTTGCTGAACATCGCAGTGCCTTATCTGGAGATTTGCTCGCTAAAGCAGCGCAGCTCGGCATCGCTATATTCCCCAGCTGTGGAATCTCTGATGTGGTGGGCGAAAAACAAATGCGCGCCGTGCGTTTGAGCGGAAGACATGCAGTTACAATCGAGTGCGATGTGTTGGGAATGTCTGGCGGCTGGAGCCCCGCAGTGCATCTCACATCGCATGGTGGTATCAAACCCAAATTCGATGAGAAGATTGCGGCCTTTATTCCCGGTGGCTTTGCAAAATCGCATTTCGGAGCAGGGGCAGTTAAAGGCACGTTCGGTTTGCTCGCTGCAATTCGCGAAGGTGAAGTAGCAGCCCGGGCAGCTTTGCCAGAGTGCAAAAAAATCAAAGAGCTTGATCTCCCCGCAATTCGTGAGGACCGCAAATATTCAATTCAACCGATTTGGAATGCCGCGGAAAAGGCGAACGAAAAATACGCGTTCGTTGATTTCCAAAATGATGTGACAGTGAAAGACATCAGAGGCGCACATCAAGAAGGTTATCTCAGCGTTGAACATTTAAAGCGCTACACCACATTGGGCATGGGCACAGACCAAGGTAAAACATCAAATATAAATGCGCTTGCTATGATGGCGGATTTGCGCGGGCTCGCTATGTCGCAAGCTGGAACAACAACTTTCCGACCGCCATATTCGCCGATAACTGTGGGCGCAATTGCTGGTCGAACCGTTGCGGCCCATTTCCGTCCGAAGCGTCTTTCACCCTTGCACGATTGGCACGTTAACAACGGCGCAACTTTTATTGAAGCTGGTCTGTGGATGCGCGCGTGGTATTATAATTGGGCAGGCAACACACCTGAGGCTGCATACATCAAAGAAATGGAATTGGTGCGCCAGAATGTTGGTATTGCTGACGTTTCAACGCTTGGCAAAATTGACGTGCAGGGGCCGGACGCCGCTGAATTTCTGAACCGTGTTTACGTTAACGGCTTTGCTAAACTGCCTGTTGGACGCGCCCGTTATGGTGTGATGCTAAACGATGATGGCGTGGTGCTGGATGACGGCACAACATCGCGCATCAACGACACGCAATTCTATATGACCACAACAACAGCGCAAGCAGGCGAAGTTATGAGCTGGCTTGAATATCTGCTGCAAATGCATTGGACGGACTTGGATGTGCATGTCACGTCGCTCACTGATCAATGGGGTGGAATGGCGGTCTCAGGACCAAACTCGCGCCGCGCCTTGCAATTGGCCTTCCCTGAAATCGACATCACCAACGAAGCGTTACCTTACTTGGGCGTGATGGATTTTAAGTTCGAAGGTGTTGGAGTGCGCGTCCTTCGTCTTTCTTTCTCGGGTGAGCTAGCTTACGAAGTTCATTGTTCTGCTGACTATACCACAGCGTTATGGGAACATATTTTGAACGCCGCCGCGCCACTTGGCATCAAACCATATGGCCTTGAAGCACTTGCATCATTGCGCATTGAGAAAGGCCACGTCGCGGGTGCTGATCTTGACCATCGTAATACGCTCGATGATCTGGGCCTTGGCAAAATGGCTGGCAAAGATAAAGCTTACATCGGCAAAGAACTGCGCTTTCGTGAAGACTGCCAAGCGCCTGAACGCTGGAGCCTCGTGGGCATTGAATGTATGGAAGACGGTGCGAAGTTGCGCGGCGGCGCAATTCTATTTGCCGCAACTGATGAAATCAAAGGTCATGGCCGCGGTTATATCACATCGGTTACATGGTCGACGGAGCTGAACAAATATATTGCCTTAGCGCTCTACAATGGGGGCATGAAACATGAAGGCAAAGAGATAATCTGTGCCTTTCCGCTGAAAAACGAAAACGTAAAAGCCCGCATCGTCTCTCCACACTTTATCGATAAGCAGGGAGAACGCCTCCATGCTTAAGCGCATTTCCGCGTTAGCGAGCGCCGTATCTTTCAATGGCAACGACCTGAGTATATCTGAATCGCCTGATTTTGCACTTACACAATATGCAGGTGCTGAAAAGGAGTTGAAGAAAGCACTTGGCAAAATTCCAGCGCGTGTCGGTGTTATTCTCGAACATGATGGTCGCATTCAACTGCGAACCAATCCTGCGCAGATTTGGCTGATTGGTGAACCCATCGAAGCTGAAGCATGCATTTCAACTCCATTGTCATCCAGCCGCACACGAATTGCGCTGCAAGGCAAAAACACCCGTGTCGTATTGGCCAAACTATGCGCCATCGATTTCCACCCGAAGCAATTCAAAGCTGACATGTTCGTTCAAACCGCTATCCACCACACGCCAGCGCTCATCCACTGCTTTGGTGCGGACGATTTTCACATTTACGCGATGCGCACCTTTGCTTTAAGTGTGTGGGAAGCCGTAACTGATGCAGCGCTAGAATTTTCCGCATGAAAGAAATTCTTGACCTTGATCGTTATCCGCTCGACATGCCCGGATCGGCGCCATGGCTTGCCCTCGTCGAAAATTGCCAAGTCGATCTTGCAAAAGATGGCATGTTCAATCTTGAAGGCTTCGTTAAAAATGTAGCGCTGACCAAAGCTGTGGCCGAGATCAAACCCGTGATCGACACGCTCTCTTTCGTCCACACACGCCGTCACAATATTTATTTCAAAAAAGAAATTCCCGGCATAGCCGCAGATCATCCTGCTCTCACTATGACAGAAACGATCAATCATACGGTCTGCTACGACCAAATCCCGAGCTCCATCCCTGCTTGGATATATGAGTGGCCGCCGTTCATCGTTTTCCTTGCAGCGACTATGAAAATTGAAACATTGTTTCCAATGCGCGATCCATTGGCTCGTCTCAATGTTATGGCTTACCGCGATGGCGAACAGCTGAATTGGCATTTCGACCGCAGTGAATTCACCACCACTTTGCTTTTGCAAGCGCCGGAACAGGGCGGTGACTTTGTATATCGCTCAGATTTGCGCAGCGAAGGCGATCAAAATTATGATGGTGTAGCTAAGTTGTTGCGCGGCGATGATGATCAGGTGAAAACACTGAAGCTTTCAGCCGGAACACTCAATGTGTTTCGTGGCAAAAACACAGCTCATAAAGTGAGCACAATTAAAGGCAAACGCGAGCGCATCATTGCGGTTTTCTCATATTTTGATCGCCCAGGCGTGGTATTTTCGAAAGAAGACCAGATTGGTTTTTATGGTCGATCAGTTTGAGCAATTTTTCTAAACCAGCGGCGTGATGGCACTTCGACGAAGTGGTATGTCACAGCAGAAACAGCAATCACCAAAATTAGCAAAGCAAGGACCCAAATGTCTCCTTGGCTTTGTGTTCGGCCAAGCATGTCGACAACTTCATCCGCACGTTGGAACTTAGAGATTAAGCCCAGATCATAGCTGATAGATAAATACTTTATCAAATCGACAAGAACAGTCTCGACCAGCAAATGCACGATGTAGATAGAATAAGACAACGCGCCTAAAAATAGAAAAGGTGAAAGTCTCAGTAACTTCGAAATTGGCCCGCGTTCTGCTGCAAAGACCAAAACGACGAAAGCAAAGAGAAGCGGCGCTAGGATAGAAATCTGATCTTGCTTTGCAATGGCCACGAACAAGACGACAGATAAAATGCATGCGACTTCTAAAACGAAGGCTAAACTCTCATCAAATTGAAACCCAGATATTTTCTGCCAAATCGCAAATGTTAATACACCGATTGAAAAACCTGCGATGCAACGAGGCATTCCGTAGTCATAGGTAACATTCATGCCAAATTTGCTCAGCGCGACGATCAATCCGAGTGATAGAGCCACGCTGGTTATAGCGATGAAAGTGAGTTTTTTGGGCCACAGGGTGCAAGCTATCGCAAACAGCAAACATGTCCAGAACTCCGTTGCAATACTCCAACCCGGAGCATTCCAACTCAGGGCGTGAAAAGTTCCAAAGCTTTGTAATAGAAAAATATTTGCAAATAAACTTGCCACTGATCGATCAGGCCGGGAAAATACACTCACGCCTTGAAATAACTCAAGCAGAAATAGCGATAGCAAGATCACAAAATACAGAGGGTACAGTCGACCAAACCGTAGCAACATAAACTTGCTGAGGCCAAACCCGTTGGCCAATCTTTCCTGATAATTCGCAGCGATAACAAAACCTGAAAGCACAAAGAAAAAATCGACGAACAGATAAGCATCGTTGAAAAATGGCAAATCTTTCAAATGGCTGAAGGCTTCAAAATGCAACAACGCCACCATTAAAGCGCAAATGCCGCGCCAGCTATCCAGCGCTTCGAATCGGTGAGGGGGCGTCGCCATCCCCTCACTATATCATTTAGCCGCGCATCCGCTCACCCTTCGGATCAAACAATGGCTCATGGTTGATGTGCGCTTTCTTCATTTCACCAATCATCTCGATCTCAAACTCGTCATCGCCAACAAGCTCCTTAGGAACATAACCTTGCGCCATCGATTTGTTCAGGTAATGAGCAAACCCGCCAGATGTGACCCACCCCACAACTTTGCCCTTATGCCAAATCGGCTCATCACCCAGCACATCTGCATCTGTCGCATGAACTACAAATGAAACGCGGCGCAGCTTGCCGCCTGAGGCTTTTTCTTCGCGCGCGGCTTGAAGCCCAATGAAATCATTTTTTGTCAGATCAATAAACCGGTCCATACCTGCTTCGAAGCCTCCATAAATCGGGCGCAGCTCACGAAACCAAGTCGGAAAGTTTTTTTCCAAACGCATACACAGCAAAGCCCGCATACCGAAATTGATGATACCGTGCTCTTTGCCCGCCTGCATAATCGCATGATAAAGCCTACGTTGATATTCGGGCCTGACCCAAATTTCAAAGCCAAGATCTCCCGTATAAGTCACACGGTTGATCAGGGCGGGGGTGTTGCCAATATCCATGGAACGATGATCCATAAACTTGAACGCCGCGTTGGAAACATCCGCATCGGTCATCGCCTGCAATACTGCGCGGGACTTCGGGCCAGCAATTGAGAGGCCAACCAAATTCATATCGAGCCGTTCAATCACCACACTTCCGTCGCTCGGCAAATATGCCTCAAACCAACGCATATGATATTTCTGCGCTTGCGATGAACCCCACATGTAAAACAATTCTTCGCCAGCTTTGGCTATGGTGAAGTCACCAATCAATTTGCCTTGCGGGTTTAACATCGGCGTTAAAACAATGCGGCCCAACTTTGGCATCTTGTTCGTCATTAGCCTCGAAAGAAACGCCTCCGCACCCGAACCTTTAAATGCATACTTAGCAAAGTTTGCAATCTCGGTCACACCCACGCCATTGCGGGTACCCAAAACTTCGGCTTTCACATGTTCAAAATCATTTGAACGTCGGAATGAAAAAATATCCTTGGGCTCTACGCCTTTGGGTGCAAACCAAAGCGGCGTTTCCAGTCCCCAGCTGTCGCCCATAACAGCGCCTTGTGCAATCATCGTATCATAAAGTGCTGTCGTTTGATGCGGTCGCGCGCCCGGCAATTCTTCATTGGGGAACTTGATCGAGAAGCGGCGCGAATAATTCTCCCGCACTTTCTCATTGGTATAAGCACGCGTAGCCCATTCGCCAAAGCGCGCAACATCCATAGCCCAAACATCAAAGCCGGGATCGCCATTGACCATCCATTGTGACAGCGCCAAGCCAACCCCGCCGCCTTGGCTGAAGCCAGCCATAACACCGCAAGCACACCAGAAGTTTTTAACACCTTGCACCGGCCCCACCAGTGGATTGCCATCGGGTGTAAAGGTAAACGGCCCGTTGATCACACGCTTGATGCCGACTTTGGCGAGAGAAGGGAAATGCTTGTATCCCAGCTCCAAATTAGGCGCGATCCGGTCTAAATCAGGCTGCAACAATTCGCGGCCAAATTCCCATGGAGTCTGCTTTGGCTGCCAGGGCTTGCAATCTTGTTCATAAGTGCCGAGCACGAGGCCTGAGCGTTCTTGGCGCATATAAATTTCAGATTTAAAATCGATGATGTGCGGAAGCTCATGTCCCCGTTCTTGGTTGAATGCAACCACCTCTGGCATCTCGTCGGTCACCAAATACATATGTTCCATGGCAAGCACAGGAAGCTCAATGCCTACCATCCGGCCCACTTCACGCGCCCAAAGGCCGCCACAGTTCACCACATGCTCGGCATGGATATTACCCTTCTCGGTAATCACATCCCAGCTGCCATCGGCACGGTGCTGCAAATCAGTAACGCGCGTGCCCTGATAAATCTCAGCACCACCAATACGCGCAGACTTGGCATAAGCGTGCGTCGTGCCCTCAGGATCAAGATTGCCATCTGCTGCATCAAGCATAGCGCCGACAAAATATTTCTCTTCCAGAAGGGGATTTAATTTCTTTGCCTCCGCCATTGAAAGCATTTCTGTTTCAAGCCCCAGATAACGCGCACGGGCATGGGCCATTTTAAGCCATTCCATGCGCTCTTTGGTGTCGGCTAAAATTAAACCGCCGGAACGGTGAAGCCCACAAGCTTGGCCAGAAATCTTTTCCAGCTCATCGTAAAGACCAATGGTGTAACCCTGCAACTTCGCGACATTCGGATCGCCATTGAGTGTGTGAAAACCACCAGCGGCATGCCAAGTGGAACCGGAAGTCAGAATATCGCGCTCAACCAGCACTACATCTTTCCAACCTGCTTTCGTGAGATGATACAGCACCGAGCATCCCACAACACCGCCACCAATCACCACCACCTGCGCCGAAGTTTTCATATTTCATTCCATTTTCGAATTCTAAACAAAAACTTAACGACAAACTCTCCGCGCCGCAATCACCATCGCAGGTGAGTTTATTTCAACGCATTTTGGTTATTCAAAATTAACCAATCTAGCTCGGCATTTAGCATTTCATTGCACCAAATCTTAACTGGCACCCCCTAAATTCACCCTCAGTCAGTATTGCGTAACGTGGAGTTTAACAATGACATTGCCCAGCCGTCGCGCCAGCGATCAGCCTGCACCGCTCTTGTCGATCGTTGTTCCCATGTACAATGAAGAAGAAGGCACCGACCTTTTTTTCAATCGTTTGACGCCCGTTCTGGAAAAAATTACCGACAATTATGAAATCGTATGCGTTGATGATGGCAGCTCAGATCGCACGATGTTAAGCCTCATGCAGCATCACGCCAGAGATTCACGCATTAAAGTTCTTAGTCTTTCGCGCAATTTCGGCAAGGATACCGCATTGTCCGCTGGTCTAGATTATTGCCGTGGCCAAGCCGTTGTGCCGATTGATGCAGATTTGCAGGATCCTCCAGAACTGATTGCCAGAATGGTCGAGAAGTGGCGCGAAGGTTATGATGTGGTTTATGCTCGCCGCGGCTTCAGGGATACTGATGACGCCACCAAGCGCTTAACCGCAGGCCTGTTCTACCGCATGTATAACTGGATTGCCGAGGTGCGCATTCCAGATAACACTGGTGATTTCCGCTTGATGGACCGCCGTGTTGTCGAAGCTGTAAAGCACATGCCCGAAAAAACTCGTTTTATGAAAGGCATGTTCGCTTGGGTTGGCTTTAAACAGGTCGGGATTGAATATCGCCGCGAAGCACGTGCCGCCGGAACAACCAAGTGGCGTTACTGGAAACTGTGGAATTTCGCCATTGATGGCATTACTGGTTCATCAACAGTACCGTTGCGCATCTGGACATATTTTGGCGGTGCCATGGGCGTGTTTGCATGTTTCTATGCCACATGGCTTGTAGCACGCACAATGATCTGGGGCGTGGACGTGCCGGGTTATGCTTCGATGATGAGTGCCGTTTTATTTTTAGGCTCGCTTAACATCATGGCAACAGGAATTTTGGGTGAATATGTGGGTCGTATTTATTCGGAAGTGCGCAATCGTCCGCTCTATTTGGTGCGCGAAACACGTGGGATTGAATTTCAAGGGGATAGTGAAAAATGGAAAGAACAGTCTACAACCGCCTCGATCAACTCGAAGGTCAACACTGGTGGTTTACGGCACGCCGCAAGATCCTAAAAAGCGTTATTTCGCAGTTCGCGCCTAAAAAAGCGCAGTTGCGTTTGATGGAAGCGGGCTGCGGTACGGGCGGCAATTTGAAAATGCTGTCGTCGTTTGGCAAGCTTGATGCTTTTGAACTTGACGATGAAGCGCGCGTAATTGCTAAAGGCAAGGTGCCAATGGATATAAAAAGCGGCATGTTGCCCGATCACGTGCCTTATCAGCCGGGCAGCTTTGATGTTGTCGTGGCATTCGACGTGATCGAACATGTGGAACATGACGTTGAAAGCCTGGCCAGTTTGGGCAAACAATTGGCACCAGGCGGTCGTTTGGTGATGACAGTTCCCGCCATGCCTTGGCTGTGGAGTAAACATGACGAAACTCATCACCACTATCGTCGTTATACAAAAGCAAGTTTGAATGAAGCGCTTGTACAGGCTGGCTTGAAGCCAGTGCGCATCAGCTATTTCAACACACTGTTGTTTCCGATGATTGCTGGCATTCGTCTTTTGCGCCAAGCCTTGAACATCAAAGAAACCGCAGATGATAAAATGCCATCGCCAGCGGTGAATTCTGTCTTGAAATCGATTTTCGGTTTTGAAAGCAATTGGGTGGGTCGCGTTTCAATACCGGTGGGCGTTTCGCTTCTGGCGGTTGCGCAGCGCGCCTGATGCACGGGCTTCTTAAGCAAGCCGCAAAGTTTGCAACAATCGGAGCAGGGGCCACGGCGCTGCATGTGGTTTCTGCGCTGTTGTTCAATAGCTTTGCAGGTTTCACAGCATTAGAGTCAAATTTCTTGGCTTTCCTGGTTGCATCCGCGTTCACGTTTTGTGGAAATTATTTTTGGACATTTTCAAAAGTTGGAAAATTTGCAAACACCATACCGCGCTTTGTTGTTCTGAGCAGCAGTTGCTTTGCTTTGAACCAAACAATTGTATATCTCGTGACCTACACGATGCACTTACCGCTTTGGACCGCGATGATACCCGTGGTTGCTTTCATTCCAGCTTTTAGTTTCTGGATCAGCAAGACACGCGTATTTATAACACATACTCCATCAGTCTGATTGCGAGCGAGCCATGCAACGCGCATTTTTTCTTGTCACGGTCGCGATACTTATTGCGGCACAAGCTTATCTGCGTTTTCAATCAGATATCATTCAGGATTGCGCTTGGTTTATTGATGTGGCTGAACTGCTGCTCGACGGTAAAACGCTCTATTTAGACATCAAAGAAGTAAACCCGCCACTTGGTATGTGGATTATAGTGCCCATTGTCGTATTCGCAAAAGCACTATCGATAAACGCTGTTTCAGTTACTTACTCAACTTTACTCGGCATGAGTGCCGCGACACTCTTTCTGTGTAATCGCTATTTGCATCTCAATGGACTTTTTCAATCAAGTTTCCGTCACCTGCTAGTCATAGCTATCGCGCTTGCAATCCTATTTTTTCCTGCTGCATTTTTTGCTGAGCGTGAACATTTCATCATCTTGCTGTTCCTGCCATGGATACTTTTGCGCTCCTTGCCCGCTCGACAAATAAGTCCGAGTGCCTTTGAGCGCATTCTTGTTGGCGCCCTTGCCGGAATTGCAATCTGCATCAAGCCGCAAAGTATTTTTGCTCCTGTCTTTGTCGAGCTCATTCTTTACGCGCGTAACCATAAAATCATCGAAACATTTGCATTTGAAAACTTGAGCGCTGCTGCAGTTGCCATTGTTTATGCAATCAGCGTTGTAATCTTTACCCCCTTATTCTTCACAGAAATGATCAGCCTCGGTGCAAAAGCCTACGTGCCATTTTATGGCTATCCGGGCTACATCATCGCGTTAAATGCGCGCTGGTCAATTATAGCATTGTTGATCGCCACAGTGATCATAATCCGTCTGAAATCATTAAAAGCCGATACCACCATTATTTCGGCATTAATGGCCGCATCTTTAGGCTTCATGTTGTCTTACGTAGTGCAGATGAAGGGCTTCACATATCAGATCATGCCCGCCAGTATTTTGATGTGGCTGACTTGTGCAGCAGGCGCGGTGTTGCTGTGGCAGATTGAAAAAAAATTGTCGGTTCACATTTTTGCTTCCATCGCAGTTGGGGCGTTCGTTCTATCAGACGTGCCACAAACCTACGTGAATTCCTACAAATCCATTAGCACTCTGCTTGCAAACAATGCACCGAACGCAAAGTCAATCTTCATCGCGTCAACCAGATTGGACGATGGCTTTCCCTTAGTACAAAAGCGTAATTTGATGTGGGCTTCGCGTTTACCCACACAATGGCTAACGCCATATGTTGCATCAAAATGGCAGAGTGGATCTCTTCCGCAAGATGATATCGTCTATAAGGCGATGGATTGGACGGTGAGCGATCTGATAAAAATGAAACCCGATGTCGTCATGATAGACGTTAGCAAAGACCAAGCCTATGTGCCCGGTGGCTCTTTTGACTACATTAAATTTTGGCAGAATGACCCACGCTTCAGTGAAATATGGACTCATTATGAGTATCGTGAGACTGCACGCGATCTTGCTGTTTATACACTACGCCAAAAATAAAACGGCCCAGCATTTCTGCTAGGCCGTAAATTCAAATCAAAAAAGTTTAGATTGTGTCTTTCACTTCTTTAGCAGCGCGGAAGGCTAACTTCTTCGATGCCTTGATTTTGATTTGCTCGCCTGTCAGTGGATTACGACCAAGGCGGGCTGGGCGCTTCTTCACTTGGAAAATTCCAAGACCAGTAACGCGAACTTTGTGACCCTTTTTGAGGTTCTTAACAACATGGTCTACGAAATCGCTCAAAAACGCAGCAGACGCCTTCTTCGACATTTCATGTGTCTCGGCCAACTCAGCCGCGATCTTTGTCAACGCAACGGTCAGTACTTTTTCATCAGCCATGGCTCTCTCCTTTATGGTGGCGAATCAAACTATGTCAAAAACTACAGGAGCAAGACAGCCAAGAAAACCCTTATTTTTAGGGCCTCTTTTCAAACGAGAATCAAAAGAGCAGCAAAAATACAGGGTTAATTAACAGTTAACAGGTTGCCCCAAAA
This sequence comes from Hyphomicrobiales bacterium, assembly GCA_025359045.1. GTDB lineage: Bacteria > Pseudomonadota > Alphaproteobacteria > Rhizobiales > Aestuariivirgaceae > Aestuariivirga. Next base: position 27,222 of record JANYHN010000032.1, on the reverse strand, counting down.
AGAAACATTTAATTACAATGACTTAAGCGACATCAAACAAAATCAAGATGGTTTTTGAGTGTAATATTTTTGAGGTCGTGCTTTGCAATCAGCAAATTTAAATTCTTTTGCCGCGCTTCTCGGTTGGTTTCGCCAGACATATTATGCGGGTGAACACGTATTGCGACTGCCGCCTGGCTCGAGTGAGCAATGCGAAAGTCAGCCATGGCAACGCGCAAATACCAATCCCAATCCCAATAATAGGGAAGTGTTTCATCAAAAGTTCCGAGATGAAAATGCAAGTCGCGTCGATAGCAAACTGTCGAAATGAGTATGGTATTATCACTCAGCAAAGATTGTTTGTCCGCATTGCGAAAGAACAAACGTTTTTCTCCATCTGGAAATAGCATATTGCCATTAGCAAAATAGAAATCTGCCAGACCACTCAACGTCGCATTGGCTTGTGCCAAGTGGGAGGGGTTGATCCAATAATCATCATCATCAAGAAAGGCGATATGACTTCCGCTTGCCTTTAATATTCCTAAATTTCGTGCAGGTACTGCCCCACGCATTTGGTTATTGAGAACACGCACGCGTTCATCACCAAAGTTGGCAACTGGTGATGCACCATCATTTACAATCAACAACTCAAGATCAGAAAAGCTCTGCTGCAATACACTTCCAACTGCCTCTGCCAGAAAGTCAGGACGATCACGCGTTGGGATAATAACGGAAATTTTAGCCACATTCACGCTACGATATCCAGTCGTAGTTGGATCATGCGGACGCTAACTGATCCAAGTAAGGTTTGGATAGGAAACACTCTCTTTGGGTTTGAAAAAATAACGCCGAAATATCTCGCCATAACCACGCATCAGATAATTATTATTCTTGCTCAAAAATGCGTCCCGTTTTGTCCTGTAATATCTAGGCAATTGATACCAAGGTAGACTCGGCCTTTCATGATGCGGCAGATGCAAGTTGTTATTTAAAAATAGAAGCGACCAAAACGCCGAAGCCTCAACAATGATTGTGCGCTCTCCAACATTTTCTGCCGCTTGATGTTCGCAAAATGAACGCACCAAAGCCAACGAAATTGCAGGATAAGCAACGAGCAGAATGTATTGCCAAATCGGCATCCCCGCCCAATAGACAAATGCCAGAACGATGAAACTGGAGATAACAAATCCGCTCCAACACTTTACAGTATCCCTGCGCCCCTTCACAATCTGCATTATTTCGTCTGACCAAAAACGAATGATGCCTACAGCAGGCCCGATCAACATGCGCCCGAAGAGAGTGTTGTTGAATGTGTAAAGCGCACGTTTTATGCCAGGCATCGTCTTCCAATCTTCTGGCAGCAGATAATAGGATTCGGGGTCCTCGACCGGACATGTGAGGTGAGCATCATTGTGGTGCTTCAAATGTAAATCGCGATATCTTCCGTAAGGCAGCCAAAGATGCGGAGTTACAAACACGAGAAGCTCATTCACGAGCCGGCTGCGCGTGGGGTGCCCATGCAATATTTCATGTTGCAGCGATGAATGAAGACACGCGGCATAAGCCCCAAATGGCAAAATAACCCACCAAGGCAAATGTGCATGGAACCAAACAAGGCAAACTAAAACAACATAAACCATCGCAATAAGTGCAAGGGTCGGCCATTCAATACGGGCGATGCGCTGAGAATTCATGGTAGGATTCGAGTTGCCGTTATAACTCTAGTCTATAGGATGATACCGAAATTGAACAGTCCTATGGAACCTGAATGAGTATCGCATCTCTACCAATGTATGATTGGCCGGAAATCCGTGAACATACGGATGCATTTTTGGCGGGCTTTGCGCGTCACTCTGGATTATGCATGAAACTTGATCGAGACAGCTCCTATTCCGATCCGTGGCGAAACCCAGATCTCATTTTCAGCCAAACCTGTGGCTATCCATTTTCGCATGAATTCAAAGGCTTATTGAGTTATGTTGCAACTCCGCATTATCTTTGCGCTGGGTGCAAAGATGCCACCTATTCCAGTTTTATCTTCGCGCGCAAAGCCACACCACTTCAGGAATTTCGTGGAAAAATTCCAGCGGTAAATTCGATGGATTCAATGTCTGGCATGTTGGCGTTGAAACTGGTTTTTGCACCCTTTGTCAGAGGTGGTGAATTCTTTGAACGTAAATTAATCACTGGCGGACATCTTAATTCTTTGCAGGCGGTGCGCGAAGGTAAGGCTGATGTCTGCGCCATCGACGCAGTGTGCGTGGCGCTTGCCAAAAAATACTGTCCTAAGGTTATGGAAGGCCTAGTGATCATTGCACAGTCACCGCTGGTGCCAAGCCTTCCATTTGTCACCCGCTCTGGCGATCCTGATCGCTTACGCATTGCACTGACAAAAACCTTTGCTGATCCCGAACTCAAAACCACGCTCGATGCATTGCTGATGATTGGTTTTTCAAATCTAGGAGCAGGGGCTTATGACCACATCACCAATCTGGAAAATGCATTGCCGCCTTTAAATTTATGATCTCGCTGGCACGGTCTCATTGGCAGCTGGTCTGCAAGATGTAAATTCTTCTCGCATCTCGCAGTGCATCGAAAGTCTATGAAGCTTCGGATATTTATCAGCCGGAAATGCCTCTGGCACACGGAGCTTGATGTAACCCAACATGCAACCAATCGAAACATCAGCTTGGCTCATATGAAGATCGCTAAACCAAGGTGTGCCACAATCCTTCTCCAGAGCCACTAGCCCAGCATGCAACTGATCGAAACAGCGTTTCTCCCACTCTTTCGAAAGCGATTTTCCTTCATGAAAATAGCGCTCAAAAAAAGTCGCCATCGTCTTTTCCATGCAACCCGTCGCCAAAGCCACCGCATGCAAAACCTTGCGCCGCTCTGGCCCATTGGCAGGCGTCAGTGATCGCGCTTGCCCCGCCTTGTGATCAAGATAATCTAAAATAGCGCCTGAATCGATAAGTGTTTCCCCATTCTCGATAATGAGAGCAGGCACGCGAACCAAAGGGTTAATCTCGCGCATCGCCTTCATGTTGGAGAAAACCGAAAGCGCATTACGCTCAAACGGCATGTGATAATGATGCAGCGTGACAGCGACACGGCGCACAAACGGCGAGTCATATTGGCCAACTAGGATCATAAGAATAATGTTGCTCCGATTAAGGCGCGTCGGCAACCTCAATTTTAAGCTCTTTACCAAGTGCTGCAAAAGCCGCCTCAATCTTACCGATGCTAGTTGAATGTTTGAAATCTAGCAAACGATCAATCTCTTGTCGGTGTAGGTTAAGGATGCGGGCCAGCTCAGCCTTCTTCATACCATTCTCCTGCAAAGCTTCATAAAGCCGAACCTTCATTTCGGTTTGCAAAGGCAAAGTAATGAAAGGCTCACCAGCTTTTATGCGAGATGGTTTGGAAATGGGTTCTTTGTAATGAATTTTACCAGCAATAATTTCACGAAACGCACCAACGACATGATGCAAAGCATCCTCTCGCGTTTCACCAAAGGTGATGACTTCGGGGAAGTCTGGTGAAGTCACCAAAAAAGTACCATTGTCATCTGGCGTCAATTTTACGCGATACTTAATCATTTCAATCCCAATTGCTTCTTGATGGCTTGAACTAGGCCATTACCAATCTCTTTGCTGCCATGCATCGGAAAGGTCGTTTCTTTATCTTTGTATCTCACGATCATGTGGCTTGTTCCGCCCTCACGTGTTTCAAATGTGCAGCCTTGCTTCTTCAGCCAGCGGCGAAATTCGGTGTATTTCATGAGGCGAGTATCTCCAAGATTTAACGTCAGTGTCTCTGTCCATGTACGTCTCCTCCCTGAGATAGGGTAATCCCATTGAATTCAGGAGTCTTTGCCCCTTTATTTATTCACGATACGTTCAGCGATCAAATATGTCAACAAAAATGTTGACATTTAACTTAACCTCTCAAGTGTCTTTTCTCTTCCGATCAAGGGCAACAACGTCGCAAGTTCTGGCCCATGATCCAATCCCGTCAACGCCATGCGCAACGGCATGAACAGCGTCTTGCCCTTGCGGTCCGTTGCGGCCTTCACGGCATCAGTCCAGATTTTCCATGTGGTCTGATCCCATGGCTCTTGAGGCAACAATTCACGCGCTTTGGCAATATAGCCAACATCATCACCTGCCACTTCAAACTTATCAGATGAATTAATTACATCACGCCACTGCGCAACATCCGAAAGTTTTTCCATATTACCACGCACCGCGAGCCACATGGCTTCGGAAACACCTTCAAGGCGATGCGCAACAGATGCATAAGGCGTCATATGCAAAAGCTTCGCATTGAGCCCCGCCAATTCCGCCTCATCAAAGCGGGCAGGCGCGCGGGATAGTTTGCCCAAATCAAACCCATCCACCAATTCGTGAATATCCGTACACGGATGAATATTGTCTGATGTACCCAGCAACGCCGCATGCGAAACCACAGCCATGGATTCCAATCCGCTTTCGCGCAGCGATTGAATTGAAAGCGAACCAATGCGCTTTGATAATCCCTTACCATCAGCGCCCAACAGCATCGAATAATGCCCATAGGCCGGAACTACGCCACCAATGGCCCGTGTAATCTCAATCTGCACAGCCGTGTTTACCACATGGTCTTCACCACGGATCACGTGGGTCACAGCCATATCCACATCATCAATCACGGATGGCAGGGTATAGAGATAAGTGCCATCTTCGCGGATCAAAACAGGGTCAGATAATGTGGCCGTATCAATATGCACAGGCCCGCGGATCATATCCACCCAATCCACCGGAGCATTGGCCAATTTGAAACGCCAATGCGGCTTGCGCCCTTCAGCTTCAAACGCGGCAATTTCCTCAGCCGTTAATTTCAATGAAGCCCGGTCATAAATCGGCGGCAGCCCACGCGCCTGCTGGCGCTTGCGGCGGCGGTCCAGTTCATCGGCTGTTTCATAGCACGCATAAATCAGCCCGCGCGCCCGCAAATCAGCCGCCACTTCATCATAGCGATCAAAGCGCTTGCTCTGCCATTCAACCCTATGAGGCGTGATCCCCAGCCATTCCACATCGGTCTTAATGCCATCGGCAAATTCCTGCGTGGAGCGGGCCGTATCAGTGTCGTCATAGCGCAATATAAATTGGCCATTGGTTTTCAAAGCAAACAGCCAGTTTAAGATAGCGGCGCGGCCGTTACCGATGTGAATGCGCCCGGTGGGCGATGGTGCGAAGCGTACAATGTTCATAATTGCATGCCGTAGCCGCATGGAGCGCATGCGTCAAGAATGGCGTAATTTCGTGACATCTGATAGTGAGGAACAATGAAACAAAGACAACTCGGAAAAAACGGCCCCTTCGTCGATGAAGTGGGCTTTGGCGCAATGAGCATTGCTGGCGCATTTGGGCCTGCAGATGACGAAACCAGCCGCAAAGCGCTTGATCGGGTTTTTGCCCAAGACCGCCCCCACATTGATACCGCACTAATTTATGGTCCTTACATATCGGAAACCCTGATTGGCGAGCATCTGAAAAAACATCCCGCCGCACGAAACAAGGTCTCCATCGCCACCAAGGGCGGCATTAACCCATCACCACGTGGGGTGAACAACACAGCCGCTTTCATGCGCGAATGCCTCGAAGGATCGCTGAAGCGTCTCGGCGTCGATCATGTTGATCTTTATTATGTTCACCGCCGTGATCACGCCATCCCCATCGAAGATGTGATGGCCACCATGGCACAGTTTGTAAAAGAGGGAAAAATCGGCGGCATTGGCCTTTCGGAAATTGCGCCGCATACGCTGGAACGCGCTTCAAAAGTGCATCATGTTCGTGCTGTGCAAAATGAATATTCGCTGTGGACACGCCTGCCGGAACTGGGCCTCATCCAAGCCTGCAAACGTCACGGCACTGCGCTGGTGGCGTTCTCCCCCGTGGCGCGCGGTGTAATGACTGATGCAATGGTTGAACCTGCAAAAATGCCAGATACAGAATGGCGCAAAGCGATGCCGCGCCTTAACGAACCGAACTTTACTTACAATATGGTCTATATTGAAAAGTTCAAAACCTTTGCCCATGGCAAAGGCTGGACGACAGCCGCCTTAGCCAATGCATGGGTGTTGGCGCAGGGCGATCACATTATCCCTATCCCAGGTACGAGAACAGCAGAACACCACGCTGAAAATCTCAAAGCCTCAGACATAAATCTAACTTCCAAAGACCTTGCCGATATCGAAGAAATACTGCCGATCGGCTTTGCCCATGGCAATCGGTATTCGGTGGAACAGCAAGGTTCTGCAGAGCAATATTGCTAAACTTCGAAGTCTTATAACGCGCTTAACAATCCAATAACCAATGCACCAATTGTGATTTGCAAGGCCCGCAGATCGGCATAGGCTTATTGCAAAGGAATCGTGCTGATGAACATTTCAAGAAGTCTGGGAATTGGTTGTCTTCTCTGCTCCGCCTCCAAAGTTGGGCTTTTGGCTCTGGGCGGCGGCGCAATATTAGGCGGAACTGCACTATCGCTGAGTCACGGCCCCTTGCCAGGAATATTGTGCTCGCTAGGCCTCGGCCTGCTCTGCATCGCCTTTCACAGCATCCAAACCCGTGAAGCACAAGCGAAACTATGCTCGGTTAAAGCCTAATCCAAAATTTGATAATGTGCTTCTGTCGTGATGCCATTATTGATCGGCAGCAAATCCTGGGGGCAGGCCGACATCACAATTGTGGCGTCGATCTCGGCGCGGAATGTAGCGCTGTCTCCCGGCTTGCACAAGCAATTGCCCCATTCCAGCGACCCATCCTGCCGCCATGGGATATTCATGAAAAGATTGAGCGAGTCTGGCGTATAGGGCATAAAAATCCCCAAATTGGCCAAACCGGCATGCATGTTATCTCTGCAATTGTCGTGATAATGCGTGCAGCCCAAAAGTCCATATCGCTCATTATCGCAAGGCGCGATGAGGGTGTCATGCCGCCCGGGTGAGTTATCTTCAGTCATCGTCAAGATGGCACGGCGGTGATTGGTTATCATTTTATCACCAGCAATCGGATATAGCCTGCTCCAAAATGCGCGGCAATGTTCCATGCCCATATACTCGCGCAAATCCCCAGCATTAAACGCCCAGAAATCTACCACCTGATTGCCGTGGGTGTTGATCACCTTGATTGATTGACCTGCGTTTAAACGGGTAGCCACGCCGCGGCAGGCAGGGATGGTGATCAATGAGTTCATTTTGTACGTCCTTTGAGAACACTTTATTCCGCAAAGCCTTCCTGTTACAAGCGCCGCAAATCAAAAGAGTTCACATGACTGACCAACCAAAAAAGACTGATCGTTACCGGGAAACCGTGTTCCTGCCCAAAACCGACTTTCCGATGAAAGCCGGATTGCCGCAGAAAGAGCCGGAGCTGTTAAAGCGCTGGGCCAATATGGGTCTGTTCAAACTGCTGCGCGAGCAATCCAAAGGCAAAGAAAAATTCGTGCTGCATGATGGCCCGCCCTACGCCAACGGCAACATCCATATCGGCCACGCGCTCAATAAAATTCTGAAAGACCTCGTGGTGCGCGGTGCGCAGATGAGCGGCAAGGATTCCAACTATGTGCCGGGCTGGGATTGCCATGGGCTTCCCATTGAATGGAAGATCGAAGAAAAATATCGCGCTGCGGGCAAGAATAAAGATGATATTCCAATCAATGAATTCCGCAAGGAATGCCGCGAGTTCGCCACTAACTGGGTGAATGTGCAGCGCGAAGAATTCAAGCGCCTTGGCGTGGAAGGCGATTGGGATAACCCATACCTGACGATGAATTTTAAAGCCGAAGCCATCATTGCGCGTGAGCTGTTGAAGTTTGCAAGCGATGGCCAACTCTACCGCGGCTCTAAGCCGGTGATGTGGAGCGTGGTCGAAGGCACCTCGCTGGCCGAAGCTGAAATTGAATATGAAGATATTTCGGTTGATACGATCTTTGTGAAATTTCAGGTTAGTGCCGAGCAACACAATGAAAATCCAAATATTGAATATGATCTGCTTGAAAATGCCGGTAAGTTTGGCACACATGTATTGATTTGGACGACTACGCCGTGGACTATCCCAGGAAACCGCGCAATTTCATTTTCTTCAAAGATAAGTTACGGCCTCTATGAAGTGATTGAGGCGCCGGAGGGTAACTGGGCAAAGATCGGTGAGCTTTACGTCATTGCTGACAAGTTGGCGGAGGGCGTTTTGACAGCTGCCAAGGTTGTAAAATATCGCCGTGTTCAAGACGTAGACCCTCGGCGAATTATGTCTTGCGCGCATCCGCTGCGCAGGGCGGGTTTGCCATATGCTTTCGATGTCCCGCTCCTCGATGGCGATCACGTTACCGATGATGCAGGTACGGGCTTTGTGCACACCGCACCCTCTCACGGCGCTGACGACTACAACGTTTGGATTGCCAACCAGAAAAATCTGCGCGACCGCGGCATTGATGACACCGTGCCAACGCCCGTCGATGAAAACGGCTTCTACACCAAGGACGCGCCTGGCTTTGATGGCGCTCGCGTCATCGACCAATATGGCAAATGGAAGGATGCTAACCCGTGCGTGATCGAAGCGTTGAAAGAGGCTGGCATGTTGCTGGCCCACACCAAAAAAACCATCTCCTATCCGCATTCATGGCGTTCCAAAAAGCCCATCATTTTTCGCAACACACCACAATGGTTCATCTCGATGGACAAGCAGGATCTGCGCAAAAAAGCATTGGCCGCAATCGAACAAACGCAATTCTTTCCACCCTCGGGCCAGAACCGTTTGCGCGGCATGATTGAACAGCGCCCTGATTGGGTGATCAGTCGCCAACGCGCCTGGGGTGTACCTATCGCTGTATTTGTGAATAAGACCACAGGCGAAATTCTCAATGATAACAAAGTGAACCAGCGCATTTATGATTCATTTTGTGAACATGGTGCCGATGCTTGGTATGAAGAAGGTGCCGCCCAAAAATATCTAGCACCCGATTACAAATCCGATGATTATGAACAAGTAAAAGACATTCTCGACGTATGGTTCGACTCGGGCTGTACCCACGCTTTCGTTCTCGAAGAACGACCAGATCTTAAATGGCCAGCCGATGTCTATCTCGAAGGCTCTGATCAACATCGCGGCTGGTTCCATTCATCACTGCTCGAATCCTGCGGCACAAGGGGCCGCGCACCATACAACCAAGTGATCACCCACGGCTTCACATTGGCCGAAGATGGGCGCAAAATGTCAAAGTCTCTCGGCAACACAACTGTGCCGCAAGAGGTGATCAAAAATTCCGGCGCAGATATTTTGCGCCTGTGGGTCGCCACCTGCGACTATGCCGATGACATGCGCATCGGCCCAGAAATTCTAAAGTCCGCCGTCGAAAATTATCGCAAGCTGCGCAACACCTTCCGCTATATGCTGGGCGCACTCGAAGGCCTGCATGATTGGGAAACGGTCTACGCCAAAGACATGCCAGAACTCGAAGCTTACATCCTGCACCGCTTGTGGGAAACCGGTCAAGCCGTGGCTGAAGCCTACAAAGTTTACGACTATAAAAAAGTCGCCGCCACTCTCACCAACTTCATGAACGTCGAGCTCTCCGCCTTCTATTTCGATATTCGCAAAGACACGCTCTATTGCGACCCGTGGAGCAGTCTGAAACGCAAGGCCTGCCGCACTGTGATGGATCAGTTGTTCCATTGCTTAACCACGTGGTGGGCCCCCATCATGGTGTTCACCATGGAAGAAGTGTGGTTGACGCGATTTGATGGTGCAGGCTCCTCCGTGCATTTGATGCAGTTCCGCAAGCCACTTGACGAATGGAAGAACGTATACCTAAGTCAGAAATGGGATCTAATCCGCGAAGTTCGTCGTGCCGTAACGGGCGCTATCGAAATTGAACGCGCGAATAAGACGATTGGCTCCTCGCTCGAAGCAGCACCTGAAGTTTTCATTGGTGCTGAGTCTTCCGGACTTGCTCCGGTGGAGAGCATTGATTTTGCAGAGGTCTGCATTACTTCGGCGATTACGGTTAAGGGTGGGAATGGTCCGGCTGGAGCGTTCAAGCAAGATAATATCGCCGTCGTCGTCCACAAAGCCGAAGGCCAGAAATGCGCTCGCTCATGGAAAATCTCCAAAGACATCGGCACGGACAAAGACTTCCCCGACATCACCCCGCGTGATGCCACTGCAGTGCGTGAATGGATGCACCGCTTCGGAAAAACCGTATGACGATTCCAAAATTCTGGGGCAGCTTGTCGCCGCTCGTCGTGGCACTTGCGGCGCTCACCTTTGGCTTTGATCAAACCATCAAATGGTGGTTGCTGAACGTTGTGCATATGGAAGAGCGCCGCCTAATCACCATCACGCCGTTTTTTGATTTGGTGATGGCGTGGAACCAAGGCGTGTCTTATGGTTTGCTCAGCACCAACACGCAAGCCTTGCTGATCATCGTCAGTATACTGATCTCTCTCGTGCTCTGGTTCTGGGCTTGTCGCAGCCACCGCCCAACCACAGCGGCGGCCATTGGCCTCATCATCGGCGGTGCATTAGCCAATGCCCTCGATCGCGCAGTACACGGAGCAGTTGCAGATTTTTTTCTGCTCCACTGGGGTGATTGGAACTGGTATATCTTTAACCCTGCCGACATGGCCATAGTTGCAGGCGTGGGCCTGCTGCTTTATGAATCGTTAATGGAAAAGCATCCAGTTTAGGACATGGATTTGCCAGATTCGGGGGCGATAGGCTGGCGCAAGGGATATTACATTTGATGAAAACTGTTTCCACCGCGGTTGTTGTGATTGTTGCTGGGCTAGCCTTGGCTGGCTGCTCCAACGGCTCATCTTTGCTTAACGCCAAATCAAATGTGCCACAAGCTAACAACATTCCCGTGGGAAACGCTTTGGCGATGCCGCCCGATTTGCAATTGGCTGTTCCTAACCAAACGACAGAAAACTATGAACCTAACGGCCCGGTTGCGCCAATTGCTTCGCCAGCCAAAGTGAACACGAAAATTGCCAATGCGGATATTTATGGTTCAGATGCCGCTGTGCCACATAAGCAAGACATATACGAACAATACGGCGTTTCAAAACTTGGGGCCGATGGTAAGCCAAAAAAGCCAGAAGCCCTAAAAGCCGAACTTCGGGACGCAATTATCAAGAAAAAGCGCGAAACCAATCCGAATTACGGTACGATCTCCAATATTGGCGCGATATTTAACGACCAATAGTGCGTTTTGATTTTTGATTGTGGCTTGCGGCCCCCACAGGCTAATCTGCGCTCATGAGAATCCGCAAATTACCCGAAGGCACCATCAACCGTATCGCGGCTGGCGAAGTGATCGAGCGCCCGGCCAGCGTGGTGAAAGAACTTGTTGAGAATGCAATCGACGCTGATGCCACTCAAATTGAAGTCATTTTCAGAGGCGGCGGCAAATCCCTCATCCGAGTAACTGACAATGGTTACGGAATGTCGCCAGATGAAATGGAATTAGCCCTCGAACGCCACGCCACCTCAAAACTCGCCGACGATGAGTTAATCCGTATCAATACACTCGGTTTTCGAGGCGAAGCCTTGCCCTCGATCGCTAGTGTATCACGCATGTCACTCACCTCCCGCGCACGAGGTGAGGTCGATGCTTTCACCTTGCAAATTGAAGCAGGTCGCAAGTCAGAACTCATACCCGCCCGTTTAGGCGAAGGTACCGAAATTGAAATCCGTGATTTATTTTTCGCAACACCCGCACGCTTGAAATTTTTGAAAACTGACCGAAGTGAAACCACCGAAGCACTCGAAGTTCTACGCCGACTTGGCCTCGCCCACCCAGCAATTGGATTCACTTTCATCACCGAAGAAAAACGCTGGCTTGATGCTCCGGCGTTGGAAAGCCGCGAAGACCGTATCAAGCGAATCTTGGGCACTGAATTTTTTGAAAACGCGATTGCCATTGATCATGCCAGTCAAGACCTCCGCATCGAAGGCTATGCCAGCCTGCCCACTTTCGCGCGTGGCCAAAGCACAATGCAGTTTGCTTTTGTAAATGGCAGGCCTGTGCGCGATAAATTGATCTTAGGCGCTATTCGAGGCGCTTATGCAGACGTGTTGCCACCCGGACGCTATCCCGCAGTGATTTTATTCATCTCCTGTGTGCCCGACCGTGTAGACGTGAATGTGCACCCCGCAAAAACGGAATTGCGCTTTCGCGATTCAGGTTTTGTGCGAGGCCTAATTGTTTCGACCATTCGCCGCGCCATTTCCGGTGCAATTACAAAATCCGATACCTCAAAATCATTCACTACAGCGCAGGCCTTTCGCAACAGCTACACTCCAAATTATAGTCCGTATACAGACGGTTTTGCTGAAACCGCGCAAGCCAATTTTGAAATGCAAATGCCATTGCAAGGCATGGCGAGCGAAGAATTGTCCGAATCCCAAAAGAGTTATCCGCTGGGTGTGGCCCGCGCCCAAATTCACAACACCTACATCGTCTCGCAAACTGCAGACGGCTTTATATTGGTCGACCAACATGCCGCCCATGAACGTATTGTTTATGAGCGTTTAAAACGCGAACGCGCAGGGCAGGGCGTCATGATGCAACGTTTGCTGATTCCGCAAGTTGTTGACCTTGACGCAGGCGCCTTGGCTACAATTGCATCAGTCGAAGAGCTGCTTGCTAAAGCGGGCCTCGTGACCGAAATATTTGGCGAAAACGCTGTGCTGGTGCGTGAAGTGCCCTCTGCCCTCAGTAACGCAAACATCGTCGCAATCCTCAACGACTTATCTGACGACGTGCGCGAACTCGAAAACATCTCAACCCTAGATGAACGCATCAACCACATCCTCGCCACCATGGCCTGCCACCATTCAGTGCGTGCGGGCCGCGTGTTGCGCGTTGAGGAAATGAACGCGCTGCTGCGAGAAATGGAAATCACCCCAAACTCTGGCCAGTGTAACCATGGCAGGCCAACTTTCATTGAATTAAAACTGGGCGACATCGAAAGGCTTTTCGGGAGGAGTTAGGTCGCCCGATAAATCCGCACTTGCGTATCACCATAAGACCGCTCGTCAATCAGCAATAGCCCGTCAACATCTGCCGCAATGGCCTTCACATTCTCCTCCAAAACCACAATACAGCCCGCCGCCAGCCATCCGCCTTGAACCAGCGAAACCAGTGCTTTTTCGCCCAAGCCTTTATTGTAAGGTGGGTCGGCGAAGACTAGCGTGAATGGCGATTGCGGTGCCGATGGCCCTAGGTCAGTTGCATCACGCCGCCAGATTTTGCACTGGCCAATCACACCACACGTATCTGTGTTCTTGCGAATGATCCCGCGCGCTTCGGCTGATTCTTCAACAAACAGACAAAACTTCGCTCCGCGCGAAATCGCTTCCAACCCTAGCGCTCCCGTTCCCGCAAACACATCCATCACCCGGGCATCCTCCAATGAAAAATCAGCAATGCCATGCGCCAGAATATTAAAAATAGATTCGCGCACACGATCAGACGTAGGGCGTGTGTCACCTGTGGTCGGCCCCAAAATATCTCGCCCTCGAAATTTTCCACCGACAATGCGCATTCAAATCCTCTTGACCAAAGCCAAACCCACCGCTCATGTACCGCCATGAAACAAAAACTGCCAGAGCCAATGGTGCTAGCCTTCGTCGAAGCGGAAGCGGCGGCTAAGCGTGGCGAAGTGCCGGTTGGCGCGGTGATTGTGAACGCGCTGGGCAATCTGGTGGCAAAGGCGGGAAATAAAACACTAGAACTCAAAGATCCTACAGCCCACGCTGAAATGCTGGCCATTCGTTCAGCAGCGCAAACACTAGGCTCAGAACGCCTGATTGACTGTGACCTCTATGTAACGTTGGAGCCCTGCGCCATGTGCGCTGCCGCCATTTCCTTTGCCCGCATCAGGCGTGTCTATTTCGGAAGTGCTGACGAAAAAATGGGAGGCATCGAAAACGGCCCTCGCTTTTTCACCCAACCCACCTGTCATCATGCGCCAGAAGTTTATAGTGGGATTGGCGAAACCGAATCGCAGAATTTGTTGAGAGAATTCTTCAAAACACGCCGTTAAGCCAATGCTTTGACTCGCAATTCCAATTCACGTTTCAGCTGATCCTTGCTATTTTGAGATGCCGCAAAAATTTCCTTCACTTTAAAGAAATCACCCGCACCAAATCCGTCGATCTGCGGCGAGATATAAATATCAGGCGGCGAATGAATGCGGCGCAATTCAGCTAATTCATTGAACATGATCAGCAGCGAGCCAACGGCCAGTTCAATATTCGATGGATGCGCGCGGCTTATCGTTTTTGGTTTTCCCGTGACATCGACCGCCACCACCAAATCCATGCCGTCCGTCACATGATTAAATGGCACAGGGTTCTTTACCCCACCATCAACATGAATCCGGCCATTGATGCGCGGCGCTACGATTAAACTGGGAATAGCAATTGATGCTCCCACGGCTTCAAGAATAGATCCGGAGGTCAAAACCACTTCTTCCATCCGCTCAAAATCGACAGTTATCAATTTTAACGGAATTTTCTGGTCTTCCACCAATTGCGGCAGATGATCAGGCAGAGCAATATCCGCCAGCTTTTGACCATCCAGATGCAATGAAGTTAAACCTTTCAGTGAAAAGATGTTACTGCGCCTTGCCTGCTTTGAAGTAAAAACATGCCGTGCCATTTCCATCTTATTGGACAGCAACCGAAGTGCATGTTCACGAATTTCCAGAGCTGACATGCCGCCTGCGTAGGCAGCACCCACCACGGCGCCCATGCTGCAACCTGCTATAACAGCTGGCTTTAATCCCAGCTCATCAAACGCTTCAAGCATCGGAAAATGGGCCAGGCCCCGCGCGCCCCCGCCCCCTAAAGCCAAACCAATTTTCATTTAGATTGCTCGCCAGCCAATATCACGTCTACAAAAACCTTCTGGCCAATCAATTTTGTCAACCGCTGCATAGGCTTTCATTTGTGCATCGCGCGGCGTGTTTCCAAGACCTGTCACGTTTAAAACCCGCCCACCATTGGCCACAATGAACTCTCCGTCCAGCGCCGTGCCTGCATGAAACACTTCAACGTCTTTCCCAAAGTCTTGTGCCAACCCGTTGATATGACTCCCCTTCACCACATCTCCTGGATAGCCTTTTGCACACATAACAACTGTCAGTGCTGTCTCGTCGCGCCAACGCACCGACATTTTATTGAGCGTACCATCCACACTTGCCATCAACAGCGTCAGCAAATCATCTTTGAGCCGCATCATCAAAACTTGCGTTTCGGGATCGCCAAAACGCGCATTATATTCAATCAGCTTCGGCCCATCCTGCGTGAGGATCAGCCCCGCATAAAGCACACCTTTATAAGGGTGACCCATCGATGCCAGTGCCGCCACTGTAGGTTTCATGATTTTTTCCAGTGTCTCAGTACACAGAGCCTCAGTCATGCAAGGCGCAGGCGAATATGCGCCCATACCTCCAGTGTTTGGGCCCACATCGCCATCACCCACCCGCTTGTGGTCTTGCGCTGTGGCCAAGGCCAACACGTTGACACCATCTGAAAGCGCAAAGAAACTTGCTTCTTCGCCCTCCATAAATTCTTCAATTACACATTCGCCCGTCCCAAAACGACCAGCGAAAATTTCCCGCACGGCATTCGCGGCCTCAGCCATGTTCATCGCCACCGTCACACCCTTGCCAGCCGCCAAGCCATCGGCCTTGATCACAATCGGCGCACCGCGTTCTTTAAGATAAGCCTGCGCCTTTGTTTCATCCGTGAAGCGTCCATAAGCGGCAGTCGGAATGCCAAACTTGGCGCAAATATCTTTGGTAAAACCTTTAGAGCCTTCCAGCTGTGCCGCAAACTTCGAAGGCCCAAATGCCTTAATGCCAGCGGCGGTCAAATCATCCACTAACCCTGCCACCAAAGGCGCTTCAGGGCCAACCACCACAAAGCCAATATCATGCGATTTGCAAAATGAAATCACAGCCTCATGGTCAGCCACCTTAACTGAAATCAGCTCAGCTAACTTCCCAATCCCCGGATTGCCCGGCGCCGCATAAAGCTTGACCAGCAGTGGGCTCTTTGCCAAAGCAAAAGCCAGCGCATGTTCGCGACCACCAGAGCCAATGAGAAGAACGTTCATAGATTGATATCCTGTGCTAGACTGCGTTCTGACATGCCTGCTGCCAGAATCAAGAGAAACTAACCTATGTCCACAATGCCCGATTATGACCCCGAAACGGGCGAGATCATCGAAGCGACCAAGCCAAACCTAGGTGAGCAATCAGTCACCGAAATTTCCCATGCTTTGAAACGCACGCTGGAAGATCGCTTTGGCCATGTGCGCGTGCGGGGTGAGATATCGGGTTATCGCGGGCCCCACAGTTCTGGCCACGCCTATTTTGCATTAAAAGATGACGGCGCAAAATTAGATGCGGTGATCTGGCGCGGCGTATTCACCAAATTGCGTTCCAAACTGCAAGAAGGTTTGGAAGTAATCGCCACCGGCAAAATCACATCTTATCCGGGCAAGTCCAACTATCAAATCGTTATCGAGAATGTGGAGCCGGCAGGTGTGGGCGCTCTCATGGCACTCCTCGAAGCGCGCAAAAAAACCCTTGCCGCTGAAGGCCTATTTGATCAAGCTCGCAAGAAAGTACTACCATATTTGCCGCGCACCATCGGCATAATCACTTCGCCCACAGGTGCCGTGATCCGTGATATTCTGCACCGATTGAATGATCGTTTCCCTCGCCATGTGATCGTCTGGCCCGTGCGCGTGCAGGGCGAAACAGCGGCGGCAGAAGTGGCGGCTGCAATTGTTGGCTTCAATGCGATGGAACACAAGCCTGATCTGTTGATCGTGGCCCGGGGTGGTGGCTCACTTGAAGACCTCTGGCCATTTAATGAAGAAATCGTCGTGCGTGCAACAGCTGCCAGTGCCATCCCATTGATCAGCGCCATTGGCCACGAGACCGATACCACGCTCATCGACTTTGCCTCTGATTTCCGCGCTCCCACACCAACTGCCGCCGCCGAACGCGCCGTTCCGGTGCGCGCTGATCTGTTATCTGAACTCGCCTCGCTCAATGCCCGCCAAAAGCGCACCATGAGCCGCGTTGTGGGCGATGCGAAAACCCGCTTGCATTCAGCCGCCCGTGCTTTGCCAAGGCCTGATGAAATTTTGGCAACTGCGCGTCAACGCTTGGATGTGGCCTCATCAAAATTACCTAAAGCGCTTAAAGCGAATGTTCAAGTCCATGCGGTTTTGCTCGCGCGCAGTTCAGGTCGGCTTAGCATAAAACCTATGGCGCTGCGTGTGTCCGATCAGCGCCGTAGGTTGAAAGACCAAAAAGACCGCTTGAAGAGGGCGATGACTCAAACGACGACACGCAAATCAGATCAACTGAAATCCGAACTCAAACTCTTTTCATCGCTCGGTTATCAATCAGTGCTGAAACGCGGCTATGCAGTCATCCGTGATCAACATGGCAAGCCGCTGCAAAAAATTGCAAGTGTGAAGCCACCAACTGCTCTTGAAATCGAAATGCAAGATGGGCGATTGGATGTCACCGCCATACCTAAAAAATCACAAGCTTCACTCTTTTAATTTTTGACTATAATGGCTATCTGAACCTTATGAATTTCATTGACCCCACTCTGCCACCCCAACGCGAAGCCAAAGTCAAATATCTTGATGGCGATTTTCAGATTGTCCGCGAGGGTGAATATGTGCGCTGTGCCATTTCTGGCGCACCAATTCGTATTGATGATCTGCGCTATTGGAATGTAGATAAGCAAGTGGCTTATCGCTCAGCGGTCGAATCTTTCGCCGACAAGGGTTGATAATTCAAAGAACCCAATGTTTGAAGTTGTAGATTAATGGCTCAATACGTTGAAAATAGAACGGAGCAAATTGATTTTCGCTCAGAATAAAAAGATTGACCAGAAGTAGTATTTCCTGAACGTAGTAATGTGGGCGTCGCTTGGTATCAGGATTCCGGCGCATCCGGATAATAATAATGGCAATGAGAAAAAGTGCATTCAAAGCCACTAACTGCATAAGCAAAGAAGGCTGCCCTGAAGTCAAAAAGGCTGAAGTCTCGATCCATTGAATCCGACTAAGTAAATCGTACATTCTATCCTCTACACGTCTCATCGGCCCGTATCTCGGCCTTATATTGTCAATAGGTTAACAGATCGTCGCAATTTTCATTGCGTCAAACCTGAGTGCTGGATAATAGGAGATAAATAGCCTATATCGAGGGGCTATTTTGTTATTGGAGTTAATGCAATGAGCGCGACTTGGGCACCTGACAGTTGGCGGAAATTCCCGGTGATGCAGATGCCGGAATATACAGACCTAGAAAAACTTAAAACCGTGGAAGCCCGCTTGGCCGGATTTCCGCCGCTGGTTTTTGCAGGTGAAGCCCGAAAATTAAAGCGCAAGCTGGCAAATGTTGCGGCAGGCAAGGGCTTTTTGCTTCAAGGTGGCGATTGCGCAGAAAGCTTTGCTGAGCATTCTGCTGATAATATCCGCGATTTTTTCCGCGTGTTCTTGCAAATGTCGGTTGTTCTCACATTCGCGGGCGGCCAGCCGATTGTGAAAGTGGGCCGCATTGCTGGCCAATTCGCCAAGCCGCGTTCCACGCCGACAGAAACCATTGATGGTGTGGAATATCCAATTTACCGGGGCGACATTGTCAATGACGCGGAAGCCACAGTCGAGGGCCGCAGGCCAGATCCTGAACGCCAGATCATGGCCTATCGCCAATCTGCGGCAACGCTCAATTTGCTGCGGGCTTTCGCACAAGGTGGTTATGCCAATCTTGAGCATGTGCATAAATGGACTTTAGGCAATCTGAAGGATTCACCTGCTTCTGAACAATATCAAGCAGTGGCTGACCGGATAACCGAGACCCTTGGTTTTATGCGGGCTTGCGGCATCACAGCTGAAACCGCACCGCAAATGCGCACCACAGATTTCTTTACCAGCCATGAAGCTTTGCTGCTTGGCTATGAACAGGCGATGACGCGCATTGATTCCACCAGCGGCGATTATTATGCAACATCGGGCCATATGATTTGGGTAGGTGATCGGACACGTCAGCTCGATCACGCCCATATTGAGTTCGCACGCGGTATAAAAAACCCCATCGGTTTAAAATGCGGCCCAACATTGAAGCCAGATGAATTGATCAAACTGATCGACGTTTTGAATCCTGAAAACGAACCAGGTCGCCTCACATTGATTGCCCGCTTCGGCGCAGACAAAGTTGAAAAGCATCTTCCTGATCTGATCCGCGCCGTGAAGCGTGAGGGCAGGGTGGTTGTGTGGTCTTGCGACCCGATGCATGGCAATACGATCAAAGCGACATCAGGTTACAAGACACGTCCTTTCGAAGCGATCATGACTGAAGTGCGCCGCTTCATGGGCGTGCACCAAGCTGAAGGCACCCACGCAGGTGGTGTTCACGTTGAAATGACTGGTAAGGACGTGACCGAATGCACAGGCGGCCTTCGTGCCCTTCGTGATGAGGATCTGAATGATCGTTACCACACTTTCTGCGACCCACGCCTCAACGCAGCTCAAGCCTTGGAACTTTCATTCCTTGTGGCTGATGAGCTGAAAAAAGAAATGGCCTCGCGTCCTAAAACTTGGGTGGATGAAGAGGCAGCTGAAGCTGCGGAATAATTTCAAATTTTGGGGCTGACTTGCGGTTCCGGAAAATGATGACTATATAAGTTACAGAATACGTTCTCAGGGCGGGGTGCAATTCCCCACCGGCGGTGTTTGAAGGAAACTTCATCAGCCCGCGAGCGCTTAAGTGAAACGTTAGTTTCGCATAAGGTCAGCAGACTCGGTTAAACTCCGAGGCCGACGGTATAGTCCGGATGAAAGAGAACAATGATAACGCGCGGAATCTGCTTTTCTTTGGAAAGCGGGGGACGCGTGGTGTCATTTGCCCTGTTGACGTCAGAGTTTTGACGAGACGATGGCATGGAGCTTACAAAAGAGAAAGCAAGTTTGGTATCGGCGGCAAGTATTTTGCCAGCCATGAAACTTGCCTTATCTGAGGCCCAGAAGTATGAGGGAGCCACCGCGCCTAATCCTCCAGTCGGCTGCGTGTTGCTTGATAAAGATGGCACCGTGCTTTCCGTGGCAGCTCACCAAAAAGCTGGAACACTTCACGCTGAAGCCTTGGCCATAAAAAACTGTGATGAACAAAAACGCATTCACACGGTCGTTGTAACGCTCGAACCCTGCAACCACACGGGCCGCACCGGGCCTTGCACCGAAGCTATACTCTCAACCTCTGCAAAGAATGTGTGGATCGGCATGGCTGACCCCAATCCACACGTTGCAGGCGGTGGCGCTGATCGTTTGCGTCAAGCTGGTTTGAATGTGCAGTTCTTGAATAAAACCGATGCACCAAAACTGAAATCAGATTTGCAGCGCTTGATAGCACCTTTCACCAAACGCACCCTTCATGGTCTGCCGTGGGTGACAATCAAACAAGCCGTCGATGCCCAAGGCAGCATGATCCCGCCCGCAGGCCAAAAGACTTTCACCTCGAAATCATCCTTAATCCTCGCCCACCAACTGCGCCGCCGTGCCGATGCAATCATCACTGGCTCTGGAACCGTGTTGGCCGATGACCCGCATTTCACTGTTCGGTTGGTTGAAGACTTTTCAGACAAAAAGCGCCATCTCGTTTTATTCGATCGTACGCGTCACATTCCACAATCCTATCTCGACGCGGCGATCACGCGCGGTTTCAAGATTTTATTTGCTGATGATCTATTGCAAGCGCTGAAACATTTGGCAGAGCAGGGCACAATTGAAGTGCTCGTCGAAGCTGGCCCGTTGCTCACGCAATCATTCTTAGAAAGCAATCTTTGGGATGAACATGTGCTGATCACTAAGGGCGACCCCGACCAAATCCAATTCATTCAAAACAAGGAACCCCATGTTTTCCGGAATTATTGAACGCGTTGCTAAAGTAACAAATGCATCACGCGAAAACGGAGCGCTGCAATGCACAGTGGCAACTGGCTTGAATGACCTCAGCCTCGGCGAAAGCATTGCTGTGAATGGCGTGTGCCTCACCGTGACAAAATTCGACAAAGATGGCGCAGCCGATTTTTTCGCCAGCGCTGAAACACTGGCGCGAACCAACCTCGACCAAATCATAACCAGCAGCCAAGTTAATCTCGAACGCGCTGTAAGCTTAAACACGCGCCTTTCGGGCCACATGGTGCAAGGTCATGTCGATGGCAAAGCTATGCTCGCATCAATCATTCCCGAAGATGGCGCATTTCGGTTGACCTTCGATCTTCCTCAAAATCTTTCAAGATACTGTGTGGAAAAAGGTTCGATCTGCCTCAATGGCATCAGCCTCACCATCAACGGCCTGAATGAATTGAAAAATGGTGACACCCAAGTCGCCGTCACCATCATCCCTCACACCTGGGAACACACCAATCTTTATGCCGCGAAAGTCGGTGACGCCATCAATGTCGAAGTTGATGTAATGGCAAAATATGTGGAGAGACTATGTCAGCCTTATCAAAAACTTTAGAGCAACTGCGCAGGGGCGGAATGATCATCCTAACCGATGATGAGGACCGCGAAAACGAAGGCGATCTGGTCATGGCGGCAGAATTTGCCACGCCCGAAGCCGTCAACTTCATGGCTCGTTTTGGCCGTGGTCTCATTTGTTTGCCGATGACGGCAGCACAGCTTGATAAATTCAACCTGCCGCCAATGGCCCCGGTTAATCGTGCACGTCGTTCAACCGCTTTCACCATTTCAATCGAAGCCCGAGACGGCATCACAACCGGTATCTCAGCTTTTGATCGCGCCCACACGATTGCCACGGCAATCAATCCTAACACCAAATCTGAAGATATCGTATCACCGGGCCATGTGTTTCCACTCCGCGCTGCTGAAGGCGGGGTGTTGAAGCGCGCTGGTCATACGGAAGGTGCGGTTGATTTGATGACACTCGCGGGCCTCCAACCGGCTGGTGTGATCTGCGAAATCATGGGCGATGATGGTGAAATGTCGAGACGACCTGCACTTGAAGTTTTCGCAAAAACTCACAATCTGCCTATCCTCTCAATTGCCGAACTCATCAATCACCGCTTGCAAACCGAAGTGCTGATTGATGAAGTGGCTACATCCGAACTCCCCACGGCTTTTGCGGATGAGCCGCTTAAAATTCACGCCTTCCGCAGCCGCATCGATGGTACTGAGCATCTGGCCATCGTCAAATATCCACTGCCCAAAATCCCGTTGGTGCGTGTGCATTCTGAATGCCTCACAGGCGAGGCGCTGGGTTCGCTGCGCTGCGATTGCGGCCCACAATTGCAAACCGCTATTCGCATGATTTCAGAAAGCGAAGGTGGCATTCTGCTTTACATGCGCAATCAAGAAGGCCGCGGCATTGGCCTTGCCAACAAAATCAAAGCCTATGCTTTGCAAGACCGTGGCCACGACACGGTAGAAGCCAACACCGCCTTGGGCTTTGCCAATGATACACGCGATTATGCGGCAGCAGCACATATGTTGAAAGCGCTCGGCGTATCTGAACTCACACTGCTCACCAACAATCCCGATAAAACCCACGCCCTTCAAGAGCTGGGCCTCAATGTTGTTGAGCAACGTCCGCTGGTGATAGAAGCCAATCCCTTTAATGCAAATTATCTGGCCACCAAACGCGATAAGCTCGGCCATTCATTCGAACTGAAAGTGAGAAACTAAAATGCCAAAATCAAATTTCCGCATCGCCATTGTGGTGAGCCGTTTCAACGAGCCAGTCACTACAGGCCTCAAGCGGGGCGCATTAGCTTATCTCGCAGAGCAGGGCATCAAAGTGGCAGAGGGTGACATTTATTCAGCACCTGGCGCATTTGAAATTCCGCTCATCGCGCAAACCTTGGCCAAATCCAAACAATATGACGGTGTTGTTTGCTTGGGCTGTGTCATCAAAGGCGACACCGCACATTTTGAATTCATCAGTTTGGGTGCCACTTATGGCTTGATGCAAACAACGCTCAAAATGGAAATGCCGATCACATTTGGCATCATTACCACTTACACCGATGAACAAGCCATCGCCCGCAGCCGGGATGATGCACATAATAAGGGCCGTGAAGCCGCCGCCGCATGTGTCGAAACCTTGGAAACAATGGCCGCAATTAAAGCGGCTTGAAACCTTTTTCAGAAACCCTATATCTGTAATCCAAACAATTACACAAAGGCTACCTAGATGATCGACCTTCACTATTGGCCCACGCCAAACGGACATAAGATTACAATTTTTCTTGAAGAAGCTGGCGTACCCTACACCATTCACAAAGTGGATATTGGCAAAGGTGAGCAGTTCAAACCAGAATTCCTGGCGATTGCTCCAAATAACCGAATGCCCGCTATAGTCGATCACGATCCACCAGATGGCGGTGCTCCCATAAGTGTGTTCGAAAGCGGCGCAATTCTATTCTATCTTGCCAATAAATATCAAAAATTCATTCCAACAGACATGCGCGCGCGCATGCAGGCTGTGGAATGGTTGTTCTGGCAAATGGGCGGTCTTGGCCCAATGGCTGGTCAGAATGGACATTTCAATGTCTATGCCCCAGAAAAAGTGCCTTATGCCATTGAGCGCTATACCAAAGAAACCAACCGCCTTTACGGCGTATTGAACAAGCGGCTTGCAGACCGTGAGTTCATCGCGGGCGAATATTCAATTGCCGATATGGCCAGCTATCCGTGGATCGTGCCTTACGAAAACCATAAGCAGAAACTGGAAGACTTCCCTCATCTGCATCGCTGGTTTAACGCAATCAAGGCGCGTCCTGCTGTGGTCGCTGCATATGCCAAAGGCTCACCACCAAGGCCAATGACCGACGAAGAAAAGAAGGTGTTGTTCAATCAAACGGCAAGGCCCTAAACCCCACTCTCAAAACCCTCCGGCTCCGATTTCGTTCGCCCGCGCAATTCGTTATAAATATGCCCGAACAATGCTACCAAAACCACGGCCCCGCCCAGCAAGGTGGGGCCCTCGGGAACTTCGGCCATGAACAACCAAACCCATAAAGGGGTGAGTGGAACTTCAAGTGCTGCAATCAGTGTGGCCTCCGCAGCGGGGATAAGCCGCGAGCCCAAAGTATAGAATACCAAACCCGCAGCATTTTGTGCAACGCCGAATAATCCAATCAACACAATATCTTGCGCCGATACATTCAACGAATCTGCGAACCAGAAGCAAAAGAATGCGGCCAAAAAGGCGGAGGCCGCCATGGCGGGAAGCATAGGCACATCGCGGTTTCGCCGCAGCAAAACCGAAAAACTGGCCATGCAACATGTCATTGAAAAAGCCAGCAATTTGCCAAACATGGTGCCGCCACCAAAGCCCGAACCAACCAGCATGATCAGCACACCAGCCAGAGCGACCACCGATGCAATCATCGTGGAGCGCGATGGCATTTCGCCAATGGTCACATAGGCAAGGCCCGCCGTGATGAAAGGAACTGTTGCATAAATCACCATGGCATCAGCCACTGACCCATAGCGCAACGATCCAATGCCAGTGATCATGCCCGCAGCAGACAAAACCGCTACGGTCAATGCAGGCCAGCGTAGTTTTTTCAGCGCGTTCCAAGCTTGGCCGCGCTCCATAATTAGAAAAGCGATAAACACCGCCGTCCCGGAAAACAGCCCGCGCCAAAACAAGAGCGCCATGAGATCAGTCGAAATTGCCCGCGTAAAAAGTCCAGAAAGCGACCACGCCAAAGGGGCCATGCAGCAGATCAAAAGGCCAAAGCGGTGCTGTTGTTGATTCATGTGACCAATCTATCAGCCAGCTCGGGGATGGGCCATGTCGTAAACGGCATGGCAACCCTGTTTCGGGTCACCCTTGACGAAGCAGCATTATTCAAGCATTTTACAAATATGAATACCGCCCGCCCAACCGCTGCCATTTGCAGCATTATTATTTGCATCTAGCGACATATCGCTGGCTGGGCGCCGCTTACTCAAAATCTGAATAGCGTTTCCCGGGCAGCACCCAGCCGAGGAAGAACCATGACTTTTCGCCTTTACAACACGCTGACGAGAACGAAGGAGGATTTCACCCCCATCGATCCGAAAAATGTGCGCATGTATGTTTGCGGCCCCACGGTCTATGATTTCGCCCATATCGGAAATGCGCGGCCTGTGATTGTGTTTGACGTGCTCTTCCGCCTGCTGCGCCATCTTTATGGGGCGGAACATGTGAAATATGTGCGCAACATTACTGATGTGGATGATAAGATCAACGCACGGGCCTTGCGCGATTTTCAAAAGCAAATTGATGAAGGTTCAATGTCTTTGAACGACGCCATTGGCGCCGTTACGGAAAAAACAGCTAACCAATTTTTTTCTGATGCAGAAGCCTTAGGTTGCCTTGAACCAACTTTTCAGCCCCGCGCCACTAAACACATCTTTGAGATGGTGGAGATGATTAACGTCTTGCTTCAAAAAGATCATGCCTACTTGGCTAGGGGTTCCGAGGGTCGCGAAGTTTTATTTAGTGTTGACTCTATGAAGGGTGAGTATGGAAAGCTCTCCAATCGAAGTTTGGATGAACAGCGAGCAGGTGCCCGTATTGCTGTGGAAGCACATAAAAAAAATCCAGCAGACTTTGTTCTCTGGAAGGAATCTGGAAGTAAAGAGCCCGGATGGCAGGGTGAGTTTCAACCAAAGACGAATGCAGGTTATGAGGCAGAACTTGAACTTTCAGAAACCAATATGAGAGAACTTAATCTGAACTCAAAAAAAGTAACAGTCCACGGTCGCCCCGGTTGGCACATCGAATGCAGCGTTATGAGCAAGGCTCATTTGGGCGAAGTCTTCGACATCCACGGCGGCGGCCTAGATTTAATCTTCCCACACCACGAAAACGAAATCGCCCAATCAAGATGCGCCCATGGTTCAGACGTGATGGCTAATGTGTGGATGCATAATGAGTTCCTGCAAGTTGAAGGACATAAGATGTCTAAGAGCTTGGGGAATTTTGTGACGATTGCTGAGTTGATGCGTGGTTGGAGAGGTGAGCCTTGGAGTGGTGCGGCGATAAGGTTTGAAATGTTGGGGACTCACTATCAGCAGCCGATAGATTGGAGTCCAGATAGACTGACCGTTGCTAAAGCCAACGTTCAAATGTTTGCAGGTAATACGCAAAAACGTGATTTCAAATTTGATTCTGCATTTGACAAGGCTTGGAACCATGTTGCAATTCCTTCCGCTGAATTGATTTCCAATCTGTCAGACGATTTGAATACGGCTCTTGCGATGAATTTGATCAAACAATCGATATCAAAAATTTCAAATTTGAGCGATGAAGAAAGAGTAGCACTTGTCCATGATGTGCGTTTCTTAGGATTGGTCACACTCGGCCAGCTTCCGTATCTTACTGGATCATTTTCCCTCTCCCAAATGGCCGAAGTACTTGTGGATAATGCAAGTATCAATTTTCGAGATTGGCGTGTTTTCAAATCTAACAATGACGTTCAAATGTCAAACGAGAGAGAAAAATGGTTTCAGTCCAAGCTAATTCAAGTTGTATCACCGGATAAAATAACGTTTCATGGTTCGGACCCAACAAAAGGCAAGATAGAACGGTTGATCGAAGACCGCCTCGTCGCCCGCCATACCAAAAACTGGAAAGAATCTGATCGCATTCGGGATGAGTTGGATGCGATGGGGGTTGCGATCAAGGATAACAAGGATGGCACGACGACTTGGGAAGTGAAGCGATGAAAACCCGCCTTTCGCTTTTCGACACGACACTGCGCGATGGCCAGCAGACGCCGGGCGTTACGTTTTCGCTGGACGATAAGCTCGTGATTATGGACATGCTAGATAAACTGGGCGTGGATTACATTGAGGGTGGGTATCCCGGTGGTAACCCCACCGACAATGAACTCTTCGCCAAAGAGCGCAACACCAAAGCCATTTTTACCGCGTTTGGTATGACCTAGCGGGCAGGGCGTTCGGTTTCGAATGATCCGGGATTGCAAACTTTGTTACAGGCTAAATCACAGGCGATTTGTTTTGTTGCGAAGTCTTGGGACTATCATGTGCGGGTGGCGTTAGGCTGCACCAATGAAGAAAATTTGGAGAGCATCGTCGACTCGGTTGTTGCGGCAAAAGCGGCCAACAAAGAGG
>JANYHN010000026.1 GCA_025359045.1 Hyphomicrobiales bacterium | reverse complement strand
ATTGATTGGGAGTTCCAATCGCACTTGGGGCAATGAAAGTGGTGCCTCTCAGTTTCGCCGACTTTGGAGGGCCGACAGAGACTAAAAAACCTTACACCGTCGTTGCTTTGGGGAGACCTTGCGGCACGTGCGACTTTGGGTGAGCCGCATATGATGGATTCGACTGTCGTATTCAAGCATTTTTTTGGGTTGAACAGAAGTTTTTAGTTAATTTTCTTTTACTTCTTTATCGCAGCAAAGTTCTGCCAGCCCGCGACGATGCGTGTGATAGTCGTCAGTGTACAGAGCGTTGCATAAATATATGCCAGCAAAGCGAAGTGCTGAGGGAACAGGCACATGAGAGTGAAGGTAAAGATGGTCTCGGTGCCCTCAGTCAAACCGCCCAAATAGTAAAATGACTTGGAAGGATAAGCCGTGCTTTTTTCACCGCGTTTTTCCGCCAGCGTGGCGTAGGCCAGAAAACTTGTGCCCGTGCCAACAAAAGCGGCAAGCAGAATGGCGGCGGGGAGTGCATTTGGTTGGGGAGCAGCAATTGCGAAAGCCAGTGGCACCGAAGCATAGAATACAAAGTCCAGCGCAATGTCCATGAATGCGCCGCGATCCGTCTGCACACTCTGTCTGGCAACAGCACCGTCGAGGCCGTCTAAAATGCGCCCGGTCAGCAGCGGGAAAAGCCCACCAAAAGGTAGGCCAAGTACAATCAGCAGTGATCCAAAAATTCCGAATGCAAAGCCTATAAGGGTAACTTGATCAGCATTGAACCCAAATTTCACAATTTGACGCGCAGCGCTATCGACAGCGGGCTTCGTGATTTTAAGCGCGATACGGTCAAACATGTTTTACCTCGCCAGATTTGGTGATTTCGAAAATGCGGCCGCCAACTGGGACATCGCTTATATCGTGAGTAACCAGCAGAGTTGGAACATTGCAGGTTTTTAAATGTGAAAACGTATAGTCGCGAATTGTGCTACGAAGGTCGCGGTCGAGTTTGTTGAAAGGTTCGTCGAGCAGCATCGCTTCAGGTTTAGCCAGCAACGAACGCATAAGTGAGACGCGAGATCGCTGGCCTCCTGACAGAGTGTGCGGAGCGCGATCCGAAAAGCCTTCTAGCTCGGCACGGGTGAGTACAGCTTGCATCATTGCTTCGCGTTCAACCCGGGCACCGCGTGGTAGTGAAAAGAGAAGATTTTCACCCACTGTCATGTGGGGAAATAATAGATCGTCTTGAAACAATCTTCCAATGTTTCGATTTCGCGGCGGCGTGTTATTTAAAGTTTTGCCGTTCAGAACAACATCACCTTCACCTGAAAATGGCGAGGGCAAATCCCCTGCTATGTAAGACAGAAGCGATGATTTTCCTGAGCCGCTCCTCCCCATCAATGTCAACACTTCACCTTCTGCAATATCGAGTGAAAACGGCGCAATGAATTGTTTGCCATCCAACACCAACGAAATGTTTTTGAGCTGCAAACTCATGCAGTGCTCCAGCGCGATTTTCCGAAATGAGCAGATATCACATATGCCACAAGCGGCGGCAGCAAAAGCAAAAGCGCAAAGGCCGCAGTGAGTGGCCGGTTGGTGCCGGAGGTTAGAGTTACGGCTTCAATGGGTAAGGTGCTGTATCTTCCAGCTGCTAAAAGTTGTGCTGGAATATATTGGCTGAAACTGACGGCAAAGCCTATGGCAAGTGCAGCATAAATGGGGGCCTTCAGAAGAGGCAGCTTTATTTGCCACAAGAATTCGATTTCTGATTTTCCAAAGCTTGACGCTGTTGCGCTGTAACGCTGGTCAAGCGCACGGTAAGGTGAGGTGAGCACGATGATCATATAGGCTGTCACAGGCATTAAGTGCGCAAGGAACAGTCCCATCATGTTTCCCGTCAAACCGAAATTCAGAAATGCGCGATATTGCCCGAGGCCCACCAAGATTGCGGGTAGGCCAAGTAAAGCGACGCTCAATAAAATTAAAATGCGATCTGCTTTTTCAGGCAAGATTTCAAGCCATAGAATGATGAGTACCAATGCGGTAAGGCTTGTTGATATTGCCAATTCAACGCTTGTGATCAATGCCGATGGGTTTTGAAATATCTGGGTCCAAGCACGTACAGAAATTATGGGAGCAAGATTTGGAAAAGACCAGTTTTGCGCAAAGGATATGAAGAACAGCAGGACAACGATAACCAGATAGAACCAAATTAGCATTTGGTATTTTGCAATTCCGACCAGGTTGGGCAGCGATAATGAACTTGGGGCCGACGATAGGAATGTCCTAAACAAAGGTGCTCCTAATTTTAAAAGGGCATAAGTGACGCCCAAGCAGAGCGCGAGCGTAATTGATAGAAAAATTGCACCAACATTTCCGCGCGCATTGTTGATCACCTGCTCGCTGTTAACATCAGCCCATACAACAGTTGCCAACGTCGGTGGCTGCGTGGGGCCGATGACTAAAGACATATCGACTACCGTGGCCGCATAAATAAAAACAATCACCAAAGGCCAAATTAATTTTGGCATCATTTGCGGCAGAAACAGCCGCAGCCAGACTGAAATGCCACCATGACCTAAGCTTGTTGCAGCGGCGCGTTGGTTGTTAAAAATTTGTCTGATGTCATCTCGGTTCAGAAGGCCTGCAATGATCCAGATAAGGAATGGCGCTTCTTTGATTGTGAGTGCTGCGATGAGTGCCAGTCCATTAGGATCATGTGTGGTAATCCAATTGGGCGGCGTTTGCCAGCCGACGATATTTGCAACGATCCGCGCAAATATTCCGCTCGGCATAATGAGCAAGCTTAGGCCTATTGCAAGGGCAATATGTGGTAGCGCCAACATTGCACCCATAGTGGCCGGAAGATTTCGCCATGTTGCAGTTTCATAAGTGGCCGCGACGATAATGATTGCAGTGATCAATGCCAGTACTGCTGATGTAGCGCCTGTGAAAATGGAAAGCTCAAGGCCTGACCAGAGTTGTGGATGAGCAAAAAGCGCTTGCCAAGCGGCGGAATCAAATGCGCCGATGAGGGCGTAGTAGAGGCTGGCGATGAGAGGAACCGCAAACAGGAGGCAAATCGGAATAGCACCAACTCCAACCAAACTCGTCCTGCCTGCGAAAGCAGGTATGCTGCTCTTTCTTTCAGCTATCATATAGAGAAAGGTGGATCCCAGCCTTCGCTGGGATCACAGTTGAAGGGGGTGATTAACATCATCCCGCAGCGTAATGGCTGAGCCAAGTCGATTCAATCAGTGCTACAAAGCTGGCATCTGGCTCTAAAATCGCCGGGCCTGGCAAAGAAACACTCCCCGGCACAGCCGAAGCCGCAAACATTTTGGCATCATCACCGCTGAGTTTTGCAATATCAAGCACCGTTGGGTCGCCCCAGGTTTTGAGATCGTTCTTCTTGGCTTGGGCTTCTGCTGACAGTAAGAAATTCGCCACAACTTGCGCACCAGCTTTAGCTTTGGCGTTAGCAGGGATTGCCACGAAATGTGAATTGCCGATGGTGCCTGCTGTGTGCTGCCAAGCGATTGTGGTTTTAGGTAATGTTCCGGCAGCCACCAAGTTTGCAGGTTCATTCGGATTGAAGGTCAAACCAATCAGCAATTCGCCATCCGCCACCATTTGGGTGATTTCGGCTTGCGACTTTGGATACTGCTTGCCCTCGCGCCAAAGTGACGGCTTGATTTCATCCAAGAATGCCAACCAAGGTTTGGCTGCGCCATCAAAGCCAGCCTGATCAATCGGCTTGGAAAATATGCTCTTGTCAGCGACAGTCTCAACAAGCGCCTGCTTCAAAAAAGTCGTACCATGGAAATCAGGTGGCGCTGGATAAGTTACGCGGCCCGGATTTGCTTTCGCAACGGCTGCAAGCTCGATCATAGAACGCGGTGGGTTCGCCACTTTTGCACCGTCGGCAAAAAACGTAAATTGCGCCATGCCCCATGGGCTTTCGAGGCCGTCGGTGGTTTCAGTGAAATCCTTGGTCGTAGTCGGTTTTCCCTTCACATCAACCAATGCAAAATTCGGTAGACTTTCAGCAAATGGGCCGAACAATAATTTTTCAGACTTCATTGCCTTGAAATTCGCACCATTGATCCAGACCAGATCAACCGAGCCATCGGCCTTGCCAGCCTTCACTTCATCGCGCACACGTTTGACCACTTCGGCTGTGTCAGTAATTTTCACGTGAGTCAGCTTCACACCCCAGCGCTTCATCACTTCTTCACCGGCCCAAGAGATGTAAGCGTTGATGTTGTCAGCCCCGGCCCAAGCGTTGAAGAACACTTCTTGGCCCTTGGCCTCAGCTTCAATAGTTTTCCAATCGGCAGCAAATGCGGGCGCAAAGGGCACAAATGTCGAGGCAGCAAAAAGCTGCAGGGCTGAACGACGACTAATCTTCATTGGTAATTTCTCCTTAAGTTTGCATCTTCAAGGCGAAGGGCCAGCGATGCAAATGAACCTATTTGTTTTATAATCATAAAGATGTGATCATGCCTTAGCATTTTGCAACTTGACATATTGCAATAAAATGATCGTTTTGGCGTCGATAATGCCGCCGCTCATGATCATGCCGTAAGCCGCATCAATGGACATTTCGAGAACTTCAATATCTTCGCCCTCTTCCAGCAGCCCACCACCCGCATTAACGCGGTCTGCCAAAGAGTAAGTACCAACAAACAGGCTGAGCTTTTCTGAAACAGCGCCCGGGCTTGAGTAGCAATCGCAAACGTGTCGAATATCTTTTATATGAGTGCCCAGTTCCTCAAGGGCTTCACGGCGCACGCAATCTTCGGGATGATCAGCATCCAATAATCCAGCACACGCTTCAATCAGAAACCCGTCATCGCCATTAAATGCTGCGCCTGCCCGCCATTGGCGCACAAGAAGACAAGTGCCGCGCTTTGGGTCGACCGCTAAAATTGACGCTCCATGGCCATGGTCGGCCACTTCGCGTTTGAGTTTAACCTTGCGGCCATCGCTCATTATAGCATCCACGGTCAATCTGGACAGCGAGGACCAGCCTTTGACCATAATTTCGGTTTCGATGATTCTAAAGCGACTCTTATTCATGGCCCTTGCTAGCCCGCCCCAAGCCATTGACGCAATCTTAACCTTGGCGCGGCAATTTTAGACAAAATTTAGGGTATTGGTGATGGCGCGTCCGTTGGTTTCGGCTTTGGTGGCTTTTTCTTGCTTTGCGGTTGCAGGCGGTGGGCTTTATTGGACATTTGGCAAAAAGCACCATGAGGCCAATGCCGAAGTTACAGGTTCGATTGATCCCATCGTCAACACGCTCGGGCCCTCAGGCCTTCCCATCCCACGCTTTGTTTCACTCAAAGCCGAAAAAGTGAACGTACGTAAAGGCCCATCAAGCGATCATGATGTGGCTTGGGTTTACCAGGTTAAAGGCCTGCCCGTGGAAATCATCGCCGAATTTGAGACCTGGCGGCGCATCCGCGATAGCGAAGGCACGGAAGGCTGGATTTTGCAAAACATGCTCGCTGGCAAACGCAACGCACTGGTTGAACCATGGAAAAAATCCGAACTCACACCCCTATATTCAAGCGCGAATCTGCAATCGAATTGGATCGCCAATCTGGCACCCGGCGCGTTCGGTGAAATTGCCTCGTGCGATGGAAATTGGTGCGATGTGAAGATCAATGGCTTTCGCGGGTATGTTCAGCAGGAAAAGCTCTGGGGCGCTTATCCCGGCGAAGTGGTGAACTAAAGTCATGAGCATTTGTGGAGATGCTAAATCGTCAGTATAAATCTGTCCGATACGCTTTTTGAATGTCTTTCTCTGTTTCAATCACTGCCGCCTCGTCTTCACACTGACCGCTCGCCGATGTTTGATCGAGAATAATGCGCGCAAGCGTTGGCATTTCGGATTTATTCACGCGGTTTTCGTCGTCCCAGAGATGTGAGCGTTTTAGCGCTGCGGCACAGTGAAAGAAGATTTCGTCTATTTCGACAGCAATCCCAATCTTTGGCGTTTTGCCTTTCACCGTGCATTTGGCGAGAATCACTTCATCTTTTATGATGCGCGCACGCCCCGCAACGCGCAGAGTGTCTTCAATGCCGGGAATGAAAAAAATCAGAGCCACATTCGGATTTTCGACAATGTTTGCCATAGTGTCGAGGCGGTTATTGCCGGGCCGGTCTGGGATAATTAAGGTTTTGTCGTCAAGGGCCTGAACAAAACCGGGCGGATCTCCACGTGGCGAAACGTCGGCCTTGCCAAGTAAGTTTGCGGTGGAGATGCACAAGAATGGCGATTTTGAAATGAAGTTTCGCGAATGTTTGTCGAGGCGCGACATCTGCTTGGATTTAGCCAACTCCATGGTTGGCGGGAAATTTTCGCGAAGCGATGGTTCAGATTTGATTTCCATGGTGGATGATCCTCATAATGCGCGTGCATACTGGCACGGAATGCGTCAAGGGAAAAGTCGTACAGGCGGAAAAGCCACGCAGTGCCACCCACCCACAGCCATCATTTTCAAGGCCTTTTAACCGTGCGGCTCCTCGTGTAAAGCAGGTGCCATAACAAATTAGGACTTCTCACAAGTTTATGAGCGAACGTAAATCAAGCTTTCTTTATGATGATCTGATTGCCTGCGGGCGCGGCCAATTGTTTGGCCCTGGCAATGCGCAATTGCCTCTGCCGCCCATGTTGATGTTTGACCGCATCACCCATGTGGAGGAAAAAGGTGGCGCGCACGGTCTTGGCAAAATCGTGGCTGAGTTTGATATCACGCCCGATCTTTGGTTCTTCCCGTGTCACTTTGAGGGGGATCCGGTCATGCCGGGATGTTTGGGTCTTGATGCGCTTTGGCAGCTCACCGGATTTTTCCTTGGCTGGCTGGGCGAACCTGGCCGTGGCCGCGCATTAGGCGTGGGTGAGGTTAAATTTAGCGGTATGGTGACGCCGAAAGTAAAAAAGGTCACTTATGAAGTGGAAGTCAAACGCCTCATCTTGCGCAAGTTGAAATTAGCTGTCGCAGACGGGGTGATGAAAGCCGATGGCGAGACTATATATAATGTGACTGACATGAAGGTCGGTCTATTTGTACCTACGGCCTAAGGAGAATCAAAGATGCGTCGTGTTGTTGTTACTGGAATGGGCATTGTTTCGAGCATTGGTAATAATGTGCAGGAAGTTACTGCCTCTTTGCATGATGCCAAATCTGGCATTGTGCGGGCCGAGAAATATGCTGAGCTTGGTTTCCGCTGCCAAGTGCATGGCGCGCCGAGTTTTGATCCAGAGCAAGTCGATCGTCGGGCGCGCCGTTTCATGGCCGATGGCGGCATATGGAATTATGCATCCATGTCTCAGGCCATTGCTGATTCAGGCCTTGAAGAAAAAGACGTGAAGAATGATCGCACTGGCATCATAATGGGTTCTGGCGGCCCTTCTACGCGCACGATTGTTGCCGCTGCTGATATAGCGCGCGAGAAAGGTCCAAAGCGCGTCGGCCCATTTGCTGTGCCACCGGCCATGTGTTCTGGGCATTCGGCTTTCTTGGCCACGCCGTTTGGCATTCGTGGTGTAAATTATTCGATCACTTCGGCTTGTGCCACATCGGCCCACTGCATCGGCAATGCGGCTGAGATGATTCAATGGGGCAAACAAGATGTGATGTTTGCTGGCGGTGGCGAAGAGCTGGACTGGACTTTGTCGGTTTTGTTTGATGCCATGGGTGCGATGTCTTCGAAATATAACGACACGCCTGCCAAAGCATCACGCGCTTATGATAAGAACCGCGACGGTTTCGTGATTGCAGGCGGCGCTGGCGTTGTGGTGTTGGAAGAACTCGAGCATGCAAAGGCGCGAGGCGCGAAAATTTATGGTGAGATCGTTGGTTATGGAGCAACCAGTGACGGCTATGACATGGTTGCCCCATCGGGCGAAGGCGCTGTGCGCTGCATGAAACAGGCCATGGCCACCGTTCACGACAAGATCGATTACATCAATCCCCATGGCACCTCCACACCTGTAGGTGACGCCAAGGAAATGCAGGCAGTACGCGAAGTATTTGGCAACAATATCCCCTCAATCTCATCTACGAAATCTCTTACTGGTCACTCACTCGGTGCAACGGGTGTCCAAGAAACCATCTATTGCTTGTTGATGATGAAGAATGGCTTCATGGCTGAAAGTGCAAATATCGAAGAATTGGATCCAGATTTTGCTGACATTCCAATCCTGCGCAAGCGCGTGGATAATGCCAAGATCGACACTGTGATGTCTAACAGCTTTGGCTTTGGTGGCACCAACGCCACGCTCATTATGCAACGTTATAATGGATAATCAAAAATGACTGCTGGATTGATGCAAGGCAAACGCGGCCTCATGATGGGCGTTGCCAATGACCACTCTATTGCCTGGGGCATCGCGCAGGCCTTGGCCTCTCAGGGAGCGGAACTGGCATTCACTTATCAAGGCGAAGCCTTTGGAAAGCGCGTTGAGCCTTTGGCAAAATCGGTCGGTTCTGACATTTTGCTGCCTTGCGATGTGGAAGATATTTCAACGGTCGATGCGGTATTTGCAGCGCTGAAAGAAAAATGGGGCAAGATTGATTTTCTGGTTCACGCCATTGCCTTTTCCGACAAGAACGAACTCAAAGGCAAATTCGCTGATACATCGCGCGAGAATTTTACCAAGACCATGGTGATCTCGTGTTTCTCGTTTGTTGAAATTTCCAAACGCGCTGCTGCTTTAATGCCTGATGGTGGCTCAATCATCACGCTGACTTATGGCGGCTCGACCCGCGTGATGCCGAATTACAATGTAATGGGTGTAGCCAAAGCAGCGCTTGAATCAGCGGTGCGATATCTCGCGGGTGATTATGGCCCACAAGGCATTCGCGTGAATGCCATCTCCGCTGGCCCCATGCGCACCCTTGCTGGTGCTGGCATCGGTGATGCCCGTGCCATGTTCAACTTCCAAGCCGCCCACGCGCCACTGCGCCGGACGATTACGCTGGAAGAAGTTGGCGGCGCTGGGTTGTATTTATTGTCGCCATTATCGGGTGGTGTGACGGGAGAAATTCACTATGTGGATTCGGGGTATAATATCATCTCGATGCCACGGCCTGATGCGCTTTAAGTAAGTCCCCCTCCGTCAACTTCGTTGACACTTCCCCCGTGAAGGGGGAGGATGAAGAGGAGTGTTGCACTTACTTATCCTCCCCCTTCACGGGGGAGGTGGCGCGAAGCGTCGGAGGGGGAAGTTTGGACTTACGCAAATTTGCCCGTCATCTCCGCAAAAATATGACTCCTGAAGAAGTGAAACTCTGGGTCAATCTAAAAGTTCTTAACAATCAGGGTTACCACTTCCGCCGCCAAGCGCCCGTCGATGGTTACATTTTAGACTTCGTAGAATTCACCCAACGCTTGATCATTGAAGTCGACGGCTCTCAACACAGTGAAGCCAAAGGCGAACGGAGAGATAAAATTCGCGACGCACATTTCGTTTCAGCAGGATTTCAGGTTCTGCGATTTTGGAACATCGATGTGAACACTGAAATGGATGGCGTTATTCATAAGATTCTGAGCGTGTTGAAAGACCCCCCTCCGGCGCTACGCGCCACCTCCCCCGCGAGGGGGGAGGTGGCGCGAAGCGTCGGAGGGGGATTGCTCAAAGTATGAACTTCGACAAATCCACATTCTTAGCCAGTGCGCCAACGTGTTTGACCACAAAGGCCTCATCGATCTCGACTGTTTCTCCAGCGCGATCAGTCGCTGTGAAACTCACGTCGTCCAAAATACGCTCCATCACGGTTTGCAAACGCCTAGCACCAATGTTTTCGATTGAGCCGTTAATCTCTGCCGCGATACGTGCAATGGCAATCACGCCATCATCCGTGAAGTTAAGATTCACATTTTCGGTTTCCAGAAGCGCTTTATATTGCTTGAGCAAGCTAGTTTCAGGCTCAGTTAGAATGCGGCGGAATTCGTCTTGGCCTAACGCCTTTAACTCCACGCGTATGGGCAAACGCCCCTGCAACTCTGGCAGTAAATCTGATGGTTTAGACACATGGAATGCACCAGAAGCAATGAATAGTATGTGATCGGTCTTTACTGGCCCATGCTTGGTTGAAACCGTGGTGCCCTCGATGAGCGGCAGCAAATCGCGCTGCACGCCTTCGCGCGAAACATCAGCGCCGCCACGATCGCCACGTGAGGCGATCTTATCAATCTCATCCAAGAACACGATGCCGTTATTTTCAACTTGATCTATGGCTTCAGCCAGAATCTTATCTTGATCAAGAAGTTTTTCTGCTTCTTCGGCCAACAAAATCGTGTGTGCCTGCGCAACGCTCGTTTTGCGTGGCTTGGTACGATTGCCGAACGCTTTACCCATCATGTCAGAGATATTAATCACCGATGCCGAACCACCTGGCATGCCTGGAATATCAAAGCTGGGCATGCTGCCAGAATCCGGCACTTGAATTTCGATTTCCTTGGTGTCGAGTTCGCCGCTGCGAAGTTTCTTCCGGAAAGATTCACGCGTGGTGTCAGAAGCGTTGGCTCCGACCAACACATCAATCACCCGCTCTTCAGCATTCAGATGCGCCTGCGCCTCCACATCCTTTTTCCGCGCGGCCTTCACCATGCCAATGCCGGTTTCTAACAAATCTCGGATCATCTGATCGACATCGCGGCCCACATAACCAACTTCGGTGAATTTTGTGGCTTCAACTTTGAGGAATGGCGCGTTGGCGAGTTTGGCCAAGCGCCTTGCAATTTCGGTTTTGCCAACGCCTGTTGGCCCAATCATCAAAATGTTTTTTGGAATAACATCCTCGCGCATTTGGCCACTCAGCTGTTGCCTGCGCCAACGATTGCGCAGCGCCACGGCCACAGCACGTTTAGCATCCGTCTGGCCAATGATATAGCGATCAAGTTCAGATACGATTTCGCGCGGGGTGAAGTTGGTCATAGTTGTTTACCCCCACCTAATTCGTCATTCCCGCGAAGGCGGGAACCCAACTTCTCTTCGACGTAAAAAATAGTCGGATCAATATCGTCATGTAGATCAATCCATGTTGGATTAAATTTTTCGATCATATTTACTTTCCAGTCCCTGTTCCATTTCTTGATCCGCTTTTCACGAAGGATTGCTGCTTCCATTGTGACATGATGTTCGTACCAAACTAAATAATGAATGTCGTATTTCTTACTGAAGCCGGTAATACCGCCGTCTTTGTGAGTTGCAACCCGGTTCCAAAGTGCTGACGTTACACCAGTATAGATAGTGCCGCGTGGTCCGTTGGCGATGATGTAAACAGCTGGCTGTTTTTCGTCTTTCATTTTTGCTGGCTTCAAGAAAGTTGGGTTCCCGCCTTCGCGGGAATGACGAGTGTTAGCGACAGTAAATTGCTAAGCATCAAGCATTTCAACGGTAAGATTACCGTTCGTATAAACACAAATCTCCGCCGCAATGGCCATCGCTTTTCTTGCAATCGCTTCGGCATCCATATCCGTGTCCATCAAAGCTCGGGCTGCTGCCAGTGCGTAATTGCCGCCAGAACCAATCGCCACTACGCCATGTTCTGGCTCTAACACATCACCAGTACCCGTCAGCACCAGCGACACATTTTTATCAGCCACGATCATCATGGCTTCAAGTCGGCGCAGATAGCGATCAGTGCGCCAATCTTTGGCCATCTCAACACAAGCCCTTGTGAGCTGGTTTGGAAATTGCTCAAGCTTGCCCTCAAGCCGT
Source organism: Hyphomicrobiales bacterium (assembly GCA_025359045.1). GTDB lineage: Bacteria > Pseudomonadota > Alphaproteobacteria > Rhizobiales > Aestuariivirgaceae > Aestuariivirga. The sequence continues at coordinate 31,355 of JANYHN010000026.1, read as the reverse complement.
TCAAACAGCGTCATGGCATCTGCCGTCGCACCCGCAAATCCGGCAATCACACCTGTTGCCCCCAACGGCCTAACTTTGCGAGCGTTACCCTTCATCACGGTCTGGCCCATGCTCACCTGACCATCGCCAGCGATGACGATCTTGCCGCCTTTGCGCACACCAAGAATGGTGGTGCCATGCCAATTTGTAGGGTCACTCATGTCTGGAATTCCTTTGTTAGCCATGACTTAAGCGTTTGTGACAGCATTTTAAAGGGCGTGTAGCCAATTTATGTTGCATCTGCTAAGGCCACGCCCAGAAAAGGTTAAAACCCATGCGCCAAGCTTCAATCAACCGCAAAACCACTGAAACCTCGGTTTCAGCTTCCGTGTCACTCGACGGCACGGGCACGTATGACATGAAAACCGGAGTTGGTTTTTTTGATCATATGATGGAACAGCTGGCGCGGCATTCGCTGATTGATATGAAGATTGAAGCCAAGGGCGATTTGCATATTGATGATCATCACACAGTTGAAGATTGCGGCATTGCTTTGGGCCAGGCTGTGGCGAAGGCATTGGGTGACCGTAAGGGTATCCGCCGTTATGCCTCGGCAGATTTGCCGATGGACGAGGCGCTTACACGCTGCGCCATAGACGTTTCTGGCCGCCCATTCCTGATTTTTAAAGTGAATTTTCCGCGCCAAAAAATTGGCACGTTTGATACTGAATTGGTGCGCGAATGGTTTCAGGCCTTTGCGATGAATGCTGGTATCACGCTGCATGTTGAAAATGCATATGGTGAGAACGCGCATCATATTGCTGAGAGCTGCTTCAAAGCTTTGGCGCGCGCCCTTCGTGTGGCCATTGAAATTGATCCACGCCAGAAAGATGTTATTCCTTCCACCAAGGGTTCATTGGCAGGCTGATGAAAACTGTTATCATTGATTATGGCTCAGGAAATTTGCATTCCGCTGCAAAGGCCTTTGAACGCGCCGCCCATGACAATAAAATCAAGGCGCAGATCGTTGTTTCGAACAAACCCGAAGATTTAGAAAAGGCTGAACGCATTGTGTTGCCCGGTGTTGGTGCATTCAAAGATTGCCGCAATGGTTTGATGGCGATTGAAGGCATGCGTGCGGCCTTGCAAGATCAGGTCATCGTCAAGGGGAAGCCATTTCTCGGTATTTGCGTCGGCATGCAACTCATGGCGACGCGTGGTGTAGAACATGAGGTCACCCCGGGTCTTGGCTGGATTGCGGGTGATGTGGTTTCGATTACGCCTGCTGATCCGAATTTAAAAATTCCGCATATGGGCTGGAACACTATCCGCCCTGAAGGACAACATGCTTTGCTGGACGGAATTCTTTTAGGCGATGAGGGCCTGCATGCTTATTTCGTGCACAGCTATCATTTGAAGCCAACCCTGCCTGAGGACCTGATCGCCACTGCGGATTATGGCGGCGAAGTTACTGCCATGGCTGGCTATGACAATATTGTTGGCACACAGTTTCACCCTGAGAAGAGTCAAGCGCTTGGTTTGGCGCTGATCGCAAATTTCTTGAGGTGGCGGCCATGATCCTCTTTCCCGCCATTGATCTCAAAGACGGCAAATGCGTGCGTCTCAAACTTGGTGATATGAATCAGGCTACGATTTATAATGAAAGTCCTGCTGCACAAGCGCTGGCTTTTGAACAACAAGGTTTCAATTGGTTGCATGTCGTGGATTTGAATGGCGCATTTGAAGGCCAATCAGTGAATGGCGCTGCTGTTGAGGCCATTCTCAAGTCTACCAAAAATCCCGTCCAGCTTGGCGGAGGCATTCGTACACTGGCCCACATCGAGAGCTGGCTAGACAAGGGGTTGGCCCGGGTGATTTTGGGAACAATTGCTGTGCGTGATCCTGCACTCGTCAAGCAAGCCTGCAAAAAATTCCCCGGCAAAATTGCGGTGGGCATTGATGCCAAAGGTGGCAAAGTTGCAGTTGAAGGATGGGCCGAGGCATCCACACTTGGCGTGATTGAGCTTGCAGAGAAATTTGAAGGCGCAGGCGTGGCTGCTGTTATCTATACCGATATTGATCGGGACGGCATTCTGACAGGTATCAATTGGGAGAGTAGTTTGGCCTTGGCTAATGCTATATCAATTCCAGTGATCGCCTCTGGCGGGCTTGCGTCCATCGAAGATGTTAAGCGCATGATGCAGCCCGATGCGCGAAAGCTTGCAGGAGCAATAACAGGCCGGGCCCTTTATGATGGCAGGCTTGATGCGGCGGAAGCTTTGCAAATGTTGAGGGCCGCATGAAGGTTCTTCTGGTCACAGGCGGCGGGCGCGGCATCGGGGCGGCGATTGCGCGGCTGGGTGCAAAGCATGGCTATGGCGTGTGTGTGAATTATCACAATGATGCGACGAGCGCAGCGCAGGTGATGGCGGATATTGAAAAGGCAGGTGGTAAAGCGATTGCCGTTCAAGCCAATGTCAGTAAACCCCAAGACGTTCTCCGACTATTCGATGAGACAGAAAAACGATTGGGCAAAATCACCCATATTGCCAACAACGCTGGCATCACCGGCAAGAGTAGCCGGTTTGCCGATGTATCATATGAGACGATGCGCGACGTGATCGACATCAATCTCATGGGAAAGTTATTGGTTGCGCAAGAGGCTGTGCGCCGCATGTCCACAAAGCGCGGCGGAGCAGGTGGTGCAATTGTTAACTTGTCCTCAGCAGCGGCATTGCTGGGCGCTCCTGGTGAATATGTGTGGTATGCGGCCAGCAAGGGTGGGGTGGAAAGTTTCACTTATGGCTTAGCGCGGGAAGTCGCCGAGGAAGGCATTCGCGTTAATGCCGTTGTACCTGGCATGATCGACACTGAGATACATGAAAAATCAACAGGCGATGCCAGTCGTGTCGAACGCATTCGCCCGAGCATTCCGATGAAACGCATCGGTACAGCAGACGAAATCGCTCAAGCAGTTTTGTTTTTGCTCAGCGACCAATCGTCTTATACGACAGGCTCGTTGCTGCGTGTTTCAGGAGGCCGCTAATGTTGAAAATGCGTTTGATCCCTTGCCTCGATGTCAAAGATGGTCGCGTTGTGAAGGGCGTTAACTTCGTCGACCTGCGCGATGCAGGAGACCCTGTTGAATGTGCACAGGCTTATGATGCAGCTGGTGCTGATGAATTATGTTTCCTCGACATCACAGCAACCCATGAAAATCGCGGCACCATGTTTGATGTGGTCAAACGCACAGCGGAACAATGCTTTATGCCGCTCACCGTAGGTGGTGGTGTGCGCAAGCTTGATAATATTCGCAATTTGTTATTGGCGGGCGCTGACAAAGTTTCAATCAACAGTGCTGCGGTTTCAGATCGCTTATTTGTCAAAGCAGCAGCGGAAAAATTCGGCAGCCAATGCATTGTGGTGGCCATTGATGCTAAGGAAACCTCACCCGGTAAATTTGAAATCTTCACCCATGGCGGGCGCAAGGAAACTGGCATTGATGCTGTGGAATTTGCGAAGGAAGTTGCGACACTTGGTGCTGGCGAAATTCTGCTAACGTCGATGGATCGTGACGGCACGGGAAAGGGTTTCAACATTAGCTTAACGCGCACTATTGCCGATGCTGTTTCTATTCCAGTCATTGCTTCGGGTGGTGTGGGCACACTGGAACATTTGGTCGAAGGCATTCGTGATGGTCATGCAACAGCGGTTCTCGCTGCGTCCATTTTCCATTTTGGAACATTCAAGATTGGTGAAGCCAAGGCCTATATGCAGACTGCAGGAATTCCAATGCGCGGAGTCTTATCATGAAGATGTTTGATGTTTTGGAAAAACTTGCGGGCGAAATTGCAAGCCGCAAGTCAGCGTCGCCTGATCAATCCTACACAGTAAAACTCCTCTTACAAGGCACCGAAAAATGCGCCAAGAAATTTGGCGAGGAGGCATTTGAGTTGGCATTGGCTGCGGTTCTGAAAGATAAAGCTCACACCGCCTCCGAAGCCGCTGATGTGCTTTATCATTTACTTGTTCTCCTTCAATCAGCTGACGTTTCGATTGACGACGTGATGGCCGTTTTGCAATCGCGTGAAGGTACGAGTGGCATTGCTGAGAAGGCTTCGCGGCGTGGTTGATCTCGAAGAAGAAGATTTGGCACGGGAAGTCAGCCCTTTTCGGCGTTTTGGCCGTGATGAATGGGCCGCACTTCGCGCCGATACTCCGATGACATTGACGGAAGCCGACCTTGATGAAGTGCGGTCTCTCAATGATAAAATTGACCTTACAGAAGTTGAGATGATTTACCTGCCGCTTTCGCGTCTGCTCAATCTTTATGTTCAGGCCAGCCAAAAACTATTTGGAGCTTCCAATGTGTTTTTGCATCGCTCCGAACTAAAAGTTCCATATATCATTGGTGTTGCTGGCAGTGTGGCTGGCGGCAAAAGCACTACCGCGCGTATTCTCCGCCGTTTGCTCTCGCGCTGGCCTTCAACGCCAAAGGTTGATCTTGTCACCACTGACGGCTTCTTGATGCCCAATGCAACGCTCGAGCGCGAGGGTTTGATGACCCGCAAGGGCTTTCCTGAAAGTTACGACTTGCCAAAAATTTTGCGTTTTATGTCTGATATCAAATCAGGCGAGCGTGATGTCGAGCTGCCACTCTATTCGCACCTGAGCTATGATGTTTTAAAGGAAAAAACTCAGGTTATCGATCAGCCCGACATTCTCATCGTCGAAGGTATCAATGTTTTGCAAACTGGCCGTCCACCCCGCGATGGTCGCGGGATTCCCAATGTGTCAGACTTTTTTGACTTTTCGATTTTTATTGATGCGGACGTAGCCGATCTCAAGACTTGGTATATCGAGCGCTTCTTTTCTTTGCGCAATGGCGCGTTTCAGGATCCCAAATCATATTTCCATCGATATGCTTCTATCAGCGATCGAGAGGCGCTTGAAACAGCATCACGTATCTGGACTTCAATCAACCTCGTGAACTTACGCGAAAATATTTTGCCGACGCGGCCGCGTGCAGATTTAGTTTTGCGCAAAGGTGCTGATCATAAAGTGCGGTCAGTTTTTTTAAGGAAGCTCTAAATCATCTTCCGTCGCTTTGCGTGGAGGGCTTAGCCAAACCGCTGCTTAACTTTCTTTACAATATCATCGCGTACTTCACGATAAGAGTCCAAAATCTGCTCGCGGCTGCCTTGCGTCTGAGATGGGTCGGCGATTGCCCAATTCTCGATTTCGATAGCCATCGTACGCGACATATCATCGGCTTTGGTTTTTGCTTCGGGTGAAAGTGTAATCAGCAGATCAAATGCTGAGTCTTCTAAGTCTTCGAAAGAGTGAGGCCGATGTTTTTTAAGGTCGATGCCGATCTCATCCATGATCATGCCAACGAATGGGTCGGGGTCGCCCGCAGCTATTCCAGCTGAGGCCACATAGACTATATGCCCAAAATGATGATGCATGATTGCTGCGGCCATGGGGGAACGGATGGCATTTAATGTGCAGGCAAATAGAACAGCGCTTGGCAGTTTCTTAGTCATCAAGCCCGCCACATCAACGCGCAAAGCAAGGTGAACAGGCGGCGGGCGGTGACAAAATCCATCTCTGCTTTTCCGTCCAGGCGTTCTTGCAACAGTGTAGAACCTTCATTGTGCAAAGCACGCCGCGCCATATCAATGGTTTCGATTTGTTGTGGGTTGGATGATTGCACGGCCTGATTATAACTGTCACAAATTTGAAAATAATCTTTCACAATACGGCGGAAAGGCGAAAGCGAAAGCCCAACTGCAAATTTTCCGGTGGCACTGCTCAGATCAAAAATCAAGCGATTGTCCATGGACGAAAGCCTCAACGCATAAGGTCCTTCGATGCCATTACTCAAAGTAAAGCTATTGCCCTCAAGTAAATCATGGATGGCCATTTGGCGGTCTTGCATGGATTCTGGTGAGGGGCTGAGAACGATTGAATCATCGATGATCACTTCGCTCAAGCGATTTTTGGAAAGCGCCATTTAAGCTTCGTGGCTCGGAGTCAGTTCAGTTGACCATGCGGGCCCCATATCGGCCAAAGTCGCGTCTACACATTCAACATCAAGTCGCAATTGATGTCCTGCAGAAAAAGCCAATGTAATATGCCCTGAAAGTTCATCAACGGTGGTAAACGAAATTGCCAAAAGCGAGAGAATAGTTTCAGGCCCTACATTCTTGAAACCCTGTTTTTGAACAGCGGTCACATGATCAAAATGCAACCCCGTGCGACGGCGCGTCTTTGCTTTTGCATCATCCCAAGCAAAACGGTTAGCCACCAAGGCAAAGCGGCGGCGTTTCGCATTAAAATTCAAATCAGCAAATTTCAGAACTGCGTCCTGCATTTGTGCAGAAATCACGTTCAAATCATCGGCGTCTTGGGCTGTCAGGCGCAGCATAATTTTAATTTACGCTCCCGCAATACGTGTTACGTCTGCGCCCACGCCTTGCAATTTTTCTTCGAGCGCTTCAAAGCCGCGGTCCAAATGATAAACGCGGTGAATATTGGTTTCGCCTTGAGCGGCAAGACCAGCGATCACCAAAGATACGGAAGCGCGCAAATCGGTCGCCATCACATCAGCGCCGGTTAGCTTGGTCACGCCGCGCACTTCGGCCATGTCTCCATGCAAATGTATATCTGCACCAAGGCGAGCAAGCTCCTGCACATGCATGAAGCGGTTTTCAAAAATTGTTTCGCGAATATGGCTCTTGCCCTTGGCCATGGTCATCAATCCCATGAATTGCGCCTGCATATCGGTTGGGAAACCGGGATAAGGATCAGTCGTCACATCCACAGGCAAAATGCCTGAACCATTGCGGCGCACACGAATGCCCTCATTGGTGGTTTCAACAGTGAGGCCAGCGCGCTGCATTGTTAGGATAACATTTTCAATCGTGTCAGCGCGTGCACCGCGCAACAACACGTCGCCGCCAGTCATTCCCACAACCATAGCATAAGTTCCCGTCTCAATGCGGTCGGCCACAACAGTGTGTTCAGCGCCATGCAGCGAAGTTACCCCGGTAATGTTCAAGTTGCGCGTGCCGATGCCTTCAATCTTAGCGCCCATCTTCACAAGGCATTCGGCCACGTCAGTGATTTCTGGCTCCATTGCTGCGTTTTCAATCGTCGTGTCGCCCTTGGCCAAAACTGCGGCCATCAAAGCAGCATGCGTTGCACCAACTGTCACTTTCGAGAATGAGATATGCCCGCCCTTCAAACCGTTCTTGGCTTTGGCAATCACATAGCCTTGGTCGATCTCGACCGTAGCTCCGAGTTTCTCCATGGCCATAATATGCATGTCCACGGGACGTGTGCCGATGGCGCAGCCGCCGGGCAGCGAAACCTTGGCTTCGCCCATGCGGGCAATCAGCGGGCCTAAAACCCAGAACGAAGCGCGCATTTTTGATACGAGTTCATAGGGGGCAACTGTATCGACAATATTCTTGGCGGAAATTTTTAAGGTTTCGCCGGCCGCACCAGCTTGGCCAGATTTTTTGCCAGCCGTGGTAATATCCACACCATGGTTCTGCAAAATACGTTGCAAGCGCTGCGCATCAACAAGACGTGGCACATTATGCAGTGTCACAGTCTCTGGCGTGAGCAGTGGAATGATCATCAATGGCAAGGCGGCATTTTTTGCGCCTGAAATGTCAATCACGCCACTAAGTTTATTGCCACCGCGAATACGGATGCGATCCATCGTCTGAGAATCCCCTGAAATGTGCCTTAATTTGGGCTAACAAGCATAAATGGCGGCATTGGGGCAAGGGTTAATGCAGCCCGTGGTGAATGTCTGTTATGCGCCGAATTCTAAGCGCTTGGCGATTTCGGCACGCACGGGGCTTGCAGGATAAGTTCCCAGAATTTTGGTATAAGACGAAAAGAACGCCAATTCTTCCAAAGCTAACCTCACGTGGCGGTCTTCGGGGTGGCCTTCGATGTCGGCGTAAAACTGGGTGGCACTGAACTGGCCTTCGATTTGGTAAGATTCAAGCTTGGTCATATTGACCCCATTAGTGGCAAAGCCGCCCATCGCCTTATAAAGGGCTGCTGGCACATTGCGCACACGAAAGACAAAGCTGGTCATCACCGGGCCGTTTCCGGCTGGCGCATCTTGACGCTCGGTTGAGAGGATGATGAAGCGCGTGGTGTTGTGGGCTTCGTCTTCAACGTTTTTTAAAAGTGGTACCAAACCATAAAGTTCGCCTGCCAAGGCGGTGGCCAAGGCGCTGTCGGCTTTGTCTTTTGTTTCTGAAAGCTCACGCGCCGCACCTGCTGTGTCAATGGCCACAATGGGGGTTAATCCTTGGGCTTTGATCATTTTGCGGCATTGTCCCAACGCATGCACGTGACTGTGGACAGTTTTCAAGTCGCTGAGCTTTGCACCCGGCACAGCCAGCAGATGAAAATGGATCGGCAGAAAATGCTCGCCGATGATAGCCAGATTTGACGCTGGCATGAGGTGATGAATGTCGGCCACTCGACCGGCCACCGAGTTATCAATGGGGATCATGGCCAGTTTTGCCGCGCCATCTTTCACGGCTTGGAAGGCATCTTCAAATGTGCGGCACGGCAGAGGTTCAAAATCAGGGCGCACTTCAAGGCAGGCAATGTGGGAATTAGCGCCCGCTTCGCCTTGATAGGCAATCTTGTGTTTCATAAATTCAAGCTTTCATCATGCGGCGTGCCGCTTCTAAATCGGCTGGCGTATTAACAGCCAAAGGCACGCTGTCAACCTTCACCACAGCCACCCGCATGTCATGGTCAAGGGCGCGCATTTGTTCGAGGCCGCGTAAAGATTCGCGCGTGCTGGGGTCAAGGCCCGCCAGTTTTTCCAATGCAGAGCGGCGATATGCATAGATTGGGATGTGCTGCCAATATGGTGGATCAACGGTTTCATCAACTTTTCGAACAAAATCTCTGATATAGGCCACTTCCCGGTCGCCGCCCAAAGGGGCTATGGCTTTAACGATTTTGGGATCTTCGAGCAGAACCGGATCATCCAATGCGGCGGCAAGAGTGGCCACCTCAACAGCCTCGTTGGTCAAACCAGCCAGGCAGCGCTGCAACGCCAGTTTTTCAATCATTGGCAAATAAGCCGGAATGCTCAGAATGTTTTCAAACCGTCTTGCGGGATCGCGCATGCTCAAGGCGGCAGCAATACGGTCTAGGCTGCTGGCCAAATTGAGTGGGGTTACCATCGCATCGCCACCAGCGGCTCGCACCGCATCAGCGATTTGATTTTCGGCGGCAGCAACCAAAACATGACCTATGTTGGCAGCCACAGCCTGCTTCCAAACTTGTACTACCATGGGAAATCCGTTGATATCAGCCAAAGGCTTGCCCGGCAGACCTGTTGCCCACATGCGAGCGGGGATGACGATGATGGTATTATGATGCTCGATCATGGGTTTATCCCGGGGCGCGGCAAATTGTTCATGCTACCTTATAGATATTGCGGGGAGAAACCGAAACCATTAGTTTCCGCGCCGAAAACGAATAATGACGAGGCTCGGTAATTCCCATGAGTAGCTTAGAATTCAATAAAATCGCGGGTGCCGTTTTGGCTACTGGTCTTTTGGTGTTGGGCTTGAAGAGTTTCGGTTCTGAACTGTTTAAAACAGAAGCGCCCGAAAAAGCTGGTTATGCCATTGAAGTTGCCCAAGCGGCAACAACGGCCGGAGCAGCTGAAGTCAAGGCTGAGCCATTACCTGTTTTGCTTGCCAAGGCGGATGTGAGCAAAGGCATGGCAGGTGCAAAGGCATGCGCAGCATGCCATGACTTCACCAAGGGAGGCGCTAACAAAGTTGGCCCTGCTCTGTGGAATGTTGTTGGCCGCAAAATGGGTTCAGCTGATGGCTTCAGTTACTCAGACGGTTTCAAAGCCATGGGCGACAAGCCTTGGGAATTTGACGCGCTTAATGCTTGGTTGAAGGCACCGAAAGAATATATCCCGGGAACAAAAATGGCTTTTGGTGGCATTCGCAATGATCAAGACCGCGCCAATGTGATTGCCTATCTGGACAGCCTGTCTGATGCGCCACAACCGTTGCCGAAGCCATGATTTGACCGCGATTAATACTGAAGTTCAACACCGGGAGCAGCAGTTTCCGGTGTTTTCTTTTGGGTAAACACCTGTGATATTCAAGCCAACTCGAATCAGGGGACGAGACTTCAAATGATCAACCGCCGACATATATTGAAAATCGCTGGTCTTGCTCCCTTTGCCAATGCTTCTGTGGCCTTTGCCGAAGAACCAAAATTTACCCATGCGCTCAGCTTATTTGGTGATGTCAAATATCAACCCGGCTTCAAACAGTTTGATTATGTCAATCCGACTGCACCAAAAACAGGAAAAATCCGGCAATGGGCTTTGGGTGGATTTGACTCGCTCAATCCAAACTCGTTGAAAGGTGACCCCGTAGCGGTCACGGTTTTAGAACCGTTGATGGTGGGTTCGCTTGATGAGCCTGCAACGCGTTATGGCTTGATTGCGGAAAGCGTTTCACACCCTGATGATATTTCATCAGCCACTTTTCGGTTACGACCCGAAGCAAAGTTTCATGATGGTAAACCGATTACGCCTGAAGATGTGATCTGGAGTTTTGATACCCTCAAAGCCAATCTGCCAACCAAGGCCGCCTATTATAAAAATGTGAGTAAGGCTGAACAAACGGGCGAACATGAGGTTCGCTTTATTTTTGATCAAAAAAATAACCGCGAACTTCCATCCATCATCAGTGAGCTGGTTGTCATGCCGAAGCATTGGTGGACGGCCAATGGTGCTGACGGCAAACCCCGCGATGTGGCGGCTTCAACGCTGGAAATTCCGCTTGGATCTGGGCCATATAAAATCACAACTGTCGTTCCCGGATCATCCATTGTTATGGAGCGCGTGGCGGATTATTGGGGCAAAGATTTGGCCGTGAATATCGGCCAGAACAATTTTGATGAGATGATTTTTCTTTATTTCCAAACGCAGTTGGTGGCCTTCGAGGCGTTTAAGGGCGACCAAGTTGACTACAACTATGAAACCAGTTCAAAATCTTGGGCCACAGCTTATGATTTTCCAGCAGTGAAAGACGGGCGCTGCATTCAGGAGAAAGTTGCTCTGAAAAAAGTAAACGGCATGCAGGGCTGGGTGCTCAATATGCGCAAAACCAAATTCCAAGACGTGCGAGTGCGCCGGGCTTTTGATTTGGCTTTCGATTTTGAATGGTCGAACACAAATTTATTTTTTGGGCAATACACACGGTCGCGCAGCTATTTCAACAATTCCGAAATGGAAGCCAAGGGCTTGCCATCGCCCGAAGAACTGGCGCTGCTAGAGCCACTCAAAGATAAATTGCCGCCTGAAGTTTTTACCACTGAATATGTAAATCCTGTGAATGTGGATGCAGGCGCGCGACGCAAAAATTTGCGTGAAGCGGCAAAGCTGCTTGCTGAAGCTGGGTGGAACATCACGCAAGAAAACGGCAAAAATATTTTGAAGAATTCTGCGGGAGATACGCTGTCGGCGGAGTTTCTGCTTTACTCGCCATTGTTTGAGCGTGTTGCACTACCTTTCAAAGAACAACTTGAGCTTTTAGGATTCACAATCACCATTAGAACAATTGACACGTCGCAATATCAAAAACGTATTCAAACATTTGACTATGAAGTCATTGTCGGAAGTTTTGCGCAGAGTCTTTCTCCCGGCAATGAGCAGCGCTCTTTCTTTGGAACAGAATCCGCCGATAAAGATGGCTCTTCAAATTATGTGGGTATCAAAAATCCGGCGATTGATATTTTGATTGATAAAGTGATCTTCGCCAAAGACCGCGCTGCTTTGGTGGTTGCCTGCCGCGCTTTGGACCGCGCTTTGATGTGGAATCACTATATGGTGCCACATTGGTTTATTCCTTACGAACGCATTGCTTTTTGGAACCGTTTCGGGCGACCAGAAAAAACACCTGACTATAGTTTAGGCTTTCCGACCACTTGGTGGTGGGATGAGGACAAAGCCAAGAAGACAGCGGCGGGATGATTTCTGATTAATGGGCGCCTATATTCTCAAACGATTGCTATTAATGATCCCAACTTTATTGGGCGTCATGCTGCTCACATTTGCAGTCACGCAATTTGTGCCCGGTGGCCCCATCGAACGCATCATTGCGCAGATGGAGGGCAATGGTGCTGATGATCGCTTGAGCGGCGGCGGTATGGAAAATTTAGGCGATAAGCAAAATAACAGCTCTTACCGAGGTGCACGCGGGCTTGATCCTGAAATTATTAAGAAGCTCGAAAAAGATTTCGGGTTCGATAAGCCGCCAGTTGAACGGTTTTTATTGATGATCAAGAAATATGCGATGTTTGATTTTGGGCAGAGCTATTTCCGATCTAAATCGGTTCTGTCACTCATCGCCGAAAAACTCCCCGTCTCAATTTCGCTGGGGTTATGGCTGCTGATCATATCTTATTTGGTATCGATCCCGCTTGGTATACGCAAAGCAGTAAAAGACGGTACACCATTTGATGTTTGGTCATCTGCAATTGTAAGCATTGGCTATGCCATACCATCATTCGTGCTTTCGATTTTTCTGATCATCGTATTTGCGGGCGGCAGTTATTACAACTGGTTTCCGTTAAGGCTTCTCACCTCTGATAATTTTTCCGATCTGAGCTGGTGGGGAAAGATCAAGGATTACGCGTGGCATTTAGTATTGCCACTGATCGCTATGGGTGTTGGCAGTTTTGCCACGATGACCCTGCTCACCAAAAATTCCTTCTTAGATGAAATCAAAAAACAATACGTCACCACAGCACGCGCCAAGGGCCTTACTGAATCACGCGTGCTGTATGGCCACGTGTTTCGCAACGCCATGCTGCTGGTGATCTCTGGTTTTCCCGGTGCGTTTTTGCATGCGTTTTTTACCGGTTCGCTTTTAATTGAGCAGGTGTTCTCACTTGATGGTTTGGGTTTTCTCACTTACAAATCAGTTCTTGACCGTGATTATGCCGTGGTCTTCGCTAGTCTTTATATATTCACTTTAATTGGCCTCGTCGTGGCGTTGATCAGCGATCTCCTCTATACATGGATTGATCCGCGCATTGATTTCGAAGCACGGGAGGTTTAACTCGCGTGCTCAAACTTAATCCGCTCAACCAACGGCGCTGGGCCCTATTTAAAGCTAATAGACGTGGCTTTTGGTCGTTCTGGATTTTTTTGATTTTATTCTTTGTGTCGCTGTTCGCGCCGATGATCGCCAACGACAAACCGATCATCGCCTCTTACAAGGGCGAACTGCTTTATCCAATTTTGGTTGATTATCCTGAGGCAAAGTTTGGCGGATTCTTAGCGAAAACCAATTACCACGATCCTGCAAACATCGACGAGATTAACGCCAATGGCTGGATGCTATGGCCGCCCATTCGTTACTCCTACAACACGGTCAATGCCGAAATTCCGCAGTCTGCGCCATCATCGCCTGCTGGCATGTTGACGCGAGAGGTTGCCTGTTCAAAATATCCGCTGAAAGACAAAGACGCCCAATGCGTTGCCGGCAATATGAATTGGCTGGGCACCGATGATGGCGGGCGTGATGTTATTGCACGGTTGATTTATGGCTACCGCGTTTCGGTGGCCTTTGGTTTGATCCTGACGTTCTTCTCATCCATTATCGGCATTGTGCTTGGTGCTATCCAAGGATTCTTTGGCGGCTGGACGGATTTGCTGTTGCAGCGCTTCATCGAAATCTGGGCATCTATGCCGACACTTTATTTGTTGATTATTTTATCGGCTTTTTTGGCTCCAAACTTTTGGCTGCTGCTTTTCATCTTGATGATGTTTTCGTGGACTGGTTTGGTACACCTTATTCGCGCGGAGTTTTTGCGTGCAAGGAATTTCGAATATGTGCGTGCGGCCAAGGCATTGGGCCTTTCCAATGTGAAGATCATGTTTAAGCATCTTCTTCCCAACGCAATGGTGTCTGCTGTCACGTTCATGCCGTTCATCATTGCAGGTTCTGTGACCACGCTTTCGTCGCTCGACTATCTAGGCTTTGGCCTTCCGCCGGGTTCACCTTCGCTGGGTGAAATGGTTAAGCAAGGTAAGGATAATCTGCAAGCGCCATGGCTTGGTTTTACGATTTTCTTCTTGATGTCGACAATGCTCACACTTCTGGTTTTTATGGGTGAAGCGGTGCGTGATGCACTTGATCCGCGGAAGACATTTTCATGAGTGATGTGCTTCTCGAAGTGAAAGATTTATCGGTTGAATTTAAGCAATCAGGCAAAGAATTTTTGGCGGTCGACCATGTTTCATTTCATGTGAATAAGGGTGAGACGCTGGCGCTGGTGGGCGAGTCAGGTTCTGGAAAATCTGTCAGTGCACTGAGCATTTTGAAACTTTTGCAATATCCAGCTGCGTCGCATCCCTCAGGGCAAATATTGTTCAAAGGCCAAGACCTGCTCAAGGCCAATGAAGCAGATTTGCGCCAAGTGCGCGGGCGAAACGTCACGATGATTTTTCAGGAACCGATGACATCACTTAATCCGCTGCATAACATTGAAAAGCAGATTGGTGAAATTCTTGAAATCCATCAAGGTATTAAAGGCCAAACTGCGCGCAAACAAATTGTCCAATTACTTGAAAAGGTAGGCATTCGTGATGCCGCTTCGCGGCTGGAAGCTTATCCACATCAGCTTTCAGGCGGGCAGCGCCAACGCGTGATGATTGCCATGGCTTTGGCAAACAAGCCTGATTTGTTGATCGCCGATGAACCCACCACTGCCCTTGACGTAACTGTGCAAGCGCAGATTTTAAAGCTGCTGAAAGATTTGCAGAAAGAGTTTGGTATGGCGCTGCTGCTCATCACTCATGATTTAGGGATTGTACGCAACATGGCCGATCATGTGTGTGTGATGCAGAAAGGCAATATAGTTGAAGCCGGTGCGGCCAGAGCCGTGTTCGGTAATCCGCAGCATGCCTACACCAAGATGCTGCTCGCTGCTGAGCCGAAGGGCCAGCCGCCAAAAGCTGATCTTAATGCAGATAGAATTATCGAGACTAAAAGCTTGAAAGTTTGGTTTCCAATCAAGCAAGGTTTCTTCCGTAAAACTGTAGGCCATATAAAAGCCGTTGACGGTCTCGATCTCACCTTACGTGCAGGTCAGACACTTGGCATAGTGGGCGAGTCTGGTTCAGGCAAAACCACGACGGGCCTTGCTATTATGCGGCTCATTTCATCTCAAGGTGAAATTCTTTTCAAAGGCCAACGCATTGATGGTTTAAAATCAGGCGCCATGCGACCTTTGCGCAAGGACATGCAGGTGGTGTTTCAAGATCCTTTTGGATCTCTCTCACCTCGCCTTTCGGTTTTGCAAATTGTTGAAGAAGGCTTAATTATTCAAAAGCCGGAACTCAATGCAAAAGCGAGGCGTGAGCGTGTGGCGCAGGCGTTGGCTGAGGTGGGGCTTGATGCGGCTAATATGGACCGTTTCCCACATGAATTTTCCGGCGGTCAACGTCAGCGCATCGCTATTGCGCGCGCACTTGCTTTGGAGCCGAAATTCATCATGCTTGATGAACCAACGTCAGCACTTGATATGTCGGTGCAGGCGCAGGTGGTTGATTTGCTCCGGAGTTTGCAAGTGAAGCATAATTTAAGTTATCTGTTTATCAGCCATGATCTGAAAGTGGTGCGTGCACTCGCCAATGAAGTGATTGTGATGCGTGACGGCGTGGTGGTGGAGCGTGGTGTGACACAAGAGATTTTTAACAATCCGCAAGTGCCTTATACCAAGGCCTTGTTGGCTGCCGCTCTCAATCTCAAAGCGGTTGATGGGGTTGTGCGGCAATGAGCGCGTTTGTGTTTGTTACGCCAACTTGGGATGCAGAACCTTGGTGCAAAGCTTTACAAAAGGTTGCACCAAAACTTGATATTCGGCTTTGGCCGAATGGGGGGAAAGTTGAATACGTCACCTATGCCGCCGCTTGGTTGCCGCCGCCGAATGAATTGAGGCGTTTTCCTAATCTGAAAATTATTTTTTCTCTGGGTGCGGGTGTTGATGCAATATTGGGCGATCCGACTTTACCACAAGGCATTCCCATTGTACGCGTGAATGATGCTGATCTGACCAACCGTATGAGTGAATATATTGTACTCAATGTGTTGATGCATCACCGCCAACAGCGCCGCATTGATGAGAACCAGCGAAATAAAATTTGGCAACCCTTTCCACAACACGCAGCATCGGCAATCACCGTGGGCATTATGGGGCTTGGCGTTCTGGGAGCAGATGCAGCGCGTAAGCTGCACGTGATGGGTTTCAACGTGGTGGGGTGGAGCCGTAGTTTGAAACATGTCGAAGGCGTGAAAAGTTTTGCGGGCGCTTCTGAGTTCGATAGGTTTTTAGGTGAGACGGATATTTTAGTTTCACTTCTTCCAGCTACGGCGGATACGGACGGGATTATCAATAGCACTTTACTCAACAAGCTGTCGCGGCGCGGGCCGTTTGGTGCGCCAATCCTGATCAATGCCGGGCGCGGGCGGGCACAGGTTGAGGATGATATTTTGGCTTGTTTGGATTCGGGCGCACTGTATGCCGCCACTTTGGATGTCTTCCGCAAGGAGCCTTTGCCAGTGACAAGCAAGCTGTGGTCGCACCCTCGGGTCTCGCTGACGCCGCATATGGCCGCAGATTCTGATCCGGAAACAATCTGCCGCTATGTTTATGCGCAGATTGAGCGGTTTGAGAACGGCGAAGCACTCGTGAATGTTGTTGATCGATTGAATGGTTACTGAAACACAACTATTAGTTGAAATCCATTTGCTGGCATTTTAAAGCGCCTTAGAAGCGTTTTCCTATTCTGGGTCACAGTCCTAGCTCTCCACTTTACAAACCCTCTCCAGCCTTAAATTATAAGCTTTAAATGCTGCACTAGGCTTTTATATTGGATAATGAATCCTGAACGCCAGATAAACGGTTCCCTCAGGCTTGGTTCAGAGCGGTTCTCCTAAAAAGGCAACATCAAATGCTTTTAAGAGAGGGAACACCAAAATGAACAATATCTTCAAAATCGCCGCCGCCGCCGTTTTCACCAGCCTGATGGCTGTTTCAGCTCAGGCTGTAGAAAAGAAGCCTTTTGCCGGTATCGTTATCGTGCCAGCGTCTTATAGTGCACCTGCACAGAACGAAGCTCAGCCGAGCTTCAAGCGCGGCAAAGTGGTTTCTTATGCCAGTGACAAAAAGCCTGGTTCGATCATCGTCGATACCAACACCAATCACCTCTACTATGTGTTGGGCATGGACCGCGCTGTAATGTACCGCGTTGCATCGGCCAAACCTGGTTTTGAATGGCAGGGCACAAACAAGGTTTCCGCTAAAACCCAATGGCCAGATTGGCGTCCACCCGTTGAAATGCAAGCCCGCCGCCCAGAACTGCCAAGCTTCATGGCAGGCGGCCCTAAAAACCCACTGGGTGCACGCGCCATCTATCTTGGCTCTACGATTTACCGTATCCATGGCACCAACGAACCATCATCCATCGGCAAGTCAGCATCGTCAGGCTGCATCCGCATGTTAAACGATGATGTGAGCGAACTTTATCAATTCGTGAAAGTAGGCACAGAGGTTACAGTGCTATAGGAACTATAAGTGCGACAGTGAGCGAAGGGCTTTGACTATGGCGTCAAAGCCCTTTTTCGCTGGGGCAGACACATTGCGAGCGCGCATAAAGGAATGGGCGAGTTCGGGTTCTTCGCGCAACTCACATGGGACGCCAGCAGCTTTGAGTTTTGCGGCAAAGATTACCCCATCATCATAAAGCGGATCATGGGCCGCAACCGATATGAAAGTTGGCGGTAGATCCAATAGATCTTTGGCCAGATTGGGCACAGCTTTTTCATCCTCCCAATTCCTGCCGGGCTGCGGCCCTAAAAACGAATCCAGATAAAATTTCATTTCATCGCGTGTCAGGCACGGCGCGTGAGCGTTGCGGAGATAAGATGGTGTATTGATGTCGTTGCCCAAGACTGGATAAATCAATACGAGGCCCTTGAGTTGCGGCAAGCCCTGCTCTTTTAAGGCGAGCGCCAACGCCACAGACATTTGTCCGCCAGCGCTATCACCAGCCGCCAAGATATTTTGAGAGTTGATGTTATGTGCGGCGCCCTGCTCACCCAACCAGCGCCAAACTTTGAGTGAATCTTCCAATTGCGCTGGATATCTATGTTCGGGTGCCAAGCGATAATCCACCAAGGCCACCGCGCAATCTGCACCCATTGCCATTTCGGCGCACATATCATCATGAGTTTCAGGCCCGCCCAAAACCCAGCCGCCGCCGTGGAAATAAAGCACACCCGGTTTTGGGGTTTTGGATTTCGGCCTAAAAAGCCGAAACTTCACACCATCAGTTTCAAGATCAGAAACGATGAGTCCCTCTGGTCTAGGCGCACGAAACTGTGTGCACAGATCATTCCAAGCGGCACGTTGCTGATCCAGTGGCCACTGATCAGAGCCCAACGGGGTTTTGGCTAGCAGCTCTTTATAGAAAGAAAGCATGCCGGGATCGATATCCATGGCATGCTCCTTAAATTATGCTGTGCGGCGGATGCGACTTTGAGGTGGCTGGTAGGCCATGCGCGCGTGGTATTCGCAATAGGGTGACCCATCACGTGGCCCATGTCCACAGAAGCAGAACTCTTCATTGTTCGGATCGCCGATTGGCCATTTGCAGGTTTTATCGGACAGATGCAAAATCGTAATACGGCCATCCTTGGCGCTATCAACCAAACGCAATGGCTTTGGCTCGGGCAGCGGCATGGGGCGCGGGGCCAATTGCTGGAATGGCTTTAGCGCATTTGCGCCAGCTGTTGGCATTGACGGTGAACGACCTGGTGCCGATGGCTCACGCGGAGATTTGCGTGCAGTGCGTGGTTGGGCATTGCGCACAGGCGTGGCCCTGCCCGACAAGTTCAAGCGGTGCACTTTGCCGATGACTGCATTACGCGTGACCCCGCCTGCAAGACGGCCTGCGATTTGGCTGGCGCTCAAACCATCAGCCCAAAGTTTTTTCAAAGTTTCGACGCGCTCTTCAGTCCATGGCGCTTTGTCGTTTGCCATTGCCAGATCTGTCATGTTTTTTGAATCCTTTATGCTTCACAGAGTCATTGAACTCTGCGTTTTTGCCCCAACGCTTTACTGAAAACCGCTACATCTCGTAGCTTGTTGCCTACTTACTACTATGGGCAGTGGCGTTAAAACAAGGAAACAACCAATTATTCATCATGTTTTCCCCAACTTCTGCAGTCTGCCTCATGGTTAACAATGACTTAAGACTCGTTTCTGTGGACAGTCCATGCGCTGTTTTGACTCAGGTGTTGACAGAGCTTGATTGACCTTGGCTTTTCTGTCGATTATATGAGCAGCTTATTCAATGCGCCGATGTTCCATCGGCGCTTTTTAGTTTTGGGGAGATGCCATGACCATTGCACCTGTGCTTCCAACGTATAATCGCGCTGCGGTTTCGTTTGAACGCGGTGTTGGTGCACGCGCCTATACGGCTGAAGGTGTGGAGTATCTCGATTTTGGCGCAGGGGTTGCGGTCAATTCCTGCGGTCATGCGCATCCACATCTGGTTCAGGCGCTCTCTGAGCAAGCCGACAAGATTTGGCATACGTCCAATATCTATCAGATGCCCGGCCAGACCAAGCTTGCCGAGCGTTTGATCGCTCATTCATTTGCCGACACGGTTTTCTTTTGCAACTCGGGCACCGAGGCCACGGAGCTTGCCATCAAGATGGCGCGCAAGTTTCACTATGCGAATGGCCAACCAGAGCGGATTGAAATCATCACTTTTGAAGGCGCGTTCCACGGGCGCACACTTGCAGCTTTGGCTGCCGGTGGTCAGGAAAAATATTTGGAGGGCTTTGGGCCAAAAGCTGCTGGCTTTGTGCAGTTGCCCTTTGGAGATCACGCGGCTCTAGAAGCGGCCATTGGGCCAAACACAGCCGCAATCTATATTGAGCCTGTGCAAGGTGAAGGCGGCATCAGGCCGGTGCCGCATCAATGTTTGCGCGGGCTTCGAGAGCTTTGCGATCACCATAACATTTTACTGATGTTTGATGAAATTCAATGTGGCATTGGCCGCACCGGAAAATTATTCGCTCATGAATGGGCAGGCATAACGCCTGATATTATGGCTGTGGCCAAGGGCATTGGCGGCGGCTTTCCACTTGGCGCAGTATTGGCCACTGAAAAAGCCGCTAAGGGTATGGTTGCCGGTACACATGGCTCCACATTTGGTGGCAATCCATTGGCCACTGCCGTTGGCAACGCTGTGCTGGATGTGGTTTTGGGTGAAGGCTTTCTTGATAATGTTTTGCGCCAGTCGATCAACCTCAAGCAAAAGCTTGAACGTTTGAAGGATCAGCACCCCACGATTATTGAAGATATTCGCGGGTCTGGTTTGATGATGGGCATTAAATGCAAAGTGGCCAACACAGTTTTGCAGAAGGCGGCTTTGGATGAAAAGCTGTTGATCATTGGCGCTGGCGATAATGTGGTGCGCTTGTTGCCACCGCTCATCGTGACCGATGCTGATGTGACAGAAGCGGTGAATAAACTTGAGCGCGCTTGTGTGGCGCTTGAAAAAGCGAATTGAGATCATGCATTTTTTAGAGATTAAAGATTTCAGCAAGCCGCAATTGCGGGGCATTCTCGATTCAGCACTGAAGCGTAAAACGGCGCGCGAAGGTTTGTCTAAAGGTGAACGCGATTTAGATCTGCCACTGGAAGGCAAGATTGTTGCATTGGTGTTTGAGCGACCTTCAACACGCACGCGCTTTTCATTTGAAGTGGGCATTCGTCAATTGGGCGGCGAGGTGTTCACATCATCGGGCGGTGAAATGCAATTGGGCCGCGGCGAGACGGTAGCTGATACGGCGCGGGTGCTATCGCGTTATGTTGATGCTGTGATGATCCGTTCCAAGAAGCGCGAGACATTAGATGAGTTTGCTTCAGCAGCCACGATCCCGGTGATTAATGGTCTCACCAATATGACTCATCCCTGTCAGGTGATCGCAGACGTGATGACGTTGGAAGAAAAGAAAGGCCATCTCGATCAGCAGCATGTTGCTTGGGTGGGTGACGGCAATAATGTTTGTGCATCATGGATTGAAGCTGTAGGCGTGTTAGGTGGTTCGCTCAAAGTGGGCTGCCCCGCTTTGCTCAGACCACAAAAAGAATTTTTGGATTGGGCACACAAACACAAGGCCGCAGTTTCAGTGATGACTTCGCCAGAAGATGCCGTATCAGGAACCGATTGCGTTATTACCGATGCTTGGGTTTCGATGCATGATGAGGACGTTGAAAACCGTCATAATCTTTTGCGTGCATACCAAGTGAACGAAGCTTTGATGAAGCATGCCAAAAAGGATGCTCTATTCATGCATTGTTTACCTGCGCACCGGAACGAAGAAGTGACGGACGCCGTTATGGACGGGGTGCATTCTGTAGTGTTTGACGAAGCCGAAAACCGCATTCATGCACAGAAGGCCATTTTGCTTTCGTGTTTTGGAAAATTGTGATGGACCAAGTTATTCCATTTGCAATCAAACCACTTGGCGTGCGCGGGCGCATTGTGCGGCTTGGTGCGGTGATTGATGATATTGTTTCGCGCCATGATTACCCTGAACCCGTTTCCGCATTGCTCGCTGAAAGTATTGCGCTAACAGCCATGTTGGGGACTGCACTAAAGTTTGACGGCAAGTTCATTGTGCAAACGAAAACATCAGGGCCTGTGAGCATGATCGTTGCAGATTATGCAGCGCCTGGCGGTGTGCGGGGCTGTGCAAAATTTTCAAAGGAAAAATTGGATGCTTTGAAGAAACCTGATCAGAAGCAATTACTGGGTGAAGGTTATCTTGGCATGACGGTTGACCAAGGCGCTGACATGGAGCGTTACCAAGGCATTGTGCCACTTGGTTCATCAACACTGGTTGACGCGGCACACACTTATTTTCAACAATCCGAACAAATCCCAACACGTCTGCGCATGGCGGCAGGGCCTTTGTTTGAGCGTGGCGAGAAAAAGCCGCATTGGCGTGTTGGGGCGATTTTAGTTCAACATATTCCGGTTGAAGGTGGTTTGCCGCCGATCAATTTTCCCTCAGGCGATGCGCCTGAAGGTTCTGAAGTTGAAACGCAAGAAGATGATAATTGGGTGAAGGCGCGGCTGTTACTTGATACGGTGGAGGATCATGAACTTCTCGATCCAACGTTGACTGCCGAAGAAATCCTATATCGTCTCTATCACGAAGATGGTGTTACGGTTTATCCGGCCATTCTGATCAATCGCTATTGCAGCTGCTCGCGCGAGGCTGTTGAAGCGATGCTTACTAATTTCTCAGATATAGATCGTGCCGACATGGTAAAGGACGGCACGATTGAAGTGGCGTGTGAATTTTGCTCGACAGCCTATCAGTTTAAACCGAGCGCGTTTGACCCTGCCGCATAGGCAATAGGTGTAGCTGATCAACAGCAACGATCCTTTTGCCAATTGGAAAGAGCGAAGCAATCGCCAGCTTCACATGTGCCCAAGCAAATGGAATGCCGATGATGGTGACTGTGAGAGCTATGGCAGCCGAAATGTGCATCAATGCCAACCACCAGCCCGCAAACACGAACCAAAGAATGTTACCGATTGTGCCAATAGCGCCTGTGCCGATATCTGATTGTCCGGTCAATTGATCGCGCGAAATAATGTCGTAGCCGAAAGGCCAAAAGGTATAGCGCGCCAAACGAAAACAGGTTGGCACAAAGGGTAGGCCGATGATGGTGATGGCCATGATGATGCCAGCCAATATCCAAGCTAGACCAGCAACGAAGCCGCCAAGCACAAACCAAAGAATATTGAGAATGAATATCATGATGTGACCCTCCGGATGCTGTAGATGTGGGGATGGGCACGTGTAAATTCAACTAAAAATTCTTCCAGCCTTTCGATCTGATCACGGCGATGTCAAAACGAGAAAGAAGTTTTGCGGAAATTGGTTCTATTGGTTCAAAACTGTGCATTGGTTTAGGCAGGGGTGGCAATGACTTTGCACCTGCGCCAATCATCGACATGCGTGCCGTGCCCAGTGCTGTGAGATCAGCACTTCCCGCCACAACAACTTTGCGGTTTAGGGCGTTGGCCAAAAATTGGCCAAAATATCGGTTGTCACTGAGGCCACCATCAATTGAAATGAAACTGCCTTTTTCACTCAGACGGTCCATAGCGCGTACAACTTCTTGTGCGCGAAGTGCTATACCTTCGAGCACGGCTTGCATCATATCCTGTCTCGTTGTGTCGAGCCCCATGCCAAGCCAGAGGCCAGATGCCGCGCGGTCCCAGTGGGGGCAAGCGAGACCAGAGAGTGCAGGCACGAAAACAAGGCCACGGGCGAGGGCGCTTTCAGGTTTAAAAGAATTGATTTCTTCATAATCATTGAAGAGGCCCAAGTTCTTGGCCCAATTTACTGCAGAGGCTGCATTGTAAACGCCGCCATCTACTGCAAAGAGCGGAGGTTGCTGGCCGATTTGCCAAGCAATGGTGGGCAGCAAACCTGAATCATTTTTCAGTGGTCGCGCATGTCCGGCTAATGCCAATGCAAACGCCCCAGTGCCGAACGTGATCTTGGCATCACCAACATTGATACAGCCGTGGCCGAAGAGAGCTGCCTGTTGGTCAACGAGATTTGCCGTGATTGGTGTTTTTCCAATCATTCCAAATGGGCCAGTCGTAGAGCGAATTTCGGGCAAACATACTCGTGGCACGCCGAACAAGTCGCAGAGTTCATCGTCCCATTGCAGAGAATCAAGTGACATCAATGATGTGCGTGAGGCGGTGGTGACATCGGTTGCAAATGTGCCCGTGAGCCGATCCAAAAAATAGGCATCACTAGTGCCCAGCCTCAACCTTCCGGCGGAAAGCAGGATGCGAGACTCTGGGACATGGTCTAATATCCACCGAAATTTTGATGCACTGAAATAGGGGTCGAGTGGCAGACCTGCCTTATGTTGAGTGAGCGCTTGGGCTCCCGTCGCTTTGAATTCTTCGATAATATTTTTGGTGCGATCATCTTGCCAAACAATCGCGTTATAGACTGGCTTTCCGCTTTCCTTATCCCAAGCGACAATGGTTTCGCCTTGATTGGTAATGCCAATGCTATCAACTTTTCCGGCTTTCTTGATACATGACGTGATGTGAGACAAAAGTTGTTCCGCATCATGTTCTACCCAGCCAGATTGCGGATAGATTTGTTTGTGTTGGAAGCTTGCGACTTTTGTGAATACGCCACTCCCATCAAGTGTGAAGGCTTTGGTTCCCGTTGTGCCTTGGTCTATGGCAAGAACTTTCATCTGAGTTCGCTCGCGATTATGGTAGCCAGCTTACGGCCATGCAACATGCAGGCGCCAGCGGTTTCGAGATGGCCGAGGACATTGCCCACCGCATAGATATTCGGTTTGGACGTGCGGTATGTATCAGTTGTGAGCGGTGCAGTGTTTTCCTGTTCAATGACACCCGATGAATAGAGTCCGTTTTCAGACCGGAATTTTCCAGAGATGATCACCCCATCACAGGCAATCGTTTGTTTTTGACCGCCGGACTCCACGTCCACTGATTCAACTTTTATGTGGCCGTTGATCGATAATAGCTTTGTACTTCGTTTCACTGAAACACCAAATGCCAGTCTTGCGCCAAGGCTGAAATAGGATGGTGCGTTTAAGTTAGTGCTTTCGGTGATCATACAGACCGGTTTTATTTTTGCGTGCCGACAGGTCAGGAGATTGGAAAACGACACCCATTCGCTACCGACGATCACTGGATTGGAAAATGGTTTTTGATGTTTGAGGTAAACCAGCTGTTGGAATGTTCCGGTATTCATGACGCCGGGCAATCTGTTGCCGCCGATTAATCTCGCAGCGCGGGAAGACTCTCTGGTGCCTGTTGCCAACACAATTCGCCTTGCTGACATTTCCGAAATGCCGGACCCAGAATGAAGGCGCATTGTTCCGCGCAACGTAAATTCGAGAACTGTGGTTCCAGTGCGAATGTCGAGGCCGTTAGTCAACTCGCGCAATTTTGTTGCAAATTTTGGGCCGGTGAGGAATCGGTTTTTGTTGTCGATACCAAAACCTAAATGCCCGCAATGGCGGGGGATGCCGCCTGCCTCTTGTTCGCGCTCCAACACAACGACATCTTTTATGCCCAAAGCATTAAGCTCGAGCGCAAGTGTTAAGCCAGCAGGCCCGCCCCCAATGATAACGATATCATGATGTTCCATGTTTGACCTTCTCAAACATGGTCGTGATTTCAGCGCCACAATAAAACCCTTGGCAGCGGCCCATCATGGCTCTGGTGCGGCGTTTTAATCCGCCTAAGTCACCTGCTGGAAGTGAGCCCTGGCATGCGGCTTCAATTTCACCGCGTGTCACCCATTCGCAATGGCAGATAATTTCGCCGCCCTTCATGTAAGGGCGGATGGATTGTTCGGCGAGATTAGGAACCGGGGTCCAAATTGGTTCAGGTGGTTTTTTAGGAAGCTTGTTAAAATGTTTAGCATAAAGTTTTGCCACGTGTTGCGCGATGCCGAGTGAACCCGTGAGGCCCGTTGAACGAATACCTGCAACAGTGATCCAGTTTTTATCTTTATGTGCTTCGATGATGTAGTCTTTGTGATGCGTGGCGGGGCGCAAGCCTGCATAGACTGCGGTCACATCAATGTCTGTGAGCGCTGGCACGATTTCAATGGCGCGGGATTTCAGTTTTGCAAGTGTTGCAGAATCAGTTGCTGGGTTTGTGCGTTCGTCAGTTTCTTCTGCGGTGGGGCCAATGGCGAGATTGCCAAAGATCGTACGAAAAAGAACCACACCTTTGGTGCGTTCATTAGGCACAGGAAGAATTATGCTACGCGCCAACTTTGCGGCGGGTTTGTCGAAAACGACGAACTGGCCTTTACGCGGCTTTATGGTGAAGCTTGGTTCATGCGCCAATGCTTCAACATAATCACCAAATAGACCAGCTGCATTGATAATTGTGCCGGCAGTTACCTCACCCGCCATACTCGCTATTCGCCATTGGCTATTTACGCGCTCAACACTTGTAACCTCCGCGTTGCGCAAGATCACCGCGCCGTGGGCTATCGCTTGTTGCCCATATGCAAGAGGTGCTGACCATGCATCAATCACATGTTCGCCCGGCACCAAAACTGCACCCAGAGCAAGCTTTGAGATTTGTGGTTCGCGGACTCGTAACTCGGTCTGCGTTAGCCGCTTTACATTGCTGACATCATTTGTGTGTGCCTTTTCAACAATGCCATCAAGTGCCGCCAATTCTTCCTGTGTCCAAGCAACGACAAGTGCTCCGGTTTCATGCAGCGGCAGATTCAGTTTTTGGCGTATATCGATATACTCGCGATAACCCGCCTGCATACATTGCAGTTCAAGCGATTTTGCGGGTGCATCGAAGCCCGTGTGGAGAAGTGCGCTGTTGCCCTTGGATGCGCCAGACAGAATATCGGCGCCCTTTTCAAGCAACACACATGTAAGCCCAGTCATTGCAAATCGGCGCAGGATGGCGAGGCCCACCACACCACCACCAATCACAGCAATATCGAATCTGTTATCCATCTGCCCCTTATGCCACAAAAAAAAGGGCGACCAAAAGGCCGCCCTCATATAATGTAAGTCGTTAATTACCGACCAGCCAGCGCTCTTTCCTGTGCTGCAATTGCTGCTTGACGCTTGGCAATTTCAGCACCCATTGGTGGGCCTTTGAAGGTTTTGCCAACCACAGCAAACCACAAAACGATCAAGATCGCGTAGAAGCCAATCGTGTAGTAGATAAGACCTGGTACGAAGCCTGCGGCACCAAAATCACCAACTGAAGGCACGAATGCGTGGCCACCGATGATGATGCCGATCACGCCCAAGACAACGATAACAGCAAACAATTTAGAAAGACCGCCAAGGCGGAACTTGCCGAATGTTGTCCAAGTTTTTCCTTCAGCCAACAAACCAGAAAGTACTGGCATACCGTAGGACATGTAAAGATACATGGCACAGCCTGTTGAAAGCGCTGCAAAGGCGTTAAGTGGTGTGGTAATCACAACCAAGATGAAGGACACAATGCCTGTGAACCAGATGGCAGCCACAGGTGTGCGGTAGCCAGCATTTACGTTGGCCAACATTGAGGGCAAACCACCATCGCGCGCGAAGGCATAGATCATGCGCGAAGTTGATGTGACTGCAGACAATGCACAGAAGAAGTTTGCAATGATAATGCCAATCGCACAGATTTTACCAAGGAAACTTGGCGCAATCAGCGTGTTGAACAGAACCGAGAATGAACTCCAACCTAGTACAGCCATATCAGCAGGTGCTGGTCCGCCGGGAATGGCAGCAAGCTTTGCCATCACTTCCTTGGACAATGCGGTTTGAGCAGGATCAGCAGCAAGCGCTGTATAAACTGCTGGCAGCGCCATAGTCATACCGAGAGCAAGAATAAAGCCAAAAGCCAATGACCAGAACACTGATTGCAGCATGCCCTTATGCACAGTATTTTGTGCATCGCGGGTTTCTTCTGATGTATGGGCCGAAGCATCAAACCCGGTGATGGTGAAGAGTGGATAGAGCATGCCCATCAAGATAGCCATGACCGCACCATAAGCTGGAGCAACTCCGCCGCCGGCGTCACCTGTGGTGTTCACAAAGGAGAAAGCTTTTCCAAGGTCAAAGCTTTGAACATGTGAGAACAATAGGATAACCAAAAGTATGGTGATCACGAAAATTAGATAGCCAGAAATATCAGTGAGCAAGGTGGTGAGCTTAATACCAAAGTGATTGAGCAAGCACTGCGCAGCGGTGATGCCTGCGACCCAAAGATACATCGTCGTGTTGGTCCATGTGGACACATCCCAATGCAAGATGCCAGAGAAGAACAGGTCGCGAATGAAACCATAAAGAATGACGTTCACCGCTGGAATAACGAACAGCAAGCCCAAGAGGTTGGTCCAGGCTGTGAGCCAACCCCAGAATTTGCCGCCCAAAATTGACGACCAGTGGTAGAGACCACCCGCCGTCGGATAGGAGGATGCGATCTGGCCCATTGAAGCGGCAACAATCAAAGCAAAAATTCCGCCAAGAACCCAACCGATCGTGGCCATCCATGGGCCGACGGTCGAGAGCGCTATCGGGAATGACGCTAGGCCACCTGACAAAATGCATATGATGGAGAAAGAAATTGCGAAGCTTTGGAATGTCCCCATGCGCCTAGATAATTCCTGCGCATAGCCCATTCCATGGAGGACTTTTTCGTCCTCGCTCATATTTGTGTTGTTTGCCATGTGGCACTCCCTTGCGCGGTAAGAGGGAAAACGCGCGTTGTGTTTGAATGAAACCGACAAACGTCCCCACGTTTGAAAAGTTAATAACCCCTTAACCACATTGTGGCCGCTTTGTGGCGATGCGTCAACCGCTGTGGATGAGTCCAGTGTGCAACGCAATACATGCCATCCCTTCACAGATTTTATTCCGGTGATATGGTGAAGTATGGTTGATACTGTTCATAATCGCCGAGCAGGTGGGCGCGAGGGGCGGCGTGTGCTGCGCGCCACGCCAATGGTCTCATTTCCCACTTTGGTGCGTGAAATTCCGACCTATGACCTATTGCCAGATGAAGCCGTGGAGCTGATCCACCTTGAATCACTCAAGATACTATCCGAAATCGGCTGTGAATTTCGCGATGACGATGCCGTTGAGCGCTGGAAAAAAGCTGGCGCTGATGTGCAAGGCACTCGGGTGCGGATTGCGCCGGAATTATTAATGTCGCTGATTGCGCTCGTGCCGCCCGAATTCACGCTGCATGCGCGCAACCCCGAGCGCACGGTGAAAGTGGGTGGCAAGAACACCGTGTTTGTGCCGATGTATGGTGCACCCTATGTGCGCGACCTTGAAGGCAAGCGGCGTTATGGTTCGCTTGAAGATTTGCAGAACTTTCACAAGCTATCATACATGGCACCGCAGCTTCATTCCTCAAGCTCAATCATTTGCGAGCCGATGGAAATTCCAGTTCCCAAGCGGCATTTGCATATTATTCAATCGGCGCTGACCCATTCCGACAAACCCTTTATGGGTATCGTGACATCCAAAGATCGTGCAGAAGATGTGATGAAGATGGCGGGCATTGTTTTTGGTGAAACTTTTGTAAAGGACAATCCGGTTGTGGTGTCCATCACCAACTGTAATTCACCTTTGGTGTGGGACAACACCATGCTGGATGCGATGCGGGTTTATGCGTCGCATAATCAGCCGTTAATCCTGGCTCCCTTTGCTTTGTGTGGGGCTTCGACTTCGGCATCTTCTATTGGTGCGGTGGCGCAAGTGAATGCAGAGGCATTGGCTGGTGTGGCGTTCACTCAACTCATCCGCGCTGGTTCGCCGCAAATTTATGGCCAGTTTATGGTGACTGTGGATATGAAAACAGGTGCCCCAATGGGCGGCGCACCTGAGGCTGCGCAGATGATGTTTGTGATGGGGCAGTTGGCGCGCAAATATAGATTGCCTTGGCGCACATCAGGTTTTCATGTGGGCTCAAAGCTTAATGATGCCCAAGCAGGTTATGAATCCAATATGCTCATGCACGCGGCGATCTTATCGGGTGCTAATTATATCTGGCATGTTGCGGGATGGTTGGAGGCGGGGCTGGCCTGTGGCTATTCGAAATTCATGACCGATTGCGAGCAATTGGGCGCTTGGTATAAATATGCGGGTGGTTTGAAGTTTGATGACTTCAAAGATGCCATGGCGGCTGTGCGCGAGGTGGGGCCTGCTGGTCATTTTCTCGGAACTGCGCACACATTGGAACATTTCGAAAGAGCCTTCTTCATGCCCACAATTATGGATTTCAATCCCTATGAGCAGTGGTCGGCCGAAGGGGCCAAGGACCACGACACGCGCGGCCGCGAAAAGGCTAAAGCAGCGTTGGCTGCTTATGAGAAGCCGAAGATGGATGAGGGCATTGCGCAGGGTTTAAATGAATTTGTAGCAAAGCGTGAAAGCGAATTGCCGGATCTGATGAACTGATGCAAATCTATGTCGATGCTGATGCGTGCCCAGTGAAAGATGAAGCGGCCAAGGTGGCGGCGCGACACGATTTTGTGATCACATATGTTTCCAATTCTCATATGCGATTGCCGATTGGCGAGAAGGTCAAGCGTGTTGTGGTTGGTGGAAAAGCCGATGAGGCCGATGATTGGATTGTCGAGCAAATTCAACCCAATGACATTGTAGTGACAACTGATGTGCCGCTGGCATCGCGGGCTCATAAAAAGGGCGCGCAGGTGATCAATCATAATGGCAAGGTTTTCACCGAAGACTCAATCGGCATGGCCTTGGCGATGCGGAATTTGATGTCGCAACTTCGCGAATCAGGTGATGTTAAAGGCTCCAATCCGGTCTTCACGCCGTCGGATCGCTCGCGCTTCCTGCAGGCCTTGGAAAATGCCATTCAAACACTAAAGCGGGCTGCTGCAATTTAATTCCGTTGTGATATGCTGCTGGCATGCAAGATTATATCACCTCAGCACTGGCCACTCTTTTGATTGTGGCTGATCCTATTTTTCTCAGCGCAATTTTTCTGGGGCTCACCAATGGGCTTTCAGTGAAAGATCGGCGCGAAGTGGCTTTGCGCGGAGCGCTTATTGCATTTTGTATTCTTGTTGCTGCGGGTCTCGGAGGCGCGCGGCTTTTGACTTTGCTGGGCATTTCACTTTCGGCATTTCGGATCGCGGGTGGATTGCTGCTGTTATCGGCTGCGGCAGAAATGGTGTTTGATCGGCGTGGATCACGTTTGCAAGAAACGGCCAAGACGGCCGTTGACATTGACCACGTAAAAAATATTGCTGCTTTCCCACTGGCCATTCCGCTAATGGCAGGGCCAGGCGCTATCACGGCAATGATTTTGCTTTCGGGTAAGGCGCAAGGCTCCTACGAACTGCTGGCAGCGCTTTTTGCAGTTGCGGCACTCGTTATGTTAGCTTGCTATTTTTGTTTCCTGATTGCTGAGCAAATTTCAAAAACCATGGGCATCACCGGGCGTGCAGTCATCTCGCGTTTGCTCGGGATTATTTTGGCAGCTCTGGCTGTGCAGTTTATGATTGATGGCGTAAAAGCGATAAGCGGATAAAAAAGAGGGATGAGCATTGCTTGCCGTGGGGGCCAGCGCTCATCCCTTTATTGGTTTTGAAGCTAAGCGAATAAACTCAAACCAAGTTGCACCAGTTGTGATTTTGGAAATGGGAGGATCCTAATCGAATTGT
>JANYHN010000017.1 GCA_025359045.1 Hyphomicrobiales bacterium | reverse complement strand
CAGAGTTTGGCCGTGTTGTGCTGCATAATCTATCTGAGAAACTTGTGAACTCAGTGCGCGAGTATGAATCTGTGCGGGTGTTGCTAACTAAAGCCCGAAAATTTTCCGATCTTTAAATTATATTGAAATCGAATTTTGCCAAGACAGGCACATGGTCGGAAGGCTGTGGCCAATTGCGCACGTGGCGCAGCACTTCAACACTGATGCAGCGATCCGAAATGTCTTTAGTAGCCCAAATATGGTCTAATCTGCGTCCACGATCAGACGACTCCCAATCTTTGGCGCGGTAACTCCACCAAGTGTAGAGTTTTTTGGCAGCAGGAATATGATTGCGCATGACGTCCTGCCAGTCTCCGGCTTTTTGGATGCGGCCAAAGCCTTCAACTTCAATCGGCGTATGGCTTACAACTTTTAAAAGCTCGCGGTGCGACCATACGTCGTTTTCGAGCGGTGCAATGTTCAAATCGCCGACGGCAATTGCGCCATAACCTTTTGGCATTGCATCAGCTTTTGACCACTCTTCCATCTCATCAATAAAGGCAAGCTTATGTGCAAACTTTTCATTGATTTCAGGATCAGGCTCATCTCCGCCTGCTGGCACGTATAAATTATGTAACAAGAATGGCTTTTCGCCTTCAAAGCGCACGCTGACGTGGCGACTGTCGCCCTTGTTACAAAAGTCGCGCGAATGTTGTGTGTTAAAGGGGACGCGCGAGACGATAGCAACCCCGTGATAGCCCTTCTGGCCGAACTCAGCGATATTGGTATAGCCCAAATCATTCAATGGGCCTGATGGAAATTGGCCTTGTGGACATTTGGTTTCTTGCAAGCACAAGATATCTGGTTTTGCCTCAAGCAAAAGCCGTTGCACCAAACCTATGCGAAGACGAACTGAATTTATATTCCAGGTGGCAATTGAAAAGCTCATGACAAACAAATGGCATGAGCTTTGAATAGGAGCAAGGATAGAATTTATCAAACCTGAAGCTTAATTTTGCTTCCCCTCGGGGCGGTCAATTTTTCCGACGAAGAGTTTGGGATCAAATTTCCCACCCGTTTCAATGTTAGCAAGCTGCACTGTAGTGCGACGGTCTTTGCCATCAACAATAATCCATTGTTGCAATTGGTTGCGTTGTTCGTCGAACACCAAAACGATATATCCACCCAAAGAACTCTTGCGATCAGCCAATGATATACTGGTGATCCCATCCTTGCTTTCAAACCCAATCACATCAGTTTCGGCGGCAAGATCAACTTGGGGCGAAACAACCAACCGCAATGGAGTAGCAGATAAAGGAAACTGATCACCTTTCTCTTTAACACGGTTCTTGATGGTCAACCACTTGCCGTCTGAGACAATCAGCATCGGATTTGGCGGTGCATATTCGAAGCGGAGTTTGCCGGGCTTGCTAATTAAAAGAACACCTTGGGCGGTTTGACCCTTGGAACTGATCTGGGTAAAATCACTTTTCAAACTCTGATAGCTATTCATGAATGCGTTAATTTTTTGCAACGAGCGCTTTTGGTCGGCACTTAAACTGACGCTAGGATATTTTTGAGCTGCCACTA
Organism: Hyphomicrobiales bacterium; assembly: GCA_025359045.1. Taxonomy (GTDB): domain Bacteria; phylum Pseudomonadota; class Alphaproteobacteria; order Rhizobiales; family Aestuariivirgaceae; genus Aestuariivirga. The sequence goes on along the minus strand of JANYHN010000017.1, from coordinate 8,021 downwards.
AAATCGGTGATGAGGCTATCAAACCAATTGTTACGAGAGTGGCACTCAGAAGTCTAAAAAATTTGGTCATCATCAACTTTCGAATCTCTTGAACCTTGCGGCATTGCTATAGTTCATGTTTCGATATCCACACAAGCGGGCCATTTTACGGCGAGAATGGGCCTAAATCCGTGCGCTATCTCCCGGGACTAGAATTTCACGTTTACCTGTCGCATTTGCGGCTGAAATGAGACCTTCTTTTTCCATGCGCTCAATCAAGCTGGCGGCCTTGTTATAGCCAACCTGCAATCGGCGCTGGACATAACTGGTCGAAACCTTCTTGTCACGTAGTACAACGGCTACGGCTTGGTCGTAAAGTTCATCGCCTGAACTACCGATCGTGCCAGCCATGCCACCGCCCTCACTACCCATCTCGTCTTCATCGACTTCCTCAGTTACAGCTTCGACATATTCTGGTTGGCCTTGGGCCTTTAGGTGATTAACGATCTCTTCAACTTCGCTGTCCGTCACAAATGGTGCGTGAAGACGCGAAATGCGCCCGCCGCCCGCCATGTAAAGCATGTCACCTTGGCCTAAAAGTTGTTCAGCCCCCTGCTCACCTAAAATTGTCCGGCTGTCGATTTTTGAAGTCACTTGAAACGAAATACGAGTTGGGAAGTTCGCTTTAATCGTGCCTGTAATGACGTCAACTGATGGGCGCTGTGTGGCCATTACGACGTGAATACCAGCCGCCCGCGCCATTTGCGCCAAACGCTGTACAGCACCTTCAATATCTTTTCCTGCAACCATCATCAAATCTGCCATTTCGTCGATGATCACGACGATGTAAGGCATCGGTTGCAAATCCAAATCTTCTTGTTCGAATATAGGTTTGCCTGTGTCTGGTTCAAATCCTGTTTGAACTGTGCGCGAAAGCTTCTCACCCTTGGCGATCATCTGAATGATTTTGGTGTTGTAGCCGTCGACGTTACGCACGCCTGTTTTTGACATCTTCTTGTAGCGATCTTCCATTTCACGGACCGCCCACTTTAGAGCGACAACGGCTTTGCGGGGATCAGTAACGACAGGCGCTAAAAGATGTGGGATACCCTCATAAACTGAGAGTTCGAGCATTTTCGGGTCAATCATGATGAGTTTGCATTTATCCGGCGGCAAACGGTAGAGCAGGGAGAGAATCATGGTATTGATGCCCACTGACTTTCCTGAACCTGTCGTACCTGCAATCAACAAATGTGGCATGCGGGCAAGATCGGCAAATATTGGTTCGCCGCCGATATTTTTGCCGAGCGCCAAAGCGAGCGTTGTGTTGTTGTTGATAAAACTTTCTGTCTGCATGAGCTCGCGCAGGTAAACGGTTTCGCGTTTGGGATTCGGCAACTCGATACCAATGGCATTGCGGCCAGCCACTACAGCCACGCGAGCCGAGATAGCACTCATTGACCTTGCTATGTCATCAGCCAAGCTGATTACCCGTGATGATTTGATGCCTGGTGCTGGTTCAAGTTCATAAAGAGTTACAACAGGGCCGGGGCGGACATTTATAATTTGGCCTCTAACACCAAAGTCTTCGAGCACGCCTTCAAGACGCCTTGCATTTTCGGCCAGAAATTCCGGCGCAAATTCGGGTTGGCGGCCGGCCTTCTTTGGTTCACTCAGGAGTGTAAGTGGTGGTAATTCAAAATGATTGGCAGCAGCCTTTGTCTTCGCTTTTGCAAACGGTTTTGTTGCCAACTTTTTCGATGCTATTGGCACTTCTTGAAGTTCCTCCTCGTCGATCATTTCCAATGGGTCGTCGAAATTCTCTTCATGTTCTGCAATCAAATCCTGTTCAGAATTACCTCCGTCCATCGAGGGTTCGATTCGATCAAGCTTGCCTTTTGGTGACTTCTTGAGATTAAGTGGTGCAAACCGACTGAGGATATCCTCAGAGGCTATTGATTGTTGTGCAGCCCTTGATGGCTTAGCTCTAGGTTTAGAATGAGACGCAGCAATAGCTGACCAAATACCCAATAATGACTGCGCCCATGAAGCGCGCTTGGGCTGATCTGTCCTTAAAGCGCGCGCTGGCTTTTTAGTTGGACGGGCAGGTAACAGCGCTGGAACACTGGCCAACTCTAAAGCCTGCATCGATGTCCAAATGAAAGTGGCGAAGGCTAAAAGTGCAACGAGGGATTTGGCAACAAAGCCTTTTATGCCAATCGCTAAGATTGAGAAAAACAGACCAGAAAGAATATCGCCCAAATTTCCGCCCATGCCGCTAGCCAAATGCCAGAAACTTGGAACAGGAAAACACGCCAGTAAACATCCAAAGGAAACTGTTGCACCAATCCAACTCAAGCCAGAGCGCCGGAAATTGATTGGCAACTGATGATCAAAAAGACCCATGACCCATTTCATGGGAATGAACAAAAGGGCCAAAGTCGACAGCCCAAAATTCTGGATCAATTGATCGGCAATGATTGCGCCCGGTGCCCCGAGCCAATTTGTCGGCTTGCTGCCTGTTGCGTGGTTGAAGGAAGGATCTGCGATTGACCAGCTTGCGAGTGAAGTGGCGATGGCAACTATTGTTAGAAAACAAATAATACCTGCAAGCTCAAAGCCGCGCCGAATGAGAAACATTTTCAATCTTGCCGGGATGGTGTTCTCATCCGTTTCGATTGATTGATTAAGAGCCATGCCCATTCTCCACACGCTGACAGACCCCGTTTTGTGCGGGGTCTAATAAAAGGTTAATGGCAGTGTGAAGGGATAGGGTTAAAGCGCAGTAAATTTGGAGCTTGGCTCAAATAAAAAGCGCTCCCGAATTAATCGGAAGCGCTTGTTTCGTTGATATGCTTGTTGGGTTATGAATAAGCACGCTCACCATGACTTGAAATATCTAGCCCTTCGCGTTCAGATTGCTCATCAACACGCAGGCCGACCGTATATTTGCAAATCAGGCATGCGATAAAGCTGACAAAGCCCGAGAGTATTATCGCTGTAAAAATATCGTAGATTTGTGCGGTCATCTGCGCCGAGAACACATATTCAGCAACAGTCGATGATGTATCGACAGCAAGATAGTTTGTTACACCAGAACCACCGAGGGCAGGGTTTACAAAGATACCAGTCATCAAAGCACCAAGTATACCGCCAATGCCGTGTACGCCGAACACATCGAGGGCATCATCATAACCTAGCTTAGCTTTCAGCCAGATCACTGCAAACAAACAGATAACGCCAGCTGCAGCGCCAATCACGATTGCGCCCATTGGGCCAACCCAACCGCAAGCGGGTGTAATGGCCACAAGACCGGCAACGATACCCGAAGCAGCACCCAGCAAGCTGGCATGACCACGCACCATCCACTCAGCAGTAACCCAAGCCAGCGCAGCAGCAGATGCACCCAAGATTGAGTTTAGTAGGGCCAAAGCCGTCAGACCATTGGCTTCTAGGTTTGAACCGGCGTTAAAGCCGAACCAGCCAAACATCAGTAACCCAGTACCCAGAAGCGTCACTGTCAAGTTATGCGGTGCCATTGGTTCTTTATTTAAACCAACGCGCTTACCCAACATCAATGCACAAACGAGACCGGCAACACCGGCATTTATATGCACAACTGAACCGCCCGCAAAGTCGATGGCACCCTTGTTGAATAACCAGCCATTGGCGACATTTACGGCATCATTATAAGCTGAAAGAACGCCGGCTTTGTCGGCATCGGTCGTTGCGGCGGCCAATTTGGCCAAGAAATCCGCAGCGGCTGAATCACCAACACTTGCTTTGACCATATCGATGTTCGCAGCGCTCAGCGTGTAGGCGTCTGGGCCTGCCCACCACCAAACCATGTGAGCCATCGGCAGATACGAGAAGCAAAACCAGATTGTTAAAAACAACAACACAGCTGAAAATTTCATACGTTCAGCAAAAGCACCGACGATCAACGCCGGAGTAATGGCTGCGAATGTGAGCTGGAAAATCACGTAAACATACTCAGGAATGTAAGTTTCCTTGGAAAATGTCGCCGCCATGCTATTTGTAGTGATGCCAAAAAGGCCCCATTTCGATAAACCGCCGATAAAGCCGGCAGTGGCACCGCTGCCATTGGTAAATGCAAGCGAATAACCGAACAACAGCCACAAAACTGCTATTAAACTGAAGCAGATGGTCACCTGCATCAGAACAGAAAGTACGTTTTTTGAACGCACCAAACCGCCGTAAAACAATGCCAGACCTGGCACTGTCATCAACACAACCAAGGCGGTTGCAGTCAACATCCAAGCCGTATCACCCTTGTTCACACTCGCCGCCGCCAAAGCTTGCGTTGCGGGCAGAAGCGCCGCCAGCCCCAAGCCGATTCCCAGCGCCATCAGGCTCTTGGGCAGTTTTGCCATTATCATTTTCTTTTTCCTTTCCGAAATTCTTTAAAGATCAAAGCGCTGCAGCGCCGGTTTCACCGGTGCGCACGCGGGTTGCAGACTCGAGGGGGAGCACAAAAATTTTGCCATCACCGATTTGACCAGTCTTGGCCGCGGTTTGAATGGCCTCTACAACTTTGGCCGCGAGGCTTTGTTCAACGGCAACTTCGATGCGAAGCTTTGGTACAAAGCTCACTGCATATTCGGCTCCCCGGTAAAACTCAGTATGGCCGCGCTGGCGACCATGACCTTTTACCTCAGTAACTGTAATCCCCTGAACGCCAATTGCGCCCAAAGCTTCCCGCACCTCTTCAAGCTTGAAGGGTTTAATGACGGCAATAATGTATTTCATTGGCAAGCCTTTCTCCTATTCGGAGTAAGGCATAACAAGTTGCGTGCCAGATTCAAAAATTCTGGTAAGCATTTGAAATATATTAATTATTTAAAAACTAATGAAGTTTATATGACAATCATATGATTAATAATTATGCAATTTTTAAAATATGCATAATATTTAATCACGTGATTTTCCTTCGCTCTTCAGCTTAGTTTCGTAAGCTTGCCAAATCGTGTTTTCGTCACGACCAAGTTTGGCTAAGTAGTTCCATGTATAGAGTCCGGTTGAATGTGTGTCGCTGAAAATCAGGCGAACAGCATAGGATCCGATTGGTTCAGCCTTTGTAATGGTCACTCGTCGTTTGCCGAATACCAATTGTTCTTGTCCTGGTCCGTGTCCTTTAACTTCAGCACTTGGGCTTTCAACGCGCAACAGCTCAGCACTCAATGTGTAAGAAGTACCATCATCAAAAGAAATGAGCAATTTAGTGCCACTATCCTGGATACGAAGTTCAGTTGGCCATATTTCAGTCACGGTTAATTTCGCGCGCTTCGCCGACCAGCATAATGGGAATGCCGTCGCGAATAGGATAGGCCAGCCCAGCTGCACGTGAAATTAATTCAGCACTACTCGCGTCGTACTCTAGGCGCGTTTTGGTAACCGGGCAAACCAGTAGCTCGAGTAGTTTCGGATCGACTTTGCGCGACTCCATTACTGCATCCTACGGCTGGGGCCGGATGAAGACTTGGCAAGAGCCAATTCCGTAAGTGCTACCAAAACATCGGCACGCGATTTCAAGTCGGGTGCTTCGAGAAGCGCCTGCTTATCGCGCGCAGGGTAGGGCGCAAGTAGCGAAAGCGTGTTGACCAGAACTTCAGTTGAAACCGCTTCAACCTCGTTCCAGTCTGCGCTCATATCATTAGCTTCGAGATATTGTCTAAACGCTTTGATCAACTGATCACGGTTTACGCTGCGAGCGCCCGTCTCGCTTACAAAGTCAACGGCGTAGGGCCGATAGTCAACACTTGCTTGACGGTAAGGTGCTGATGTTTCAACTTCTTCCAAAATTGTAAAACGACAGACGCCCGTAATCGTCACAAAAAGCCTGCCATCATCGGTTTCAGAGTATGACGTAATCCGACCCGCACAACCTACAGATTCCAGTTCAGGCTTTGCATTATCGGAGCTGTCTTGTGGTTGAATGATACCGATGACGCGGTCTTTCTTCATGGCTTCCTCGATCATGAGCAAATAACGCGGCTCAAAAATATTCAAGGGCAAATCTGTGCGCGGCAATAGAAGTGCGCCGGCAAGTGGAAACAGAGGAATGGTTTTTGGAAGGTCAGCTGGTTCTCTATAGCGTGATGAAATCGACATTTATAATCCTTATGAGAACAATACGGATGAAAGCTTGCGGCGGCCCGCTAATGTTGCCTCATCTTTTGGCCCCCAAGCCTCAAAGAATGAAACAAGTTGTTTGCGTGCTGCGTCGTCATTCCAGCTGCGATCTTTGCGGATCACGTAAATCAACTGGTCGATGGCCTCTATACGTTGATTTGAGCCATTGAGGATGACTGCAAATTCAAGACGGGCGGCATAATCATCAGGCGCTTTTGCTATGACAGCTTCAAGGCGTGTAAGCTCAGATGTATCAACAGGATTTAAGGCAAGATCTAATGCAGCCTTAGCGCTAATGACATTTGCATCTTGCGCTTTATCAGCAGGAACGGCGGCCAAGGTTTGCGCTGCTATGTCGAGCATCCCTAATTCAATTTCGGCACGGGCTTTCAAGGCATAGGCTTCCGCCTGTGTTACCTCAACCTCAATGATCTGGGTGGCCATTTCGATGACGGCCTCAAACTCTTCTTTGTCAAAAGCCTCACGCGCCATGACCAGCGCCGCCTCAATCTGTTCAGCCCTGCTGCCCATCTTACTCAGTTTGGCAATGAACTGTTTAATCTGCGATTCCGGCAGTGCACCCATAAAACCATCCACGGGTCTGCCATCAACAAAGGCGAACACGGCGGGGATTGATTGAACGCGCATTTGGCTGGCCACCTCTGGGTTCTTGTCAATATCAACCTTCACAAGTTTAATTTTGCCATTACCCTCACGCGTCAGTTTTTCAAGAATAGGCCCAAGGGTTTTGCAGGGCCCACACCATGGGGCCCAGAAATCAACTAGAACTGGCACAGATTTTGACGCCTCGACAACATCCACCATAAAATTTTTGGTATCGCTATCTTTGATCAAATTTGTATCGGTGCTGGTTGGGCCACCAAGAATCATTTCGTTCATATTCGAAATCCTAACATTGATCCCAATAGATGGGGATTATGAATGTTTAGCGCAAGTTTTAGCTCACCGCCACAATGCGCGGGTGATGGCCGCAGGCTTTGATAAAGGTTAGAAGGTCAGAAGCTGTGATTGATGTTGTGGCATCGTTTTTCAAGGGGTGAAAATTCAGCGGATCTAACTTCATCATAGCTTCATCAAGAATGACGTTAACCCGGTTGGTTTTGTCATTAATCAAGCTAAACGGCGTAACCGAGCCTGGCTCAATGCCTAACACTTCCATCAACAATTCCGGTTTGCCAAATGAAAGACGCCTCGATCCGATTTTAGCGGGGGTTGATTTCAAATCGATCACTGCATCTCCCAATGCCACAATCAACCATAATACGCCTTTTTCATCCTTGCAAAACAAGTTCTTGCAATGCCCGCCGGGCACGTCGTCATGAACGGCCTTGGCCTCTTCGACCGTGAAAACAGGTTCGTGGTCAAAGGTTTTTGTTTTGATGCCTAGTTCATCAAGAAAAACAAAAAGTTCGGCGCGGCTGGCTGGCATGATATGGTCTTGACCTTGGATTGACTGGATTTGAACGATGCTATTGCATTTGTCGTTCAGTTAGGCAATAACGCGCCCGTTGAAGCGTCAATACCAAGTTTCAACCGCTCAAGCGGGCGTAGCTCAGGGGTAGAGCACGACCTTGCCAAGGTCGGGGTCGAGGGTTCGAATCCCTTCGCCCGCTCCAGTTTTTACAATAAAATCAAATAATTAAAAGACTCCCTTCGGGGCATCTCTTGCTTACATTGTTGTGAAAATGAGCAATGTAAGCTCCTTGTAAGCGCGAACAGGTGCGTTTTGTGAATCGGCATGGAATAAGGACCCCTGTTACGGGGTGATCAGCATTCAAAAGGGACCCCTGTAGCAATTGGGTTCATCGTGCCTCCAGGTAAGGAGGCTTTTTGGAATGTTGGTTGTGGAAACGATAGCGAAGATCAGA
>JANYHN010000008.1 GCA_025359045.1 Hyphomicrobiales bacterium | reverse complement strand
CGCACATTAATGTTCTCGGCCACCATGCCAAAATCCATCGCGGCCATGGCCAAGAAATATCAGCGCGATGCATTGCGCATCGAAGCCAAGGGTTCCGAACGCGCTCACGCCGACATTGAATACCGCGCCATGCGCGTGGCTCCGAATGAAGTTGAACACGCCGTCGTCAACGTCTTGCGCCTCATCGAAGCGCCAAGTGCGATTGTATTCTGTAACACCCGCGAACACGTGCGCCATCTTCATGCAACACTGTCTGAGCGCGGCTTTGCTGTTGTGAACTTATCAGGTGAACTCAGCCAATCTGAGCGCAACTCCGCACTTCAAGCTCTGCGTGACGGTCGTGCGCGTGTGTGCGTGGCAACAGACGTTGCAGCACGCGGTATTGATCTTCCAAACCTCACACTCGTCATCCACGCTGATCTGCCCAATGATGCCGAAACCCTGCAACATCGCTCAGGCCGCACAGGCCGGGCAGGGCGCAAGGGCGTGAGCGTATTGCTCGTGCCCCTCTCGCGCCGCCGCAAGGCTGATATGATGTTGCAAACCGCTAAAGTGACACCCGCTTGGACAGGCGTTCCGCAAGCCGATGAAATCCGCAAGCTTGATCAACAACGCATGTTGCATGATCCGGTGATCACCCAAGCTGCATCAGAAGAAGAACTCGATTTGGCCAAAAATGTTATGGCTATGAAAACTCCAGAGGAAATCGCCGCAGCACTGGTCCGTATTTACCGCGCCCGCCTGCCAGCCGCTGAAGATGTGTTTGATCCAGGCCCAGCCCGCAATGAGTTCCGTGAACCAGCACCATCGCGACGAGAGCGTGAACGGGGAGACTCTGGCCCGCGCAATTTCACCTGGTTCAAACTTGATATTGGCCGCAAAGACAACGCCGATCCAAAATGGCTGCTGCCCATGATCTGCCGCCGTGGCAAGGTAACCAAGCCTGATATCGGCTCAATCAAAATCACCGACAGCGAAACCCGTTTTGAAATCTCGAATGAAGCCGCCGAACGCTTCGCCGCCGCCATGTTGATTGCAGAACCTGATGATCCGACAATCTCGCTTCTCGATCCATCAGCACCCGTTCCGCGCTCAGATATTCCTCGCCCGAAGAAAGTCTATGAAGGCAAAAAAGAATTCGGCGCGAAGAAACCTTATGAAAGCAAAAAATCATTCGGCGATAAGAAACCATACGAAGCCAAGAAAAAATTCGAAGGCGGCGGCGGTTCCTATGAAGACCGTCCACCCCACGCCGCGGGCGATAAACCAAAGTTTGATCGCGGCCCCAAAGATGGTTTCAAAAAAGACTTCAAACCAAAATTCGGCGGCGAAGCCAAGCGCGAATTCAAGCCAAAGTTTGATGGCGAAGCAAAGCGTGAATATAAGCCAAAATTTGACGCTGAACCAAAACGTGAATACAAACCCCGCGTGGAAAGCGAACCCGCACGCGAGTTCACGCCGCGCATAGAAAGCGAAACCCCAAAATATCCGGTGGCCCGCCCGAAGTTTAAGAAGACACCTGCAGCAGCGAATGTCGGCGGAGACGTGCCCTTCTTCAAATCCAAGAAGTCAGCTTGGAAGGGCAAGAAGTAAGCGACTCATGAGCGAAAACTCCCCAGTCGGAAAATTGATCTTACTCGTGCTGCACAAAGGCAGCATCGGCGCCGCTGCGTTGATGCTGTTGTTTATCGCCATCAACCTGTGGCAACACATCACCCCCGACCACCAGTTGGTCATCGAAGGCAACGACCGCGGGTTTCTAGGGGTGATGGTGGTGCTCTTAGCGTTTGCGGTTTATTTGGTTTGGTCGATTGGGATGGAATTGAGGCGGCTTTAAGTCAAAAACATAAGGTTCAAGAGTGTATCTGCAACTCGGGCATTTAGCATCATTTACACTTGAAATTTGCGATACTCAATTCGCGGGCCAAATCACCACTAAATATTAAGCCCCTAGATCCTTTATCGAATTTACAAGTTAACGGAGTACAACTAAAAATTGATTTCGGAAAACCAAGATGTCTCAGCAAGAGCCGTGTAAAGTGTCCTGCGCCACCCATTTATTGGAATACTGGGAATACACCCTTGTTCCGATAAGGTTGATCTGAAATCAACAGCTGAAAGGCCTCGAAATATTGTTCGGCGTTGATTGATAAGAATAGAAAGTTCTGTAGCAGCTTCGACACTAAACCTACGTGCAAGGTCATAGTTTTTGAAGTGACTAGCAACTCTTTTTTGATCTGCAGTTGCCCAAGATGGAGGGGGGCAAATATCAAAATTGATTGATATCGGTTCTGTCCGGATGAGCGTCGCGCAGGTCCATTTTTCCACAAAAAAATGCTCGCTGTCAAAATAAGGATGTATAGTTTGCGCATCTGCACTTGTTGGGAAGGCAGCGAGTTTTTTAGTGTTACAGTCTCTACAGCAAGGGACAAGATTTGTTGGAAATACAGAATACAACGGAAAATTTGCTTTTGGCAGGTAGTGATCCAATGTTGCTGCATGACCGATACCTGCACAAAATGGACATTTATCATTTGCGGCTACCAATATGTCATCATAAATCTGTCGCGCTGCACCAGTCGAACCAACCATATGTTCCGAGTACAGCTTTGTAAGTTGCTCTTTTGTTAGGTTACCAACAATTACCCGAGATTTATTGCCATTTGGAACTCTAGGCAAATCACACCAGTTAACTGCCGATGTTGCACTTTCAAAATCATTGAAACCTTGTTGAAGGTACGGTTGGTTGGCGATATAGTGAGATTTTGTTAGTGCATTGCTAACTCCATCAATGCATTGGGCTAAAGCATAGTTCGGATCAATGTTCGGTCTGCTTAGTTTCCTCATTGCACAATGTCACTAGTTGGCCTTGATGCAATCATAGCTCTAAGGACTGCCCTAGCCTCATAACCTAAACATCCGCCAAATTCCGAAACTATTTCATCATAACTGCCCCCATCTTGGACAGCCTTTTCGATCACAGTATGATAACCCGATTTAATGACTTCCAATCCGAAAACCTCTCTCGTCAGAATACCCACGTTTTCTCCAAATGTTTCAATTTCTGGACGCGCCGTCGACATTGCAAGTTGAGATCGCGTAATTTTCCAAACACATGACCGGGGTATTTCTTGAAGTACTACCGGGGAGTGTGTCGCAATGATTGCGACACCGTTTCGATTAACCAGAAGCTCACTTAGTGCACGTGTCAGTGCAGATAGCAACGGCGGATGCAAATGGCTTTCCGGCTCGTCTATTAGCACCAGCGTCTTTTCTTCTACTTTTTCAACCAACTTCGTTACTATTAGAAGGACGATTGCATGACCGGAGCTCATATCTTTCATAAGGAACAGAGCTCTATCGCTTAAGTCTGCACTGGACAAAACAGCCAGTCCAGTCAGATTCATTTGGGCAAAATTTTCATCGGATTCTAAAGTTTCAATTGCATTAAGCCATCTTTGTCGTTTGCTCCCATCACGGAAACAGTTACGCAATCCGACAAGAAATTCATGTTGCAAGGCATGCAATGATTTCAAAAGCGCCCCTGAATCATCAGCATAGTCTTTCAACCCAACATAGGAATAGCAAGGCCCCACTTGTGGGTCACTTTGCTCACTCGGCGGACTAAATGGATCGAAGGCGCTGAATGAAACTGAAACAAGTCCGCTAAAGTAGTTGGTATCAATTTCATCGACTTGAAACATGTTCGTTGTTTGGAATTTTCCGGCAGCAATACCCCTCTTTGTAATTGCTTCGATCATGCTGTTTAGAATAGTGGTTTTACCTACACCATTTCTACCAATAATAGCGTGTATGTTAGTGCTAGGCTTTGAATTAGCTGCAACGCTGAAGTCAATTTCAACTCGCGCAAAAGTATCTTCTGGCGGCCGACTAAAAATAAATTCAAAGTCAGTGAGAGGCACACCACCTTCAAGCACGCGTCTAAATTGACCCTCTATGATGGATATACTTACACTCCGTAATAGTGAATCTCCAAAAACGTCCTGTCCTGATGCTCTTTCGAAATTGTGATGGTCAAACACAATATCTCTTAAGCCAGTTAAGTATTTTTGCCTAAATTCGGTTGAAAAATTATCATGTAATAGCTGATAGTACTCTACATTTGTTCCTAGAGAAAAATATTGAGTTGGCAGTTGTTCAAATTGCCTCTCAATACTCGAGTGAGTTGAATTGCCTTTGGTCTGCCCCTCATAACCAATCTTTACAATGCCCAAGTCATGAAGTTGTCCTTGTTCACTAACTGCAAAAACATTAAATGATGTAACAAAAGAAAAATCATCCCAGTTGTCAATTACAAGATAAATTTCGTCAATCCGGGGATTTGACGGCATTCTCCCTCGAGACAAAACATTGAACAACAATTAATAGCTCCCATCCAAAGGTTTGTGACAGATAGAATCATATCACAACCAATATTGGATGTTGTAAACTCAAACTAAAGTATTCGACAAATTATTCAGTGCATCCCTCCCCCCTTGAATCCCACCCCCTTCTCCATTACGACAGCGCCAAATCAAGGACCACGAAACCATGGGTAGTTTAGCTGAATCGGCGATGCGCGTTGCCGATAAGAAAGATTGGATCAAAGGCGCCACGGGTGATTGGGAAATCATCATCGGCTTGGAAGTCCATGCCCAAGTTTCCGCTAAAGCCAAACTGTTCTCCGGCGCTTCTGCCGAATACGGTGGCGAGCAGAATGATCATGTGAGCTTCGTTGATGCTGCCATGCCCGGCATGTTGCCGGTGATCAATGAGTTCTGTGTGGAGCAAGCGGTGCGCACGGGCCTTGGCCTCAAGGCGCAAATCAATGAAGTGTCGGTGTTTGACCGCAAGAATTATTTCTATCCGGATTTGCCGCAGGGTTACCAAATCTCGCAGTTCAAACAGCCCATCGTGGGCGAGGGCGTAGTGTCGATTGATCTTGATGCCGAGACGTCAATTAATGTTGGCATTGAGCGTTTGCATTTGGAGCAAGACGCCGGAAAATCACTTCACGATCAACATCCGAATATGAGCTATGTTGATCTCAATCGATCTGGCTGCGCGCTCATGGAAATCGTATCGCGTGCCGATATGCGTTCGGCTGATGAGGCCAAAGCCTATGTCACCAAGCTGCGCCAGATCATGCGCTATCTCGGCACTTGTGATGGCAATATGGAACAGGGTTCTATGCGAGCGGATGTGAACGTATCAGTGCGCAAGCCCGGCGCTGAATTTGGCACACGCTGCGAAATTAAAAACGTGAACTCCATCCGCTTTATCGGCCAGGCGATTGATTTTGAAGCCCGCCGCCAGATTGGCGTTCTGGAAGATGGCGGAACCATTGATCAGGAAACCAGACTCTATGATGCCAAAAAGGGCGAGACGCGTTCGATGCGCTCCAAGGAAGAAGCGCATGACTATCGCTATTTCCCTGATCCAGATTTGCTGCCGCTCAAGCTTGATCCTGCAATGATCAGCTCGGTGAAGGCCAGCTTGCCTGAACTGCCAGATGACAAAAAATCCCGCTTCATGAGCAGCTATAATCTGTCAGCCTATGATGCTGCGGTTCTTGTGCAGGAGCAGGCCTCCGCCAATTTCTTCGAAACTGTGGCCAAGGGCAGGGACGGCAAACTTTCCGCAAATTGGGTCGTCAATGAATTCTTCGGCCGCCTGAACAAGGAGGGGAAATCGATCGAGACATCGCCAGTCTCCGCCGCGCAGATTGGCGGCATTGTGGATTTGATTTCAGCCGGAACCATCTCGGGCAAAATTGCGAAGGACTTGTTCGAAATTGTCTGGATCGAAGGCGGCAACCCTGCCGAAATTGTTCAAGCGCGGGGTATGATCCAAGTCACCGATATGGGCGCCATTGAAAAGGCTGTTGATGAGATCATCGCCGCAAACCCAGACAAGGTTGAGGCGGTAAAAGTCAAAGCGTCGATGCTCGGTTGGTTCGTAGGGCAGGTGATGAAAACCACCGGAGGCAAGGCCAACCCGCAGTCAGTCAACGATCTATTGCGGAAAAAATTAGGTCTCTAAATCTTTGAATGTGTTATTATGTCTTTGTATAAGGAATGCAGCACATAGTGGATATCCTCGATGAACAAGCAAGCACACAAGTTCGATGACTTTTTAGTTCTTGAGAATATGGCCAAGAACGGTGTGAGCGCTTCTTTGACCGAGCGGACGCTGAAAAGATTAGCACCTAACGGCAAGTTGATCGGCATTGGGCCGGTTAAAAAGAAATCTGCGACTAGGAAAGAGTTGAACGCGGAAGTCATCGTTCTTCAAAAAGCCTCAGACGATGCACGCATGACACGGGTGGTTTACCTGTTGGACTTGGCGATTAAAGCATTCGGTGATGAAAAGCTGGCGCGAAAGTTTTTAGAGAAAAAACATCCGGTTTTAGGTGAAGCTCCATTGGCAAAGACAGATACCGAATGGGGTGTAAGGGCGGTCGAAAAAATACTGAATTCAATGATTTACGGATTGCCAGCTTAAACTGAATTGTGAAACTAGATTGGAGCTTTTTCGCATCGCCTCGTACAACCACAAAATTTATAGTGGCTTAGGCGCTGCTATTGTAGGCGGAAGGTGGAACAGTATTGGCAAAGAGGTGATCTATGCCGCCACTAGTTTGTCATGTGCGAAGCTTGAATTGCTCGCCCATGTTGGTTTTAAATGCGTTCCACAAAATTATGGGTTTGTCGAAATTGATGTGCCCGATGGGCTGGCAATAACAAAGTATCCACGTCGTACGCCACCCAGAATTGAAACTTCGAAGGCGTGGGGTGACAAATGGCTTACAGACTTGCGGACTGTGATAGCAGTTCTACCTTCTGCGGCTTCACCTGGAGAATTGATAGCAATGATCAATCCTGCTCATGAATTTGCTGTTAAAATTCAAGTCTCGGCAGAGATGCCTGTAAAATGGGATAGACGGCACTTCGTGCGCTAACTTGCGCGATAGCAAAAGCCAACCCGCAATCAGTCAACGATCTATTGCGGAAAAAGCTCAATATTAACCAATAGTTGCAATAATACATTAACCATTTCCAAATTCGAATCACTTGCGCTATAGTCCGTGTGCTGATTATCAGTACCCAAACGATTATAGGAGAGTGCTCCCATGGCCAAGAAAGCCGCGCGGGCAAAAGTGAAGGCTATGCCATTGAAAAAAGCCGCACCAAAAGTGCAGGCCAAAAAGCCAGCTGCCAAGAAAACCGTCGTTAAAAAACCTGCCGCCAAAGCGCCAGCACCGAAAGGGACAACGCCAGCCGAAAAGCAGCGTTTCACACTTTACGGTTTTGCTACATCGGGGCCGACCTATACAGCCGCCTTGATGCTGTCGCTGTGCAAGCACCCATTTTCCTATATCCATGTGAACTTGCGCGAAGGCGCACATAAGCAACCTGATTATTTGGTGAAGAACCGCTTTGCCCAAGTGCCAGCCCTGCGTGACGGCCAATTGATGGCCGTGCAATCAGCCGCAATTCTCATTCATCTTTCTGAAGTCCTCGGCAAATTTGAGGGAAAGTCACCGGTCGAAAAACAACGCATTACTGAATGGTTGTTCTGGGCTTGGGACAAACTTGCAATCCCTGTATTCCGCTTGCGCGCAAGGGCGCGCGGCACAAGACAGTTCGCTGATGAGGTGCGTGTGATGTATGACACAGAAGCGCGCGCCGCGGTCTCTGTGCTTGAACAGGAACTGACCAGAAATGAATGGATCGGTGCCAAGAAAACATCAATTGCCGATATCGCTATTTATGGCGTGTTGCGTTATGCGCAAGAAGGCGGCGTTGATGTGTTGCATTACCCACATGTCATGGCGTGGAAGAAGAGGTTTGAAGAGTTGCCAGGTTTTGCTACACCAGAGCAACTTCTGCCAATGGAGAGCAGACTCACTTAAGTAGGGTTAGGATCACGCGTGACTTCTCATATTTTTCCAAGCCCCGCGAACCAGAACAAATCACCCGAAGCAGAAAAACGCAAACATCACAGGCATCGTGATTGGAGCGGCGCTACCGTTGGTGCCATCATCGGTTTTGCCGGTCTGTTTTGCGCAAGGCTGGGCCATATATGGATTGGCTTTGATATTTTTGCGCAGTTCTGGATGCAATTCTTTTTTATTGTGTTGGCTTGCTGTTTAGGACTCCTATCACCCAAATATAAAACATTGGTTGCAATTGTCTTGTTGGCGCTCATGGTTGCGGGCTACAGCGCATGGCCGCACTATGTTTCAAGTGGAGCAGCACCCGTTCTCAAACCACTTCAAGCCAACGAGAAAGCCCTGAAAGTTGCCAGCTTCAATTCTTATGCCGGCAACCCTAGTCCCGCAGCAATTGCAGACGAAGTCTTACGACTTGATCCTGATCTAATGGTTCTGGTCGAGTTTGATAAATCTAAAAGTTTGGCCCTAGATACCCTTCGCCAGAAATATCCTTATCAAGAAACCTGTTGGCAATTGAACGATTGCGATTTTGCGATTTTATCTAAAACGCCGATAACTGATGTTGCCGCAAAGGATGATTGGGCTGGCCCCCGCTTCATGAGTATCAAAATGGGCTCTGAGTTTGGGAATGTAACAATCATCGGCTTGCACACCAGCCGCTTTCCGCATCAACGATCACAGCTCAAACAGATTCTAGTGTTCATAAAATACATGGAGAGTGTGCCTGGCCGCGTTGTGTTAATGGGTGATTTTAATGCAACGCCATTTTCGCGCATCACACAGACTTTGTCGGAAAGTTTAGGGTTTGAACGCCTAACATATTTGCCCACATGGTCGGCCACTTATGGCTTTCCGCAATTGGCCATCGATCATATATTTGTAAGCCCCGGCATTAGGGCGCTGAGTCAAGAACGCATCGGCGAATATGCAGGCTCCGATCATTTCCCAATCACCATGACGCTTGGTATTCCAACGAAATAATATTTATGGCTTCTGGTGGTGTGGTGAATCTTACGTGAATAATTCACCGTAAATTTGCGATTAATTTTACGCAAATGATTGATTTAAAACGTCAATTTGTATCTGGTTACCGAGCCGTAAACGGACCATTCAATCCTTCTTAATCCTATCATTTAACGCGACGTTGAAAGCCTTGGAGCAAATTCACATCCAACGAGTTGCACAAACGGCAACCAAAAAACAGGATGGGATAGTAAAATGAAAATGATCGAAAACAACTTTGATGCCATCTGCAATAATGCCGATGCGATTTTTGAATTGGGCATGAAATATTGCTTGGGGCGCGATGTGGCGCAAAGCAACATTGAAGCCCATAAATGGTTTAACATTGCGGCCGTCAAAGGCAGCGAAGCCGCCAAACTTTATCGTTGTGAGGTTGCACGCGAAATGACAACCAGCGAAGTCGTCGAAGCCCAACGCCAAGCTCGAGCGATGCTCACATTACACTAAACTTAGAGCGTCAAACAAAACAAAGCCCGCAAATGGAAATATCCATGCGGGCTAATTTGTTATGGGGCAGGGATCAGTAGTCGACTGATTCAGTGCTGGTCGAGTCCGAGTTTTGCAGGAAACGGCGCAGATGGCTGAAGTTTTTCTGATCGTCCAGATGCTTGCGGTAGAGTTCAGTTTCGTAAATATCGGTCTGGGTTGTCAGCGTTTGTGCCTCGCTTCCAAGTGCCGGAATTGTGCTCACACCAGTGGAATAACCAGTGCCTAATGGAATAAAGTTTTCATAGGCCATTGCTGGCAAACAAGTGCCACACAAAACCGCACCGACAAACAAAAATGATTGAAAACGCATCGCCCACCTCACAATTCGAAACACACTTAGAGCACATTTGTGTCAAACACACAAAGATTCAGTTAACTAAACGCAAAAACCAGTTTTTAAGCATTGAAGCGCTTGCTTCGCAAACCAAATCAAGGCAAAAGCCCGCTTAGTGCGGAAACGTGGCCGAGTGGCTGAAGGCAACGGTTTGCTAAATCGTCATACGTCGTAAGGCGTATCGAGGGTTCGAATCCCTCCGTTTCCGCCAATTGTTTCGTCCATGATCCATCCAGAGCGCTAATCCGTTAGATTGGCATGCGCTTCGTTTTCATCATTTCATCCCTCCTTTTAACTGCGGTGTTTTCCATGTCAGCGATTGCTCAAACGCTCTATGATTTTTCTTTGCAAGGCATGGATGGCAAGCCAATGCCGCTTGGCCAGTACAAGGGCAAAGTCGTGCTTTTGGTGAATACAGCTTCAGAATGCGGCTTTACTCCGCAGTATGAGGGGCTGGAAAAATTATGGGAGGCTTACAAAGACAAAGGTCTCGTAATAGTGGGAGTTCCGTCAAACGATTTTGGTGGACAAGAACCTGGCACGGCAGCCGAGATCGCAACGTTTTGCAAAGTAAACTATGGCGTAACATTTCCCCTTTCGGACAAAACTGTTGTGTCAGGGAAGGACGAAGCTGAGGTTTATAAGTGGGCAGCGACCAAGGCCGGCATGCTTGGCACGCCAAAGTGGAATTTTCACAAATATCTATTTTCCAAATCAGGAGAGTTCGTCGATTGGTTCTCAACGCCAACAGAACCGATGAGCGCAAAAATTACAGCTGCAATCGAAACTGAAATCGCAAAAAAATAACCCCGGCGAGGGGGCGCCGGGGTTTCAAGTTAGCCAATGGAGACTTGCAGGGGACCATTTGGCTTGGGAAATAAAATTTTAATCGAATTAGGAACCGGAGCTTTCACGCGGTGATCTTTTCTGCGGGGGCGATTAGAAAGACCAATCTGTGTTTCGCCCCGGTTCCAAAAGGGCCTTGTCCGAGAGGGGTATCTATAGACAAGGCCGTTTCTACGAATTTGACGGCGTATCAGAACAATCTTCTTTCGCGCATTGTTCGAGAACTAATGGCCCAGAAACGGGTGCTTCATCTGACTTATAAAAAATGCTGATGTTTTTTGTTACACCAGCGGTATAAGGTTTGGCTGGCGCCACATTGGCAATTGCGGTTACCGCCGTGCCTAGAACTGTTATAACAAAAACTGTGTAGCGGATCATTTTGGTCACCCTTGAATTTCACTGTTGGGAAGAGAATAGCGATCCCAATTGGAACCAAGTCTGAATGCGACGTTCATCTGCCGTACAGATTAGAAACACTTTGACAGGTGATTATGTTCCCGTTTTCACTTAAAGTTGTTTGAAATTGGGGATTGTTGTGATGACGAATGATCTGAACTGGATGTCGGCCACAAAGTTGGTCAAACTTTACGCCAAAGGCAAAGCATCACCAGTCGACGTGGCGAAGGCTTCGTTGGCGCAAATGGCCAAACATGAATCAACCATCAACGCGATGAGCTTGATTGACGAAAAAAAGACATTAAAACAAGCACGTAGCAGCGAACGTCGTTGGCATAAAGGCGAACAATTTGGCCCACTGGACGGTGTTCCCGCAATGATCAAAGATATTTTGTTGACCATTGGACAACCAAATTTGCGTGGTTCTAAAACAGTCGATCCCAATCAAAATTGGCTGGAAGATGCGCCAAGTGTGGCAAGGTTAAGAGAGGCGGGCTGCGTTTTTGTTGGCCGCACCACAACACCGGAGTTTGGTTGGAAGGGCGTAACCGACTCACTTTTAACCGGAATTACCCGTAATCCGTGGAACACAAAGCTTACGCCAGGCGGATCATCAGGTGGCTCCTCTGCAGGATTAGCCGCTGGTTATGCGCCCTTGGCACTGGGCACGGACGGAGGTGGTAGTATTCGCATCCCTGCATCGTTTACGGGCACTTTTGGTTTGAAGCCGAGCTTTGGTCGTGTCCCCGCATATCCATTATCGCCGTTTGGAACAGTGGCCCATATCGGGCCGATGACTCGCAACGTTGCTGACGCAGTTTTGATGATGAACGCAATCAGCAAGCCAGATTCGCGCGATTGGCATTCTCTGCCTTACAGCGAAGTGGATTTTACGGCCAAACTAGAGAAAGGCATAAAAGGCATGACGTTCGCTTACTCAGCGACTCTGGGTTATGTAAATGTTGACCCAGAAGTGGCCAAACACGTAAAAACGGCTGTCAAAGTTTTGCGCTCATTAGGTGCAAAGGTCGTTCACATTGACCCAGGATTCCCTGATCCCGCAGAAATATTTCGCACTTTGTGGTGGGCGGGTGCGAGAGCCGCACTTGGCGGATTATCAGCTGAAAAACTTGCATTGATTGAACCAGCACTGGCCGACGTTGTGGAACAGTCGCGCAGCATCACGGTTGAACAACTCCAACAAGCAACGATGCAACGTGCTGCCTTGGGCGCAAAGATGCGGCACTTCATGGAAAAATATGACGCGCTGATACTGCCAACCATGCCCGGCGTGGCATTCGAAGCGGGAAAACTTCAACCAGCCGACCCTGACAATCGTGGCAAATGGGTGAACTGGACGCCATTCACTTATCCATTCAACCTGACACAACAACCGGCGGCCTCAGTGCCTTGCGGATTTACGACATCAGGCTTGCCGATCGGTTTGCAAATCGTGGGACGCATGTTCGAAGACGCGCGTGTATTGAGGATTGCAGCGTCATATGAACGTGCCACAGAGTATTCGGGTATAAAACCTGTTGGTTTTTAAGCGATTGTCGTAGCTTGGGCAAAGGAATGATAAACTAAATGAATAACACCAAAATAAGTGGCACTCACGATTTGCGTTTCGAAAATGTCAAACGCGCTTTCGCTAGTTGTTTCGAAGACGGGTTGGAACATGGAGCCGCCGTTGCATTGACCGTAGATGGAAAGCTTGTTGTTGATTTATGGGGCGGTCACGCCAATAAAGCAAAAACCCGAGAATGGACTCGAGATACAATTGCCAATGTCTGGTCTTGCACTAAAGGCGTGGTTGCTGCTGCGGTTGCCATGGCTGTCGAGCAAGGCAAACTGGATTACGAAAAACCAATTGCCGCCAACTGGCCGGAATTTGCGGAAAACGGAAAAGAGAAAATTACACTCAACCATGTGATGTCACATACTTCCGGCTTGAACGGCCTGAATGTGCCAATGACCGCAGAGGATCTTTATGCTTGGTCGCCCTATGTAAATGCACTAGCGGCCATGAAGCCAAATTGGGAACCGGGCAAAGATTGCGCTTATCATGCCATCACCTATGGCCACTTGGCGAGTGAACCACTTTGCCGTGTCACAGGAAAATCAATTGGTAAGCTTGTAACAGAAAGCATTGCCAAACCACTCGGCATCGAATTCTATATCGGCGTTCCACAATCTGAAGACCATCGTGTTGCTGAGATGATCGAGGGAGCAGGAGCTTCTGATTGGGTGGAACAAGTGTTGAATAGCCCCTATCCGCAATCATGTATGAATCCTACACCTGTTGCATCAGCTCCAAATAATCGTGATTGGCGCGCCGCTGAAATTCCGGGTGGCAATGGCCATTGCGATGCCCGTGCTCTCGCGGTTATCTATGGGGACATTGCCAGCAGGAACTCGAAGCTAATGAACAGTCGGACGCGTGCTGAGGCAGTTAGACCTCGTTTCCACGGCTTGGATACTAGCTTCAATCTGCCGACTGCTTTTGGTGCAGGATTTCGAATTGAAGACGAAATGTACGGCAAACGCGCTTCCAAACAAACTTTTGGCCATAGCGGTTGGGGCGGCTCCACAGCGTTTGGTGACCCCGAGGCAGGCATCGGTTTTGCCTTTGTGACTTGCAACATGATGGGCTTTGCTGAGGGTGATCCCCGCAGGCAAAGACTGATCAACGCTGTTTATGATGAGCTTTGATGGTTGTTAAAATCACATGAACGAAAATCTTGTGCTCACCTGTTCAGTTGATAATCGCGTCACACTCGAGACCCGCCCATTACCGCTCATACTTGATGGCGAAATTCTGGTTCAGCTCCGCGCATGCGGTATCTGCGGAACCGATATTGCAAAAGTTTATGATCCATATTTCAAAAAGCCAGTACAATTGGGGCATGAGCTCGTTGCCACAGTCGTGGAAAGTAAATCTGAACGATTCAAGATTGCAGATCGCGTGGCCATCGCTCACCATGCACCAGACTATAATTCGCATTACAGCAGACGTGGTTCGGCACCGATGGATCCGCTGTTTAAACGCAGCAATATAGAACCAGCAGGTTTTGCGGAATTTATCCGGGTACCAGAATTACTCGTGGAAAATACTGTAGTAAAAATTCCTGTTCATGTTCCCGATCTTCGCGCTGTCTTTATGGAGCCGCTCGCTTGCTGTCTGCGAGCACTCGAACGTGTCAGTTTGTTGGAGGGCGACACCGTATTGATTGTGGGGGCAGGTGCTGTAGGGATTTTGTTTCTGCCATTGTTCCGCGATTTAAAGATGAAGGCACTTGTGCTTGATATGCGCGAAGAACGTTTAGTATTGGCCAATGCTTGGGGGGCGGCGGAGAGTTGGATCGCAAACAAGATTGATGCTTCCGAATTGGCCAAACGACATACTGCAGGGCGCGGTGTTGATGTCGTCATATTGAGTGTGGTCACAAAAACCACAATTGAAACTGCCATCCTTGCCGTACGCGATGGTGGCACTATTATCATTTTTGGCAGTAAACCTAAAAATGAGATCACCATTGATTGGTGGGAAATATGGCGTCGGGAGATTAACTTGATCACAAGTTATTCAGCGACACCCGATCTGATGCTGCGCGCGATGGATTTGCTGTCACGCGAAGATTACGCGCTAGAGACATTGATCAGTCATCAACTGCCGCTGCTAGAGGCTCAGCAAGCCTTCGATCTTGTGCATGAAGGCAAGGCCAGTAAAACCATTATAACTCTTTAAGCCTTATCCATTATCAAATTCAGCCTGGGTAACGAGATGGCCCCATGTGAATGTGACGGTGGCACCCGGTGCCAGCGTAGACCAAATCCCGTCATTTGCAGTCGAATCAGGCGAAGCTCCAGCGCCCAATGGTCCGGCTGTTGTTAGTATTTCAGATGTTACGCCGCCAGCGCCAAGACCAACCAAAACCGCGGGCGTGCCGTGAAGATCAGCGACACTGACATTTGTGAGCGGTGTATTGCCAATGTTTGAAACAACATATGTATAGGTTACCAGCTCATTGAGATCGGCTTTGCCCGCCGTGCCGCCTCCAATGTCAGTCAAAACAAACGACTTTGTGATTTTAAGACTTGGCGTCGCAATGATCGTTGTCGTGGCGTTCGATGTTGGCGAGGTGATCGTGGTCGCACCATTTTTGCCTGTGGCCGTCGCGCTGTTTGTAACACCATTGGTAATGCCAACACCGTTTTTAACATCCGTGACTGAAAGCGTGTAAGTGGCGGTAAAGTTTTGAGTGACGCCAGGAGCAAGGCTCGCAACAGATGCAGGTGTGAAAGCACTGAGCGTGTTGGTACCTGCGATGCCATTAAACTTCGGCCCGGCGTCGATGGGTGCCACAACAGTAAGAATAACGCTGCCAACGTTCTTAACAGCGTAAGTGAAAGTGATTGTATCATTTGCATCTGTCAACGCAGGGTTTGTTCCAGCTGCAATCGTCGGTGTGGCAGCTGTCTTTACGACCGTAAGTCCAGCCACCGTCAAAATTGATGTGCTCGCTGTCGCGTTGGAAGAACTGACTGCACCTGCTGCCGAAGTGGCTGTAGCTTTGGCAGTGTTGGTCACACCATTTGCAATACCAGCGCCATTGATGACATCTGCCGCCGATAAAGTGTAAGTCGCGGTGTATACTTGGTTTGCGCCAGCCGCCAAACTGGCCGATGCAGGTGTAAAAGCGCTGAGCGTGCCGGTGCCAGAAATGCCGTTGAATTTTGGACCCGCATCCACCGGAGATGCTACGGTGAGCGCAACGTTACCTGTGTTTGTGATTGTATAAGTATAGGTGATGGTGTCGTTGGCGTCCGTTAATGTCGCACTGGCACCAGCCGCTACTGTCGGAGCGCTGGCAGCCTTGGTCACACTTAAGGTTGCCATATTGATGACAGTGACCGCGGTGTTTGAATTATCAACGCCGTCATTGATGAGAACGGTTATTTGTTTGGCAGGGCCAGCTGGATTAGGCGCAGTGCTCGCGTAAGTAACAGCCTTGATGGCATTTTGATAATCAACCAGCGTGCCAACACCAGATAGAGTTATAACGCCAGTTCCTGAATTATAACCCGATGCTGTAATACCAGCGGGCAAAACGCCAGCAGCTAATACATCTGTCGCCAATGGGCTAACCAAGGTGATGGTTGCCGAAGAAATGGTTGTACCATCATCAGATACCTTGACGTCTGAAGCGGCAATGGCAACTGGCGCCGCACCTTCAACCCATGTCGTGGTATAACCAGTTCCAGAAAGTGCCAGTGAAAGATCCAAAGCCGGAGGGTTGTTGAGAATTGATGAGGTCGAAATAAAAGCAATAGAATCAAAAGCAGCGTCGCCAACATCGGCAATTCGAATGGTGATGGTATAAGTTGTGCCTGGAACAACGTTAAACGCGTTTATGAAAACCGTCGTAGCACCATCCATTTTTATGTCAGGAATGAGCGGTGTCGCAGTGGTATTATCTCTGTAATAACCGGAATTGGTTCCGTTATTGACGGTGTTGATATCTGTGCCAGTCGCGGTGCCAGGAACCGTGGCGAAATTGAAATTAGTGTAGGCACCACCGCTGATGGTCATCGAAAAATTGTCTGTGAAAGTAGTGTTCACATATTCATTGTATTCCTCGGAAGCAAACACCGAAGCGATTGACATGCGATTGACGCCGGGTTTTGGAATAAATGAAAATGTAAACGTGGCGATGTCGAATTCGCTAGTTGGCCCGTTTGAAACGGCAGATCCAGCCGAAGATAAATTGCCAGCAGGAATAGGCGAGCCGGGGACAGTGGTGACGTTGCCAGTCCCGAGCACAATGCCGCTTGTGATACCAAGCGTCGAGCCTGTGGTGGTGAATGTTCCAGAAATGTTAGTCGCTGCACCAGCGCCCAACACTGGTGTGCCCGTGAGTGTCACACCCGGATTTCCAGCAGCGATTGCGTTCGACAAGGTTGTGACGTTGGTCGTGGTCGTAATCGTAACTGTGGCTTGGGCATAAGTCGCAAAACCCAGAGCAACAAAAACCATCACTGCAAAAGTCACTTGCAATCTACGCAGGTAGGTTTTTGCTCTGTTGGATAAATTCAATTTTGCAATTCTTATTTGTGATTCATCTTAAGGTCAGGGCACACCTTAATCCCAATAAAACCCTATGGTTAATCACCTCTTAAGCTGACAATTTGGGACTTTGGGGGGCCTTCAAGTTTAACTTCACAAATAGCAGATTTATTTCTTCAATTTCTCGGCGTTTCGCAGAAAAACGATATAACCAGTAAAATAGCCGTTGCTGGTCAGAAATGGTGGCTCTTGCCAATCACCACCTTGTAAAAGGCCGATGCGAAACGGTATCTTTAACCGGTTCAGCCGCAACAGATAGTGTGTATACCCTGAAATAACGTGGCTTCCCTGATAGGTTTGAAAAACCAACTCATCGACCACGCCTTCCAACGCAGCAAGCCCAGCCGGATCACCATTGGCGCTCCAGTCCAAAAGGCCTGTCACACTAAGTTTGAATTCTTTCGGCAATTTTGCGCGTAAACTTGAGAGAAAGTCAGCATATCGATCAAGGTGTTTGGTGCCAGCATCAAAATCTATTTGTAACCCCACAAGCCTATTGCCGGTGGCTTTCCAGTTTTTTACATGAGTCAAGACATTGACAAAAACTGCTTCATCCCAATCAAGCGTTTGCGCCCGGTAAACGATCCAAACGTTGCGTCCGACAATATGCGGCAGGGCGCTGCGCTGCCAAACCACATGCGGTTTTCCACGATCTGAAACCTCGCCCGCCAAAAGATAAATCTCGTTTGCATTCGATAAAGCAGCTTGAGGCAGAACCCCGGCCCAAAGCCAAAAATTTTGATAGTCTTCAGCGCGTATGATTTCGGCTCGGACATTCGAGACCATAGCGAACAGCGCCAATGCAATTCGAAAAAATCTACCAATAATAACGAAGAACCTTGGCATAGTCCGTATCGCCATACTTTGTTTTGAGTTCGTTATACCATTTCTTGCGTTGGCTCTCGGCAACTTCTGTTCCACCGCAATCATTGATATGGGCTGGTTCATAACATCTTACAGCGCGGTCAAGTGCAAAAGCCTTTTCTTGACGTGAGGCTTTAGCGCTCTTCATAATGTCCACATAGATATCTTGGCGGAAAATAGGCTTGCCAGAAAACAACGTACCAGTGCCGCCAAGCTCATCCTTCTGAACAGCCGCGAGTGAAAAATCACCCTGAGCGCGGATGAATTCGGCCAAACAGAGCCTACCCCTCACACTCATTTCATCAGCATTCAATAATTTTGCCACTTCCAAAAGGTTTGGGCAAACGTATCCATCTTTGTTGCCGTCCCATCTGAACGATTGAAAACGATCTCCAGGATTGCCATTTGCGTCTTGCACGGGTTTTGCTGGCAGCAATTTGAAGTCGTCGAGAAATCCTTTGAAATGCCCCTGCGTCAGGTCACGAGCGTAGAGACGAAAAAGGGCCGTTTCCCGTTCGTCCTTAGAAACATTACTCGCGACAGCTTGCTGGCGCAACAAAATCGGACCTGCAATGTAATCGAGAACATACTGGCGAAGCAGTGGTTCTTGAACAAGCGAGTCCGGCGCGAACACAGCTGAGATATTTTTACCCCGCTCATCCATCAGCACCAACGCCAATTCCAGCGTGCCTCGCTGAAAAGCTTGGGTTGCTTTTGGAAACAAATTGACTAAAGCCGCACGCGCAGTCTTTTCGCCTGTTGCATCGAGCGCCGAGGTGCGTAGTAGCTGACCACTAAATTCAACATAACTTAAAGTGTCACCAGCCGCTGCTTTTTCCGACAAAAGTTGCAAAACCTTCTTCGCGTCCTTGTCGACAAACCAAGCACGTGCAGCCAGCAGATAGTTATAAATTTCATCATGGCCTGCAAAGCGCGAATGTTGGGCTTCAATCACGCCGGTTTTCATGCCGGGCAAAGCTTTCCCGTCAGAGTCCGTTTGCGCGCGCATCATGCGCAAATCTTCCATCGCCAATAATAAAACGTCTGCGGAATTATTTTGATCTGCATTGATAGGTAACTTGATATCGATCTCATTGACCAATGCAAATCCTGCTCGGTCAACGGTGCTGTGTGCCACAGCTTCGGAATAGGCCGCCGCCAGTTTTTGAGTATCCCCAGAAATCCAATAAGCGCGGCGTATCAAGCCCGCTGCAGAGGCGGCGTAAGTGCCTTTGGGATAGTCTTTCAAATAGCTTGTCAGGCCATCAAGAGCAGCAGTGACCATCTCGCGCGACACACCTTCTTTCTGAAGGGTGCCGTATTGGTCGAACGCCATTGCCTGTGCTGCTAAGAGTGAAACGCGCGCTTGCATATAGCGCGCCGCTTCACGCACCCAAGGTTGGGTGGCGTTGGAAAGTGCCGCAAAACCTGAGACATCATTGTGGGTTACAAAATAAAATCGCCGCACGGCATAGATATATTCTGCGAATTCTTTGGCAGCTGGAGATTGAACAGCAATCTTAGCGTCGCCACCTCCAGCGGTTGAGCATTTTAAAGTCTTGCGAACCTCAGTTAAAGTTGTCTTCTCGGCGTCTGACAATGTTTTATCGGCAGCAACGGCAGCTAGAAAACCAGCACTGCCGGATTCATCGCTCACACAGATTGTGCCTTCACCAGAATCGTTGACCGATGAATGTGTTGCCGCTTCAGCGCCAAGATCAATCGAGCCCCAAAATGTTGGCCAATCGCTTGGCCAATAATTGGCGATGTTGGAATAGGGTTCAGTCGAGGGCTTTAACATTTTGAGTTTTTGCGAGCGGGCATCACTCAAAAGGTAGATTAAATTGATCCGCGTGTCGTTTCCCGGCGAAATCAGGCCCATGCTGTCGCAATTTGTAAATTCACCAAAATAAATTTTCATGGTTTGCCCGCAACCACCATTATCCGCACTGGCGCGGGCAGGGCTTTCAAAACTTAAGGCGGCAAGAGCGAAAAGAATCCAAACCAGTTTGTGCATCATTTTGATTCCTCGTCAATCATTGAGGCAATGATACTTACTTTGCCGAGTTTGTCATCAGAACTTGTAGATCAAAAAAATAAGACGAATTAGGAAATGGAGCGTGACAGCGCTCGTCTGTCGAAAACAGAAAGCGGGGTTTCCCCCGCCTTCACTCAATCACTTAAAATCTACATTATCGATATGATAAGCACTGACTGTATCTTCCAACATGTGTGGCACGATAGCCTCATGGCCATTGTCCATCACATCAAGATCGGCACTGCCTGGTTTCAACGGCATGAGCACTTTGAAAGAGCCATCTTTTTTCACATCTAGCAAACCACCTTTGACCCAATCCGTAACCAGAAACCCACCATGGTAATCACGCTCTAAACCGTCGATATTGCCGACCGGACGGCCATCACCTAAGTTTTTCATTTCCTTGGTTTTGAGATCAACCGTGAAAAGATTACCAACTGAATCTGTGCTGCCATCATCATGCATGCCGCGGCCCCAACCAGCGACCAGCAACTTGTCACCACGGATGACGCGCAAACCATTGATGTGAAGATTATCTGGTGTGTTGTACCAGATTTCCATCTTGCTGTTGCTCATCTTCCAGATTGTGGATTTGGCGATATCTGAAACATAGACATTGCCTTCGGCATCAACGGCAGTGTCGTTCAAAAACACAGCACCCTTGGCATCATATTTCTGCACGACTTTGCCAGTGCCTGTATCGATCTCAACCAGTTGATCAATGTCCGAAACCCACATTTTTGTTCCCTGCATCACAATGCCCTTTGGCGCGTTGAGACCTTCAATCCATTTTTGAGTCATCATTTTCCCATCGCGGGACACCTTGGCGATAAACCCGTTTCCGTCCTTATCGAGCGGCGCGCCACCGATATTGGACACATAAAACACGCCATGCGCCAAATCGAAATCCACGCTCTCAGGATGTGAAAACCCTGTAAGCGACCACATTTCTTTCACTTCCGCCTGAGCGGCAGGACCAACAGTACCCAGCATCAGAGCCGCAGCAAAAGCCTTTAATAAAAACGATTTCATCTCAACAAACCCCTGTTTTAGTTTTTCATTTTGGAACACGCCAAGAGGATTATGCTAGACCTCGGCCTGTATTCAACCTATCTTCGGTTGCGCCGTCGCGTTCAAGTTCTCCAATTTTATCACAGGTCAGTAACGATTTGTTTCCGATGAACTGCAGAGCTGCACGGACTCTATAGTCCGATTAACCAACAAATAACCGATTCTGGTCAATGCCTAAGTTGCGCAAGCGGCATGCGCATGGGCGTTGATCTGGGGTTGAAGAATGAAAATCGGTAATATTTTAGTGGCTAAGGGGCTGGCCACTGCGGCTGATATTAATAGGGCTGCTGACCACCAGATTGCAAATGGCGGAAGGCTTGGTGACAGTATTGTTGCGTTGGGCATACTCACCCACGAACAAATTGAAAAAGTGCTCAAGGAAGCAC
The DNA here is from genome assembly GCA_025359045.1 of Hyphomicrobiales bacterium. Classification (GTDB taxonomy): domain Bacteria; phylum Pseudomonadota; class Alphaproteobacteria; order Rhizobiales; family Aestuariivirgaceae; genus Aestuariivirga. The sequence goes on along the minus strand of JANYHN010000008.1, from coordinate 125,125 downwards.
CGCAGGCCCCGACCACCGTGGCAGATACTGGCGTTGATCCGGCATCGCTGCTCGAACTTGCCATCAAAGGCATGTATTCAGAAAATCTCGAAACAAATTCGCAAATTGCCGAAGCTCTGAAACTTTCCAGTAATATCGTCAATCTGCTATTGATGGATGCCAAGGAGCGGAAATTTGTGGAAGCATTAGCCACATCTTCCATCGGCGGGTCGCTTGCTGAACAACGCTTAACACTGACACGAGCCGGACGAGACTGGGCCGCAGATGCGATGAAGCGCTGTCAATATTTTGGACCAGCACCGGTCTCTCTGAAAGATTACCAAGAGCGCATCGAAAATCAGCGCGTTTCTAACGAGCATGTGACACGCCAACAATTAGATGAAGCCTTTTCCGGATTGGTGATGAATGATCGTTTTATCAGCAGGCTCGGCCCTGCGGTGAATTCGGGCAATGCCATTCTGATTTATGGGCCAGCAGGCAATGGCAAAACCACCGTAGCAGAAATTGTTGGAAAAATTTTTCAGAACGTTATTTATGTGCCTCATTGCGTTGATATTGATGGCGAGATCATGAAGGTTTACGATCCAACCGTTCACCAGAAGGTGGCAGAAGCGCCTGATCCAGCTGCTGGAACGGGCCTGCGACGCGCCCGCGCCGACTTGCGCTGGGTGGCATGCTACCGCCCGATGGTAATTACCGGCGGTGAATTGACCATCGAAATGTTGGACTTGAAATATAACACCGTAGCAAAATTCTATGAGGCACCACTTCATATTAAGGCCTTGAACGGCACCTTCCTCATCGACGATTTTGGCCGTCAGCGCGCCAAACCAGAGGACATTTTAAACCGTTGGATTGTGCCTTTAAACAGCAAGGTCGATTATCTGACGCTTCACACCGGAAAAAGTGTGCGTATCCCATTCGACGAGATTGTTATTTTCTCAACCAATCTTCATCCCGATGATTTGATGGATCCAGCATTCCAACGCCGCATCGCCTATAAACTTGAAACCTTAGAGCCAGCGCAGGACATTTATAGAAAAGTTTTCGAAGGCATGGCACGCAAAGCTGGCCTGGTGTTAACAGAAGCCACGTTTAATCAGGTAATAATGGCAATCAGGTCGAACAACGCACCACTGGCCTATTTTCAGCCCAAATTCATTGTCGAGCAAGTTCTGGCGTCGTGCAAATTCGAAGCAACACGGCCTGAATTTACTTATGACAATGTGCTCGACGCGCTGACGAATTTGTTCGTGAAGAAGGCGAGCGATAATATGTTTGGGGTGAAGCGGAGTTAGGTTGGGTAGACGACGATCATTTCGGGTCAAAAGTGTAATGGATTGCCACTTGAACGATTATTGACATCGCCCAACATTATGCCACACTAGAAGCTCTGATGAAGCAGCTTTGAACTGGGGATAATAATATGACTGACAATAAACCAACCGGAAAGCCGGACGTCACCAAAGATTGGCAAGCGTCGCAAGGCCAGAAGGGTTCAGCAAGCCGTCTGCGCATGTTCGCTTGGTTGTGCTGGATCATAGCGATTGCCGCTGAAGCCTATGCCATTTACGAGTTGCTGCATCATAAATTCGACGCTGGCGGCAGCGGTGGCAACATGCCACTGCTCATTGGCCTTCTGGTTGGCATTGCCGTCTTCGCCATTGCTGGCAGCATGCTGTGGAAGGCTGCTTACCGCAATGATCCAGCCAGCCGCGCGAATCCCGCCAGCTTCTTCATGCAAAACCAGCTGGGCGCAATCATGACGGTCATTGCCTTCCTGCCGTTGCTCGCCTTGATTTTCTTGGACAAGGACATGGACCCCAAGAACAAGCAGATCGCTGGCGGCGTTGGCGCTGTGCTGGCCGTGATCGCCACCTTGCTGGGCGTGAATTTCAAACCGCCATCGGTAGAACAATATACCCAAGACATGAACGCCTGCGCCACCCAGATTAAAGCAGGCCAACTCACGACAGCTTGCTCACCCGAAGTGGCCGCGCAAGCCCAAGACATCGCCCGCGATTCCGCTGATGTAACGGCCGCAACAAAATCCGCTGCCAATCCCAACGGCACGGATGTGGTTTATTGGATCGCACCCGAAGCCGGAGCCCCCAAGTCGTCTGAGCCTCACGTCTTCCACCTCTGTGAAGCTGTGAGCCCACTGAAAGACAAGACGATCAACCACGGATCAGTCACCGAAGCCTACGCCCAAAACGCCATCCGCATTACCAAGCAGATTGATATGGAACAGAAACAGTGTGGGTTTGTAGCGGCGCAATGATCTACACTTGCGGCTAAGCGATGCGTAACTCGACTAAAGCCGCCGTTACAGGAACGGCGGGAAGTGAGTTTTGTGCAGTGTCACCGTAACACCAACCCTCTCCCTCTGCGGGAGAGGGTGGGTGAGCGGTCACTGGGACCCAATCAGATAATGCGCAGCAACCCCTCATCCAGCCTTTGGCCACCTTTTCCTGCAAGGGGAGAAGGGGACGAATTGTTGGATTTCTATTTAGTTGAATGCATTGCCACCGTAATCACCGTAATCTAGGATCCGCCATTCCCAATTGTTTTCTCTGCGTCAGTGCTGAGGCTGAGCTGTTGTGTCCAAATTTGGTCGTGAATCAGTGATAACCGATGTTCCTGCACCACGGTAAGCACCGTTGCGATCGTTGCGGCGCTCGCCATCGTTGCTATGCTCCACCCGAATGATGATGCAACTTCATCTGCGGCAAGCAAACGTTTAACAGCTGTCCAAACTAAAAAGGCTATGGTCATGTTAATGCCAAACTGAAGTAGCGACTGTGGACCAACTGTCACTGTCCGCTCGTACCATTTTAGCTGGTTTTGGTGATGGCGAAATCTGTAGACTGTGAATGTCACGGCTAGCATCACGAGTGCACCAACCAAAGTCATCACGGTAGATGAGTCGAGATTCCCCCCGGAGGCCTGATCTGCACTGGGTATAAATTTTGAAACAAGAAGCGCAGCGACGGCAGGAACGGCCCAAATCAACTGATCAAAGTGACGGTACCCTTCGCTGTAAGGCTTATTCTTTTCCACTTATTCTGACTTTCTCTTCCGACTCCAAAGAACTTCTTAGAAACTCATTTAGTGCTCTGACATCCGGGAGGTCATCCCACCAATCCGAATTCCTTTTCGGTTCTCGAGTCGAGGTGCCATGTTTCACGGTATGAATAACGCAGCTCCTGGGCATAAAGATGTTATGGATGACGTAGGGCTTAGTTGTGAATACGGCACCAGCCTCGTATAAAATTACATTCGGCTTCTTTCCGTCCAACTCGGAGTATCCAATCCAGCCCGATTGTACGATGTAGGTCTCTTGCAAACTCTTGTGATAGTGAGAGTTCTGCCAGCCAAAGTCGTTTGGGCTGGTAACGGTTCTAATATAGGCGGTATCAGATGCCGTGTGAGCAAGCCTGAAACGTTGTTCTCCGTTCGTGGGCATAATGCCGTGTCTCGCCACTACACTAAATTTACTTTCGGCCTCTTCGCACGAAATTTTGATTTCATCTGCCATACAAGACTCCCGGCTACCGTTGGAACCTTAGCGAGCGAAAAAAAATTTACAAGGGCATTAACTTCGCTTCGGCCCGCGATAAGCCCTAGTCCCCGGCTTGCCCGCCGTGCTTCCGGCTCTCCGGTCTGTGGCCTTCGCCTTTGGCCAACTTGCTTTTGCTTCCTGGATGTTTGAACTCCTTGCCAGCGGATCATCCATCACTGCAAGCTCCACCGCCTTCAACCGCTTCACCTCATCACGCAATCTCGCCGCCTCTTCGAACTCTAAATTTGAGGCCGCTTCTTTCATGCGCTTTTCCATATCGGCCAGTACGCGTTGCAGATTGTGTCCGACCAGTGGTGCGCCGCCTTCCGATAGTCCGCCATCGACCTGCACATGATCTTGCTCATACATGCTGCCCATAATGTCGACGATATTTTTGCGGATCGACACGGGTGTAATGCCATTGGCCTTGTTATAAGCTTCCTGCTTTTCGCGGCGGCGGTTGGTTTCGGCTATGGCGCGTTCCATGCTGCCGGTAATTTTATCGGCATACATAATCACCCGGCCATCAATGTTACGCGCGGCGCGGCCGATGGTTTGCACCAGTGATGTTTCCGACCGCAAAAAGCCTTCCTTATCCGCATCCAAAATTGCCACCAGTGCGCATTCCGGAATATCCAAACCTTCGCGAAGCAGATTGATGCCGATCAACACATCAAACGCGCCCAGCCGCAAATCGCGCAAAATCTCAATGCGCTCCATCGTATCAATATCGCTGTGCATATAACGCACGCGAATGCCTTGCTCATGCATATATTCGGTCAGGTCTTCGGCCATGCGTTTGGTTAAAGTGGTGACCAAAACACGCATACCCGACTGCGCCACAATTTTACATTCGGCGATCAGATCATCAACCTGCGTGGTAACTGGGCGAATAATGACTGGCGGATCGATGAGACCCGTAGGGCGGATCACTTGCTCAGCAAACACACCGCCCGTCTGGTTCATTTCCCAGCCGCCGGGTGTGGCTGAAACGAAGATCGATTGCGGCCGCATGGCTTCCCATTCCTCAAAACGCAGCGGACGATTATCAATGCACGAGGGTAAGCGGAAACCAAATTCAGCAAGTGTGGCCTTGCGACTAAAGTCGCCCTTGAACATACCGCCGATCTGCGGAACTGTGACATGGCTTTCATCAAGGAACACCAGAGCGTTATCCGGAAGATATTCAAACAGCGTCGGCGGCGGCTCACCAGGTTTGCGGCCTGTAAGATAACGCGAATAATTTTCGATGCCAGCGCAACTGCCTGTGGCCATCATCATTTCAATGTCGAACAACGTGCGCTGCTCTAAACGCTGCGCTTCGAGAATGCGACCAGCCGAGTTGAACTCGTGCAGGCGAATGCGCAGATCATTTTTGATGCGAAGCACCGCTTGCTCTAGCGTGGGCTTGGGCGTCACATAATGCGAATTGGAATAGACCTTGATGTTATCAAGCTCTGCCGTTTTATGGCCCGTCAGAGGATCAAATTCCGAGATGCCTTCAATCTCATCACCAAACAAAGAAATACGCCAAGCGCGATCTTCAAAATGCGATGGGAACAATTCGATCGTATCACCGCGCACCCTGAAAGTGCCGCGCACAAAATTCTGATCATTGCGGCGGTAATGCAAGGTTACCAGATCACCTATTAGTTCGCGCTGTCCGATGCGCTGGCCCTTCTTCACTTGGAAGGCCATGGCCGAATAGGTTTCAACGTCACCAATGCCGTAGATGCAAGAAACCGAGGCGACTACGATCACATCATCACGCTCTAAAAGCGCCCGCGTGGCCGAGTGGCGCATGCGGTCAATCTGTTCGTTGATGGCTGATTCTTTTTCGATGTAAGTGTCGGTGCGTGCGACATAGGCTTCAGGCGTGTAGTAATCGTAATATGATACGAAATATTCGACCGCATTATTCGGGAAGAATTGTTGGAACTCGCCATAAAGCTGCGCCGCCAATGTTTTATTCGGTGCCATAATCAGGGCAGGGCGCTGCGTGGCTTCAATAATCTTGGCAACGGTAAAGGTTTTGCCCGAACCTGTGACACCCAAGAGAACTTGATCGCGATCTTGCGCGTTCACACCCGCAACCAGTTCTTTGATCGCTGTGGGCTGATCACCCTTGGGCTCAAATTCCGAAACCACTTCAAGCCTCTTGCCACCCTCAGATTTTGGCGGTTTCGGTGGCTTATAGGGAACGTAAGCAGGAATGATCCCAATCTCAGGCCGCAAAGCCTCTAGCCCAGCCCGTGCCGTCTCAGGCAGCTCATAGCCTTCAAGCGCAGGCTGAGGAGCCTCCGCAAATCCACCTTCTTGTCTCGAATGTCCCATAGCACACCATATAGTGGTTGAGGTTGAGGAACGAAAGGCCACTACTGACAGTTGCTGTCAGGAACAAGCGAGTGTGTTTTTGAATATTGTGCATTGCTGCAATGCAAAATATTTTAGATGCAACGGAAAACATATCGCTTTATCGTCTTAATCATAAATCATATGGAAAGTTCTATGAATTTGCGCCGCTTAATAGCTTTATTATTGGTCTCCGCTGTGCTCGTCACCGCATATTTTACCGAAGCAAAGTGGCTGCCGCAAGCGACTGCGCTCTGGCAATCAAAATTCGGCGGTGCAAGTGTCGCAGCAAAGGTTGATAGTAGCGGCGGGGGAACTAAAAGGCGCAACAGTGCAGGGCCGATCACAGTTCTGGTCGCGAAAGCTGTTTCAGGCAGCATGCCCATTAACCGCCAGACCATTGGAACGATCGTTCCCATTGCCTCGTCCATATTGACGGCAGCCAGTTCAGGGATTTTGGCGGACGTGTTGGTCAAAGACGGCGCGACAGTGAAGAAAGGCGATCTCATCGCACAACTCGATACCCGAGTGATCAGTGCCACGATCAATAAGGATCAGGCCACCTTGATCAAAGACCAAGCGACCTTAGACAATGCAAATATTGCAGCAAAGCGCGCAAAAGATTTATTGAATAAAGGTTTGAACAGCAAGCAGGCCGGCGATGATGCAGATACTGCGGCCAAAGTGGCCACTGCCGCCGTAAACTTCGACCAAGCCGTTTTGGCTGCTGACCAAGTCACACTGTCCTTGACCGAAATTCATGCACCATTTGATGGCAAGCTCGGCACCATTCTTCTTTCACCTGGCGCCTTTGTTGCCCCCGGCACTTCCGTTGCGACCATAATGCAACTTGATCCCGTCTATGCCGAATTTGCATTGCCAGATCGTGATGCGGAGTTAATCCACAAATCATTTGCCGATCATACACTGTCGGTTGATGTTGCAGCGCAATCCACGGCAAAGCCACAAACCGTGAAAGGCCCTATCGTGTTTGTCGATACCAGCATCGATAGCAATTCTGGTACTTTCAAAATGCGGGCAGAAATTCCAAACACCGACATGACATTTCTAAGCGGGCAAGCCATCAATGTCGACGTAACGGCCGGTGCAATCGAAAATCTCGTACTCGTGCCCAACCAAGCCGTAACGCCAACCTCCAGCGGCAACGCAGTTTACATCGTGAAACAGGATAACACGATTGAGGTGAGGCCTGTTGAGATTGCCTTGCGCGGAGATCAAACGGCAGGCATTGCAAAAGGCCTGAGTGCAGGCGAGAGTGTGGTGATCGAGGGCCAAATAAATTTGGTGAATGGTTCAGCTGTAAAAGTCGGTTCTGCCGCTCCAGATAAAAATACGACTTCTGCCAATTCAAAAAAACCAAGGAAACCAAAAGCCAACGCAGAAGAAACAGCACAGAGCACAGCACCGTGAGCATTTCCGCTTTATTCATCAGACGCCCCGTCGCCACAATTCTCATGATGCTGGCAATATTATTTGGCGGCTTGGCCTCTTATTCAAAATTGCCCGTAGCTGCCCTGCCTCAAGCCGATTTTCCAACAATTAGTGTATCTGCAAATCTCGCTGGCGCATCACCCGACACGATGGCAAGCTCTGTGGCCACCCCTTTGATCAAACAATTTCAAACGATCGACGGAATTGACACGATCACCGCACGTTCGGATTTGGGTGGATCGAATATTACAATACAATTTAATCTCACCCGCAATATCGATGCTGCCGCTGCGGATGTGCAAGCCGCCATCAGTCGGGCGCAAAGACAATTACCCGCAAATCTCACCACGCCACCCAGCTACCGCAAAGCCAACCCGGCCAGTGCGCCCGTTCTGTTCTTGGCGCTGACCAGCGACGGAGCACCTTTGACCAAGATGGATGATATGGCGCAGAACGTGATCGCGCCCGCCCTATCAACCATCACGGGCGTTGCTCAAGCACAAATCTTTGGTTCGAAAACCTATGCGGTGCGCATTGAGGTTGATCCAGATAAACTAGCTGCGCGCGGTCTGTCACTTAACCAAGTTTCTCAAGCCTTGAAAGTTGCCAACGACCAAACCCCACTTGGGTCGTTCCAAACTGATAGTCAGTCAATGACAATTGATTCTCAAACTCAACGCACGAGTGCTGAAACCTTTAAGACACTCATCATCGCGCGTTCGAACGGGGCGTCGGCCAGACTTGGTGATGTGGCTGAAGTTTTAGATAGTTATTCCAATTTACAACAAGGCAGCTGGCTGGATGGCAAACAAGCCATCGTGATTGCGGTCATCCGCCAACCCGCTGCTAACACTGTTGATTTGGTTCAGTCTGTGAAAGATAAATTGCCGGCCCTCGAAGCTGGGCTTCCCGCCGGCATGAAAATCAACATCGTAAACGACGCGTCAGTATCAATTAAAAATGCCGTTGAAGATGTGCAGTATTCATTGGGCCTGACCATTATTCTGGTTATTATGGTAATCTTCTTATTCTTGAGGCGCATTTCAGCTACTTTAATCCCCGGGATCGCCGTGCCTCTGAGTCTTCTGATGACTTTTGCGGCAATGTATTATTTTGGCTATTCCATCGACAATATATCATTGTTGGGACTAACGCTTTCGGTTGGCCTCGTTGTTGATGATGCTATCGTTATGCTGGAAAATATCGTTCGCTTGGTCGAGGAGGGCGAAGATCCCTTTACCGCCGCCTTGAAAGGCAGTCGCGAAGTGACGGGTACAATTATTTCCATGTCACTTTCGCTCGTCGCTGTGTTCATTCCCATTTTGTTGATGGGCGGCATAATCGGTAAAGTATTCAATGAATTTGGCGTCGTCGTCACGATGGCCATTCTCTCATCCGCTTTCATCTCATTGACAGTAACACCGATGCTGGCAGCGCGTTTGCCTCACTCTCCACATGTTGAAAACCCCAAGAAAACATTATTTGATAAAATTACCGATAGCTATGGATGGATGGTGGGCTGGTGCCTGCGTCACAAGCTCATCATTGTTCTGATATTTTTCGGAACGGGTTACGCCTCCTTTGCACTGTTTAGTGCCTTGCCGCGCAGTCTATTCCCGTCCGAAGATATCGGAACAGTTTCAATTTCGACTCAGGCACGTCAAGATATATCCTATCCAGAAATGCTTGCTCTTCAACAACAGGCGGCAGACGCCGTCGCCGCTGATCCTGCTGTAGATCACATTCTTTCATTTGTAGGTGGTGGCCCCGGCGGTGCAAGCAGTAATTCCGGTTCGATCACGGCACAACTCAAACCGAAATCTCAGCGCGCCGCGCTTGACACCGTAGTGGCAGGCCTGCGCAAAGACATATCAAATATTGGCGGATTGCGCGGCTTCGTTAATCCTCAGCAATCGCTGAATTTTGGTGGTCGCAGTACGCAAAGCCAATATCAATTGGTACTGCAATCACTCGACGCAAATCTCACACGCCAATGGGCGCAAGTCTTGACGGATGCGATGCGCAAAGACACTGCAAATTTTGTCGATGTGACATCAGATTTGCAAAACAACGCCCTTCAAGCTGGCGTGAATGTTGATTTTGATCGCGCCAGCGCCTTGAGTATCAGCCCCGCAACATTGCGCCAAACTTTGCAAAATGGTTTTGGCAGCAGCACCGCCACGCAAATTCAAACCACAGGCAATAGTTACAATGTGATACTGGAGTATGATCAATCGCGTCCATGGGATGAACGCATGCTGGCATCCATCAGAGTGCCCGCAACCAACGGAAATTTAGTGCCATTGGCGAGTTTTGCAACCATTGATCGCAGTCCTGCGCCTGTATCTGTCAATCAAACAGGTCAACTCACCGCGGTGACCGTCTCATTCAACTTGCCGCCGGGTGTTGTACTTGGCACGGCAACCAGCCGCATTGAACAAATCAAAAAAGAAATTACACTGCCATCATCAGTCATTTCCAGTTACGCTGGTGCGGCATTGATCTTCCAACAATCAACTAATAACACAGGTCTTTTAATCGGCGCAGCTATTCTGATTATCTACATCCTGCTCGGCGTACTTTATGAGAGTTTCGTTCACCCACTGACCATCCTTTCTGGCTTGCCGTCTGCAGCCTTGGGGGCGTTGCTCGCTTTGCAGCTGATGGGCATGGATTTTTCGATGATTGCCTTGATTGGTCTTCTTATGCTGATCGGCATTGTAAAGAAGAACGCTATCATGATGATTGACGTGGCATTGCAACTCACGCGTGACGGAACGCATAACGCGGTCACTGCCATGCAGGAAGCCGCCACCCGCCGCTTTCGCCCGATCATGATGACTACATTCTGCGCGCTGCTTGGCGCTGTGCCCGTAGCCATCGGAACCGGTGCGAGTTCAGAACTAAGGCAACCATTGGGCGTTGCAGTGGTTGGCGGGTTATTGGTCAGTCAAGTGCTCACACTGTTTATTACGCCAGTGATTTTCGTGCTTATGGAGGCATTTTCTCAATTCATCCGTAGGCTGTTTGGGAAGCGCAAAACTGAAGAACTGCAGATTCAAGCTTCGTAAGCAGCAATTCGAAATCATCCAAACACAAACTCGCTCTTCATATAACCTTGCAAATAAAGCAACGCCGTGAGGTCACCATGATTGATGCTGAATTTTGCTGCCTCTTGCACCTTTAGTTTGGCATGAAGTGCCACACCCATTCCGGCCTTTAGCAACATGGGGATGTCATTTGCACCATCACCGACGGCGACCACATAATCTTGTGAGATACCGCGCTCGGAACAAATGCGCTTTAGCGATTCCACTTTTGCTTCTTTGCCAAGAATAGGCATCGCCACCTCGCCTGTGAGTTTGCCATCGTGAAAAAGCAATGTGTTGGCATGATTTTCATCGAATCCCAATGCTATCGCCACATGCGAGGTGAAAGCCGTAAACCCACCTGACACCAGCGCAGCATAAGCGCCATTGGCCTTCATCGTTGCCAGCAACGTTTTGCCACCCTCCATGAAAGTGATCCGTTCACGGATCAATTGCGCTATCACAGTTTCATTAAGTCCCTTTAGCAAGCCAACGCGTTCTTTCAAAGCGCTTTCAAAATTCAATTCACCGCGCATAGCCCGAGCTGTTATTTCTTTGATGTGATCGCCCGCACCCGCCATCACCCCCAATTCATCAATGCATTCTTGATGGATCATGGTTGAATCCATATCCGCAATCAAAAATTTCTTGCGGCGGTTTGCCAGTGGAACGAGGTTGGCATCAATTGGTTGCGCTTTTAAAAATTCCAAAAACCCCTGCATCCCCTCAAATGGTTTCACTTCTGCAGCATCGCCAATACTTAGCCAATAGGGCGCACCACCAAAACTGCGTAGAGTTTCAATCACACTAGAATTGATTGCGCTGCTGCCCGGCGCTGCTATGAGAACAAGTACGGAATCCATATGCCACTCAAATTTGAAAAATCTGTGCTGCTTATTGCAGGCCCAACAGCCAGCGGCAAGTCTGCTTTAGCCATGGCCCAAGCGCAGGCGCGGGGTGGGGTGATTATCAATGCCGACTCGATGCAGGTGTATAAAGAGCTCCGCATCATCACAGCGCGGCCCTCGACTGTGGAGGAGGCTATAGTTCCGCATAGGCTTTTTGGCCACATTAGCGGTGCCGATGATTTCTCCACCGCTATTTGGCTTGCGCAAGCAGAAAGTGAAATTAAAAGTTGCTGGAATAATGGGCAGCTACCGATTATTTGCGGTGGCACCGGTCTGTACTTTACCGCGCTGGAGCAGGGCCTCGCCAAGCTGCCAGCAATTGATCCGATCATACGCGAGAAATGGCGCAACTTCGATGGCAATCTCTATGCGGAACTAGAAAGGCGACACGCCCAAAGCGCCGCTCGTCTCAATGCCGCCGATCGACAGCGTTTGATACGTTCACTTGAGGTCTTCGAAAGCACAGGTAAACCTCTGATAGATTGGCAGAAACAGGCCCAGCACGAATCCATATTGCAAGGTGCGAACATTGAACGTGTGTTTATGAATGTGCCAAGAGAAGAACTTTATGCCAGAGCCGAAAGAAGATTTGATTACATGTTGGAGCAGGGCGCTATTGCCGAAGTTCAGTCCCTTCCAGATATTGACCCAGCGCAGCCGTTGATGAAAGCCATCGGTGTTCCCGAACTTCTCGCCCACCTCAAAGGTGAAATCACCCTCGACGAAGCAAAAACAAAAGCCAAAACTGCGACCCGCAACTTTATCAAACGCCAATTAACGTGGTTCAGGGGCCAGATGAAAGCGTGGCAGACTTAGATTTTTTATTTTGCATCAAGATCAAATCAGCTTAGCATTACCAAATGAAACTAAATGTTTGCATTCGTGTTGGTGTGTTGGGTTTAATCGCATTTGTTTCCGTGAGCCCACATGTTTTGGCTAGAAACCCAATTGAATCTGCTCTACGCAACGTCGAAAGAACATTATGTAAAGCGGTCAAATCCAAAAGCTGCAAACATAAAAAAACAAAAAGTCCAATTGTTGAAAAACCTGTTCCGCAGAGAACTGAAACTCCCGTCACACCTGTAATTCAGATCAAACCAAAGCCGCCAATCCCGCGTGAAAAACCTGTGGAAACTGAAGTCATTCCGCCAGAACCAGTGATTGATGTTGCGCCTGAGCCAATTCCGCCGGAACCTGTCATCCCACCAGCGCCCCCAGTACCGCCCAAGAATATAGCTCCCCAGCCAAAGGCTGCATCGCCGCCGCCCATTCATTTACCTGCGCCCGTGCTACTTTCCGATGCAACAGCTTGCCAAGCCGCGCTGAACAAATTCAATGTCAGCTTCACGCCAAATCCCACCTATGAACAGCAGGGCAGTTGCGTCATCATCAATCCCGTGCGGCTCAAGTCCTACACTTTGAATGGCCAGAAGCTGGAGTTTCCCGATCAACCTAATCTGAATTGCGGCTTTGCTTTGCAATTTATCAATTTCATTCATGACAGTGCTATTCCCACCGTCGCTTCGCAAGCAAAGTCGCAAATTTCAAAACTCTACACAGGACCTGGCTTTGTCTGCCGCGGGCGAAACGGAGATTCGTCGGCGAAAATGAGCGAACACGCATTGGGAAACGCTGTCGACATCGAGCGCATTCAATTAGCAGATGGGCGCATCTTTCTGGTGAAAGATGCAATTTCTTCTCTGAACAAAGACTATCTCGTTCTTTCCACGATTCGCCATTCAGCTTGCACATATTTTACTACGGTGTTGGGCCCCGGTGCGAACGAAGCTCATGCTAGCCATTTCCACTTTGATTTGGGCCAACATGGAAAGAGCGGAACTTACCGGATTTGCGAATAAAACCGTGGCCAAAAGAGATTGAGTGCTAGGCCACCGAGAACCAACCCCGCCGCGGCAAGCTTCCACTGTTCGAGCCCTTCACCCAGAAAAAATGCCGACGTGCTCATACCAAAAACCGGCACCAAGAGTGCTGTTGGCGTGACCGTTGCAGCTGGATAACGCGATAGCAACCACCCCCAAGCGCCATAACCAAACATCGTGTTGGCCACAGATTGCCAAATCACGGCCGCCCAAGACATAAAGTCTGCTTGTTGCAATCCCTGCAAATCCGCTCGCCATCCTTCAAAGATCAACGACAAAACTAATAGCGGTGGAACGGCAAATATTGCCGCCCACACCACATAGGCCAGCATATCAATCTTGCCTGCCGCCCGGTTGATGATGTTGGCGATGCCCCAACTGATTGCGGCGCAAATAACCAGAAATAAACCCAACGGTGTTGCACTTCCGCCGCCGTATAGCGCAATGTTGGCCAGCCCCAGAACCGCCAATCCGAGTGCAACATATTGATATCCGCGCAAACGTTCAGAGCCGCGCAAAACCGAAATTCCAATTGTCACAAAAACCTGTAACTGAATGACCAGCGATGTGATGCCGGGACTGATGTGGCCCTTCATGGCAATGAACATAAGACCAAATTGCCCCGCCCCGATCAATACGCCATAGCTCGCAAGGTTGAGCAGAGACACTTGCGGGCGCTTGATAAAGAACACTAAAGGAAAAACCACTAACGCAAAGCGCAGCGTTGCAAACAGCAGTGGCGGCAAATGATTAAGGGCGAGCTTGATCACCACAAAATTACTGCCCCATATTGCAACAATTGCAAGAGCCAGCAGAAAATGAACACGTGTCAACGATGTGGGCATATCAGTTTGCAGCGTCGCCTGCCGCAATGCAGGTTAGATCACCTTCTTGGCAATCCAATCTTTTTTGCAGTTGCTCAATACGGAGCGTAGTGAGCCGCGACAGACACTGATTATAAATCATAGGCTGCGCTGTTCCGCCTTCTTCGCCCACCGCTTCCAATTTACATTCCGCATCTCGAAACGCTACCCATGCGCGCTGGGCTTTTGTGAGAGCAGATTTTGCGGAGGGAATTTCGCTATAGTTTTCTTTGAGACGGCCATAGACATCGTTTAATCCGGCATCATCTTTCTTGAATTGCCATCCCGCACAATAAGTCATGTCCGATTGAGTAACGGGGTTATCGCAGAGTTCAGCAAAAGCGACGCTAGGTGCAAACACCGCAAGACAAATTCCTAGAACCCAAATTGCTTTCATTTTCGAGAATCCCTTAAAATTGAATTCTATCAAAACCTCAGGGATTAGCCAGTGCGCACACAACTGAACCAAACTGTGGTAGATTCCGTTGAAAGGCTTCGTTAAGAAAGTAGACAGCCATGAACAAAGTATTTCGGTTATCGCAGATAGTTGCAGCGTTTCTGTTGATGTCTGATTCATCTCCCGCCGAAACCATCATAAAACGCATTCCCACGCAATATATCGCAGCTCTGGGAGACTCCACAGCCAAATCTGGTATTGGCGCTGAAACCTGGGGCCTGTGGCCAGTTGATCCGGGCCCTCGCGGCGTCAGGCTAACTGGATATTCCAATCTGAAAAACGCGGGTGGGATAGCTCCGCGCGGCTGGAAGTTTGATAGCACAGACTGGTGGCTGGAAGAGCATGGCCTTATCATGGAGCAACCCACATTCCCTATCGTGCCAGGTAAATATGTGGTGACGGGAAATCGTGATGCGACGGCCATTTTAACTGTCCACCCCAAAGGAGCAGACGGCATTCAGCACTGGGAATTGAGCAACGGCGCCACACTTTATGACGTTACACACCTCGGCTGCCGCGCCGCGCGCTATACGCCAGCGTCGGCTAATTCATGCACGCCTGAGCACGCCGACCAAGAAAATTTCCCGGTATTTCCCGGTGCTGTCATGCCGCCCGTTGGTGGTTGCAAAAAGCAGGATTATCAGGTGCTGATTGTGGTTGGAATGGAGGTTGAGGGGTAAGTTTATTTCCGGTTCATGACCACAATCGGAATTATGGCAGAGAGCAGAAGTAGAAAACCTACGCCCATAGAAAAACTCAATCCAATAAGTCCAAATCCAAATGCACCAATGACACCGCCAATAAAAAACATCCCCAATAGCTGTAAAAGCAGCAACAATTTGTTGGCGTCTGCCATTATGCGGGGACGTTGAAAAAGATAGTTGAAAACAAAACGCCCGAGTTCAATGCCAACGTCAGTGACCATACCCGTAACGTGAGTTGTGCGGATACGAGATTGCGAAATTTTGGTGATCGTAGCGTTTTGAAATCCCATGATAAAGCACAATAGACCCAAACCAATGAGATGGCCGTTGCCAGCATAATTATCGCCGCGACCAATGATAGAGAATGCCAAAAAACTGATACCTTGAAGTGCCAGTGGCAAAATATACTGCAGTCGAGGCTGATAGCCGCGCGCCCAATTGATCACGATCGCTGAAAGTGCCGCGCCAAAAGTAAACAGGCCTATCGCCAGAATTGCCGTAAACACCATGGCATAATTGCTGAGCACCAACTGGTCAGCCGCCTGTGACAAATATCCTGTCATGTGCGAAGTGTAACTGCCAAGCAGTATAAATCCGCCAGCGTTTGCCGAACCCGCCACGAAGGCCAACATGATTGCGAGAGTGCGGTCTGACCGAGCCGTCCTGCGATGCGACGTGAGCATGCGAAGCTGCCGAACCACAGTCCACCTGTGGGGCCGCTTTAACCCGCGTTTCATTGGAGAGGGCTTTAAGGAATCCATCAATCACCAGATTGCAGCAGAACAAGGCTCAGATCAAATGTTGGTCATAAGACTGTTTAAGCCTTAAAGATGAATCTCCGCTCGGCTGCGCGTTCAGAACTCGTTCAGGTCGGGCAAGCTAATCCAAAGGCACATAAAATTTAGGAGCAAATCCATGTCTCGTATTTTAAAGACCCTTGTTATTTCAGCATTTGTTTTCAGCTTCCCGCAAATGACACTTTCTAAAAATGTGGCCGCGGAGCAGTCATCTGAGGATTATGCTGCCAATGATGCCGCAGCCGTGAAGGCCTGTCTCGATTTTGTTGATGCCAAGCGCGAAGAGCTAAATGCGCGGCAGCAAAAAGAAGCCGAGATAGTAGCGCCAGAAACTGAGGAGGCGAAAGACGCGGAGCAAACCGGACCTGAAGCCTATCTTGAAGCTGCGGCACAGAGTAAACCGAAATTTGCGTCTGAAAATTGCATCGGCATCGTCGCAGCTGCGTGCTTGGAGAATGACACTGGTGGGACAATTGGAATGATGGCGTGCTATGGTCGGGAAAGTGAAGTTTGGGACGCACGTTTAAATGCGAGCTACCGAGAAAAAACTGCCGCAAGCTCAAAAAAAGTAGATGAGCTAACAAAAGCACGTGATGAAGCAGAGGCAAAACATTTGCGCGAAGTGCAAACAGCTTGGATTCCATGGCGCGATGCCACTTGTGAAGTAGTCTATGCCAATGGGGCACCACTCTATGGCGAGGATGCAAAAGTTGAAGGCGTCTACTGCAACATGGTGCTCACCGCACGGCAAGCGCTATCTTTAGAGGGTAAAATGATCATGTCCTTTGAGTGGCCATCTGGTCAGTGAGTTATGTTGACTTTATTCATTTGAAGCTTGTGTATCCCGCTCTTCATCGCAAGCGCGCTTGGTATCAAAGATGAGATATTCCTTGTCGTGGGGTATTTGCGTGCAAGTGCGGCTGCTCGCACCCGAAGACGAGTTTGTATTCGCCTTCAAATCGCAATGATAATGCGATGATTTAAAGTCACTCAGCAATTTACCATCAACTTTAACACATTTTGCCTTGGCAGGATCATGGAACCAATCAAAAGCAAATTTCCCTCGCAACACATCAATCCCGTCTGCATGCGCTGGGGCGCAAACAAGAAACAAAATGAGGGCCGAATGGACAAATGGGGTCTTGGGCATAAGACTTCTCCAATTCAGTATCTCGACATGCAATAGTGCTGAACGAATGAACAAGCCAAGTTCAGATAACTCACAAACCTAGTACTTTAATTTCGGTCGCGCCAACATTAATGTGCATCTGTGGTTTAGTTTGAGAAACAGATTAAAACGCTTCTTGCACTCTCATGTGTCGAAACTCCGACGGCTGTGACGATGGCACAGGGCTGGGAGGACTTTGAAAACCCCCAAACATTCTAAAGGGGCTTGACGTTTCCGCTATCCCCCCATATCAATGCGCCCATGAAAAACACTCTCGTCGTCGTCCGGTCGCGCATCACCTCTGGGGGTTAACCTCCGGGATCATGGTGTTGCGCGGAAAACAGGCTCCTCTCAGGGGCCTTTTTTATTGGGCGGATTGACGTTAGAGAGACATACGGAAGAGGACGAGTCTATGGCTGAAGATATGATGATGACCGGCGCTGAAATGGTTTTGCGGGCCTTGGCTGAACATGGCGTGAAGCATGTGTTTGGCTATCCTGGTGGTGCGGTTCTGCCGATTTATGATGAATTCTTTCAGCAGGACAAGGTTAAGCACATTCTGGTGCGCCATGAGCAGGGGGCAACCCATATGGCTGAAGGCTATGCTCGCTCCACCGGTCTTTGCGGCGTGGCGTTGGCCACCTCTGGCCCGGGTGCCACCAATTGCGTGACGGGATTGATGGACGCTTTGGCGGATTCAATCCCCATGGTGTTGCTCACCGGTCAGGTGCCCACCCATCTGATCGGCTCTGACGCGTTTCAAGAATGCGATACTGTTGGTATAACGCGGCCTTGCACCAAACAGAACTGGTTGGTGAAGGATGTGAATGATCTCGCGCGCATTATGCATGAAGCGTTTTATGTGGCCATGACTGGCAGGCCCGGACCAGTGGTTGTTGATATTCCGAAGGATGTTCAGTTCGCCAAAGGCACATACACACCCAAAACTGGCGTGATCGTAAAATCATACCAGCCCAAAACTCAGCCTGATATGGCGTCCGTCGAAGCCGCTGTGGCTTTGATGGCCACCGCCAAGAAGCCGCTTTTCTATACAGGCGGCGGCGTGATCAATTCTGGCCCACGCGCTTCCAAATTGCTGCGTGAATTTGTTGAGCTGACAGGAATTCCCATCACATCCACCTTGATGGGCCTTGGCGCATATCCAGCATCCGGCAAAGAATGGCTGGGCATGCTCGGCATGCACGGCACTTATGAAGCCAACATGGCCATGCATGATTGCGATGTGATGATCAATGTGGGCGCACGCTTTGATGACCGCATCACCGGGCGCCTTGATGCTTTTGCTCCCAACTCCAAGAAGATCCATATCGATATTGATCCATCATCAATCAATAAAGTTGTGCGCGTGGCTGTACCTGTGATTGCTGACGTGGCGGCTGCCTTGGAAGCGATGATTGCATCGTGGAAAAAGCACAAGCATACGCTCGATCATAAAGCTTTGTCGTCTTGGAAAGCTGAGATTGGCAAATGGAAGTCTGTTGACTCGCTCAAATATCGCAGCAACAAAGACGTGATCATGCCGCAATACGCAATCGAGCGGCTGTTTGCGCTGACTAAGGACATGGACACTTATATCACCACTGAAGTGGGCCAGCACCAAATGTGGGCGGCGCAATTTTATCGCTTCGAAGAGCCAAACCGCTGGATGACATCGGGCGGCCTTGGCACCATGGGCTACGGCCTGCCTGCCGCAGTTGGTGTGCAAGCGGCGCATCCTAAATCACTGGTGATTGATATTGCTGGCGATGCATCAGTGCAGATGACCATCCAAGAATTCTCGACTGCGATTCAATATAAACTGCCGATCAAGATTTTTATTTTGAACAATCAATATATGGGCATGGTGCGCCAATGGCAGCAATTGCTGCACGGCAATCGCTTGAGCGAATCCTATTCCGAGGCGCTTCCAGATTTTGTGAAACTTGCTGAAGCTTATGGCGGTGTAGGCTTGCGCTGCGAAAAACCGGGCGAGCTCGATGATGCCATAAAAGCGATGATCGCTTCGCCGCATCCGGTCATCTTCGATTGCCGCGTTGCAAATCTGGCCAATTGCTTCCCGATGATTCCGTCTGGCAAAGCGCATAATGAAATGTTGCTGGGTGCGGATGTTTCAGATGAAGAAGTGGGCAGCGCTATTGATGCCAAGGGCAAGGCTCTGGTTTAGGATCACAGAAATGAACGCACATAAAGAAGCATCCGGCTCGGCTTATTTCATCGACACCAAGAAATTGGAGGTGAACACTCACACATTGGCCGTAGTTGCCGAAAACCAACCCGGCGTCTTGGCCCGCATCATCGGCCTGTTTGCCGGGCGCGGCTATAATATTGACTCGCTCACTGTTTCAGAAACCGAACACGAAAAACACGTTTCGCGCTTTACAATTGTGACCAGCGGAACCGCTCCGGTAGTCGCCCAAATCAAAGCCCAGCTTGAACGCATGGTCTTGGTGCATTCCGTCGCAGATCTCACCCTGCAAGGAAACTTCCTCGCCCGTGAATTAGCCATGGTAAAAGTGTCGGGTGAAGGCGATAAGCGCGTTGAAGCCTTGAGACTGGCGGACGCCTTCCGCGCCCGTGTGGTTGATGCTTCGACCGACAGCTTCGTGTTCGAACTGACGGGAAAGCCCGATAAGATTGATCAGTTCATTTCGCTGATGGTGCCACTTGGATTAGTTGAAGTTTCACGCACAGGTGTGGCTGCCATTAGTCGCGGGCTTGAGGCGATGAAGGTTTAAAGTTCTTGGTGGATTGATGACAATCGAGACAATTGGATCATAGAAACCCAAACATCGTCCTGCTAATATTCAATCCATGACCTGCAAACTCTCCGTCAACATCAATGCAATCGCTTATCTCCGTAACCGTCGCCATGTGCCTTGGCCTGATCTTGTGGAAATTGGCCGCATTGCGCTAAAGGTCGGTGCAGTGGGCCTGACTGTCCATCCACGCCCCGATGAACGCCACATCAGATACGCTGATGTGCCTGTTCTGCGCGATCTCATTCGAAACGAGTTTATGGGCCGTGAATACAATATCGAAGGCTATCCGGATGAACAGTTTCTGCAACTTTGCGAAAAAAACAAACCCGATCAAGTAACCCTTGTTCCTGATCTGCCGGGGCAAGGCACGTCTGACCATGGCTGGAATTTTGCCACGGCAGGCACTCTTCTGTCTTCTATCATTCAACGCCTGAAAGCCCAAGGCATTCGCGTTGCATTGTTTGTCGATCCTGATCCATCCCAGCCCGCTCTGGCTAAAGCCGCAGGCGCCGACCGCATCGAGATTTTCACGGGGCCATATGGCGGTGCATTAGACGAGGCCACAATGAAAATCGAATTGGCCAAAGTGATAGCCACTGGAAGAGCCGCGGCAAAACTTGGCATTGACCTCAATGCGGGGCACGACTTAACCCGCGAAAACTTGCCACGTCTTGTTGAAGCCTTGCCCAACCTCAAAGAAGTCTCCATCGGCCACGCCATCACTGCGGATGCTATGATATTGGGAATGGCTGAAACTGTGCGGCTTTTCCGGCAGGCAATAGGCGACGTCTAATTAAGCCACCAATTCCTCGCCTTCATGCGTGAAGCTCATATATGCAACGATCGCGGCAATCGCGGCTAAAAAAATCACGCTGGTAATAATCGTGCCTAGTGCCAAGCCGCCATATTCCTTTGGCTGCGACAGAAAATCACCAAATGATGCACCAAGTGGTCTGGTCAAAATATAAACCAACCAGAACCCTAAAATTGCATCAAGGCCCAAGAAGAAATAGCCGAGTGATAAAGACGCGATGACCATCCCGAACAGGACGCCCGTTGCCATATAGCCAAGTCCAAAATACTCGGCCACTAAATCACCCGCCGCTGTTCCAAGCGCGAAAGTGAATAGAATCGCCAGCCAGTAAAATCCTTCGCGCTTATTGGTGAAGATAGAATGGATCGAAAGTGTCTTTTCGGAGTTAAACCAAGCTCCAAAAGTTGCGGCCAACGCCACGGTGAAAATAATCGTGGTCGTCCACAGCGGCACACCAAAATTATCAACCAGATTATCAGTCACCAATGTGCCAACGATGCTGATCAACACCACGGCCAACCAATAAGCCCAAGGCACATAACGCTTCTGCCGAAACTGAAACCAAAGCGCCACCAACAAAACACCAGCCATCAGCAAAGATGTCTTTGTCAATCCCAATCCTAAGTTTACCCCCAAATAATCTGCCGCCGTTTCCCCCATGGTGACCGCCATTAATTTGATCAGCCAAAAATCAAACGTCACTTTAGGAACGCGGTTAAACTGGGGCTGGGCGGCGGTGTTTGACATAGCGTTATCTCCAGAAAAAATCATGGCGCTTTGGTTGGATCATCTAGTGCTGCCATCAAAGCAGCCAGCGTTAACTTCACTTTTCCCGCATCAGGCTTTGCCTCGCGCAGATCACTAAGCGCGGCATCAGAGGCATCATCAATGTGGCCCCAATCCTCCTTGTTCAGCCCACGCAAAGTTTTAGTCGCAACATCCCAATCATTCTCAAAATCACGAATGCGCTTTTCAGCCGCCACCAAATCGCCCTTGTCGGCAATGGCCTGCACATCCACAATGATGGCTTTCAACTTAGAGAGATCACCAAGGCTTGCGCTAGCTCCAGCCACAGCAGGCGTCGCCCCAAACTTCATCTCAAATCCGGTGAACGCGGCCACCGGAACGGCAATTAACATAAGCGCTAAAAGAAACTGTTTCATGTAATGTCCTGTTAATTAAAGTGGGGATGTCAAGCGATTTGCACTCAAACTAACAGTCATCAGATTCAGTTACACATTATAAGAAAGTAACATTCGTTTTGACGCTTCGAAATTGCGGCAAAAACCATTCAAAACCTAACCCTTGCCTTAATTGTCCCAGCCCGCTAATTCACGCCCAGAATTTTAAATGGGAACCACTCACATGCGCGTATATTATGACCGGGATGCCGACGTTAATCTGATCAAGAACAAGAAAGTTGTCATCGTCGGCTACGGCAGCCAAGGTCGCGCCCACGCGCTGAACTTGAAGGATTCTGGTGCCAAGGAATTGGCCATCGCTTTGAAGGCCGGCTCGCCCACCATCAAGAAAGCCGAAGCTGACGGCCTCAAGGTTATGACCGTGGCTGATGCCGCCAAATGGGGCGACTTGCTGATGATGGCAACGCCGGATGAATTGCAGGCTGATATCTACAAGAATGACATTGCCTCAAACATTCGTGATGGGGCAGCAATCGCGTTCGCCCACGGTCTCAATGTTCACTACGGCTTGATCGAACCCAAGAAGACAGTTGACGTTGTGATGATCGCGCCTAAAGGCCCTGGCCACACGGTGCGCGGCGAATATCAAAAAGGCGGCGGCGTTCCATGCCTCATTGCCATCCATCAAGATGCATCAGGCAATGCCCATGATCTTGCTTTGTCATACGCCTCTGGCGTTGGCGGCGGCCGTTCGGGCGTAATTGAAACCACATTCAAAGAAGAATGTGAAACCGATTTGTTCGGCGAACAAGTTGTTCTCTGCGGTGGCTTGGTTGAGCTCATTCGCGCTGGCTTTGAAACTTTGGTTGAAGCTGGCTACGCACCTGAAATGGCTTATTTCGAATGCTTGCATGAAGTGAAGCTGATCGTGGATTTGATTTATGAAGGCGGCATTGCCAACATGAACTATTCAATTTCCAACACTGCTGAATGGGGCGAATACGTCTCAGGCCCACGCATCATCACTTCGGAAACCAAGAAAGAAATGAAGCGCGTGTTGCACGACATTCAAACTGGTAAATTCACATCCGAGTGGATGCAAGAATACCGCGCAGGCGCCGCCCGCTTTAAAGCCATCCGCCGTAATAACGATACCCATCAGATTGAAGCTGTTGGTGCAAAACTGCGCGAAATGATGCCCTGGATTGGCAAGAACAAGCTGGTGGATAAAGCGCGGAATTAGATCAAGATAATTATACCTGACGTTCTATATCGGACAGGTAATTTTGATTTCATGAATCGATTTGTAAAAGAGGGTGAAATTTTGTTTCGCCCTCTTTCATATTATCGAGCCAATTAAGATCAAAGTCGTGCAGATAAATAATACATATCGTCAAAAAAGGCCCCATCTCTGAGGCCTTCACTTCGCTTTTAATGCGCCGCTGAAACACTTAATGCCGCAGCATTTACCTTCAACCAGGGTTCAAGCGCTTGCGGCTCGGCACCAGTAATCACTTTGTAATCCGCTGAAGTGCCCGAGAGGCTGCCTCTCGCTGTTGCATCATCAAACGATGCAAACATGCGTGCCATTCCTTCGGGCAGGCCAGCGCCGAGCATACCTTGTATTAAGCCTTCAACTGGCACATGAACCACCTTCAGCGGTTTGCCTGTGGCAGCGCTGACCAACTTGGCAATCTCATCAATTGTGTATTCCTCGCCACCAGACAATGTGTAAGTGGCTTTGCCTCCCTTGTCGGAAGCCAATGTGGCAGCGGCAGCCCTGGCCAAATCATCGCGCGCAATAAATGCCGTTTTGCCTTGAGCTGCGGCAGAATATTGCGTGCCTGAAGCTAACGCTTGCGGCATAGAGAAGAACAGGTTTTCAAAATACCAATTGTTGCGCAGCACCGTCCAGCCACCAAGCTTTGAATCGGCCAAAGCCTTTTCTGTGCCCTCATGATCAGGCGCAAACAATACAGCATTGCCCATGGGGTTTGGCATAGACGTATAAATCACATGGCCAACACCCGCTTTCTCAGCGGCGCGAACCGCATTCACATGCTGCTTTATGCGCTGGCCTGGTTCCATGGCGCTGGTGCTGATGAGCAGCAGACGGGTGGCACCTGCGAATGCCTTGGTGAGGTGAGCTTCATCATCAAAATTGCCATCCCGAAGATGAACGCCCTTGGCTTTTAAATCTGCAAGCTTGGAAGCATCGCGACTGACGGCGATGATTTTGTTGGCGGGCACTTTATAAGTGGTGAGCAGGTGGTTGATAACAGCTTGGCCAAGATGGCCGGATGCGCCAGTGACGAGATACATGATTTGTCCTTTCGTGATTATAACTGTAACATAAATAATTACTATTTATTCCAATTCAAGTCCTTGGTCAAATGAAAAAAGGCCCCCAAACGGGAGCCTTTCCTCAAAAATTATAATTGTAAATTACTGAGCAGCCTTCATCTCAGTGTTGCAAGCTGACCAATACTTAGGCCATGTGCCGTATTGAGCAGAGAACGCTGGCTTGTTGGCCCGCCACTTGGCGCCGCAATCGCGGGCGCGTTGGTGGGCGGCCATTTGGCCTGGTGTGAAGGCCTTGCCGTTCTTATCCACGGTCTTCAGTGGTTCAGTATTTGCAGCATCTGTGGGCTCAGCAGGAGTTGCGTCCATCGTGGTGTCAACGGCGGCCGGCTTTTTCTTTACAGAAACAGGTGTGACTGCTGGAGCAGCTGCCCCGGCAACAACGCACTTAGCCGCAACGAAGTCTTTCCACGCCATGCCAGCTGGCACTGCGTTCTTGGCTTTCAAATCTTTCCAAGCGGCCGAGCAATTTTGCATAAAGCTGCCTGAAGGAGTGGCAACCGTTGTCGCAGCGGCAGCTGGTGCCACAACTTTTGCAGCCTTGGCTGGTTTTACCATAGGCGTGGCTGGAGCAGCTGGTGCAGGCTCAGCCGCTGCCGCATCTGCAGCACACTGGCTTTTCATGAAATCTGTCCACTTCATGTTGCCTTCTGGCGTATTAGCTGCTTTGGCAGCTTTAAACTTGGTAGAGCAAGCCTTCATAAAGCTGTCCTTGGCCTGTACCTCTGTGCCAAGCATAGGCGCAGAAAGAACCATCAGAGCCACAGCCAGTGACATATTGCGTAAAGTTTTGGACATTTAGGAATTCCTTATAATTGAGTGTGGCCCGCCCGCCGCCGTAAGGCCCGGTGCTCGTTCCGTTGTGAAGTCCTGATTCACCCCGTCGACACAGCCTAATCGCTTTTAATTTTGTTTAAAAGGCGGCAAACAGGTTACGATTTGGTAAGTCGCTTGTTTCTACGGTGCGAAAAACTCGCCACTCTATTTGGCATATGGCCTTTGTGGAAAGAATGAGACAAACTGGCGATCAATAGAATGGAGCCAAAGCCCGTGAGTCTCGAAGACGATATTGCCCAACTCAAAATCCAAGAAGAAAAATTGCAATTCTCAACATTTTCAGAAGAAGACGCTTGGACACTCGGGCAAGCCATGCGCGCAGCAGCCATTGCCAAGAAGCATCCCTTCGTGATCGATATTCGAGTTTCAGGTCGAAAATTGTTTTTCACAGCTTTGCCCGGCAGTGTGCCCGAAAACGAAAATTGGGTTCAACGCAAAATCAATATCGTGATGCTGAAACATAAAAGCTCCTATCACATCGGGCGCGAGCTTGCGCAAAATGGCAAAGTGCTGAACGAGGCTCAGGGATTTAACCCCATTGACGTCGCACCACATGGTGGATGCTTCCCAATCATCATCAAAAATGTTGGTGTCGTCGGAACAATAACAGTATCTGGTATTCCGCAACGTGAAGACCATAATTTCGTCGTCGAGCAGCTTTGTACATTTCTAAAACTTGAACATGCAACATTGAAATTAGCAGCAGAGTAAATGGACACGACACTCTTCTGGATATTCGCATCCGTTGCAACATTTGTGGTCGGTGCATCAAAAGGCGGTGTGCCTGGGATCGGCATTTTAGCAGTTCCAATACTAGCCCAAGTGATCTCACCAGTGGTTGCCGCTGGACTGTTGCTTCCGCTTTATGTCATCAGCGATCTTTATGGCCTTTGGCTTTACCGAAAAGATTATGATCTTTGGAACATCAAGATCATGGTTTTTGCAGCCACCATCGGCATCGGCATTGGTTGGGCCACCGCACAATTCAATAGCGATGATTTGGTCAAACTGATCGTCGGCGCAATTGGCGTTTGGTATTCGGTCGATCTTTATATCAAGAGCAAGAAAAAAGAAGTTGAGGCCAAACCAGCCGACGTGCCGCGCGGTCTCTTTTGGGGCACTATTGCAGGATTCACCAGCTTTGTGGCGCATGCAGGCGGCATTCCATTTCAAATGTATGTGCTGCCGCAACGTCTCAGCAAAATGAAATATGCTGGCACCTCGACGATTGCGTTTGCGATCATCAACGCCTTGAAACTTCCACCCTACTGGTTCTTGGGCCAAATAAACTTAATCAGTTTGGAAAAATGTCTTTATCTTGTGCCTATGGCTTTGTTCGGTGCATGGGCTGGTTTTAAACTCACCAAGATTTTACCAGAAGGCCCATTCTTCAAAGCGGTCGAAATCGCTTTGCTGCTCGTTTCGTTGAAGTTGATCTATGATGCATTGATGCACATGCTGTAAGATCATAACAATCGGCACAATGTTTTGCTTGCCGCGTTTCGAAATTAATTGCAGTTTCCTACCATCATGAAACTCAAATTCCACACACTTGATGTTTTCACCACCCGTAAATTTGCGGGCAATCCACTGGCTGTTGTTCTGGGCGCGGATCATCTGTCCACGGAGCAAATGCAAACAATTACGAAAGAATTCAATCTTTCTGAGACCACATTTGTGATGAGGCCTGAAAGCTCCAACAACACGGCCAAAGTGCGCATCTTCTATCCGGGAGGTGAAATGCCATTTGCAGGCCACCCCACATTAGGCACTGCGATATTGTTAGCTGAACTAAACAATAAGCCGGGCTGCACGATCTCGACTGAAATCCGCCTCGAGCTCAAGGCGGGTTTAACTCCAGTCAAAGTTACCCGCATTGCTGATCATTGTTCCGGAATCTTCACAGCACCTGTTGTGCCATTTATTGTCGATATTGGTTTACCCTCAATTGGCGATACGGCAAAAGCGGTCAATCTTGAGCCAGAAGATATTGGCTTTGATGGCCATAGCATCACCAGTTTGGAAGGCGGCCCACGTTTCTTCTATGTGCCTGTCAAAACCCGCGCAGCATTAGAAAAATCTCAAGTGCGCGAACCCTATTGGTCTGATCTTCTCAAGCCTTTGGGCGGAACAGCCGACGCCGCCTATATCTACACGCGCGGTGGCAATGGCCCAAATGCGGCGTTCCGCTCCCGCATGTATTCGCCCACAGGCGGCATTCCAGAAGACCCTGCCACAGGTTCAGCTACGGCCTTGCTGGCAGCACAATTACTGAAAGCTGAAAACCTCAAGGACGGAACGCACATGTGGCAATTGGAGCAGGGCTATGAAATGGGCCGCCCATCCGATTTAAAACTTGAAGCCGATGTGAAATCTGGCAAACTCACTGCCGTTCGCGTTGGCGGTTCTGCTGTGCGCATGATGAGTGGGGAAATTGATCTGTGAGCTATCACCAACTAATATTAGCGCTTCATCTTCTGGCAATAGCAATCGGCATCGGCATCGGTATTTCGAACATTGTGAATTTGGGCACGGCAAAGTCCCAAAGTGGCGATATCGCAAAGGGTCTCGCAATGGGCCGCCTCGCCAACCGCAAATATCATGACGCAGCTGTGATCGTCATTTTGATCACGGGCGGATTGCTGCTGGCCAATCTGGGCAGCATGGCCGGAGTGAGCAAATGGTTTCACGTCAAGCTGACGTTCGTTCTAATTTTTGTGGTCTGCCATTTCGCAGCCCGCGCCACTGTCAAACAAATGCTCGCAACCGGAAACACCGCGCTAATGGGACGCGCAAAAATGTTATCTCACATTGCGATTACCGGTGCAGTGTTAGCATTAATCAGTGCAGTTTTGGCCTTCGCAGCCTAATCACTCGACGCCGAGAAGGGCCTTGGCTTGGGCGGTTACATCAACGCCTTCTTTTTCATTGCCAGCGCCGCACAGCTGCACTGCTTGCTCGCGCAGATCATTCACTTCGGTCTTAACATCGGCATCAAGAGTGGCCGTCTTCAATGCGGCATCGATTTTTGCAACATCATCTTGGCAAGTGCCAGCCATAGCGCCCGCGCCAAAAACCATGCTGAAAGCAGCGGCATAAGAAAGTGTCTTGATCATAATTGATTCCCGAAAATTGATGGCCGTTCTATGCTGGTAAACTGTGACAAAACTAAGCCGAGTCTGTGGCCACCACAACCCCGTGGTTAAAATTTGCCTTAAGCGCCAAATTGCGATACATAGTCTCCATGTCGTCGAACGCAAAATCACTGAAGCTTCTGCTTATCAGCCCCTGAGGGCCTTTTGGGCGTTCGCCCAGGCTCTGCAGGGGAACGCATAAATCACCCGAAATAAGCAGAACGAGACATAAATATCATGATGATCAATCCTACCCAAAAATACCGCGCCTTCGCGCCCGTCGACTTGCCAAACCGCAAATGGCCAACGGCTCAAATCACAAGCCCGCCCATCTGGTGCAGCGTCGATTTGCGCGATGGTAATCAAAGCCTCATCGAGCCTATGGGCCCCGACCGCAAAATCCGCATGTGGAACGCGCTCGTTAAAATGGGATTCAAAGAAATTGAAATCGGATTCCCCTCCGCCAGCCAGACGGACTTTGATTTCTGCCGCCACTTGATCGATCATCATTTGATCCCCGACGATGTAACGATCCAAGTTCTTGTGCAATGTCGCGAAGATTTGATCCGCCGCACCTTTGAAGGCATCAATGGAGCTAAACACGCTATTGTGCATTTCTATAATTCCACGTCGGAACTGCAACGCCGCGTGGTGTTTCAAAAAGACCGCGCTGGAATTCGTGATATCGCCGTGGGTGCAGCCAAGCTGATCCGCAAAATGACGGATGAGAGCGGCATGAAACAGGCCATCCGCTTTCAATATTCCCCCGAAAGCTTCATGGGCACCGAGCTCGATTTCTCAAAAGAAATCTGCGAGGCGGTTATGGATGTCATTGAGCCCACACCACGCCAACGCCTGATCCTCAATCTGCCATTCACTGTGGAGGCGGCAACGCCAAACATTCACGCCGATCAAATCGAATGGTCAGTCGGCAATATCAAAAACCGCGACAGCATTATCTATTCCCTTCACGCCCATAATGATCGCGGCTGCGCGGTGGCTGCAACCGAGCTGGGCCTGATGGCGGGCGCTGACCGTGTTGAAGGAACGCTTTTCGGCAATGGCGAACGCACCGGCAATGTGGATATCATAACCCTGGCTATGAACATGTTCAGCCAAGGCATTGATCCGCAACTGGATATTTCCAATGTGAATGACCTGGTGCGCATGGCCGAATATTGCAATCAGCTGCCCATCCACCCGCGCCACCCCTACGCAGGCGAGCTTGTCTTCACTGCGTTTTCAGGTTCACATCAGGATGCCATCAACAAAGGCTTCAAAGCCATGAAGGCCAGCAATCAGCCGCTATGGGAAGTGCCATATCTGCCGATTGACCCAATGGATTTGGGCCGCAGCTACGAAGCCGTGGTGCGCATCAACAGCCAAAGCGGTAAGGGCGGCATCGCCTATCTCATGGAAACCGAACACGGCATAGACCTGCCGCGCCGCCTGCAAATCGAATTCTCCAAAGTCGTGCAGCAAATCGCGGACGGGGAGGGCGTTGAAGTTGCAGCAGACCGCTTGTGGAGCGCATTCGAGGCTGAATATCTCGAAGGCAACGGCAAATATAAATTCATAGAACACCACGCGACGAGCGACCACGGCGACCAACCCATCACCGCTAAACTGATGGTGGACGGCAAGCCCAAAACCATCAAAGGCCATGGTAACGGCCCGGTGGACGGCTTTGTAGATGCTTTGAAAAAAGAAAGCGGGCTGGCCTTCGATCTCGTTGATTACCGCGAACACATCATGGGTGTTGGCGCCAACGCAGCGGCCATCGCCTATGTCGAATTCCGCCTGGCAAATGGCACAACTCTATTCGGCGTCGGCATCGACAAAAACATCGTGGTCGCCAGCCTCAAAGCCGTAGTCAGCGGCGTAAACCGCGCCATCAAGCGCTAACCCTTTTTCCCTCTTCCCACGAGTGCGGGCGAGAGGGAAAAGTGCAGTTCCGAATTCAGTACGAAACTTCAATCGCCCATCCTGAACCCCACCTGAACACGCACCTCACCTGCAGTTCAGCCGCGGTCTGGCACATCGGGTTCACCTTAAAACTCAACAAGGAGAAACACGATGAAACGCATGATCCTCGCTTTAATATTCGCCAATTTAGCCGCAACGGCATGTTGGGCTTTTAACCCGCAGCCTGAACCTCCGGGCAAATATCACTTGAATGCACAAAACAGCATTCAAGGTGCCATTAACACGCAGCGTTCGGGTTCAGCAGTGACGTTGAATCCACAGCCTCTGCCACCAGCCGGAGCGCAAATTTTAAACGCGTCTGGAAAATAACAAATAGCGAAATTTGGCCTGCGTGGTCACTTAAACCGAAAACAATTTCCGCGCTTGCCAAGGCCAAATTTCTTACAAACACCGCCAATCATTGGGCCGGAATCACCATCGGTTATGAACATGCGGCTTGATATCCTCATCATAAATCGCCTTGAGAGCCGCCATCGTGTCTGGCGAAAGAGCGTCACACTCACTGGCCTTTGCGTTCATAACTGATTGCTCAATTGTTTTGGCACCAGGGATAGCCACTGTGATGCCATCGAACATCAAAATCCAACGCAGCGCAAATTGTGCCATGGTCTGGTTGTGCCCAACCAGCGGCCTGATGCGCTCAACCGCCGCCAAGGCCACATCATAGGGAACACCTGAAAATGTTTCGCCCATATCGAAAGCTTCGCCATTGCGGTTAAACTTGCGGTGATCTGTGTCTTCAAATTTCGTGTCGGCCCTCATTTTTCCGGTCAGCAATCCGCTGGCCATTGGAACGCGCGCAATGACAGCAACCTTCCTCTGCTTGGCCGCTTGCAGAAAATCATCAGCCACGCGCTGGCGAAAGATATTGAAAATAATTTGAACACTGACCACACCGGGGTAAGTGATTGCCTTTAGCGCTTCATCAATGCGCTCCACGCTCACACCATAATTGCGAAGCTTGCCCTCGGCTTTAAGTGTATCAAGAATATCAAACACACCCGCACTCTGATAAAGCGCTGTGGGTGGACAATGAAGTTGCACCAAATCCAACGTGTCCATCTGAAGATTTGTTCTGCTGCGGTCAATCCAACTTCTTAAATTGGCCTCTGTATAACCTTCCGCTATTTGTTTTGGCAGACGGCGGCCAGCTTTGGTGGCAATGAACGGGGCAGGGCCGCTGCGCTGTTTTACAACGCCCGCAATCAGCCTTTCAGAATGTCCATCGCCGTAAACATCGGCTGTATCGATAAAATTAACCCCGCTATCGAGACTGGCGTGCAGGGCAGCGATGGATTGCGTGTCGTCAACTTCGCCCCAACTTGCGCCAATGGCCCAAGCGCCAAAGCCAATCTCGCTCACAGATTTGCCTGTTCGTCCAAATGTTCTCAAATTCATTTATGTTCCACTCAATATGATTGACAAAAACTATCGGGGGTTTTGGCGTGAATAGCAATGGCGGGCGTTGAGGGATTCAAAGCTGCAGCCCTCAATGCACCTAGAATGACATCCCATTTCCGCGCTTGCAAACCCTAAATTTCCTGCCTATACCGCCCCTCATTGGCCTCGCTGTTCGCGGGGCCTTCGCTCTGAATGGAGCGGGCGATTAGCTCAGTTGGTAGAGCAGATGACTCTTAATCATCGGGTCGCAGGTTCGAATCCTGCATCGCCCACCATTTCTCCTTTGCGACATGTGCGCAGCTGGTGTAGATTTAGCGCAACATGACAAACAGCAATAATCCCCACTGGGTCTATAATCAAACTATCAAGATGTTCGCAGCTGATGCGTCACCGCCTTTCGAGGATGATAGCGAGCTTAACCGCCATTGGGGCAAGGTTTATGGGATTGATAATGATGTAGGCACGATCCGCTCCATCCTCGTGCACCGCCCGGGGCCCGAAATGAAAATCGTGGACCCTAAAAAACGCATCGCCGAAATTGGTTCTTTTGGTGACATGGAAAAAGGCTGGTATTTCCAGTCAGACACGCCGCCCGATATTCCGAAGATGCAAAGCCAGCATGATGCCATGGTGCGCGCTTTGGAGAGCGAAGGCATCGAGGTGCATCATGTTGAAGGCGTTGATCATACGCGGCTGAAATCTTGCTATACACGCGATCCGCTCATCATGGTGAAAGGCGGCGCAATCGTATGCCGCATGGGTGCTCGCATCCGCCGTGGTGAGGAACTGGCCATCACCCGAACGCTGGCCAAAATTGGCGTGCCAATCTTGCGCACCATTTCAGGCACGGGCGTGATGGAAGGCGGCAGCTTTGCGTGGATCAACAATAAAACCTGCGCCATTGGCGTGGGCGTGCGTGTTAACCGCGAGGGGGCAGAGCAGGTGGGCGAGGTGCTGAAGCGCCAAGGCGTTGAACTGCTGATCGTTGAATTGCCGGGCTATGATATTCATATCGATGTATCATTCTTGATGATCGATAAGGATCTGGCTTTGGTCAATCCCTTTGGCTTGCCTTATTCATTTATGGAAGATTTAAATTCGCGTGGTGTGCGCTTGATTGAGATCAGTCCCGCTGATGATTCATGGATCAACAATTCGCTTGCTATAGCACCTGGCAAATTACTGATGCCCGAAGGTGCCACCAACGAAACCCTAGACCGTCTGGCCAAGCATCACGTCTCATGGATCACTGTGCCCTTTGCCGCCATGCATAAAAATGGCGGTGGGATACACTGTTCGACCACGCCGCTGCGGCGGGATGGGGTTTAGGGAACAAAGCGAACCGCACCTTTAGCCGCTGACGTGGCGAATGCTGCATAAGCGCGAAGTGCTTGCGTGACTTTGCGGGGGCGGGATTTCATGGGTGTCCACGCGTGTTTGCCTCTGGCCAATTGCATCGCACGTCGCTTTTCCAGTTCGGCCTCGCCCACGGCCAAATTGATTGTGCGGTTGGGAATGTCGATCTCGATTGTGTCACCTGTGTGGACGAGCGCAATCAAACCGCCTTCTTCTGCTTCAGGTGAAACATGCCCAATGGAGAGGCCCGATGTGCCACCAGAAAATCTGCCATCAGTGATCAGCGCGCAAGCTTTGCCGAGGCCTTTGGATTTGATGTAGCTTGTTGGATACAACATCTCTTGCATGCCCGGCCCACCGCGTGGGCCTTCGTATCGGATCACAACGACATCACCGGCTTTAACGTCACCATTTAAAATGCCAGCCACCGCTGTGTCTTGAGATTCAAAGACAACAGCAGGGCCAGTGAATTTCAAGATGGACTCGTCAACGCCAGCGGTTTTAACGATGCAGCCATCCAAAGCAATATTGCCTTTGAGCACGGCGAGGCCGCCGTCTTTCGAGAAGGCATGTTCAACCGAGCGGATTGCGCCCGCTTCGCGGTCAACGTCAAGATCATCCCAGCGGCGCGATTGGGAGAATGCGGTTTGAGATGGCACGCCGCCTGGGGCCGCCAAGAAAAAGTCGCGCACTGTTTTGGAGTTGCTGCGCGTGACATCCCAATGGTTGATTGCAGCACCTAGAGTGGCCGAATGAACCGTTGGCAAATCAGTATGGATCAAGCCGCCTTTTTCCAACTCGCCCAAAATCGACATGATGCCACCCGCGCGGTGCACATCTTCCATATGCACATCGGATTTCGCGGGGGCCACTTTGCAAATGCAAGGCACACCGCGCGAGAGACGGTCAATATCATCCATCGTAAACGGAATGCCACCTTCATGGGCCGCAGCCAGAATATGCAGTACGGTGTTTGTGGAACCGCCCATTGCAATATCCAGCGTCATGGCATTTTCAAAAGCTTTGAACGAAGCCACATTGCGCGGCAACACGCTTTCATCATTCTGCTCATAATAACGCTTGGCAATATCAACAATCAGATGACCTGCCTCAAGGAACAAGCGCTTGCGATCAGAATGCGTAGCCAAGGTTGAACCATTGCCGGGCAACGATAAACCAAGCGCTTCAGTCAAACAATTCATCGAGTTGGCCGTAAACATGCCAGAGCATGACCCGCAGGTGGGACAGGCGGAGCGTTCAATGGTTTCAACTTCTTCGTCAGAATATTTATCATCAGCCGCAGCCACCATGGCATCTACCAAATCCAGCGCCTTGGTTTTGCCTGAAGGTGCGAGGTATTTTCCAGCTTCCATCGGCCCGCCGGAAACAAACACCGACGGAATGTTGAGGCGCATCGAAGCCATTAACATGCCGGGCGTAATCTTATCGCAATTGGAAATGCAAACCATGGCGTCGGCGCAATGCGCATTGACCATATACTCAACCGAGTCCGCGATGATCTCGCGCGAGGGCAGGGAGTAGAGCATGCCGTCATGGCCCATGGCGATGCCGTCATCGACTGCAATGGTGTTAAACTCTTTGGCCACGCCGCCTGCTGCCTCAATCTCGCGCGCCACCAATTGGCCCATATCTTTCAAATGCACATGGCCCGGCACAAACTGCGTGAAGCTGTTGACCACAGCAATAATTGGTTTGCCAAAATCACCATCCTTCATGCCCGTGGCGCGCCATAGGCCGCGAGCACCCGCCATATTGCGGCCATGGGTGGTGGTTCTGGAACGATAAACTGGCATTGCTCAAATCCTTGAAAAAATATGTGGGGCCGCTTTTAGCTGGTCATGAGTGCTAGCGAAAGATTAAATCCGACATGGCTCCCTTGAAATCCAACTCAGCCTTCCCACTTCTTGTGGACACTTAATGGAGGGCAGTATGACTTTTACATCAGATAGTTCGGCCGAAACGCTGGGCCGCGATAGCCGCGGTTGCTATGGCCGCATGAATAAGAAGCCGTGGTCGATTTACGAAATCGGCGTGGTGCTTGGTGGGTTTGCGTTGTTCTGGCCCGTTGGCCTTGTTGCGTTATTTATGAAAATGAAAAAAGGCGAAATCTGGAAAGGTGCAAGCGAAATGGAAGCTCCATGGTCTAATTGGCAAAAAACATCTGACACCGTGTCTAACTTTGCGGGCAAATGGCAGCGCCAAAATTCGGCCTATGCCACTGGAAATGCTGCATTTGATGAATACCGCAAAACCAAAATGGAAGAGCTTGAAGCCATGCGCCGCAAGCTTGACGACGAGCGCAAGGCGTTTGATGAGTTCCTGAGCAAACTGCGCCACGCCAAAGACCGTGAAGACTTCGAACGCTTCATGGCGGATAAGAATGCGCCGACCAACGCTTGAAATCTGATAGCTCTACGCTCCTCCAACTTCGTTTGGGGGAGCTGTCCGAAGGACTGAGGGGGAGCTGGGGCTCATTCATTCCGTGATGATAATTATTCCTTACATTTCAACAATATATGATTTTTATGCCTATTTACATAAATAGTCCTTGACACCGTACGGTCAACCTGCTATCCGTCGCCATACTCCACACATCCGCCCAAAGCCAAAATCCAACTCACAACAAGTCTTGCAAGCTCAAGAAGACGACGTTGGGGGGCGATTTATTTAGTGGATTCATTTGTGAGCTTGTAACACGCAGTCAAAAAATAGAATTGTGTAGGGTGTAACCTGAACGCTCCAACTCTTTACTAATTATAGTTCTGGTCAAGGCACTTGAAAACGAAAAAAAGCCAAAGTGAAGCGACCTTGTGGTAATACTTGGAAGTTTTACTCGCATTGTTGTCACTCGAATTATGTTGAAAACCGGATTTTGAACTTGAACAAAATAGAAACATCCTTCAACTCGCTTGCAAGGAGAACTTTATATGGCTCTTACTTCTGCATATGTACTTCCGATTGGTAGAATTCCCGATCTGTTTAAGAAGATCCGCGATGGTCAAGCACCAATTCAAGTTACTATACAACTAATAAAGGACTGGGGCTTCAAATCAACAAACGATAGAGCGTTCATTCCTCTGTTAAAGGCATTGGGCTTTCTATCGGCGGATGGAAAGCCTACCCAACGCTACAGCGACTATAGAGATCACTCTAAATCCAAGACTGTAATGGCCGAGGCCATCAAAGACGCATACGGCGATTTGCTTCTTATCTCTGCGATTCCGACGGATAGTGACAGAACAGCTATAGAGGGGAAATTTAAAAGCTTTCACAATGTCAGCGACAACGTCGCTGGTTTGATGTGTAAGACTTTCTATGCGTTACTTTCACTGGCCGACTTGAAAAGCAACGGCGCTGAGGTAGCTGAACATAGCAAAGCTACTGTTGAAGCTGTTAAGCCGTCAACAAGTGAAAATAGGTCGAACAACAATTTCCAATTGGCAGCGCCGAGCCTTAACTACAATATACAAATTCATCTCCCCGCTACTAAAGATGCTGAAGTCTATAATGCTATTTTTAAATCACTGAGAGATCACCTCATTGAGCAGTAAGGACTTAAGAGATTTCTTATTCCGTGGATTGATGTTTGAATCTGAGGCCGGGAAGTTTCAAAGGGCAGGCATTCAGATCGGCGCAAGTTCGACTGAAAGTGAAGAAAATCTTTTGAAAGAGGGCCTAGCTCCTTTTGGTTTAGCTAGGCGCAACCAAGCGCTTGAGATGTCTAGGTTGTACTCATTGATCTATTGTTTTGAAAATGAATTAAGAGATTTTGTTCGTCAGGCTTTGGAAGAAAATGAAGGATTAGATTGGCAGGAGAAGCTGCCAAAGAACATATTAAAACAAGCCCAGACGAGGAAAGAGTTAGCACTAAAGGATTCATGGTTGGAAGGCGAAAAATCTGACATCCTAGAATTTGCCGACTTCGGCCATTTGGCTCAGATCATAGCTGAAAAATGGGAATATTTTAAAGACGTTGTACCTTCTCAACACTGGTTAAAACAGAGGATGGACGAGCTTGAGAAAGTGCGAAATTTCATTGCTCACAACAGGATGTTGTTGGATAGCGAATTTCAAAGAACCTATATGTATATCTCGGACTGGAACAGAGTAATTGGGCTTTAGCGCCGCAAAATAGTGATTCTGCTAAAACAGTCTCGCTTAAATTTACGGTGCCACCCCACTTAACTAAATCCTGAACTTCTTTCTAGGAACCTCATTCCTGGCTTTGCAGGACCTTCTGTCGAGGAGAAGGGAGAAGTTTTGCTCTCCACTCAAAATACTTTACGCTTTTCCTTTGGAGGAGCAGTGGTGACGCGACTTGAGCAATTTATTTTAAGTCGCATTGATGAAGCCCCTTGGCCGCATGTTCGGTTTTCGTCAGCGGTCCCTCATCTATCCCACACCCCTTCGCTCGACGGGCGCCTTTCATCACCTGTTTAAGAAACGGGAGAAGACAATATGTTTCGCTTGCATCGGAAAACGATTAGACTTCAACTCGATCCGTTTTCAAATGTTCACCAGGAGTTTTGCTGTTTTGAAGATATTATCAACTATAATAACTATACTGATGGTCTTCGCTTCCAATGTGCAAGCCGCTTCGCTTCCGAGTTTCTGGTGCAGTTTTACCGAACCGTTCATCACCATTTCCATGGCGCGCAATGGCGTTTATTATGATGATAATGATCAGCATGTTGGGTTGGCGCTGACTCCGATGGTTCAAAAGCGGGGCGACGAAATTATATTGTCTGGTCGCTTGAAAAAAGGCAGCGCCTTCACTTTAAAGATCAGCAAGGGCGAGGGCTCGGATGGTATGAGCGAGTTTGACTATCCTTATGTGGGCAAGCTTGTCGGTTCTGCTTCCGTGATGGGTGGCTGCGTGCGGATGCCAGAAGGCACACAGTTGCGGCGGGTGGTGGGCGTGGCGGCTAATGATCAACTTAATCTGCGCAGCCAACCTCATGCTTCGGCCAAAATTCTTGGTGCGGCTTATGCGAAAGGTTTTGTGTGGGCAAAGCCGGGCGTGCTGAAAAAGGGTTGGGCGCGCGTTGCTGTTGTTTTGCGTCCGAAAAATGAGCAGGGGTCGATCACTGCGGTTGAAGGCTGGGTGAATGCTCGGTTTTTGGGGACGGTGGAGGGAAGATAGACTTCCCTCTCTTGCTTGTTTTGTTTTGCAAAACAAGCTGCTCTCTCCCGCGAGGGGAGAGAGTTGAAATGAGGAGTTACCTTTGGCTTTCGATCAATCTTTCGGCCAAGCCTGCCATGCGCTCGGCTTCGACATTGGCGAAGGCGAACCTTAAGTAATTCTCCTGTCCAGGGCCGAACATGGAGCCGGGGAGGCAGAGGAGGTCGTTTTCTCGTGCCAAGCGCATGGCGACGGATTTAGAAGTCTCTCCTGCAAAAGGATGCTTCACGTAAGCGAAATAGGCACCGCTACCGACTAACTCATACTTTAAATCTGGAGCTGCAAACGAAGCGCGCATGGCTTCAAGCCTGCCGCGCATCACAGATTTCTTTTCGGCTTTCCAATCATCAAGCGCTGTCAAGCCAAACAACACGGCGCGTTGTGAAATTTGCGGGGGGCAGACTGTCATGGTGTCGAGCACCTTGGCCACTTGATGCAGCACATCTTTGCCTGCGATAATTGCGCCCAATCTATAACCTGCAAGCGCGTAAATTTTTGAAAAGCTGTAGAGTTGGATCAAGGTGGTTTGCCAACCATCACGTGCGAGCAGATTATGGGGCGAGGCGGGATCTGGCCTAAAATCCTTGTAGGTTTCATCAAGGATCAAGGCAATGCCGGCGCTTTGAGCTACATCATAGAATTGATTGAGAATGGAACTCGGGTAAATTGCACCTGTGGGATTATTTGGCGAGCACAAAACGATGGCCCGCGTCCGACTATCGATCAGCGACAAGGCCAGTTCCGGCGATGGATGGGAAACGCCTTCAGAGAAAGCGGGGATAGCCCGAATTTCAATGCCCATCATCGTCAACCACATTTGATGATTGAAATAATAGGGCACGGGGATGATCACGTTATCTCCAGCTTTGGCCACAGACATGATGGCCGCGGCAAAGGCTTGATTGCAGCCAGTGGTAATCGCCACTTCTTGCGCTTCAATCCGCGCAGCATAGTCAGCGCTGATATGCGCGGCATAAGCTTCGCGCAGCGGCATGATGCCGAATATATCGGTGTAGCCGCCAGTGCCGGGCTGATGCGCCAACCGCGCAATTTCATATTGCAATATTTCAGCCGGCGGATAACTGGGCACGGCTTGGCACATGTTCAGAAGTTCACGGTTGCCGGGCTCAGTCTTCACCCAACTCATCGCCTCGGCAATGGGTGGAAACTCTACGCGCGCAACCAAATCTGAAACTTCAAAACTCATAAATGAACTCCTTGGAATGTTGCAATCTTTAGGGCAAGATTGGGCCTATGAACAGCATGACAATTGAAACAATTTTAAAAGAACGCGGTGCGTGGTTGAAGGCCACTCATGGTGACCCCGAAGTGGCAAAGGCTAACGCGCCCCTCTCGCGGATGATTGCGGATCATTATACGCTGTTTGAAACGGTGAGAGATGCTGTGTTCAGGGCCACTGAGGATTATGTTCGGCGTGTTCCCATTGCACCTCATGAATTAGATAGTTCGGGCTTGGCATTGCTTGCGCAAATTGAAAAACACGCGATGGTCATTCGCGAACCAAGCGGTCATGCCATTTGTGAAACAAAAAGCAGGCGGTATCTTTCAGGCGGTTGGCTCGAAGAATTGGCTTGGCTGGCGGCTATGGAAGCTGGTGCCGACGAAGCACTTTTTGGTCAAGTGATCGGATGGAAGGTCAAAGAATTTTCAGGCGAAAACGAAATTGATCTCATCATACGCGAGGGCGGAAGATTGGGGTTTGTGTCGTGCAAGGCACTGCGTTCGGAGCTTGATACTCATGACCGCAAACATCGCAACAGGTTGATGGACGCCGTGCATGAGGCGGATAATTTATGTGATCATTTTGGTAGGCCGGGTGAAAAAGTTGCGGTTTTGGTGACCACTGATCTTTTTGATGAAGTTAGAGCAGCACCACGCTATAATGCACTGATGGGAAAAGCGGCTGTGCTTGATGTTGAGATCATTCCGCTC
The DNA here is from genome assembly GCA_025359045.1 of Hyphomicrobiales bacterium. Taxonomy (GTDB): domain Bacteria; phylum Pseudomonadota; class Alphaproteobacteria; order Rhizobiales; family Aestuariivirgaceae; genus Aestuariivirga. The sequence goes on along the minus strand of JANYHN010000008.1, from coordinate 84,926 downwards.
GAAGGGATCAGTTGGGAAAAATTGGTGGCGGCTGTGCAAACTTTATTTAATGTTGTGAAATGATGAAAAAGATTTTGTTCAATAAAACCGGTGGACCTGACGTTCTTGAATATGTTGATGCGGAACTGCCACCGCCCGCTGCTGGCGAAGTGCGCCTGCGCCACACAGCGATTGGCCTCAACTATATCGATGTCTATTATCGCAGCGGTCTTTATCCTGCTCCGCTTCCAAGCGGATTGGGAAATGAAGCTGCTGGTGTGATCGAAGAATTAGGGCAGGGTGTCAAAGGCTTTAAAGTGGGTGACCGCGTGGCTTATGGTTCTGGGCCGCTTGGCTCATATGCGCAGGCGCGAAATTTTCCTGCAAATCGTTTGGTGAAATTGCCCAAATCAATTAGCGACGAAACTGCAGCGGCAATGATGCTGAAAGGCATGACAGTGCGTTATCTTTTGCGCGCCACATATAAAGTAAAACGCGGGCAATTTATTTTGATGCATGCAGCGGCGGGTGGTGTGGGTCTCATCATGTCGCAGTGGGCCAAATCACTTGGCGTGAAAGTGATCGGCACGGCAGGCTCGCCAGATAAAATGCAATTAGCTTTAGATCATGGCTGCTCTCATGTGATCAACAACCGTACCGAGGATGTGGCTGCCCGCGTGCGCGAGATCACCAAGGGCAAAGGTGTTCCCGTGGTGTATGACAGCGTGGGGCAGGCGACTTTGCAAGCCTCGCTCGACAGCTTGTCGCCGCGTGGATTGCTGGTGAGTTTCGGCAATGCATCAGGCCCGATTAAAGATTTTCAATTGGGCGTGCTGGCGGCCAAAGGTTCACTCTATGTGACCAGGCCAACGCTCTATTCTTATATTGCTTCCGATCGGGAGTTCAAAGAAACTGCCGATGATCTGATCAAAATTGTGAAGTCCGGCAAGGTGAAAATCGCCATAAATCAAAGCTATGCTTTGGCAGATGTTGCACAGGCGCACCGTGATCTTGAATCTGGAAAAACCACAGGATCGACGATTATAAGGCCCTAACCGCAAGCATCCATGTTCTTGGCGGCCAGCGCATTCCAATTGGAACTGCAAGTGGTGGTCGAACATAAAAAATTGGCCAATGATGTTGCAGGAATAGCATGGGCCAAATTGATTGATTGGCCCGAGGAATCAGAAAGCGTGCTAACCACCATGCCGACCAGATGACCTTGGGAATCAAACACGGGGCCACCGGATTCGCCACGCTGCGTGCCCATATGCAAAACCATCGCATCAGGATAACCAAATTTGCCGTAGGCCACCGCACGGCCAAAATGCTTGGCTTCAAGCGATCCAACACGCGCCGTATCGCCCGAACCATGGGGCTTGCCTAACGTATAAACCAAATCACCCTTGGCCAAACAACCAGGTGTGGAAGGCACTGCGGCACGACCATTAAACCCACGGAGTTTTATGACGGCCATATCATTGGTCGGATTAATGCCCACAACAACGCCAGAATACACCCTGCCATTCGCGGCGCGGGCGGAAATCTGATTTCCTTTAGCCACGGCCACATGCGCTGCTGTCATCACGATGCCATCCTCGCTTACGACGAATCCACTTCCAGACGTTATAGCGGCTTTATGGCTATCGGCCTTGGCGAACCCGTCAGAACTATCCGTTTCAGAAACAGTGAGGGTGACATAAGTTGGCCCCGTGCCAGGCAAAAGATGCGCCACTGATGCAGCTGCTTCTTGGCCCGCTGCCCCTGCAGGCTCAGCTTGTTGATCAACAGAAATCGCGCGGCTTTCAACACCAACTTGATCAGCAGCACAAGCTGCCAAGCCCAAAAGCGCAACAGACACCAAACAAAAACGGACAATGTTCACGAGATAATGCACCCAGTCAAATCAGTTTCAAGCAATACGCGAAGAGTTAGGCACGAACAAGGCTCAAGATGCATTGAAATAAAAAAACGGCCCGCCGAAGCGAGCCGTTCTGTGTAAAATATTCGCTAAGATTAGAAGCGGAATACAGTTACGAGGTCAGCATTTACGCCACCTGTTGAGTTACGGCTATCCTTGATCCATTCGCCTTCAAGACCAATGGTGAGCTGTGATACTGGCTCGTAGTAGATACCAGCCAAGACTGCATCTTCTTCGCTCGCTGTGGCATCAAAGTGATCATGGTTGTAAGCAACTTCAAAGTGAGCTTGATCAGACAAGTTCAAGCTTCCCAAGATGCTTGCAGCCCAGAAGTTGTCGCCAGCAAGATGGCCTGAACCAGTGTCAGCTTCCATCGAGAGTGAGCCTACATCGCCGAGACCAATCTTGCCGCCGATTGCAACTGTGTACATGGCCTCAGGACCAGCAGCCGCAAAAGCTGGCTCAAAGCCACCAGAAATCGCCGCGCTGAACAAGTCACCAGTGTAACCAACTTTAGCTGTAACTGCGAGCACATTTTGGTTTACAGCAGCAACCGCGTTATGACCGTCTTCGATAGCAACAGCTGCCGACATTGGACCAGACGCATAAGTCAAGCGCATTTGAGCAACGTCGCCATTAAGTGCAGTACCAGCACGTGCGTTGTCTGTGTAGTAGCAAGAGCAAGCGCCATCATAACCATAACCAATAGCAGAAAGCGAACCGTTGAAACCACCAGCCAATGTCAGGTCTGGAGTCATTTTCCACCAGCCCCAAGCATTTGAAATTTCCGCCGCGAGGTTGTTGCCGAATTGGGTCTGAGCAGTATTCCAATTGCCGCGAACTGACATTTGAGCGCCAACTTCGCCAACAGCTGTATCTGTCTTACCAACAACGTTGATTTGACCACGAGCACGGACGTTCAAGAACACGTTGTCTGTAGCAGCAACCGAAGCAATCGAAAGAGCAGTATTAGCCGCTGCTGATAATGTGTCCGGATTATCAATATACTGCAAAGCAGCACGGGCAAAGCCCGACCATTGAATAACAGTTGATGCAGGAGCATCAGCAGTTGGCAAAATGGCGATTGTTGTTACGTTGCGGCCTGCGCTGCCGACGCCAGGAACATCAATACCTGGTTGTTGGCTAACAGTCATCAACTGGAAGCCAGCTGGAACTGATACTTGTGCTTCGTTGGCAGCGACCTGAGCTGACAGAGCTTCAACTTGTGCCTTAAGGGCAGCAATGTCTGAAGCTGTGCTAGCTTGAGCGCTAACCGAAACTGCAGCAATTGCCGCTGTTCCGAGAAGTGCGAACTTAATCATATTCATATTGTATTCTCCCAAGTTATTGGAGTTTAAATTGGCCCCCCGGTCCCCTGCAAATGAGTGGCGGGCAATGCACGAGTCGCCGTGCACACAAATGCTTTCTCGTCGCTTCCATCATTAAGGTCAACGCATAAGGCGGCTGACAATTAAGTTTTTAACCATCTGTGGCAACAGGGCCACAGTTCTGTTGACGAATAGTTCCGTTCGTTAAAAATACCTTAAGATGCGCAGCCATCCAGCAGCCATCCACATGGCTTAGAATCAACTAGCCAAACAATCTTGAGATATGATAACAATTGATTAACAGTGTGTCCTGAACGCTAAATTGGGGCTAATTTGCTGTCCAGCGGGGAACAATAGACAATGTATCAATGGCAACCTTTCAAGTGGATTCAACTGATGGCTGTGGGGGCAGGGCTCCCGTTTTTAGCCGCCGGTGTTTTGCAAACCAATTCACTTGTCCAAGATGTATCAAGCCGTGCGATGGCCGCAGCTGGTGGCCCCAAAGTTGAATTTGATGGCCGCGATGCGTTCTTATCCGGCAAGGTTGCCAGCCAAGAAGCACTCGATGCCGCCAAGAAGAATGTTGCCGAAACTTATGGTGTTCGCTCAGTTGATGTAACTAAACTTAAGATTGTAACTCCTCCTCCACCACCCGCACCAGTTTCACTGATGGCGCCGACCGTAGAATCGATTACCACAGCCGAAACTTCACCAATGATAAAGGGCACATGGCCCGAAGGTGTCGCAAAGACTTTAGACGTTACCGCTGCAGGCAAAACTTATACATTAGGCAAAGACCCCGAGCTTACATCCGCCGACGGAAATTGGATGTTAATGCTGTCAGCTCCTTTGGCGGTTGGTTCCTATGACGTTACCGCAAATGTGACTGATGGCGGCAAAGCTAAGGGATCAGCCGCTGCACCCGCAAAAGTAGTTATTGAAACGCCAAAAGCAGCTGAAGTTGTTCCAGCGCCAGTGCCAGCAAAACCTGCTGTTATCTTGGCCGCACCGACTGTTACGGCTATCGTCACAAACAACAATAAACCCACAATAACTGGCACATATCCAACAGAAGCGGCCAAGCTGACAGTCGATTTGGGGGCAACCCCTTACGTTCTCGGCACAGCACCGGAACTGACAGCAGACCAAGGCAAATGGACATTGAAACTCGCTGCCCCATTGCCTGATGGTGAGATTAAAGCCACAGCTAAAGTTGAAGATGCAGACGGCAAATCCTCAACTTCATCGGCTCCACAATCGATTGTAATCGATACGAAAGCCCCTGAGGCGCCAGCTGCTACCATGTCACCAGCCGATTCCGTTTGGCCCTATGCCATAACTGGCAAATGGGACGAGATGCCCGGCAACACGCTGGCTATTGATTTGAACAAAAAATCTTATGCTATGGGCAAAGACAAAGAACTGATTTCTGATGGGAAAGGCGCTTTTACATTTGTGCCGACAGAAGTTTTGCCACCCGGCAAATATGATTTGAACCTGACAGAGACAGATGTTGCAGGCAACGTAACTAAAATCATTCAAAAGGATGCCATTGTTGTCGAGGCACCACCTCCGCCTCCAGCGGTTGCTCCAGAGCTTGCAGCCCCAACGGTCGAAACGTCGAAATCCGATTCGGCTTTGCCAACCATCAAGGGAACCTGGCCAGCTGGTATCGCAAAAAGCCTTACCGTTGCCGTGGGCGGCGTTACTCACACACTGGGCAAAGACTTCGATTTGCTCTCGGACACAAGTGGCAAGTGGACTTTGACGCCTAAGGCTGAATTGCCGAACGGGACATATGATGTTGTGACAACAGTCACGGACGGCGCTGGAAAATCAATGACCGACGCAACCAAAGACGAATTGACCGTCGATGTCGCTGCGCCACCTCCACCACCACCTCCGCCGCCCCAACCAGTCGCTGCTCTTGCTGCGCCCACCGTTGAAAGCAGTACATCTGATTCAGATCATCCGACGGTCAAAGGCACATGGCCCGCAGGTGTGGCGAAAACTTTGATAGTCGATCTGGATGGCGTGAAGCACAAGTTGGGCACAGATTTTGACCTGTTATCTGATGCTTCGGGCCATTGGAATTTAAAGCCGACAAAACCAGTTGTGAATGGCACATATGATGTTTTGGCCACTGTAACCGATGGTGACAAACTATCGGTTTCGGACACCACCAAAAATGAATTGACGGTCAATGTTGCACCTCCGCCGCCAGCCCCGCCGGCAGCGCAAGCCTATGATTGCGATGCCACGTTGGCCCGTATTTCTGCGGTTTTCCCCGTTCGCTTTGATACTGACAAATCTGACATGAAAACACCTTTCGACCTTGCGGTAAATCAATATGCAGCGCTGCTCAAAGATCCACGCTGCTTGGCATTGAAAATTCAGGTTGCTGGTCATGCTGATGAGCGTGGTTCTGAGAAATACAACCAAGGCCTGAGTGAACGACGTGCAGCGAGTGTCATCGAAGCATTGACCAAAGCTGGTATTGATGGCGCGCGTCTCACTGGCATTGGCTTCAGCAAAGACAAACCACTCGATGCGTCACATACTGCTGATGCGCACCGTAAAAACCGCCGTGCTGAATTCACGGTCATGAAATAAGGGGAACCCCATGAACGAGATTTTGAATTTCACGAATACATCAATTATTTTTCAACATAATTGGGTGTGGCTGGCAGCAGCATTTTTAATCGGTGCTTGGGTGGGGTTTGCCACATGCGTTCCATCGAAATCATCCAAATAAAGGACGCGTGAAAAATGGTACACTATCTCATTGAACTCGCACTTTGGATTTTAGCTGCTTATTTCTTAGGTTGCCTGTTGGGCTGGGCGCTTCGAAACGTGTTTGGCAAGGCTGATCAGAGCGTTTCAGAACCCGCAAAAACAAGCACCCGTCCAGCGCCCGTTCATATTCCGCCACCACCTGCGCCAATTGCTAAACCGGCACCCGTTGTAGCGCCTGTTGCTGTTATTCCACCGCCAGCTCCAAAGCCTATCGCTGCACCAGTCCCAATCGCTGCGCCAACTGAAACTGGCAAAATGGAACGCCCCAAGGGCCTTGCTGCGGCGCGCGGGGGCAAGGCTGATGACCTGCAACGCATCAGTGGCATTGGACCAAAGAACGAAGGCATCCTTCATAATCTTGGTTTCTTCCACTTCGACCAAATTTCTGAATGGACAGAAACTCAAGTCGCTTGGGTTGATGATCATCTGCGCTTTGGCGGTCGTATCAAGCGTGAAGAGTGGATTAAACAAGCGGGCCTTTTGGCCACTGGGAAAGAAGCCGAGTTCACCAAGCTTTACGGCACAGGCGGATTGCGCAATGCCAAAGGCGAAACATTGTCGGGGTCACGCACACGAAAACCTTGATCACTTGTCTGCAAAAGAAAAGGGCCGATCTTTGATCGGCGTTTTTTATAAGTAAAAGTTCAATTACAAGACGTAACCAGTGCGCCAATCGAACCACCCTCACAGCTCGGCGCAGCCGAAACAGCGCCTGTGCTGGCAACGGTAATATCCGCAGGCGTTCCGCGTTTTAGATCAACCGTCATCGGGCGAACACTTTCAGGGGCCAAACGAGAGCGGTAAACATGCACATTCTGCATTACCTTTTGCACATATTGCCGCGTTTCATTAAACGGAATGCATTCAACCCAATCAATTGGATCAACCTGGCCACCACGTGGATCACCATACTCATCAACCCATTCGCGCGAGCGCCGCGGGCCAGCATTATAAGCAACCAATGTCAAAACATACGAACCATTAAAATCCGAAACCAAATCTGCCAAATGCGCAGCACCAAGTTTCACATTGTAAGCCGGATCAGATTTCAAACTGCCGGGATTAAATGCAACGCGGTATTGCCGCGCCACCAAACGCGCCGTTCCAGGCATGAGCTGCATCAAACCTTGTGCGCCCACTGAACTGCCAGCATTGGGATCAAACTCGCTCTCCTGGCGCGACAACGCAAAGACCAAAGACTTTTCAATTGGCTTTCCAATCTGCGACCAATTTGGAAGCCCGCGCACCGGATAAGACCACGAGTCAATATCAATGCCGCGCTGACCAGCGGCTTTGGCCAAACGCAATGCCCAAGACGTGCCAGCTGTATTTTGTACGACGGCCGCAACAGCATTCATTTCATCGGAATTTTTAAACCGACTGGCCAATGACCAGAGGAAAATGTTGAGCTGATTCTTGGTGCCGGCTTGCGCCATGATACGGAATGCGCGCACTACTTCATCCTGATCGACACGCGCCTGTGCACCAGCAGAAGCAACGCCGCCGTTGATCGACTCAGGTTTATTTCCGAGTCCAATCTGCTCGCGTGCCAACTGACCGTAATAAACGGTTGAATATTGTGCAGCATCTTTGAAAGCATTTTGAGCCGTGGCTTTATCGCCAAGTGCCAGATAGGAACGCCCAATCCAATAGGCTGCACGTGCTTTATCAGTGCGACTTTCGGCAAGCTCTTGAAGTTTCACAAAGTGCTTCATGCCAATCTCAGGCTTCTTTAAATACCGAAGTGCCACCCAACCCGACATAAACTCGGCTTCAACAGCGCCGTCGCCAAGCGCTAAGCCATGATTATGGGCAATTTGATAGGCCGCATTCCAACTGCTTGAATGATTAGGGCCAACAGAATGCAATGTTACAATCTTGCGTTCCATCCACCATACTTCAGGATTGCCCATTGCAGCAGGGTCACTTGGCACGCTAGCCAAAATACTGCGCGCCTTGGCATATTGTTCTTTCTTGCGGTAAAAACGCGTCAGGGCATATTTCATGCCCATGTCATTTTTGGCAGCAGCAGATAGCGCTTCATATTTTCTATCAGCGCCATTTTGAAAACTAATCAGGCTCTGTGCAACTTTACCGGCACTTACAAAATCACCTCCTAAAAATCTTGCAATGCGAATTGCCGCATTTGGTGACTGCGCAAACACGAGTTTTGAAAAACGTAATCGGTGGTCTGAGGTGTTAAGCTGTCCACCAAATTCACCCAGAACTTTCTGTTCAAGTTGGGCGTCAACATCAGGATTGCCCCACGCTTTGCGCAGCCAAACTTTGCCTTTGGTAGCATCACCTGAACCATAATAGGCACGCGCCAAAGCCAGCATACCGTAGGCAGTAGCAGGAACACGATCGTTGAAATATTCAACGACTGTGGAAGCGTTCTGATTGTTTTCATACAGCGCTTGTTCGGCGCGCTTCAACAATGTTTCGGTCAAGGGCCATTTTGGTGCGGCGTTTAGAAAATCATGAATGCGCTCATAACCTGCTTGCGCACCGTGGTCGCGCAAAAACAATAGTTCTACTAATTTTATTGCTGCCTGATCCCCAGACTGTTTAGCGATGGCCCCAGCACCTAGGAAATCACCGCCTAAAGCCATTTTTACGGCCTGAACCGCCAAACCTGAAGGCATGGCCAGTGCTGGCGCAACCATGGGCAGAGAGAAAGCAGCAACACTACTCACCAACCCACTCAAAAACATGCGCCGTGAAACCAAATTCGTCATTTCTTTTTCTTTACCAGCTTTGCTCAAAAAATTACAATCCGCAAACGGGCTAGAAGGCAAATGAGACGGAGTTTTGGCCAATATCCGCCATCCTCATGTCTTGCCGTTCGCCAGCGGGCGGACTATGATGCCGCTCCCCATGGGGCTCGGTCCAACCAGCAACATAGGCAGACATGGTTTCTAACTTCTTACTTTTATGAGGTCTCTCGTGCAGTTTAAGGGCTCTATTCCAGCTTTGATCACTCCCATGAAAAATGGTGCTTTCGATGAAGCAGCATTCCGCAAATTTGTGGGCTGGCAGATTAAACAGGGTAGCCATGGCCTTGTTCCAGTTGGAACAACAGGCGAAAGCCCAACTTTAACGCCAGAAGAACATAAATCCGTCGTCAAAATCTGCGTCACTGAGGCAGCGGGTAGGGTGCCCGTGATTGCAGGTGCTGGTTCCAATAACACGGCTGAAGCCGTTGATTACACCAAACACGCAAAATCAGCAGGTGCTGATGCGGCTCTCGTGGTGGTGCCATATTATAATAAACCAACCCAAGACGGCATATACGCACATTATAAGGCAATCGCCGAAGCCGTCGACATTCCGATTATTGTTTATAACGTGCCGGGCCGCACAGTTGCCAGCATCTCAGTTGAAACTCTGGCGCGTCTTTCGCACGATTTCAAAAACATCATTGGCACCAAAGATGCATCAGCAGATCTCACACGCCCTTCCAGGCAGCGCTTGATGTCGGGTGAAAAATTCATCCAGCTTTCTGGTGAAGATGGAACAGCTTTGGGTTTTAATGCGCATGGCGGTGTTGGCTGCATTTCAGTTACCGCGAATGTGGCGCCGCGTCTCTGCGCCGATTTGCAAGAAGCAACATTGAAGGGCGATTATGCAAAAGCCCTTCAGCTTCAAGATCGATTGATGCCATTGCATCACGCATTGTTTGTTGAAGCCAGCCCTGGTCCCGTGAAATATGCGGCAAGCCTTTTAGGACTTTGCGAGGCGGAAACACGTCTGCCACTCATTCCAGTTACAGACAGCACAAAGCAGATCGTGCGCGAAGCTCTGATTCATGCAGGTCTGATCAACTAAGATGTCGTCGAAAGCTGGTGGTGCAAAAGCATCAAGGAAACAAGATGGCATCAAGGTGGTGGCTGAAAACCGCCGTGGCCGCTATGATTACGAAATTTTGCAAACCTTCGAGGCTGCAATTGAGCTGAAAGGCTCAGAGGTTAAATCCTTGCGCGTTGGTCACATCAACCTTGGGGAATCCTATGCTGCAATGAAGGGCACTGAGCTTTTTCTTTTGAATGCAAACGTACCAGAATATCGCGAGGCCAACCGTTTCAATCACGAACAAAAGCGACCGCGCAAATTACTGCTTCACCGCAAAGAGATTGATCGCTTGTCAGTTGGCGTTTTACGAGAAGGCCTCACCATCATCCCGCTTAAAATGTTCTTCAATCCACGTGGCCGGGTGAAAGTGGATATTGCATTGGCACGAGGCAAAAAAACTGTCGACAAACGTGAGACAATAAAGATTCGCGATTGGAACCGCGAGAAATCGCGCGTGCTGCGCGACCGCGGATAAAATGATCCTTGTCGCACTTGGCAGCAATCAAAACGGCCCATGGGGAACACCCGAACAGACCGTAAAGCGTGCAATACTCGAGCTCAATAGCGGCCCAACAAAGCTGAAAATTGCGTCGTCGCTGATCCAAACAACACCATTTGGGATCATCAACCAACCCAATTTTGTAAACGCGGTTGTTTGGATTAATACTGCGCTGGCACCTCAAGCATTACTGCGCCTTCTTCACATGATTGAACGCAACGCGGGCCGGAGACGGGGCAGACGGTGGGGGCCAAGAACTCTTGATCTCGACTTGATTGACTATAACGGCCAAAAGATCGCCCAGAAAGGTTTGGTGCAAAAGGCACTCGTTCTCCCACATCCAGGAATTGCCGCACGGCTTTTTGTATTGGAACCAATTGCAGAAATCGCACCAGGTTGGAAACATTCCGTAAACCATAAAACCGCCATCTCAATGATTCGGAAACTATAAGATTTAAGCCAGACTTAAACCACTTCCTTCATTTTAGAGGGTGGGGACGGATGATCCGTCAGGTGGAAAACAAATGTTTAAATCATTTCTGCGCATCAGCGCCATAGCGCTTATGTTTGCACAAGCGCACGCGACACAAATTCAATTCGCACCAGAAACATTTACAATAATTGGTGGAATTCAAGACACGCAAGTTGCCAGTAGTGCAAGGCCGTCAATCCTTCCTAATCAAATATCCAATGACGATGTGTCAGGTCCAGACCGCGCCATCATAAATTTTGACACCACTTTGACACCGGGTTCAATCTTGGTTCGCACAGCCGAACGCAAACTATATTTCATTTTGCCAAATGGCCAAGCCATTATGTACAGGGTAGGCGTAGGCCGCGAAGGCTTTTCATGGTCGGGTCGAAATGAAATCAGCCGCAAAGCCGTTTGGCCAAAATGGACTCCGCCAAAAGTCATGATCAAACGTGAAGCCGAACGCGGCCACATTATTCCAGAGTTTATGGAAGGGGGTGCCAACAATCCCTTGGGCGCACGTGCACTCTATATTGGCGGCACAGATTTCCGCATCCATGGCACAACACAGCCTTGGAGTATTGGTCATGCAGTGTCATCGGGCTGCATCCGCATGTTGAACGAACACGTCATTGATCTTTATGACCGTGTGAAGCTTGGCGCTAAAGTCGTCGTCGAATAATTCTGCAATAATATTTGTAAAAACTCGCGGCATAAACTCTCCCTTAACCTAAACAACGTATTTACAAATTTAGTTAGTTTGTATCGGAGTTTGTGAGTATGCGTATCAGCGTGCCTGTTGGCGCCTTTGAGATTTCAAAGGCCAAATTTATCATCATGGGTTTTGCAACCCTCATGTTGGCTGGTTGCTCCAGCTCCATCGAACGTTTCGCATCCGACTATTCAAATCCGTCAGATGCTGATCCAGTTTACACCGCTTCAGTTCCGAAATTAAAGAAAGTTGTATCTCGGCCAATTTCCCAGAGATATGTTGCACCAAAGTATGTGGCGCAAAACGAAGAGGTTATTGTTCAGAGCCCAATTAGTTCTGTACCTTTGGTGAAACCAAAAGCGCCAGTATATGATTATACGAAGGCCTATAAATCGCCAAAGCTTGCTTATAACAATGTGCCGTCCCAACCAAACTATGCGACACCTGCTTACAAAGCACCTGTGTACAAGCAACCAAATTTCGCTGCTCCAGCCGAAGAAACAATTGCTGACTCAACACCAGATGTGCAAGCGCCTGCGATAGCCGCTAAACCAAAGTTCACTTACAAACAGCCAACAAAGGTTGCGTCAGGGGCGCTGGTCACAGTTGGGCCTAGCATGACACTCTATGGTATTGCCAAAGCCAACCATATGAGCGTTAAGCAACTTGCTGAAGCAAACCATATGAAGCCACCATACACCGTATCACAGGGTCAACAGCTGCGCATTCCAGGCGCAAATATGGCTGCCAACCCTGAAACTGTAAAACCAAAGTCGGTTTCACTGGCTGAAGAAGAGCAAACTTCAACGCCAATAAATAAAATTAGCAAAGCTGGTGGTTCCTATACTGTTGCTTCGGGTGACACGCTTTTTTCAATCGGGCGCAAATATGGCGTTTCACCTTACATCATTGCTGATCTCAACAGGTTGCCCCACAACAAAGCACTAGCTCTTGGTCAGTCACTTAGGATCCCTGCTGGTGCAAATGCTTCAGTGGCACAGTCAGCTGCGCAACAACAGGAAGACGCAAACCCAAGCGACGCCCAAAGCGCATCAGCCGATATCCCCGCCAAGAAGCCGGGTGCTTTAACCTTACCAAAGGAACCAGCAATTGAGCCGGTAGCGACAGCCCAAACGCCAATTGACGCTGGAAATAATTTAGCGCTGCGTTGGCCACTTAAGGGAAAGGTTATTTCAGGCTTTGGTGCAAAACCAAACGGCTTAAAGAACGAAGGTATCAACATTGCTGTTCCTGAAGGCACAAACATTCAAGCCGCAGAAGGTGGTGTAGTTGCATATGCTGGCAATGAGCTCAAGGGTTACGGAAATCTTGTTCTCGTGCGCCATGCCGGTGGCTATGTCACAGCCTATGCCCACGCGTCACAATTGCTCGTGAAGCGCGGAGACACCGTAAAGCGCGGCGACGTCATTGCCAAAGCAGGTCAAACCGGAGCAGTTCAAAGCCCACAGTTGCATTTTGAAGTGCGCAAAGGTGCGACAGCACTTGATCCAAACAAGTTCCTGACGTCGTCTACTGCGTCAAACTAAAAGCATATCCATCCCCTGCAAGGGTAGCCTGGGCTTCACCGCCCAGGTTTCTTTTATTGATACCTTCGCAAAAGCCCTACCAGTTTGCCCTGAACCCGTACCCGGTCTGGTCCAAAAATACGCGTTTCATAAGCGGGGTTTGCAGCCTCTAGTGCAATAGAAACCCCTTTACGCCGCAAGCGCTTTAAGGTGGCCTCTTCATCGTCAACCAACGCCACGATAATATCGCCATTGTTAGCGACATCACCTTTACGGATCACAACCGTATCACCGTCAAAAATGCCCGCTTCGATCATCGAGTCGCCTTTGACTTCCAAGGCAAAGTGCTCGCCACCGCCAAGCATTTCAGGGGGCACCATCACATTAGCAGTATGATCTTGAATCGCTGAAATCGGCACACCAGCAGCAATACGCCCCATCATCGGGATTGAAGCTGCACGATAACCACCGTCATTATGAGCAGAAGGTGCGGGGTTGGTTCCCTTGCCTAAAGAACCCTCAATCACATTTGGAGTAAAGCCAGACTTCTTCATCGTCAGGCTCGGTGTATGCGAGTCCGGCAATTTGATCACTTCAAGCGCACGCGCTCGGTTTGGCATACGTTTTAAAAATCCACGCTCTTCCAAGGCAACGATTAACCGGTGCACACCCGACTTAGATTGCAAGTTCAAAGCCTCTTTCATTTCCTCAAAAGACGGTGGCACACCTTCTTCCTTCAAGCGTTCGTTGATGAACAACAAGAGTTCGAGCTGTTTGCGAGTAAGCATGTGATAATTTCCTTCGTCTCGAGGAGTGAATCAGAACAAATACAAAACAAACATACATGTTCCACTCTCGTTCTGCAAGTGTATTTGCTATGGACCTTAATAATTCAGCAAAATCACGGGCACCAAAGCGTTTCGAGGCATTTCAGGAGCGTGTGGCGGTCGCACTATCAAGCAATCCGCATCACGCAAATTGCGTTGCATCGACGAATCCTGCTTTGAAAAAACCTGCACGACACGCGCACCATTTTCTTCATAACGCAGGATGGCGCGCAAATAATCCTGGCGCTCATCATTGGCGGGCAAGGCATCAGCAATCCGCGCCATAACATGCACCTCAGTGAAATCTAAACCCAACATTTTGGCGATCAGTGGTTTCAAAAATATTCGCGCGCATACCAAAGCCGAAACCGGATTGCCCGGAAGACCGAGCACTGATAGCTTGCCCTTGTTACCAAACATCAGAGGCTTGCCTGGACGCAGAGCGATTTTCCAAAAATCAATCTTGATTCCAGCGTGTTTTAAAGCCTCTTGCACATAATCATGATCGCCGACCGATGCGCCACCCGTCGTTACCAGAATATCAGCTTTCGCGGCTTTGTTGATCGCAGCAACTGTGGCCCTCATATCATCGCGGACAATACCCAAATTAATCACTTTTGCCCCCCAAGCAGAAAGCATCGCCGCAAGGGCGTGACTATTCGATGAGAATATTTGATCCGTACGCGGACGATCACCCGGCAACACCAATTCATCACCCGTCGTAAACAACACAACACGAGGACGCTTGCGAACGGAAATAACTGCTGCATTAGCAGCAGCCATCAATCCGATATCGCGTGCGCTGATGCGCGTGCCAGCAGCAAACAAGATATCATTCTTTTTGAAATCTAATCCTTGTGGACGGATATTGCGACCAAGAGCAGGGGCTTCTCGAATGCTAATTGTACAGCCTTCTACCGCAACATTCTCCTGAATAACAATCGTATCGGCACCTAACGGCAATGGCGCACCCGTCAAAATGCGCACGGCCTGACCCTTTTTAACGATACCCTTGAATGCGTGCCCCGCCGCCGAAACACCAATCAAATTCAATCGATCGGTCAAATCATCATGCCGCACGGCATAGCCATCCATGGCAGAAGATTGAAATGGCGGCTGGTCGCGTTTTGCTTTCAAATCTTTAGCCAGCACACGCCCGATCACGTCATCGAGTTTAACGAACTCTGACCCGAGAACTTTGCCAGCACCCAAAACTCGCGCTAGAGCTTCATCAACAGGCATTAAAGCCATTATTTTAATCCGCCCGAAACAAACCAGACTTGCCGCCCGATTTTTCAACGACCCGCAAATCGGTAATCTTCATGCCGCGATCAACAGCTTTCAACATATCATAGATCGTGAGACAAGCTACTGAACACGCCGTCAGCGCCTCCATTTCAACGCCTGTTTTACCTTCAACTTTCACCGTTGCTTCAACATCGACAACTCTGTCATCAATCTCAAAATCCACACTGACTTTGGAAATCATTAGTGGATGACAGAGCGGAATGATATCGGATGTTTTCTTGGCCGCCATGATGCCAGCAATACGCGCCGTGGCCAAAACGTCGCCCTTCTTGGCCAATCCGTCACGCAGCAAAGCAACAGTTTCCGCCAGCATCAAAACACGTCCCCGCGCAGTTGCACTGCGCGAAGTCACTTCTTTAGCCGAGACATCCACCATATGGGCTTGGCCCTGGTTATCAAGATGTGAAAGCTTGCTCATGGCTTTGCCAAAATTTGTTTCGTGGCCAACGCCACGTCATCTTGGCGCATCAGGCTTTCACCAATTAGAAAGCTGTTCACACCGCTCCGCGCCATGCGCGCTAGATCATGGGCCGTAAACAAACCGCTTTCGCAAACCACCATACGGTCTTTCGGCACCATCGGTGCCAAAGTCTCGGTCGTCTTGAGCGACGTTTCAAAACTATGCAGATTACGATTGTTAATGCCGATCATCGGCGATTTCAAAAGCAGCGCCCGTGCGAGTTCGGCTTCGTCATGCACTTCAATCAAAACATCCATGCGGTAATGCATCGCCGCATCTTCAAGCTCAGCGGCCAAGCCGTCGCTCACCATGGCCATAATAATCAAAATACAATCGCCACCCCAGGCGCGCGCTTCAGCCACTTGATAAGTATCGAGCATAAAGTCTTTTCGCAAGGCGGGGAGGGCACACGCATCCCGCGCTGCTCCTAAAAATTCAGGGGCGCCCATGAATGACGGGGTATCGGTCAACACTGAAAGACAAGCAGCTCCACCAGCCTCATAGGCTTTGGCGAGAGCTGGGGGATCAAAATCTTCACGGATCAATCCTTTCGATGGGCTGGCTTTTTTAATCTCCGCAATCAAACCATATTTTCCGCTTTGCGCTTTCTTCAGCAAAGCATGAGCAAATCCGCGTGCTGGCGAAGCTTTCTTTGCAGCTTCTTCAATCCCACTCAGCGGAAAGCGCTTCTTCGCAACAGTCACTTCATCGCGCTTATATTCAGCAATTCTTTCGAGAACAGTTGCCATCAACTATTTGAAACCTCAACCAGCCGCGCCAGAGTTTTTTGTGCCGCTCCAGACTTAATCGCCTCCTGCGCCAGCTTCACACCAGACTTAATATCATGCGCTTTTCCAGCAACCAACAAAGCAGCCCCCGCCGTCATCGCTGCGGCATCACTGAAAGCCGAAGGTTGCCCACTCAGAACAGCGCGCAATGCCTCAGCATTATGCGCCGCCTCACCACCTTTTAAGTCGTCAAATTTCGAGCGCCTCAAACCTGCTTCTTCGGGCGTTAGCTCAAAACTCCTGATCTCACCATTCTTCAATTCCGAAATCCAGGTTGTTCCTGTCGGCACAATTTCGTCCATGCCGCCTTCGCCATGGCAGATCCAGCAGGCTTCAGAGCCAAGATTCTTCAGAACCTGGGCGAGGGGTTCGACCCAAGCTTTTGAAAAAACACCGGTAATCTGCATTGATGCACCAGCAGGATTGGACAATGGCCCAAGTAAATTGAAAATTGTTCGCGTGCCTAGCTCAACCCGCGTTGGCCCCACGAACTTCATCGACGAATGATGCGCAGGCGCAAACATAAACCCTACACCCGCTTCATTAATGGATTTAGAAATTTTCTCTGGAGCTAAATCAATCTTTACACCCAGGGCCATTAAAACATCTGCAGCACCAGACTTGGACGAAAGCGCGCGGTTGCCATGCTTAGCCACTTTCAATCCCGCCGCCGCTGCCACAATCGCTGCACATGTCGATATATTATACGACCCCGAAGCATCGCCCCCCGTGCCAACAATATCGATCGCATCAGCAGGGGCATCAACGCGCAGCATCTTCTCGCGCATCACTTCAACCGCAGAAGATATTTCATCTACGGTCTCGCCGCGCACCCGCAGCGCCATCAGAAATCCGGCAATCTGTGAAGGCGTAGCATCACCCGACATCATGATGTTAAACGCCTCGCGTGCTTCTGTCCTAGAAAGCGGCGCACCACTTGCAGCCTTGGCAATGAGCGGCTTCATATCGGCCATTACTTCGCCCCCGCTTGATCAAGAAAGTTTTTCAAAATCTGGTGCCCATGTTCCGAAGCAATGCTCTCAGGATGAAACTGCACGCCATGCACATTCATCGTTTTGTGCTGCAGTCCCATAATCAATCCGTCAGTTTCAGCAGTCACTTCCAAACAATCCGGCAGGGTGGCCCTGTCTACCACCAACGAATGATAACGCGTGGCTGTAAAATGGTTCGGCACATCTTTAAAAACACCATGCGCCTTGTGTTCCACGCCAGAGGTTTTGCCGTGCATCTGCGTTGGTGCACGAACGACCTTTCCACCGAAGGCCTCGCCAATGGCTTGTTGTCCCAAACATACACCAAAGATTGGAATTTTGCCTGCTGCCTGTTTTACCAAATCGACGATGATGCCCGCATCAGCAGGCATGCCGGGGCCGGGCGAAATGACAATCGCTGATGGCCGAGACGAAATCACTTGCCCAACACTAATTTTATCATTGCGGTGCACGACTGTGTCAGCACCCAGATCACCCAGATAATGAAACAGGTTCCACGTGAAGCTATCATAATTATCGATCAGAATAATCATTGCGCTCTCCCGGCGCGGCCCGCAAAGCGCACGGCTTCTTCAGCGGCGCGAAACAACGCTTTGGCTTTATTGATGCATTCCTGGTGTTCGTTTTCAGGAACACTATCAGCTACGACACCAGCACCTGCTTGAACATACATCTTGCCATCTTTTACAATAGCGGTGCGGAGCACGATGCAAGTATCCATTTCGCCGTCAGCCCCAAAGTAACCGACACAACCGCCATAAATGCCACGCTTGTTAACTTCCAGATCATCGATAATTTCCATCGCCCGAACTTTGGGCGCACCCGAAACCGTGCCAGCTGGAAAGCCCGCCACCATCGCATCAATGACATCATATTTGGAAGCCAGTTTGCCTTCGACGTTGGACACAATGTGCATGACCTGCGAATAATATTCGAGAATGAATTTATCCGTCACCCGAATTGAACCGATCTCGGCAACGCGTCCAACATCGTTACGGCCAAGATCAAGCAGCATCAAATGCTCAGCGCGTTCTTTGGGGTCGGCGAGCAACTCCTCAGCCAACGCCTTATCCTCCGTTGGTGTAGCGCCGCGACGACGGGTGCCTGCGATTGGTCTGATAGAAACCTTGCCATCACGCACGCGCACCAGAATTTCGGGGCTTGAACCAACCACAGAGAAACTATCAAAATTCAAGTAATACAAAAATGGTGAAGGGTTCACCCGTCGCAGTGCGCGGTAGAGCGAAAAGGGTGGCAGCGCGAACTCAGTCTCAAATCGCTGAGAGAGCACAACCTGAAAAATATCACCTGCTGCAATATGTTCTTTCGCTTCAAGCACCATGGCGCGGTATTGATCAGGCGAAGTATTTGACTTGGCCGCTTCAATCATCGGCGCATCAAGCTCACGCAGCGCCATATCAATCGGACGGTCCAAGGCATCAACCACTTCTGAAAGCCGCTCCACAGCCCGCGCATAAGCCGCACGCGCTGAAATTGCAGCATCGACATAAACTGGCGACGTCACCGTCACCTCATCACGGACGCTATCAAATATCGCCATCACTGTGGGTCGGATCATCATGCCGTCTGGCAAGCCCAGCGTATCAGGATTTGGTTCGGGCAAATCCTCCATCAATCGCACCATGTCATAGCCGAGATAGCCAAACACACCCGCAGCCATGGGCGGTGCATCTTCGGGCAAATCAATACGACTTTCCTTCAACAACGAACGCAAACTGCGCAGTGGTTCTTCACTGACCTCAATAAAGTGGGCATCGGGATCACCAAAAGCTTTGCGGTTCACACTCGCCCGCTTCGATTCAGTTTTCCAAATAACATCTGGGTTCATACCAATAATCGAATAGCGTCCGCGAACCGCACCACCTTCAACTGACTCGAGCAAAAACGAATAGCGCGCATTGCGTGAAAGTTTGAGCATTGCTGAAACTGGCGTTTCAAGATCCGCCACAAGCCGCGTCAAGACGACTTGGGGCTGGCCCTGTTCATAAGCCTTGGCAAATACTTCATACTCAGGTGACACCAACATGATCGATAAGCCTTACTGCGCCTGTTCCGTGTTGGTGTTTTGGCGCCACAACGGTTCGTTGATCGTCACATTGGCATTAGCACGCAGGGCCTGAACGTAAGATTGGCCAATGTCCTGCGCAAAATTAACAGCTGAATCAGCTTGTAACTTCTTAATCGTTTCAGACGTCGCCATCAAGGAGGGGATCGTATCTTTGGTCACTTGCATGACGCGTGCAGATTTTCCGTCACCTTCCAATGTCCAGGCAAAGCCTTGGTCTGGCGCTGCAAACAAAGCTGTAACCGCAGGCCCATCAAAATCTGCCGATGCTTCATTGCGCTTGATTCCGGTTGCGGTGCTGACCGAAGCCTTTGCTTCTATAGCCAAGCTTTCAATGCTTGCGCCAGCTTTGCCTTTTTCGACAAGCTTCTTGGCTTTTTCACCAGCGGCACCGCGCATTTTTTCAGCAATAAAGTTTTTCTTCACTTCGTCTTTCACAGCATCAAGCGGTTTCAACGCCGATGGAATGACTTGACGCACTTCATACCAAACAAATCCATCACCAATCGAAAGCGCGTCATTATCAAGACCAACATCGCTGGCATAAGTCGCTTTCAAAACCTCGGGCTTAGAAGGGATAACGACATCCTTGTTGGTCTGATCAAGTCCGGCTGCACTGACTGCTGGAACAACCAGAAGCGGAAGTCCTACGGTTTTTGCGATCTCTTCAAACTTCTGTTGTTTGCCGCGCGCATCTTCCACGTCGTTATAAGTGGTTTGAATTTCATCGCGTGCCTTATCAAGCTGCAATCGCTTTGTCAGTTCTGGCTTGACTTCATCAAGTGTAGCTTGTTTTTCAGGCACGACTTTGACGGCCTTCAAAAGCGCAATAGCCAAGCTCCCTTCAACGGGGTCACTGACAGAGCCTTCTTTCAAAGCAAAAGCCGCATCAGCAATTTTTCCGTCAAGGAAATCTCCCTTGGCTTGATCTTTCAAAAGAATATCGGCTTCTTTGGCACCCATCTCCGTGGCAATCTTCATAATATCTTCGCCACCCGTAATCCGAGCCTTGGCTTTTTTAGCTTCATCAAGTGATTTAAACACGAGTTGCAAAATATCGCGGTGTTCTGCGGTGAAGTAGTCCGACTTGAACTTATCATAGCCAGCTTTGATTTCGTCAGCTGTCAGACTAATCTTTGCAGCAATATCTGCGGGATCAACCTTGATCACAGCAATCGAACGATACTCTGGTGCAGTATAAACCGATGGCGCAGCTTCATATGCTTTCTTTAATTCGTCGTCGGTCGGCGGCGTTACATCTGCTTCAGTTGCTGTTACCACAAAATACTTCGCATCGCGCGACTGCCCACCAAATTGCGCCAGAGCCAGATCAAATGTCTTAGGCAGTTTAAGTTCAGTTGCTGCAACACTGGTGACTGCTGAATGAAGCTGACCGACGCGTTCACGCGCAATGAGCCCGGCTTCTGTCAATCCATTCTGGTTCAAAAATCTTTGCAATATCGTTGCATCAAATTTACCCGCGCTATCTTGAAATGCGCGGTTACTGCGCAAACTTTCACCAACGGAATTATCAGATACGGCCAAATTTAATTTCTCGCGCTGAGCATCAATGGCCACATTGGCAATCAAGTTATCCAGAACCTGTTTGTCGAGTCCAAGCTTATGCGCTTCGTCAATTGTCACGTTCTGCCCAGACTGTTGGGATATCTCTTTCAACTGACGTTGCAGTGTGGTGGTATACTCAGTCGCCAAAATCGTTTTTCCAGCAACCTTCACCAAATCTTTCGGACCCCAGCCAAACCATCCCAGAACATT
The DNA here is from genome assembly GCA_025359045.1 of Hyphomicrobiales bacterium. Lineage (GTDB taxonomy): Bacteria > Pseudomonadota > Alphaproteobacteria > Rhizobiales > Aestuariivirgaceae > Aestuariivirga. The sequence goes on along the minus strand of JANYHN010000008.1, from coordinate 63,583 downwards.
GTCCGAGAAATTCGAAGACACATCCTTAACGCCCCAAACACTGAAGCTCAAAACCAAAAGCGCCATGAGAACTTTAGCGACCCAACCTTTGGCCGCGTTGCGCATCGTTTCGAGCATCGTAATTCCTTTCAAGCGTTAGAACATGGGCCAAAAACAAATCGCCCGAAAACATCATAGGTAACCGCGTTTCTTCTCGCAAGTGCGGCATGTGTTTGCTATGAAGCCCGCCGAACCGAAGAACAAGAGGAAAAAATGGCATCGCAAACAATTAAGCCAATGGTCGCTGGCAACTGGAAAATGAACGGCACAACCGCCAACTTGAAAGAGCCACGCTTGCTGGCTGGCATGTTGCGCGGCGTGAAGCTGAAATGCGATGTCATGGTCTGCCCCCCGGCAACACTCATCCGCCGCGTGAAAGCCGTGATGAAAGGAAGCCAGATTAAAGTCGGCGGCCAAGATTGCCACGCTGCCGTTTCTGGCGCACATACAGGCGATATTTCAGCGGACATGTTGAAAGACGCTGGCGCCACCGCCGTAATCGTAGGCCACAGCGAACGCCGCACCAACCACAAAGAAACCGACGCAATTGTCGCCGCCAAAGCTCAAGCCGCGCACAAAGCCGGAATCAACGCCATCATTTGCATCGGCGAAACTTTGGACGAACGCAAAGGCGGCAAAACCCTTGAAGTTCTCTCAACGCAAATCAAAGCCTCGGTTCCAGCAGGCTGCACGGCCGCCAATACCGTGATCGCCTATGAACCCGTCTGGGCCATCGGCACGGGCCTCACGCCCACAGTGGCCGAAATTGCTGAAGCCCACGCCCATATCCGCAAGGAGCTTTCCGGCGTGATGGCCGAAGAGGGCGCAAAGACCCGTATTCTCTATGGTGGTTCGGTGAAACCAACAAACGCAGTCGAACTGATGGGAATCGCAAATGTGAACGGGGCGCTGGTGGGTGGCGCCAGTTTGAAGGCCGTGGACTTCATTGGGATTATTAAGGCTTATATTTAAGCTGTTGATTTATATAAGCAACATGCGCCTTCTCGCTATGCGGGGAGGCGTTTTGTTGCGGGGCGCATAATAAATATTCCCAAAATATCAAATTAGCACTTGACACCGCACGGTCGAACCGCTATGTTCAGTCATACTCCACAGATGGGTTCAAATTTCCCCAACCTTTACAACAAGTCTTGCAAGCCCAAGAAGACGACGTTGCTGAGGCGGGTGGTTTTGTTTGCATTGCTCCCGTCACCCCGGCGCAGGCCGGGGCTAGGCTACCACCAACCTAAGCCCAAGCCCGGCCTTCGCCGGGCTGACGGAATTGGGAGGATTTGCAAAGGGGAGGCAACAAACTCTTCATCAACATCCAACCCCTTGTCGTTCACGCACCACACAGACTAGGCTTTCCCCATGACCGAACTCCCCACCCTCACCAAACGTAAACTTCAAGCTCAAGTGATCGGCCCCATCTATGACGAGATGGTGGCGCAGCTGGGCGAGACTCGGGCGGGGGAAATTCTGGATTCTGCTATTAAAAAGGCAGCAATTGCTGAGGGGAAATCCTTTGCGGATAAGGCGCCGGGTGGCGTTACTTCTATGGCAGATTTTATTAAGCTCTATGAGCTTTGGACGGCGGATGGGGCGCTTGAGATTGATGTGCTCAAAGCCGACGACACGACTTTCGATTTCAATGTGACGCGCTGCAAATATGCTGAGACTTATAAAGACATGGGGCTGGGCAAGATTGGGCATTTGATGTCTTGCAATCGCGATGGCACGTTTTGTGAGGGCTATGACCCGAAGATCAAGCTGAATAGGGCGCAGACGATTATGGGTGGGGCGAGTTGTTGTACGTTTAGGTATATCTACAACAAAGAAACGTGACATTTTGATTAGTTGTTGCGAACGAGCATTGCTTCATTTTGGTTTGGCCTTGGCGTATGAGCCGCGGCAGACAGCACAAACCATTTTGGGAAAGACTTGATCAAATGGCGCTCCCCCACCAATTGAATCGCTTCTGACTTTAAGGCTTTGGCCAACGGCACATCACCCATCCAAACTTCAATCAAATTTTTGGATGATGCAGTGACATAAATATCCACGTCTTTTCCCGGGTCTTCATAGCACAGGTCAACGTCGCTGCCTTCGCACACCAGCCACCAGCGATTGAAATTCTTGATGTCTGTGCAATTAAAGCACAGCACAGTTTCACCATCTGGCAGGGCTGCAGCGTCGATTCTTCTCTGGATATCAAACATCAGAAAACTGACGTCAAAATCTTGTACGTCCATCTCTTCACGCGCCCAACGCATTCCCCATACCGCAAGCGAATCTATGACGTTGGAAAGTTCGCGCCCTGCTGGCGTCAAGAGATAGTCATGGCCGCGTGCGTTTTTTTGGCGGCGTTTTATGATAACGCCGCGGGCCTCAAGTTCCTTGAGACGGGTATTGAGCACGGTGGGAGATATGCGGGGTAGACCCTTTTGCAAAAGGTTGAACCTGTTGCTGCCCAAAAGCAGCTCGCGCACAATCAGAATCGACCATGGATCGCCCAGAATCTCAGCGGACTTTGCCACAGGGCAGAATTGACCATATTTTTTCATGACGCACCTTTATCCAAGGCCTGCAGAGTAGCTTGTATCACCACGCGCGCCAACTACGCAAAACGTAGTTGATTGGTATCTGTGGCGCAGTATCAGCAACAAGCCAAACCCAATATTCCATCAGTCTAACGAACACAAAAATGGAGAATACGATGATGGTTTTTCTGAAACATATGTTGGAACTGTTTGGCGTGGTCTATCTGCGCTATCACCTCTTAGCGCGGTTATGGAACGTGTGGCTTGTGGGCGTGAATGCCGCCTGCTTGTTCTTCATCACCCATATCGAGGCGCAAGTGGTGTTGGCCGTTACGGGCGTTGCCGTTGTGGCGCAGACATTTATCTATGGACGGATCGGTTTTACGCGTGTGTTGGGCGCGGCTCATATCATGTGGATGCCGATGTTTGCCTGGATGGCAACCCGCTTGGATTTGATCAATGCTGATCCTAGCCTGGCGCAATGGTTGCATGTTCTGTTTGTTACAAACCTGATCTCCATGGTGATCGACGCAGTAGATGTTACACGCTTCCTGCGAGGTGAACGAGCACCACATTATCATTGGAAACGTCCAGTTTCGGTATGAGACGGAGTAGGGGTGGCGCTTGTGGCGGGGGAACCTGCCACAAGTCGCATCCGCCATACCCTTGAACACCAGTTGCCAGCGCCCCATCTAATCGCTAAAGCAACGCAAAATCAGTTTGGATATATGACATGCAATCAGTTTTACTCGCCGTCCACCTCGTCGTCGCCTTGGCTCTTATTGGCCTGGTGATGCTTCAGCGTTCTGAGGGCGGGGCATTGGGTATTGGGGGCGGGGGCGGTGGCAATTTGTTTTCCTCGCGCGGTGTTGGCAATACTTTAACGCGCGCAACGGCAATTTTAGCAGCTTGTTTCTTTGCGACTTCGGTGGCGCTCACCATGCTGGCCAACCATAAATCTGGCACGGCATCAATTATTAATACGGGAGCCACTCCGCAAACCGCCCCAGCCGGTGGCACAGCGCCAGCGCCTGCCGCACCATCGGGCGCAGGTTTGTTGCCGAAGCTTGATCCGTCTAAGCCGGTTGTGCCAACCAACTAACAATTTGCTGTGAAACAGATAATGTTTCACAGCTTTCCACAATTTAACGAACAAGCCAAACTTTGCTTCGAATCAAGGTCAAGGCGGGTTAGGGTGATTTCCCATGGCGCGATATATCTTCATAACAGGCGGCGTGGTTTCATCCCTCGGCAAAGGTCTAGCATCAGCGGCACTCGGCGCTTTGTTGCAAGCTCGTGGCTATAAGGTGCGGCTGCGGAAACTAGACCCTTATCTCAATGTCGACCCCGGCACGATGAGCCCCTATCAACATGGCGAAGTGTTTGTGACCGATGATGGTGCTGAAACTGATCTCGACCTTGGTCACTACGAACGTTTTACAGGCCGCCACGCCAACAAGCTCGACAACATCACCACCGGTAAGATCTATCAAGAGATTATCGCCAAAGAACGCCGTGGCGATTTCCTCGGCGGCACTGTGCAAGTTATTCCTCATGTGACTGATGCGATCAAAGATTTCGTGAAAGCTGATGCAGACGGCGCAGACTTTGTGCTCGTTGAAGTGGGCGGCACAGTGGGCGATATTGAAGGCTTGCCATTTTTCGAAGCCATTCGTCAATTTGGCCAAGAGCAACCGCGTGGCAATTGCATTTATATCCATCTCACTCTGATGCCTTATATTCCAACTGCAGGCGAACTGAAAACCAAACCAACCCAGCACTCTGTAAAAGAACTCCGCTCCATTGGTATTCAACCTGATATTCTCCTCTGCCGTGCTGATCGCGAAATTCCAGCCACTGAGCGCAAAAAGATTGCACTGTTTTGCAATGTTCGCCCAAGTGCAGTGATCCAAGCCTTGGACGTGGCCAATATCTATGATGTTCCGCGCGCCTATCACGCAGAAGGCCTTGATGATGAAGTGTTAGCGGCTTTCGGAATTACTGATGCCAAACGCCCCAAGCTCGAAGTGTGGGATGATATTCAAGACCGCATCGCCCATCCTGAAGGCGAAGTGACGATTGCTGTGGTGGGCAAATACACAGGTCTTCTTGACGCCTATAAATCTTTAAAGGAAGCCTTGGTGCATGGTGGCATTGCCAACCGCGTGAAGGTGAATGTTGAATGGATCGAATCTGAGATATTCGAGAAACAAGATCCCGCACCCTATCTCGAAGGCGTGCACGGCATTCTTGTTCCGGGCGGTTTTGGTGAGCGCGGCGCTGAAGGCAAAATTAAAGCCGCGACGTTCGCTCGCACCAAGGAAGTTCCCTATTTCGGAATTTGCTTTGGCATGCAAATGGCTTGCATCGAAGCAGCGCGCAATTTATGCCACATCGAAAATGCCTCTTCCACAGAATTTGGCGATACGAATGAACCTGTGGTCGGCACGATGACAGAATGGATGAAGGGCAACGAACTTGAAATTCGCAAACAAGGCGGCGACCTTGGTGGCACAATGCGCCTCGGCGCGTTTGATGCAACGCTTCAAAAAGGCAGCCATATTGCTGAAATTTATGGCGACACTCAAATCTCGGAACGCCACCGTCATCGTTATGAAGTCAACACCGCCTATCGTTTAAGGCTGGAACAAGCTGGTCTGAAATTTGCTGGCATGTCACCCGATGGATTATTGCCCGAAACAGTTGAATATCCCGATCATCCATGGTTTATTGGTGTTCAATATCACCCTGAGCTCAAATCGAAACCCATGGCACCACACCCGCTTTTCTCGTCATTTATAAAAGCGGCCATCGTGCAAAGTCGTCTGGTATAAAATGAAGATCGGCCCCATCATCAGGGCCTTGAGCATCGTTGTTGCGATGCTGTTTTTAACAACGACGTCCCGTGCCTTCGATGACGCAACGCTGACCAGCGCCGAAACCGCGGCTCAATCGACAAGGTCAGATCTCGAGCGAGTCCAAAACGCCATATCGCAAACGGATGTGGCCGACGATCAATTAGCAACGCAGCGAAATATGATTGAAAAACTCCGCTTGGATTCGCTGGCTCAAGTTAATGCGTTAAACGCACCGCTCAAAGACTTCACTCAGCAATTAAATCAACTCGGCCCCATCCCTACAGAAGGCCACGGAGAAACCAGCGCCATCGCGGCCCAACGCCAAACCTTAAATAGCGCAGTAGCCAGGCTTTCCGCTGCACAGAAACAATTTGAACTTCTCGGTATTGAGGCCGAGCAAACGACGGGCAAAATTTCTGCACTGCAAAGAACGCAATTCTTGCAGCGTGTATTCAAGCCCGACAAATCAATCTTTAATCCACAATTATGGATTGACACCGCCACAGGCGTTGCATCGCTTGGAACAAGACTTTCAAGCTTGGTATCGGGCTGGTGGGACAGTCAAAGCCGAGTAGCGCAATGGACTGGCCTTGGGTTGCTGCCAGCATTCTTTCTCGTTCTTGCAATAATTTATCGTTTTTCAAAACGCTTGATGAGTGGTTGGCTGGAGATAGCCACTGCACCAGACGTAGTTTATTCACCATTGCGCCGCCTCGGGCGCGTGGTTGGTAGCATCATAATAATTTCAATAATTTTGCTCGTGTCCAATTTTCTTCTCATGACATCAATCGCTTTGGCTGGGCTTTCAACGCCACGGTTTGATCTCCTTGTCACAGCCTTCGCCAGCATCGTTATTCCGGTCATTTTCCAATCATCTGTCGCCTATTTGATCTGTGCGCCTGGAAAGCCAGAATTGAGATTGGTCGCCATTGACGAAGCTGCAGCACGAACAGTGCCAATTTTTGTGGCACTTTGTTCAATTGTCCAAAACGTTAGCGGCCAGATTTCGTTTTTGAGTGATCAATTACTATTGCCCCTCAGTCTCGTCGCGGGGCAATCAGCCTTGGCATCTACTGCGCTGATTTTCCTGGTCGGCCTCCTATTGCTGATCCTCAAACAGCAATCGCGGGAAGCCCCCAACAATGTTCCAGAGCCACATTACTTAACGTGGTTTGTACAATTCAGTTTTCTGCAATGGCTGCTTTTGATCATCGCCGTATTTGGTTTGATTTTTGGATATTTGGCGCTGGCATATTTCATTGCCAGCAAAATTCTGGATACCTTGCTCGTCATCATTCTCATGGTGCTGGTACACCATTTGGTTGATGCCTTTGTCGAAGCGCTGCAAGACAAAGATCAAACCGTCGGTAAACGCATAAGAGTCCTCACTGGTATATCTGAGCGCGGCATCGGAAGATTGGCTCTCGCAATTCGCACTTTGTCGGATATCCTCGTTGTCACCCTTGGTATACCTTGGTTGTTTGCCATTTGGACGCTGACATGGATTAGTTTCAAGTCTTTGCTCAACAGCGCAATTGTCGGTATTCGGTTTGGAAACTTTTATATTTCACCGATCAATATACTTGGGCTGATAGCCTTGTTTGCAGTTGGTGTCCTGATCACCAAATTCATCACCAGCTGGTTGGATCGCCGCGTTCTCACTCAAACCAAATTGAACAAAGGCGTTCAGAATTCTGTCAAAACTGGTGCCAATTATTTTGGTTATATTTTAGCAGCGGCATTGGCTTTGAGCGCAGGTGGATTTGATTTTTCAAGTTTCACCATTATTGCAGGCGCATTGGGCGTCGGCATCGGCTTCGGCTTGCAATCTATTGTCAATAATTTCGTGTCAGGCCTCATCTTGTTGGCAGAAAGGCCCGTGCGGGTGGGCGACTGGGTGGTCGTGGCGGCAGGCGAGGGTATTGTTAAAAAAATCAATGTCAGATCAACCGAAATAGAAACCTTCGACAATTGTACCATCATCGTGCCGAATTCATTGTTGATCACGGAAGCCGTCCGCAATTGGACTCACCGAGATACGCTTGGAAGATTTTTGGTGACGGTAGGCGTAGACCATAACATTGACGCAGAGCACACCGCGCAAGTGTTAAAGGAACTCGTGGTGGCCAACTCCAAAGTGTTGCGCTATCCCCCACCAATAGTGCAACTAGCACGTTTTTCTCCAGCAACTTTGGATTTTGAAATCAGGGGACATGTGGCCGATGTGTTCGAAGGCCCCCAAGTGGCCAGCGATATTCGTATGGCCATCACCAAGAAATTTGCAGAACTTAAAATTATAATCCCCACCTATCTGGAGCTACCGGTTCGCAAATGACAATTTCAGATATAGATCAAGCCAAAATCGCATTTTCAAATTTCAATAAGCTCTCAGGCCTCGAACTGATGAACAAGTTGCTGCGCGAGGGCGACCAATCACCAATGGCCCAAACCATGGGCCTGAAAACAATTTTTGTGGCTGATGGCGAAGTTAAGGTCTCAGCAATGCCGCTAGCCAAATTTTACAATCCGATGATGCGCATCCATGGCGGTTTTACTGCCACACTTATTGATAATTGCATGGGCTCTGCCGTGCTCACAAAGCTTCCCGCCGCCACTGGCGTTGGCACTGTGGTTCTGAATGTGAATTACATCCGTAAGATTGATATCGAAACAGGTGAACTCGTTGCCACCGGCACTGTACTACACGCGGGGCGTACAATGTTGACAGCTGAGGCCAAAGTGACCGACCTTGCGGGTAAACTTTATGCCCACGGCACGGGCACGTTTCTAGTCTATCCCAAATAGTTGATCGCAAAATCCCGCGATTTCGTTTATAGTGTCCGCTATGCGATTAATGCTTACCATATTTGCGATATATCTAAGCTTTGCGACCAATCTTTGGTGCGCGGAAAAACAGATTGTTATAGACGTTGCCACAATGGTGTGCGGGCCAGACCCGCATAATATCAAGAATACTTTGGCAGCGCTGACTGGCGTGTCGGATGTAAAAATTTCATTGGTAAATAAAACGGCCACCGTGAAGTTCGATGATCAAAAATCAACGGTCGATGAAATGTTGTCGGCCATGGCAGGTGCGGGTTACGCCTCGATGGCAAAACCATAGTAGTGGTCAGTCTAAATGAAAGTTGGCTAACGCCGCTGCAGCCGCAGTTTAATTCAAGTTATATGGCTGAACTCAAAAGGTTTCTTTTGGCGGAAAAAAATACCGGCAAAGTGATTTACCCAAAGGGCTCTGAATGGTTTGCGGCCCTTGATGCAACGCCTCTGGAAAATGTCCGCGTGTTGATCCTTGGCCAAGATCCCTATCACGGCGAGGGCCAAGCGCACGGGCTTTGCTTTTCCGTCCAGCACGGTGTGCGCCCGCCGCCATCTCTGATAAACATATACAAAGAAATCAAAGCCGATCTGGGCTTTAATCCACCAAATTATGGCAACCTCAAATCTTGGGCAGAGCAGGGTGTTTTGCTGTTGAATTCAGTTTTGACAGTTGAGGCCGGAAAAGCAGCCTCACATCAGGGCAGGGGCTGGGAGCGGTTCACCGATGCCATTATCCAATTGGTGAACGATCAACCAAACCCCGTGGTTTTTATACTCTGGGGCAGTTATGCGCAGAAGAAAGCGGCTTTTGTCGATCAATCCAAACATCTGGTGTTGAAGTCGGTTCATCCATCGCCGCTTTCGGCCCATAATGGATTTTTCGGATCAAAGCCGTTTTCACAGGCGAATATGTTTTTAAAGTCGAAGGATCGTGGCGAAATTGATTGGCGCCTGCCTCCAACATAATTTGCTTTTTGATCGCCTAAGAATTACACCATAGCGATGGGAAATATTCGAATTGTAATCTTTGCGTTCGCTTGCATGTTTGGTCTTGCCCAAGCGCAGGATGCTCCGATATTTGAAACCAAGGCTACTCAGGCGATTTTGATTGATGCGAAATCCGGCATCGTACTTTACGAAAAAGATGCCGATACTGCCATTCCACCAGCCAGCATGAGCAAACTCGTGACGCAGACAATTGTGTTTGATGCATTGAAAGCCGGAAGCCTGAAACTTGATCAAGAGTTTATCGTCAGCACTGACGCTTGGAAACGCGGTGGCGGGGCGGCAGGCGGTTCAACCATGTATGCCGAGGTCAATTCGCGCATCAAAGTCGATGATTTAATTCATGCGGCCATCATCCAATCCGCCAATGATGCGTGCATTGTTTTGGCCGAAGGCATGTCAGGTTCTGAACAAGCTTTCACCCAGCGCATGGCCAATAAGGCCAGGGAGCTGGGCCTCAAAAACAGTACATTTGCCAATGCGACTGGACTTCCCGATCCGAACCACAAGATGAGCGTGCGCGATCTCTCAATCGTGGCGCATTACATCATAACTACTCATCCTGATTACTACAAAATTTATGGCCAACCTGAATTCCTGTGGAACAAGATCAACCAGCAAAACCGCAACCCGCTGCTCAAGGATTATCCCGGCGCTGATGGTATGAAGACAGGTTACACCAAGGAAGCAGGATATGGCTTGGTAGGCTCTGCGATGCGTGATGGCCGACGTTTGATTTTGGTTGTTGCTGGATTGAATTCAATCAATGACCGCAAAGCTGAAGCCCAGAAACTCATGGATTGGGGCTTTGGGCAATTCAAGGTGATCGACGTTTATGGCCAAGGCGAAACAGTATCGCGCGCGCGTGTTTGGGGCGGCGCGGAACATTGGGTAAATCTCGTAGTACATGATGCCATGAAGGTGGCTTTATCTCCGGCTGAACAAGACCGAGCTGAAATTAAGATGAGCTACTCAGGCCCGTTAATGGCACCCGTAACAGGCGGGCAGATTGTGGGGACAGTGCGAATTTTGATTGATGGTAAACCTATTGCAGACGCACCTTTGGAAGTGGCTGAGGATGTTTCTGCCGTCGCCAGCATGTGGAAGAAAGCGTGGGACAGCGTTTTGATCATGGCATTCGGCGGCTAATGTTTATCACATTTGAAGGCGGCGAAGGCAGCGGAAAATCCACGCAGATTAAGCTGTTGGCCGAGCACTTTGAACGTTTAGGTAAACCTGTGGTGTCGACCCGAGAGCCTGGTGGAACGCCCGATGGTGAGGCTGTTCGTGCACTGTTGGTAACGGGCGAATCGGGAAGATGGACTGCTGAAGCGGAAGCACTTCTTAATTATGCTGCGCGCGACAATCATTTAAACAACATCATCAGGCCTGCGTTGGCGGGTGGCATGACTGTGCTCTCTGACCGCTTTATGGATTCAACGCGTGCTTATCAGGGCTATGCAGGCGCTTGCACATTTCATTTGATCGACGAATTAGAACGCTCGATTGTGGGTTTAACGAGGCCCGACATCACTTTTGTCTTTGATCTTGATCCATTGGTTGGATTGGAACGAGCGACCAAGCAAGGTAAAGGCAAAGAAGATCGCTATGAGCGCATGGGGCTGGCCTTTCATCAACGATTGCGTGATGGGTTTTTGGACATTGCCGCGCATAATTTAGAGCGATGCCGTGTGATCAACGCGGCGGATTCAATTGATATTGTCGCCCGCACAATTTGGAACCATATCAATGGCTGAAATGAACGAAGATCCGCGCGAGGTCGCTTGGCATCCTCGCTTTGCGCCGTTGATTGTGGGCCATGAGGCGGCGCAAACGCATTTCACGCAAGCCTTTACAGCGGGTAAACTTCACCATGCGTGGCTGATCACCGGAACTAAAGGTGTTGGCAAGGCAAGTTTGGCATATAAATTTGCCGCTCAGGTTTTGGGTCAAAAGAACTTAGCCCAAACTGAGCGCTGGATTGGAGCACGAGCGCATCCAGATTTATTCGTACTCGAGCGGCAGCTGAATGATTCAAAGCCGCGCAAACTGAAAGCGGAGATTTCGGTTGAGAATGCGCGGGGCCTTTCTGAGTTTTTCTCGCATACTTCATCGGGTGGTTGGCGTGTTGGGATTGTGGATGCCGCAGATGATCTGAGCGGGGAATCGGCCAATGCGCTTCTTAAACTGGTTGAAGAGCCGCCAGCTAACTGTTTGTTATTGCTGCTCTGCCATAATCCAGGGAGATTACTGCGTACGATGAAATCGCGCTGTACAAGACTGGTGCTTAAAGGGATTTCGGACTCACAAGTTATCAATGTGGTTTCGGCTCTGCCATTGGAAAAATCACCTGAAGGTGACGCACTGGAAATGGCAGCTCGGCTCAGCAACGGCAGTCCGGGCAGGGCGCTTCAGCTTTTGTCGTCGGATGGCGCAAAGGCGTTTGATGCCTTTTTAAAGGTGACGAAATGGAACAGTTCTGCAATCGCTGCCTTAAGTGCCAAGTTTGGCGGACGCGCGGCGACTATCGATGATTTCAACTTATTCTCCGATTTATTGCTGAATTGGGTGGGTGAGCAAGCCGCTGTAAAGGCCCATGCTAAGCTGGCCGAAGCCCATGCCAAGATCGCTGAAAACATTCGCCTGACCAATGCCTTTAACCTCGATCGCAGGCAGGCGGTGATTGCGGCCATTAGTCTGGTGAATGATGCCTTGAAGGCGGCGTGATTCCTTGGCATTGATGCCGCCATGAGCAAACTTCCTTATTTGATTTCGACTGCCATTCCCTATGCAAATGGTGCCCCCCACATTGGCCATGCTTACGAACGTATCGCCACCGATGTTCTGGCACGCTTCAAGCGTTTGGATGGGGCTGATGTTTTGTTCATCACAGGGATGGATGAACACGGCCAGAAAATGCAACAAACTGCGGCGCGAGAAGGCATTACGCCCCAGGCACTGGCGGACCGCACTGCCGCGCAATTTGAAGCCATGGGCGAACAATTGAACGCCCGCACCGACGATATTGTGCGCACTACCTCTGAACGCCACAAAGATTCCGTCACTGAAATGTGGAAACGCATGGAGGCCAATGGCGATATCTATCTGTCCAAATATGCTGGATGGTATTCAGTGCGAGATGAAGCCTATTACGATGAAGATGAAACCGAAGAGCGTGAGGGCAGGCGGTTTTCAGTCAAGACATCCACACTTGTTGAATGGGTAGAAGAGGAGAGTTATTTCTTCCGCCTTTCTGCCTATGAGAAGCCATTGCTTGAATATTATGAAGCCAATCCTGATTTCATCGTGCCTGATCAATATCGCAACGAGACGTTGTCATTCGTGAAGCGCGGCCTGAAAGATTTTTCCATCAGCCGCACCACTTTTGATTGGGGTATTCAAGTGCCGGGAAATCCAAAACATGTTATGTATGTGTGGGTTGATGCATTAACCAACTACATTACCGCAACAGGTTTCCCCGACACCACAGGGCCAAAGGCGCATTATTGGCCAGCTTCGGCCCACGTGATTGGTAAAGACATCACGCGCTTCCACGCCATTTATTGGCCAGCGTTTTTAATGTCTGCCAAGCTGCCCTTGCCCGCCCATATTGTTGTGCATGGTTTCTTATTCAACAAAGGCGAGAAAATGTCGAAGTCCACTGGCAACGTGGTGGGCCATGTGGATTTAATTGAGCGTTACGGCTTAGATGCCGTGCGCTATTTCATGATGCGCGAAGTTCCATTTGGACAAGATGGAAGCTTTACCCACGAGACGATTGTGGCGCGGATGAATGCTGATCTCTCAAATGATCTTGGCAATCTGGCGCAACGTTCGCTCTCAATGGTGAATAAGAACTGCGGCGGTCTCGTTCCTAAAAGCGGTGATTTATCTGATGCTGAAAAAGCGATGTTGGCGCAGGCGGATGCAATGCTTTTCGAAGTTCGTGAGCACCATGATGCCTATGCTATCACCAAAGCCATGGACGTGATTTGGCGTTGCGTGGCCGAAGCCAATCGTTATTTCGCAGGGCAGGAGCCTTGGGCACTGAAGAAGACCGATCCAGCACGAATGGAAACGGTGCTTTATGTGACGGCAGAAGTGGTGCGCATGATCGGCATACTTATTCAACCTTATGTGCCGGGGTCAGCTGCTAAGCTGCTTGACGTGTTGGCCATTCCTGCTGAACAGCGCGGCTTTGTCTCAATCGGCAAGCGCTTGGTTTCTGGCACAGTCTTACCAACTCCGACTCCAATTTTTCCACGCTTCGTAGAAGAGGCGGAGAAAGTCTGATGCACAAAATCGTCGATAGCCATTGCCATCTCGATTATGAAGGCTTGGCCGAAGATTTGCCCGCCATGCTCAAGCGCTGCGATGATGCTGGTGTTGGCCTAATGCTTTCGATCTCTTCGCGCGTTAAAAATTTCCCGACTCTTCTGGCTATTGCAGAAAAATATGAAAATGTTTTTTGCACCGTGGGAACACATCCACATAACGCGCATGAAGAACTCGATGTCACTTCGGCTGATTTGGTGAAGTTCACCCGTCATGCAAAAGTCGTCGGTATAGGAGAGGTTGGCCTTGATTATCACTATGACAACTCGCCACGCGAAGCACAGATGCACGGGTTCCGTAGCCACATCGCGGCCGCGCGGGAAACTGGATTGCCACTGGTGATCCACACCCGCGAAGCAGAAGACGATACGATACGCGTGCTTGAAGACGAGATGGGGAAGGGCGCTTTCAAAGCCCTGCTCCATTGCTTTACATCAAAGCAATATTTGGCGGAACGTGCAGTAGAGTTGGGTCTCACCGTATCGTTCTCAGGAATCCTCACATACAAATCAGCGGAAGAGCTGCGCGTCACTGCCAAGGCTTTGCCACAAGACCGTTTGCTTGTTGAAACCGACGCGCCGTTTTTAGCGCCCGTGCCATATCGCGGTAAATCCAATGAGCCATCCTTCGTCGTAAAGACTCTTGAAACACTGGCATCCACGCGCGGTGTTTCAGCGGATCAAATGGCCAAGATCACCAGCGATAATTTTTTCAATCTGTTTAGCAAAGTTCCGCGTCCCGCGGCTTTTTCTTGACGGTAAAATTTACCATATTGGGCTGCGGCTCATCTGGCGGAGTGCCACGCATTGGTAATGACTGGGGTGTATGTGATCCAACCGAATCCAAAAACCGACGTCGCCGTTGCTCGATAATGTTGGAACAAACGAAAGGCCAAGGCACCACGCGCGTTATAATCGACACATCGCCCGACATGCGCGAACAAATGCTGAGTAACAATGTCGGCGCCATAGATGGTGTGTGGTACACCCATGAACATGCTGATCATACGCATGGTATCGACGAACTGCGCGTATTCTACCTTCGCCAGCGTCAGCGCATTCCCATCTGGGCCGATACGCCGACGGCCGAGATGTTGATGCACAGATTCGCCTATTGTTTCATATCGCCCCAAGGCAGCGATTACCCGCCCATCGCCGAACATCAGCTGATCCAAGACGGTCGAGAAATACGAACCCAAGGGCAGGGCGGCGCCCTATCCTCTTTGCCGTTCAAAGTTCAACATGGCAACATTGATGCGCTGGGCTTTCGTGTCGGCAATGTGGCCTACACGCCAGACGTGAACGGTGTTCCAGATTCCAGCTTGAAGCACCTCGAAGGACTCGACATCTGGATCATCGACGCGCTGCGCTATAGGCCGCATCCCAGCCATTTCTCATTGGCCGAAACGCTAGAATGGATTGCACGCATGAAGCCCAAACAAGCCATCATCACAAACTTGCACATTGATCTCGATTACGAAACATTATGCAAAGAACTGCCGCCCAACGTAATGCCTGCCTTTGATGGAATGCAGTTCGAAGCCTGATGCAAATCATCAGCATCGTCTCTTAACCCACTGATGGGGCCAACTTATCTCTTCCGTCTACCTAATATATTACTGAATAAAATATTCCATAATATATATTATGCGAATGATATGTCCAAGCTTGGATTCTTAGTACGACAGATCAATCACCCGTTATCGATTTCAGCCTGAGTCACAACATGAGCATAAGTAAACGTGACAGTAGCCCCCGGCGCCAACGTGGTCCAAATGCCGTCATTTGGGGTCGTATCCGGCGAAGCTCCGGCGCCGAGTGGGCCAGCGGTTGTTAGCGTTTCACTTTTAACTCCAGCGCCACCCGTTGGGACGAGCATAGCCGGAGTACCATGCAAGTCGCTAATCTTGATGTTCTGCACCGGCACATTTCCAATGTTGGTAACCACATAACTGTATGTGATCGCCTGCCCTAGTACGACCGGCGTGGTGGACGTCGAGAATGATTTGCTGATGGATAGATTTGGCGTTGGTGTACCGTTATTGGTGATTGTGCAACTTATTGCATCACCGCCCTTGGCCGTGAATGCGATGGGCAACGTATTGATGGATGCCACATTCGTACCGACAGCGTTTGCATTGCTGCACACGACTGTTTTTGAATAAGCTGTGATGAGCGAAGTTGAGCCAGCGGCCATTGCTTCATTCAGTGTATATGCAGAGTTAGTTGTGCCTGTAAAACTGAGAGCTGCAGATGTAATGCCAGCGCCTGCGCCTGTGGTTGTAACTGCGCCTGGAGCACCCGTGCCAGTGGCGCTTAAAGAAAACTGATCGGCAGCCGCTAATCTGCCTGATGCAGTTAGTGCCTTCTGCAGACTTATCGTGGGCGCTTTGCCAGCATTGGTGAAAACACAATTGATCTGCGCTGCTGGCAATACATTGGCGGCAGGAATTGCAATCAACAAGCCAGTTAAAGTTCCGAAGCTGGCCGGATTACCTGTGACCGCAGAATTGGCATCCGTACAGCTGGCACTTGCAATCGTGAAAAATGGATTTGTGCCTTCGGAAATCTGCACGATTGAATTTAAAGCACTGACATTGGCAGCCGCCGGCGAAGCTGGTGCGGCAGAACCAATTGTTGACGTTGTAATAGCAGGCGGTGCAGAGGCCATATTTGAGACCGCAAAGTTAAACGGGCCCCCTAGCCCACCGGTTGTGATTTTTTGAACGGCAACTGTTGCTGGATTGGCCGCGTTGGTTATTGTGCAATTGATTTGAGCAGCAGGCAAAACATTGGCCGAAGGAACCGTGAGCACATTGCCCGCAAGGCTTCCGAAGCTTGCGGGGTTGCCTGTAAAACCTGAATTCGCATCGGTGCAGGATGCCGCCGTCGCCGTGAAGCTGGCATTGGCTGCCTCGGTAATTTGAACCTGTGTATTTGCGGTTGTCACTTGAATGGTAGCTGGAGATGCAGGCGTGGCAGTGGCTGCAGCAACGGTTGTAATGTTTGCTGGATTTGAAGCAAGGTTCGTAGCTGTGAAAGTGAACGGCCCGCCGAAAGAACCAGAAGTAATTTTCTGTAATGCCAGTGTCGCTGGCTTGGGCGCATTGGTGAAGGTGCACACGATCTTTGAGAAAAGCTTCAAATTGATTGCAGGAACCGTGATGGTGCTACCAGCTAAAGTACCGAAGCTTGCGGGATTGCCTGTTGTGCCAGAATTGGTGTCAGTGCATGCACCCGTCGATAGAGTGAAGTTAACACTCGCAGCTTCGGTCAATGTCACCGGATTGGCGCTATTGGTCACAGTGTTGTTGATCGGCGTCGTTGGAGCTGCTGTTCCCGCAATAGTGGTGGTAATGTTCGGCGGCAGGCCTGTTAAGTTTGTGGCTGTGAAGCTGAAGGGCCCACCAACAATGCCTGTCGTAATTTTCTGGATGGCAACCACTGGAATAGCGGGGTTGACTGTGTTGGTGATCGTACAGGTGATCTGCGCTTTGGCGCGAATATTGGTGGCCGGAATGGTAAGCACCGTGCCTGCAAAAGTTCCAAAACTACCTGCAGGGTTGCCGGAAGCAACGGAATTTGCATCGGTGCAGCTTGCGGCTGTAAGTGTAAAATTGGTGACCACAGGTTCTGTGATCGTGACTGCTGTTCCCGTCGCATTGGCTAGAATTGGTGCGGGCACTGCCGGGTAAGCTGTCGCTGTGCTTGCAGTGGTAATCGCCGCGGGGTTTGACGCTAAGTTGGTGGCGGTAAATGTGAAAGGGCCCCCTGCTGCGCCCAATGTGATTTTCTGAACAGCAACCGTAGCCACAGTGGCAGTGTTGACGGCGTTGGTGATCGTACATTTGATTTGTGCAGCGGCAAGAACATTGGCAGCAGGAATTGTCAAAACATTGCCAGCCAGTGCGCCAAAGCTTGCTGGGTTTCCAGTGATGGCGGAATTAGCGTCGGTACAGGTTGCGGCCGTTGCGCTAAAGTTTGTGGCAGGAGTTTCAGTAATTGTGACAGCCGTATTATAGGCCGTTACGTTAATTGCCGCTGGAGATGCTGGTGTGGCCGTGCTGGCCGCCGTTGTGGTGATCGCAGTTGGACTAAAAGCCAAGTTAGTTGAGGTAAACGTAAAAGGCCCACCGATTGCGGCGGTGGTAATTTTTTGCAATGTCACAGTTGCAGGTTTAGGCGTGTTCGTAAAAGTACAGGAAATGGCATCGCCATAAGCCGTTGAACCGAAATTGAATGTGGTGATTGGCTGATTGGTTGGCAGTGGTGTGGGTGAACCTGCAAAGCCATTCGTGCAGTTCATATTTGTCGTATATTGCGTTAAATTACTGACGCTACCCGCCGCCATCTTCTCACTTACCGTTACGCCCACGCCAGAAGACAATGTGGCCACTGCAGCACCGAATGGTCCAAGCCCCGCACCCGACGACGTTACGGATGAAAGGATCGCAGCATTGCTCGTTGCTTGTGCTCCATATGTAAATTGATCAGCGCTATTGGCACGGCCAGTGCCGATCACTTTGTTTGCCGTCACAGTTGAATATTGCAAAGCCAGCATGACGCCTTGCAAACCACCAGAGACCAGTTGAACGTTAACCGTGCTCGGGCTTAAACTGCCAACAATATAGGCGCCTACTGTTCCAGCTACACCGGTTTCTTTGAACGTTGCCGTGCCCGCACCTGTTTGTGTGGGATATATTGCGCCGGAAATCGGATCGACTTGATCAACGATCGTCCAAGCACCACCGTTTGTCACAAATGTTAAAGATTCGGAATTATTGGTGGATTCAGCATCAGCTACCACAAATTTGAATTCGCCTGTTGCAACCACCCCATTGGGTGGTGTGACAACGATGTTAGACATCGTTAAATTGATTGTGCCGCCAGCTGTTGAATAAAGAATTGGATTGCCGGGTATCCCGAGGAAAGCGGTATTACCAACAGCAGCCCCCGACCAAGCAGGCGCAGGTTTGGCGACGATAATGCCAGCATTGGAGGAATTTCCAGTGAGCAGAAATGAGAGAACCGAACCATCTGACAGCGTGATTGAAAAGGGTTGACCTGCTCCAAACACCGTCGCGCTATTATATGAAGTCATGTCGATCCAGCAATAAGTTTGCCAAGATGGTGGGGCCGTTCCCTGCGAAGTTGCTGGCGCGCATGTTGCCGCACGGGCCTCTGAAAAAACGGCAAGACTCAACAACCCCAGCGCAATAAGCGCCAGCATCCAAATATGCCGGATCAGTTTTTTCGGGGTCGTATCCATTGCGACTCAAACCATGTTGCATGGCTATTTGGGTAGTTTATGGTTAGTGCGAGGTTAACGTGTGGCCTTTTGTCGTGAACGCCTGCTCGCCGGAATAACCGATAGAATTAGCACATTGGTCGCGCTACAGATGCGCGCACCCAAGAACATTGTTTCACCAAATCGGACACCTACAAATGACTGATCCCACCACCATGGACCCCCGCGACATCACCACCCTCCGCGCTATCATGGCGGCACTGCGAACCCCAATAACTGGCTGCCCATGGGATTTGGAGCAAAACTTTGCCTCCATAGCGCCCTACACAATTGAAGAAGCTTATGAAGTGGCCGACGCCATCGAGCGCGACAACAAGGCCGATCTTTGTGATGAGCTTGGCGATCTGCTGTTGCAACCCATCTATCATGCGCAAATGGCAGCCGAGGAAGGCAGCTTCACCTTTGATGATGTGATCGAAGCCGTCGTCACCAAAATGATCCGCCGCCATCCGCATGTGTTTGGTGACGAAAAAGCAAAAGCCGCAGGTGTAGCCAAGGGGTTCTGGGAAGCCCATAAAGCCAAAGAACGACTGGGCCAACCCAAGCAGGGTTTGCTCAGCACGGTGCCCATCGCCCTGCCCGGCCTAACAAGGGCCGTAAAGCTGCAAGCCAAAGCAGCCAAAGTCGGCTTTGATTGGCCATCGGTTGATAATGTCTACGATAAAATCACCGAAGAAATTGCTGAACTCCGCGCCGCCGCTGATGCTGATAAAGCTGGCGAGCTCGGTGACGTACTGTTTGCGCTTGCCAATGTGGCAAGGCATTTGGGGATAGACCCCGAAGCGGCCCTTCGTGCAACAAATGAGAAGTTCACGCGGCGCTTTGCTTACATTGAAACCGAGTTGGAGAAGCGTGGCAAGCAGCCAAAAGATTCTGATCTGGCCGAGATGGACGCACTGTGGAATCAGGCCAAGGAATTTGAGAGAGGCCTTTGACCTTTTCCCCTAGCGTTTTTCCTTCATCATCTTGCCGAACTTTGCTTCCGCCTGCCCCGCCGTGTCTTCGTCCAAACGTACCGTCAGCAACGTGTGGCCGTCTTCGAAATTCTTGGTCTCGAATACTTCGCCGCGTTGGTAAAGCCAAGCCAAGCCCTTGCCATCTGACGGGTCAATGGTGATGCTATAAAGCGTAGATGACTTGCCGAGCCGGTTCTCAACAGCGTCAAGCAGACGGTCTATGCCATCGCCCGTAAGTGATGACACCAGCACAACATCCTCGCGGCGTTGGGCGATGGCTTTGCGGTTGGCCAACTCGGTGTCGTCCAACAAGTCAGACTTGTTCCACACTTCAATGATCAGGCTGCGGCGTTGCTCATCAATGCCCAATTCCTCAAGCACCAGCTTCACATCTTGCGCCTGTGCTTCAGTTTCCTTGTGGCTGATGTCGCGCACATGCAAAATCACATCCGCCGCCAAAACCTCCTCAAGCGTAGCGCGGAATGAAGCTATCAGCTTGGTTGGCAGTTCAGAAATAAAACCCACTGTATCAGACAAAATAATCTTGCGCCCACTTGGCAACGAGATGTTGCGCATTGTGGGATCAAGCGTTGCAAACAACAAATCCTTGGCTAGCACATTGGCATCGGTCAGCTTGTTGAACAGCGTGGACTTGCCAGCGTTGGTATAACCCACGAGTGCCACGATTGGATAAGGAATGCGCTCCCTGCCCTTGCGGTGCAGATCACGAGTCTTGACCACGGTCTCAAGCTCGCCTTCAATTTTAGTCACGCGTTCTTGAATCAAACGCTTGTCCATTTCCAATTGACTTTCACCAGGGCCGCCTAAGAAGCCAAAGCCGCCGCGCTGCCTTTCCAAGTGCGTCCATGAGCGAACCAGCCTTGATTTCTGATAATTCAAATGCGCCAATTCGACCTGCAGAATACCTTCCTTCGTAGTGGCGCGCCGTCCGAAGATTTCGAGGATCAGACCTGTGCGATCCAACACTTTGCAGCCCCACTCTGTTTCAAGATTGCGTTGTTGGATGGGCGAAAGCTGGGCGTTAACGACGACCAGTTCGACCTCTGTTTCCTCAACCAGTTTGGCAATTTCCTTAGCTTTGCCGCTGCCGATATAAAGAGCCGGGTTGGGCTTCAACAACGGTGCAATAACCGTGTCAACAATTTCAAGATCGATCGCTTCGGCGAGTCCTATGGCTTCGTCTAGTTTGCTCTTGGCATCCCGGTCGAACGAATTAACGAGGCTGCGTGATTTACGCTCGACGTGAAGAACGATAGCCTTCGTGGCCACCGGTCCTTCCATTTGCAAATCAACACCACCGCCTGCCTTAACGTGTTTTTTAATTGTCACGCGCCTTGCGCCTCATCGTCAAACAGACTGATTGGCCCGCCGGGCATAATTGTCGAAATCGCATGTTTATAAACCAACTGCGAAACGCCATCGCGGCGCAGCAGCATCGAGAAATTATCAAACCAGGTAATGATGCCTTGAAGCTTCACGCCATTTACCAGAAACACCGTAACAGGCATTTTGGTCTTGCGAAGGTGATTGAGGAAAGTGTCTTGCAGATTTTGTTGTTTTTCTTGCGCCATGATGTGTTCCGCTTGTTGTTCTGTTATTGGGGGACGTAGCGATTACGAAACCCATAACATAAAACTTATTGTGGCAAAAGCATGCTTTGTTCAACTTTCCTCATTATCTTTGCCAGTTAACCCCAACATCTTGATTTTACGGTGCAAAGCAGACCTTTCCATGCCGATAAACGTTGCTGTGCGCGAAATATTTCCTCCAAACCGTGAAAGTTGGGCGGTGATATAATCCCGCTCGAAAGCGTCGCGGGCGTCACGCAATGGCATGGCCAGCAAATGTTCACCGCCCAAACTTGGTGCTGCGGAGGAATTGACAGCATCTGAGTTGAGATGCGCTGTTGTAATTTCCTCCGAAATATCGCCCGAAGTAACAATCATTACGCGTTCAACGTTGTTGCGCAATTCACGCACATTTCCAGGCCATTCGCGGGTTTGCAGCATCGTCATGGCATCGGCGGCAAATTTTTTATAGGGCTGGCCAGATGCTGACGAATAAGATTTTGCAAAATAATCAATCAATTCTGGTACATCTTCGCGCCGCTCATGCAAAGCTGGAACACGAATAGGCACCACGCCGAGGCGGTGATAAAGGTCTTCTCTGAATTTTTGCTCTATGATCATTTGCGGCAAATCTTTCGCGGTCGAAGTGATCACGCGCACATCGACCTTCACCTTTTTGACACCCCCCACTCGCTGGAATGTCTGGTCGACCAACACCCGCAAAACTTTGGCTTGGGTTTCCAGTGGCATGTCTGCAATTTCATCAATGTAAAGTGTTCCGCCGTGGGATTCTTCAAGTGCTCCGATGCGTAAAGATTGTCCCGCCGTTTCAATACCAAATAATTCTTCTTCCATGCGCTCAGGTGCCATCGAAGCAGCACTCAAAACTACGAACGCTCCATTTGCCCTAAGTGACAGAGCATGCAGCGCGCGGGCCGTCATTTCTTTTCCAGACCCCATGGGGCCGGTTATGAGTACGCGGCTGTTTGTGGGCGCTATCTTCTTCATCAATTGCCGCAACTGGCGCATGGCGGCTGAATTTCCGACTAATTCTGCATCAAGGCCAGAACGGCCTTTCAACTCACTGTTCTCGCGGATCAAGCGCGAAGTTTCCAGCGCACGGCCAATAACTAAAATGAGCCGATCAGCATTGAATGGCTTTTCAATATATTCATAAGCACCACGCTTAATCGCAGCAACTGCAGTTTCGATATTCCCGTGACCGGAAATAATAACGATCGGTAATGTAGGGTGCAGCTTTTTAATCTCTAACAGTAAATCCAACCCGTCCAGCTTTGAACCTTGTAACCAAATATCGAGAATAATCATCGAAGGTTTGCGCTGCGCGACTTCGGACAAGGCCGCATCAGAGTTATGCGCAAGTCGCGTCTCATAACCTTCATCTTGCAGAATGCCTGCTACCAATTCGCGAATATCGGCTTCGTCGTCTATGATTAAAATATCAGCTGCCATGATGTTCCAATTTAAGCCAGTTGCTCTATTAAACTATAGTTGGGTGCAAAGAAAAGCGTGACACTGGCACCCTGTCCGCCCGGCGCGTCTTCAAGGCGCAGTCTTCCGCCATGCTCCTCCATAATGCGCTTAACGATAGCTAGACCAAGGCCAGTGCCTTTTTCACGCGTAGTCATGTAGGGTTCAGCCAAACGGTTGCGATTTTCCTGCGGCAAGCCGACGCCATTATCGATCACAGCAACATAGGGCATATCGTTGGTAATTCCAGTAACCACATCAATCTTACCTTGTTGAGATTGATCTTCGCGGGCTTCAATCGCCTCGCGAGCATTTTTAACAAGGTTCGTTATTGCTTGCGTAAGAAGCCTGCGGTCAAATGAAAACTGCAACGGTGGCTCGGCTAGTTTCAAATTAATGTCAATATCATCTGCAGACACGCGCTGCAAAACTGTTGCATCACGCACCACGTCGTTGAGGTTGTTAGGCTCAGGTACAGCTGAAGGCATTCGCGCAAAAGAAGAGAACTCATCAACAATCCTGCCTAAGTCACCAACCTGTCTGATAATGGTGTCAGTGCATTGTTCAAAGACTGCTTTGTCAGACGTGATCTCTTTTAAATATTTACGCTTGAGACGTTCGGCAGAAAGCTGGATTGGAGTGAGCGGATTTTTAATTTCATGGGCGATACGTCGCGCAATGTCCGACCACGCAGAATTGCGTTGCGCTGAAACCAACTGCGTAATGTCATCGAAGGTCAAGACATAACCATGCTCAGTTTCATCACCGCGCTCAGTTGTAATGCGAACGATGAAACTGATGTCTTGATTGTTGATCTTCATATCCACCTGACCCTCTGCGGCTCCCGAGGGGCGCGATAGGGCCAGCGCATAAATTGGAGCCATGTCAGGAAGCTTGTCTTCGATGAGCTGCCCCAAGAACTCTGCCTCTGGTTTTCCCAACAAAACCAATGCCGAACGATTGATGAGTGAAATACGATGATCTGGATTAATTCCGATAACGCCCGCACTGACGCCCGCCAACATCGCCTCCGTAAAGCGACGTCGATCATCAAGCTGTTCATTCGTTTCCACCAGCTGATCTTGATGAAATTTGATTTGGTCAGTCATCATGTTGAATGTCCGCGATAGCGTCATCAAATCACCGGGGCCATCGATCACATTGACCTTGGCATTGAAATCGCCCTTGGCAACTTCCCGCGAAGCTGAGAGGAGACGCACGATTGGAGCCACAAGCCGATCTGAAAACCACATGCCTGCCCAAATTGAGGCCAGCAGAAATATCAGCGCGACAACGGCGTAGACTGTTCCGAAAGTCAGTTGCACGCCCACACGCTGTTTGAGCAGTTGATCATACTCCGCTTTTGCATCTCTCGTTTTGGTGAGCTGATCAATGACCACCGGCGATACAATTCTGTAAATGTAAAGGAAGTGCGATGGATAGCCTTGAAGTTTTATGAGTGCGCGAACGAGGTTGCCACCTCGACCTGGTTGCAAAACGACCAATTCGCCTTTATCGGCTTTCGCGATTGCTTCGGGCGGCGGAGCAATGAACTTAATTCTTTCATCAGCAGTAACGTTTGCTTGTATCTGTTTTGTCGAGCCATCAAACACGTAAGCCGCTGCAAGGTTGCGGAGTGCTACATGCCGCGCGATCCGTTTCAAATATGTTGGGCGATCATTGTTAAAGTCGTTCAGTTGCTGAACCAAATCTGCAGCAATGTTCGCTGTATCTGTACGGGTGGCCTCCGATGCGTTTGTCAAATATGCATCTGCAACTGTGCTGGCCGTATCAACAATCGCCCGGGTGCGATCGGAAAACCAAGTGTCCAAACCTCGATTTAAGGTAACGGTCGCAAAAACCGCAACTAAGATGGCTGGCACGAGTGCGATGATACTAAAGAGTGAGATCAGCCTGATGTGGAGACCCGTGCCGGCTGTTCCACGTCTGCGCTCTAAAAGAAGGTGCAACATTTGCGCGCCGATCATCAGCAGCATGAGTACAACCAGCACAGAATTTGCCAGCAAAAGATCGTAGGTCAGTTCACTGGTGGGTTTTATTGGTGTTGCACCTGTCAGCAATAAAAAAGTTGCGAACCCTGTTAGTGTTCCCACGATAACGAGCGTCAATGCTGCCCAGCCTGAAAGGCCGCGCAGTCTGGCAGTTACGAGTCGTTCTGGAGACTTAGACATTCTGCGATTATGCCCGAAACTGTGGCATAAATTCAACAGTGCTGTGGTAATTGGGATACGTCACAACAGATTTAATAACTGAAAACTAAAGAAAACCCCTTAACGGTTTGATTTCACGTTCTTTTAACTTAGCCCGTAAAGTATTTCTGTTAATTCCCAAAACGTCAGCGGCCTTCAACTGATTGCCTCTGGTTGCGACTAAAATAGCTCTTAGCAGTGGAGGTTCAATCTCGGCCAGGATGCGTTCATACAACCCGTTGGGTGGCAATTTGTCACCAAAATCAGAAATATATTTGGCAAGATGTTGCTCCATAAAATCAGAAATGCGATCAATCGATCCCACGACCACATCTGGAGAGTCTGTTAATTGATTGCTTGCCAGTTCCCGCTTTACTGAATCTTGTGAAATCGTGTCGTCAACTTCCATGGCTATGAGACGCTTCACCAAGTTTTCAAGTTCTCGCACATTGCCAGGCCAGCGTTGAGTCTTGAGTTCCTCCATTGCGGCCGGTGACATGTCTTTGTGTGGCAGGCCTTCTTGTGTGGCGCTTTCAAGGAAGTGCCTTATTAGATCTGGAATGTCTTCAGTTCGATCTCGCAATGGAGGCAGACGAAGTGGAACAACATTGAGGCGGAAGAAAAGATCTTCACGAAATTGGCCTTGCGTTATCAAGTGCCTTAAATCACGGTGAGTTGCAGCTATTATTCGGACATTTGTTTTGATCGGTGAGTTGCCACCAACACTTGTATATTCCCCCTGCTGTAAAACACGCAACAAACGCGTTTGCGCCTCCAAGGGCATGTCGCCAATTTCATCGAGAAATAAGCTTCCACCCTCTGCTTGTTCAAAGCGGCCAGCCATGCGAGCGTTGGCACCTGTGAAAGAGCCTTTCTCATGACCAAAAAGTTCTGATTCAATGAGCTCACGCGGAATCGCCGCCATATTTACGGCCACGAATGGGCCTTTGCGACGTTTGCTGAAGTCATGCAGAGCACGCGCCACAAGTTCTTTACCTGTGCCGCTTTCACCAATGATCGTTACCGTAAGATCTGTCTGGGTCAGCCTTGCAATCATACGGTAAATTTCTTGCATAGCCGCAGAACGTCCAATGATAGGAAGGCTTTCACCAGTCTCAACAACCCTTGTTGTCGATTTCACGGATTGATCAGCAGCACGACCCACGGTTTGCACAAGTACGTTCAAATCAAATGGCTTTGGAAGATAGTCATAAGCGCCCAATTCAGTGGCGCGGATGGCCGTCATTATGGTGTTCTGCGCACTCATCACAATCACGGGTAATTTAGGTCTGGATTTTTTGATACGTGGCATCACGTCGAAAATATTCTCATCAGGCAGCACCACATCAGTGACCACTATGTCACCCTGCCCCTCAGCAATCCATCGCCACAAAACGTTCGCCGTAGAAGTTGAGCGAACCATATAACCTGCGCGAGTTAAGGCCTGAGTTAAAACAGTACGTATCGCACTGTCATCATCCGCCAAAAGAACGGTTTTAACATTCATGATTTAGTTTCTCCGATTGGGTTTTGTGGAGCGCGGAGTAGTGGTAATAAGACGCGAAATGTTGTGCCAACATCCCGGGACAAGCATTCAACGACCCCCCCGTGGTCAGCCACGATCTTGGCGACCAACGCAAGGCCGAGCCCTCTACCTTGCGGCTTGCTGGTCACAAAAGGATCAAAGATATGCGGACGCAATTCTTCGGAAACGCCGGGGCCAGTGTCGTGAATGCAAACCTCCAATGGTAGGGAGACACGTTCGGCGGAACCTGGCGTCATTAGTTTCATGCCTGGCTTGAAAGCCGTTGTGAAAATAATTTCACGCAAGCTTTCAGTGTTCTCAAGTGATTCAGCAGCATTTTTCGCCAAATTCAAAAACACCTGCACAAGTTGGTCATGATTGCCGCTTACTGCCGGTAGCGACGGATCATAGTCCTCTTTCAAAATTACATCATATTGCGAACTTGCTTGGATCAACTGTTTTACACGGTCGAGTACGACGTGAATATTGATCGGCAACCTTTCGAGGGGACGCTCGTCAGAAAAAACCTCCATCTGGTCAACCAAATCACGGATGCGATCTGTTTCATCACAAATTAAACGGGCAAGCGGGCGATCCGTCTCATCTAGAGTCGGTTCAAGTAATTGTGCTGCCCCTCTAATTCCCGAAAGTGGATTTTTGATTTCATGAGCCATCATCGCGGCCATGCTTGAAACGGCACGCGCAGCCCCTTGATGGAAAAGCTGGGAATCCATTTTATGCGCCATAGATCGCCTCAATAACATTATCATTACAAAGCTTTGATCATCCGCAATAAAGGTTGTTTGTAAATCAACTATGCGTTCGCCACCCCAGCGCGGTGTGCCAACACCAATTGCATATTCATTCACGACACCCCCTAATTTGCGTACTTGGCTCACGGCCTCCAAAACAGGGCTCGCAAACGGAACGATGTCAATTAATTTTTGACGCTGTAAAACCGACATGCTGCCTTGGAAAAAATCTTCAGCCGCAGCGTTTACGATGCATATCTGGTCGTCAGCATCGAGGATTAAAAGGGGATTGGGGAGCGTATCGAATATCGCACGCATGCTGGGCAAATTTCCGGTGTTCATGCGGCCTCACCCAGCTGATCACGGTAGAGCCTGTTAATTCCTTCTTTCACTTTTTGATTATCGTTTTCGCGCAATAAAGTAGCACGCAAATGTTCGGCATTTTCTTGGCTTATCAAATCTCTTTGGTGAAGCCTTGAGATTGTCCATCCGAGATGTTTTCTAAATGTCCTGTTTCCCAACACCTCGCCGTAAAGTGAAAGGGTCTCCACATGCTGCGTCATTAAGAACTTACTTTCGAATTCGAGTGTTGGCTCGCACTCACCGGAACCCTTATTCAATTTTTCTGCTATCACTCCTGGCCACCAAGGTCGTCCATAACTGCCACGACCAATCATTATTCCGTCGGCACCCGACGCTGCCATCATCGCTTGTGCATCCTCAACAGTTTGGCCGTCACCGTTTGCGATCAGCGGAATTTTGATGGCATTGCGTACCGCACGTATCGCGTTCCAGTCAGCTTTCCCCGTATAGAATTGACAACGTGTGCGGCCATGAACTGTAATGAGCGCTACGCCCGCAGCTTCGGCTCGTTTCGCCAATTCTGGAGCATTGAGCATGTTTTCGTCCCAACCTAATCTCATTTTGAGTGTGACAGGAACTTTTGCCGCAGCCACCGTAGCCTCGATCAAGGTAAGTGCGTGATCCAAGTCACGCATGAGTGCTGAACCAGATAGACCACCAGTTACTTGGCGTGCGGGGCAGCCCATATTTATGTCGATAATATCCGCACCCATATCTTGGGCGACCCGTGCGCCTTCATTCATCCATTTGGCTTCACGACCAGCTAACTGCATTACAAATGGTGAGAGGTTTTTGTGCCCCCTTGCGCGGCGCATCATATCTGGGCGTTCTCGCACCAGTTCTTCGCTGGCAACCATTTCAGATACAACGAGCCCTGCTCCGGCATCGTGTGCAATTGCGCGAAATGGTTCGTCTGTCACACCTGACATAGGAGCCAGAAACACATTGTTCCGTGTTTCGATGTTACCAATTTTTATGCCCATATATTAAGCAGCCTAACGTATCGATTAATTTTTAACCAGTCTACGCTGCACTGCAGCAAGGTCAAGGACAAAATACTGTTCGCCATTCTCATTTGTCTTTGAATAGATTAAGGCAGATGCATGACAGTGGCAGCAGTAATTGTTGCGGGCGGAAATGGCCTGCGCGTCGGGGGCGAGATACCTAAGCAATATCAATTGATCGGTGGCAAACCGGTGATTTGGTGGACGTTGAAGGCGTTTTTGGAGCACCCCACTGTATCATTGGTTCAATGTGTTATTGGGGCTGGCCATGAAGCCTTATTCAAAGCCGCTACACAAGGGCTAGGCTTCACATCTGCTGTAGTTGGTGGTTCAACGCGGCAAGAATCATGCAGAATCGGAGTGGAGGCTTGTGTTTCTGCAAAGCCGACCAAGGTTTTGGTGCATGACGCGGCACGGCCGTTCATTTCGGCTGATTTAATCAGCGAAGTAATTTCTGAACTGGAACATGCCAATGCCGTTATTCCGGGATTGCCAGTTGCGGATACTATGAAATTTGCGCCCGGTGGCGTGATCACTAAAACAGTTGATCGTTCCGCCATGTGGTTTGTGCAAACGCCACAAGGATTTTCATTTCCGAAAATCCTAGAGGCGCACCGAAAAGCTGCACGCGAAGAGCAGAATGGTTTAACAGATGATGCCGCCGTTGCTGAATTTGCTGGAATGGAAGTTAGGATTGTGGCGGGCGAACAACGGAACAAAAAATTGACGACGAAGGCCGATGTTGAAGCAGCCAATGCAGAATTGAATATGCGGTTGTTTGTGGATCGGCCTGATGTGCGTATGGGGCAAGGGATTGATTTTCACAAATTTGAAAGAGGCAAGTTCGTTACGTTGTGTGGCGTTGACATTCCGCATACTCATAAATTGATGGGTCATTCCGACGCTGACGTGGCTATGCACGCTTTGACCGACGCGATCCTCGGCGCAATCGGTGAAGGTGACATTGGAACGCATTTCCCGCCCAGTGATATGAAATGGAAGAACGCGGCCTCTTCGATTTTTTTGAACAAGGCGATGAGTTTGCTCGTGGCGCGTGGCGGTGTGCTTTCGAACGTTGATATTACGATATTAGCCGAGGCTCCAAAAATTAGTCCGCATATTGTTGCAATGAAAGCGGTGCTCGCACCTTTGCTGCAAATTTCGCACGATAGGATTGCAATTAAGGCGACGACAACAGAAAAAATGGGCTCGATTGGTCGTAAGGAAGGCATGGCAGCGTTTGCAACTGCAACTTTGCGGTTACCATTGTGAGTATCGCCGAAAAAGTAATTGACGCACTGCGCGCCAAGAGTTGGAAGTTAGCCACTGCTGAAAGCTGCACAGGTGGTATGGTCGCCGCTGCGATCACCGATGTGGCCGGCTCATCCGACGTATTTGACCGTGGATTTGTGACTTACTCAAATTTATCAAAAGCAGAAATGCTTGGTGTAGTGCCAGCGCTTATTGCGACTCATGGTGCTGTGAGTTCGCAAGTTGCGAGAGCAATGTGTGAAGGTGCGCTACACTATTCCAAAGCACAGATTTCAGTTTCCATCACAGGTATTGCGGGGCCCATTGGAGGAAGCGCTGAAAAGCCAGTTGGCCTAGTGCATTTCGCAGTTGCCTCACATGGACATTCGACGGTGACTTCTGAAATGCAATTTGGTGACATTGGAAGGACTGAAGTTAGAACAAAGGCGCGGGATTTTGCGCTTCAACTCGTGCTCGATCAGCTCAAAGTGTTACCATAAAGCGCTCGGCCCCGATCCTCGAAGGCTTGCAGGATTTTCTGAGCCGCAAAATCAGTCAAGCCGCCAGCAACCATTTGCAACATCATACTTTTCATTGTGTAATCGACTGATATCGAAACATCTGTCTTCCCATCATCAGCCGTTTGAATTTTCCAGACGGCTCTGAGCGCCTTCATCGGGCCATCGGAGGATATGGCAGTGACAGTGTGATCTGCGGTATTTGAGGTAACTTGGCTGGTGAAGCTTTCGCGCAATCCCAATTTTTCAAATGCCACTTGCAAGTCTGCATCGAATGTTTCGATTTCTCCAACGCGTTTTTTTTCTCCACGGATAACGGAACGTCTCAGAAGTGGCAAAAAATCTTTATAGGAAGCCACATCGGCAGCAATTGCGAAGGCTTGTTCAACTGTTAGGTTGACACGGCGCGTGGTGGAAAATTTTGGCAATTATAGTTTCGCTCGCGCGGCTTGGAGTTTCGCAAAATCATCACCCGCATGATGCGATGAACGCGTGAGAGGAGATGAAGACACCATCAGAAAACCTTTTGAATAAGCCAGCGTCTCATAAGACTTAAATTCATCAGGTGTTACAAATCGATCAATCGCTGCATGCTTGCGCGTTGGCTGCAAGTATTGCCCGATGGTGATGAAATCAATATGGGCTGACCGCATATCATCCATCACTTGCATCACCTGTTCACGTGTTTCGCCAAGGCCCACCATGATGCCGGATTTGGTGAACATAGTTGGGTCAAGCTCTTTCACGCGTTCTAACAATCGCAGTGAATGGAAGTAACGCGCACCGGGCCGGATTCTGAGATACAGGCCAGGCACGGTTTCGAGATTGTGGTTGAACACATCCGGCTTTGCCTCGACAACTAACTCAAGTGCGCCATCTTTCTTCAAAAAGTCGGGCGTTAAAACCTCAATGGTGGTATTTGGCGAAGCTTTGCGGATTTCACGGATGACCTCGGCAATATGAAACGCACCGCCATCGGATAAATCATCACGGTCAACCGACGTAATGACTGAGTGCGAGAGGCCCATACGTGCGACGGCATCGGCCACGCGCGCGGGTTCGCCAATATCGAGAGCTTCAGGCATTCCTGTTTTGACATTGCAGAAAGCGCATGCCCTTGTGCAGGTGTCACCCATCACCATGAAGGTGGCATGTTTCTTTGACCAGCACTCGCCAATGTTCGGGCAGCCCGCCTCCTCGCACACTGTGACCAACTTGTTCTCACGCACAATCTTTTGCGTTTCTGCATAGATGGCAGACCCCGGTGCCTTCACCCTGATCCAATCCGGCTTGCGCAGGATTGGGGTTTCAGGGCGACCCACTTTTTCTGGGTGCCGCGGCCTCAGCTTATCAAGAA
Organism: Hyphomicrobiales bacterium; assembly: GCA_025359045.1. Taxonomy (GTDB): domain Bacteria; phylum Pseudomonadota; class Alphaproteobacteria; order Rhizobiales; family Aestuariivirgaceae; genus Aestuariivirga. Next base: position 31,645 of record JANYHN010000008.1, on the reverse strand, counting down.
CGGTGGTCATTCAAATGCTAGCGGCGACCGCGTAAAAGCTTCAGCACAAGCAACAGGATGATAGCACCTGCGGCCGACACGACGAGATTGCCCAAGAACCAACCATGAAAAATTTCTCCGAGTTGAATGTGCGTGGCATTGGCGATAAAAAAACCAATCCACGAGCCAATAATGCCGACTATCAAATTCATGATCAGGCCCATGTTCGAGCCAGTCACTTTTTCAGCAATCCAGCCAGCAAGTACGCCGATTAAAATCGTGCCCCAAAAGCCAACACTTCCAATATCCATAATACCTTGCATTCTATTCTCCCACTCAATGTAAAATTCTGGCAATGATCATAACAATGATCGCGCCGATTGTCGCGGTTGCAATATCACGGCCGATTTCATTGCGAATACCCAAATTAATTTTGGCAGCATTCAAAGCATAGGAACCCACGAAGGAACCCAACACGCCGCTGATCAGATATTGCACGATGCCGTAGCCACCAACAACCCAGCTCGCAAGCCAACCCGCAGCAAAGCCCATGATCACAGCGATAATAATGTTTTTGGTGTCCATATCTGCCCCTCTTATGTTCGCAACCGATATGGCCCATGGATGTTTCATATTCAAGACTGCATCCTCACATATGTATGACGCGGCCGTAAGCGTCGAGAACACTTTCATGCATCATTTCAGATAATGTCGGATGAGGAAACACAGTGTGCATCAATTCTTCCTCGGTGGTCTCAAGGCCCATGGCGATGACGAAGCCTTGGATTAACTCGGTCACTTCTGCACCCACCATATGCGCTCCAATGAGACGGCCCGTCTTGGCATCAAAAATGGTTTTGATCAGGCCTTGATCTTCACCTAGTGCGATGGCCTTGCCGTTTGCCAAGAAAGGAAAGCGACCGATTTTGAGTTCAAAGCCTGCGGCCTTGGCCTTGGCTTCTGTAAGTCCGACGGAAGCCACTTGCGGATGACAATAAGTGCAGCCGGGGATTTGTTCTTTCTTCATCGGATGGGCATCAAGGCCTTTAATTTTCTCAATGCAGATCACGCCTTCATGTTCGGCTTTATGTGCGAGCATCGGCGGGCCGGCAACGTCACCTATGGCATAAAGACCAGCAACATTGGTGCGGCCAAATCCGTCGATGACGACGCAACCTTTTTCGGTTTTTACACCTAAAATTTCAAGGCCAAGGTTTTCAATATTGCCCACAACGCCTGTTGCAGCAATCACGCGGTCAACGGTCAATTCTTCTTTGTTTGCACCCTGCTCTATTGTGGCGGTCACATTATTCGCGCCCTTTTTGAGTGAAGCAACTTTGGCTGAAATGCGGAATTTGATGCCCTGCTTTTCCAATTGTTTTTGAGCGATTTTGGAAATCTCAGTGTCTTCCACCGGCATGATCTGATCCATGATTTCAACCACAGTCACATCAACGCCCATGGAGTTATAGAAACTGGCAAACTCAATGCCGATAGCACCGGAGCCGACGACCAGAAGTGACTTCGGCATTTCCTTTGGAACCATGGCCTCGAAGTAGCTCCAAACTAATTTGCCATCATGCTCAAGGCCGGGCAACACGCGCGGTCGTGCGCCAGTGGCGACGATGATGTGTTTAGCGGTATAAGTGCCGGCACCCAGTGTGCCTTTTGGCGGCGGGTTTTGTGGCTCATAAATGTGTTTTTTAGTATCTGCCACCACCACTTCGCCAGGCTTGGTCAACTTGGCTTCACCCCAGATGATTTGCACTTTGTTCTTTTTCAACAATCCACCCACACCCATAGTGAGGCGTGATGATACGGCACGTGAACGCGCAACGATTTTGCTTGGATCAAAGCTTACATCTTTGGCCGAAAGTCCGTAGTTTTCGGCATGGTTCATGTAGTGATAAATTTCAGCAGAACGCAGTAGCGCCTTGGTGGGGATGCAACCCCAGTTGAGGCAGATGCCGCCCAAATGTTCGCGCTCAACGAGGGCAACCTTGAACCCAAGCTGCGCTGCGCGAATTGCCGTCACATAGCCGCCGGGGCCTGCGCCGATGATGAGAACGTCAAAATTCGTGTCGGCCATTTTATATCTCCAAAATCTTCTTCACCAAGGGCACCAGTGCTGAGCCAATCGCTCTCGTATTTGCCACGTCCAAATGCCCGCCATCGACATTGCTGGCCCTTGCTACTGAACCCGCATCAAAGAAATGAATATCTAATTCTTTCGCAATTCGAGAATAATGATGGGCGAAGAGCTTCGACTCTTCAATGGCATGGCCCCAAAGATCGTTGAACCATTCATTTTGAGTGGCCACCAATGCGGGTGGTGACATGATGAGAATAGGCGGGCAAACATATGTGCCAGACCAATTATGATTGCGAGTCAGCTTCACCAAACGCTCCATGCCCATCGAAGCATCAAAAGCGCGGCAGCGGCTAGCATATTTAATATCATTGGTGCCGAGCATGATAATGACAAGATCAAGCGGCTGATGGGTTTTCAGCGCGATAGGCAAGCCCACAGCGCCATTGCGGTTTTCTTCTGTCGTGGGGTCATCAAACACTGTGGTGCGCCCGTTCATGCCCTCTTCAATCACGCGGGCTTTATTGGCAAGACCTGCTGCAAGCACATTCGGCCAACGATCTTCATAGGCCATACGCATGCCAGTAGAGGAGTTGTAACCCCAAGTGAGGGAATCTCCGAATGCGAGCATAGATTTCATTTTATACTTTTACACTTTCCCATTTTGAGTCCTGCACGAAATGACATTGCATTTTGGTAAGAACGAAAAGTCCATAATTTGTGTTGGTCACCATGTGATGCTTTAATTGCATAACGATAATCAGAAGAGGATTCTACTTTTCTCAAATTTGTCAGCGCTCTACTACAGAAGCCATCATCAATAATCACACAAACAGCAGATCGCGGTTGGCAATAATTACTTGCCGCCAAAACAGATGTAATTTGCAAACACACAATCGCCACTGCGAGAAGTAAAAGCTGTTTCAATACACCCTCACACCAACATCAGCCCCGGCTCTTCGAGGTACATCTTGATCGCACCCAAGAACTCCGCACCCAATGCGCCGTCGACGGCGCGGTGGTCGGTTGATAGTGTCACGCTCATCAGCTGCTCAATCACAATGTCATTGCCACGAACTACTGCGCGGCGCTCGCCCGCCCCCACGGCCAGAATTGTGGCTTGCGGTGGGTTGACGATGGCTTGGAAGTTTTTCACACCCATCATTCCCATGTTGGACACTGAGCATGATCCACCCGTATATTCAGATGGGTTGAGTTTGCGTGATTTGGCCCGTGCGGCATAATCTTTCATCTCAATTGAGATTTGCGCTAGACCCTTGGTTTCGGCTTTTCGTACAATCGGCGTGATCAAGCCGCCGGGGATGGAAACAGCCACGCCCACGTCAGCATGGTGGTGCTTTACCATATTATTTTCAGTCCAGCTTACATTGGCATCCGGCACTTTGATCAGCGCCATTGCCATGGCCTTGATCACGAAATCATTGACCGAAACTTTCCACGCGGGCTTGCCGTCTTTATCTTTGGGTGCTTGCAAGTTCAGGCGTTCACGCAAAGCCAGCAAATTTTCCAGCGAAATATCAACTGTGACATAGAAATGCGGAACGGTTTGCTTGGATTCGGTCAAACGGCGCGCGATGGTTTTGCGCATGCCGTCATGGGGAACCAGATCGTAGGAGCCATCTTCGAACAATTTAAGAACAGAAGCTTCAGAGGGGGTCGATGCGGCCACGTTCGCCCCCGAAGCTATGGCCGCACCTCGCGCGCCGACTGGTGATTGGGGAGCAGTCAGCGCCGTCTCTATGTCTTTCGCTATTATACGACCATACGGGCCGGAGCCGGATATGGATTGCAGGCTGATGCTTTTTTGTGCAGCAAGTCGGCGGGCGAGAGGGGTTGCGAAGACGCGACTGCCCTCTCCCGCGGGGGGAGAGACTTGGCTTGTGTTCGGCAACGGAGCTTCTTTCTGAGTCTCTCCCTTCACGGGAGAGACAGGCGCTTTAGCGCCAGGAGAGGGCAGTGCCGCAACATCACTCAGCTTCTCCCCTTCACCCAAAATCACTGCAATCGGCGCATTGACCAACACATCTTCAGTGCCTTCAGCCACAATAATCTTGCCCAAAGTGCCCTCATCAATGGCTTCAATTTCCATTGTGGCTTTATCGGTTTCAATTTCGGCCAGCACATCACCAGATTTAACCTTGTCGCCCTCTTTCTTGAGCCATTTGGCAAGCTTGCCCTTTTCCATGGTGGGCGAAAGGGCGGGCATAAGGATGGTGACGGGCATGGGTTTTGCCTCTCGTTATTTGTTGTTCAGAACCGAGTTTTGAGCGGCGGCTTTGGCCAGATCTTCGGTCAAAGCTTTGCGAATAGCGTCGAGATTTGCAGACACAGTGCCATGGCCCATTTCGGCGCAAGCGCCAGCCACTTGTTGGGCAATTCCAGCCAGCGCGTGGCCCCACACATCAGCTTTGCCAAATGCCATTGCATGAAGCGACAGGCTGAGCTGGCCCTTGGTAATCCAAACGCGCGCAATTTCGCCAGCGCCTGAATCATGAAACACTTCATGGGGCGGTTGCAGCTGATGTGGATGGGTCTCGTGGGAATGGTCGTGGTGATGGTGGTCGTGGTCAGACATAGAGAACTCCTTTTACGGCGGCCACAACATCATCGACGTTGGGCAGCGCCAGTTTTTCTAAATTTGCGGCATAAGGCATCGGCACATCTTTGCCAGCAACACGTGCAACGGGCGCATCGAGATAATCAAAGGCATGTGTCATAATTTCAGCTGCGAGTTCCGAGGTGACAGAAAAGCGCGGGAAGCCTTCTTCCACGCACACGCAGCGATTGGTTTTCTTCACGCTCTCAACCACTGTTTCAACGTCCATGGGGCGAATGGTTCGGAGATCAATCACTTCGCATTCGATCCCCTCAGCCGCTAATTTCTCCGCAGCAGCCAGCGCGTACGTCATGCCGATGCTGAAAGAAACAATTGTAACGTGAGTGCCTGCGCGAGCAACACGGGCTTTGCCGATCGGCACCACCCAATCCTCCAGATTCGGCACTTCAAATGACTTCCCATAAAGGATTTCATTTTCGAGAAAGATGATGGGGTTCGGATCGCGGATGGCGGCTTTCATCAAGCCTTTGGCATCAGCGGCAGAATATGGCGCCACCACTTTGAGGCCCGGTATTTGTGAATACCAGGCGGTATAGTCTTGGCTGTGCTGTGCGCCCACGCGAGCTGCGGCACCATTGGGGCCACGGAACACGATAGGGCACCCCATTTGCCCACCAGACATATAAAGCGTTTTGGCTGCTGAGTTGATGATGTGATCAATCGCTTGCATGGCAAAGTTGAAAGTCATGAACTCAACAATTGGCTTCAATCCTGCAAAAGCAGCACCTGTAGCAATACCGGTAAAGCCGTGTTCGGTAATTGGCGTATCGAGAACGCGCTCTGGGCCGAATTCATCGAGCATGCCTTGGCTGATTTTATAAGCACCTTGATACTGGCCCACCTCCTCGCCCATCAAAAACACATCTTTGTCGCGACGCATTTCTTCTGACATCGCAGAGCGCAAGGCTTCACGCACCGTCATGGTGATCATTTCTGTGCCAGCGGGGATTTCTGGGTCGGAGAGAACACCGCCCTCTCCTGTCGTGCTGCGCACGACTGTCTCTCCCGCGGGGGGAGAGACCTGGTTTACGGCTGGCGATTGCGCCTCTTTCTGAGTCTCTCCCTTTACGGGAGAGACAGGCGCACTTGCGCCAGGAGAGGGCTGTGCCGAAGCCTCCCTAATCACCGCAATCGGCGCATTCACTTTAACACCTTCAGTTCCTTCTGGAACCATGATCGCCGTCAACACGCCTTCATCGATAGCCTCAATTTCCATTGTGGCTTTATCAGTTTCAATCTCAGCCAAAACGTCGCCGGACTTTACTTGATCTCCGACGTTCTTTAGCCATTTGGCGAGCTTGCCTTCCTCCATGGTGGGCGAAAGTGCGGGCATAAGGATGGTTGGCATTGCTGTTCTCCTCAAGCCACTTTATAAATATCAGTATAAAGCTCAGACGCATCAGGCTGCGCATCTGCAACTGCAAAATCCGCCGCCGCAGTCACAATCTCGCGAATATCCGCATCCATCTTTTTCAAATCATCTTCCGAAGCGCGATTGGATTTCAGTAGTCGGGCTTTTACCTGTTCAATAGGATCATGTTCTTCGCGCATTTTCTGCACTTCTTCTTTGCTGCGATATTTTGCAGGATCAGACATGGAGTGGCCGCGGTAGCGATAGGTCATCATTTCCAATATGTAAGGCCCTGCCCCTGAACGACAATGTTCCATGGCGCGGTCGGCTGCTTCTTTCACAGCGCGCACATCCATGCCATCGACTTGTTCGGACGGAATACCGAAAGCTTCGCCACGTGCGCCCAAGTGATCAGAAGCGGCAGTTGAACGCGTGGCCGACGTGCCCATCGCGTAGCGGTTGTTTTCGATCACGAATATGCAAGGCAATTTCCAGATGGAGGCCATATTGAAGGTTTCATAAACTTGGCCTTGGTTGGCAGCGCCATCACCAAAATAGACCATCGAAACATTTTTATTGCCACGATATTTATTAGCAAAGGCTAGCCCTGCTCCGAGTGGCACTTGCGCTGCGACAATGCCGTGGCCGCCGTAAAACTGCTTTTCGCGGCTGAACATATGCATCGAGCCGCCCTTGCCTTTTGAATATCCGCCTTGTCTGCCGGTGAGTTCAGCCATCACACCTTTGGCTTCCATCCCGCAGGCCAACATGTGGCCATGATCGCGGTATGAAGTAATGCGTTGGTCACCCTCAATGGCTGACATCTCCATGCCAACAACAACGGCTTCTTGCCCAATATACAAATGGCAAAATCCGCCGATGGAACCCATTCCATAGAGCTGGCCCGCCTTTTCTTCAAAGCGGCGAATGAGCAACATGTCATAATAAGCTTTCAGTTCTTCGTCTGAGCTGAGGCCTGAATTTTTCAATTCAACTTTAGCTGATGATTTCGTGGATTTTTCTGCCTTGGCGGCTTTGCGTGCCAAGTATGCTGAGCTGACGGCCATTCGGCATTCTCCCGTTTTCTGGATTAAGACTAGCAGTAAACAGCTGTAGATGCTTGCGAAAAAGCATATTAACTTGATTTTGGTTTAGCGCACGGATTCTGCTGAGAAATCAGTTTGAAAAGTGAACCACGACTTGGTTTGTCGATACGAAACCAAGATTTTTTCGCGCCATTTCATCCAAAAGATCAGGGTCAATCGCATCAGGGCGCAACTCTGCTACGCGGGCCTCTAAGGTGTTGCGATCACCCTTGATCGCCTCAAGTTGAGTCGTAAATTTTTCCAATTGCTCTGTCAAGTTTCTTTGATACGTAAAACCACGTGGGCCGCGCTCAGCTTGCCAGGCAAAATAGCCAAGCATTGTGAGGCAACCCATACTGACCAGAAACTCGAATCTCTTGAAACGTAAAAATCGCATAGGTTATTGATCGTGCAGTCCTGGTTAAGGATTAGCTAACGTTTCTGATAAATGCTTTAGGGGCTTGATTTTTAGGCATTTAGCGCCGATCTAGAGGTCATCATGTTATCCAGTAGCCGATTTATCGTTGCCGTCCATGTCTTGAGCCTGCTTGCGAAAAACGCAGGCAAAGGGCCTATGTGTTCGTCGGCGATTGCCGAAAGTGTTGGCACTAATCCTGTCGTTATCCGCCGGATGATGTCCGAATTGGAAAAAGCCACTTTAGTCACGTCGACGGCTGGTCGGGCGGGGGGATTTGCCCTCAGCCGTGGAGCTTGCGATATTAGCTTGGCTTGTGTTTATGCCGCTGTCGAAAACGATACCGTGTTTCGCATGCACAAGGTTGACCCGGATGCTGATTGTCCGGTTGCGTGCCAGTTAGGTAAGGTTCTTGCCCCACGTCTTAAAGAAGCCGAATTGGCTCTCACGAGGTCATTGGCCACAACCAAGCTGAGTGAAGTTGCGACCGCGCTGAATTGAGAATGAGCGCCTTCCGTTTCAGAAAGGCGCCCTCTTCATTTTACGATTTCAGAATTGAACGACCTGCATACACGGCTTGGCTTCCGAGCTCTTCTTCGATGCGGAGCAATTGGTTATATTTTGCCAACCGATCAGAACGTGCCAGTGAGCCCGTTTTAATCTGACCGCAGTTTGTGGCCACTGCCAAATCCGCGATAGTTGAATCTTCTGTTTCGCCAGAGCGATGTGACATCACAGCAGTATATCCGGCTTTATGAGCCATTTCGACTGCTTCCAATGTTTCGCTGAGGGAACCGATCTGGTTGACCTTTACGAGAATTGAATTGGCGACGTGTTCCTTAATGCCTTTTTGCAAGCGCTTGGTATTGGTCACAAACAAATCGTCACCCACGAGTTGATGGGTTTTGCCAATCAAATCCGTCACTTGCTTCCAGCCATCCCAATCATCTTCGCTCAAGCCGTCCTCAATTGAGATGATCGGATAAGCCTTGGCGAGTTTGGCCAAATATTCAGCCTGTTCTCCGATTGAGCGTGTAACGCCCTCGCCTTCATAAACATAAGCGCCATTCTTGAAGAATTCGGTAGCTGCGCAATCAGTTGCCAAGAACACATCCTTGCCCGGCTTGTAGCCCGCCTGCTCTATCGACTTCATTACAAAATCAAGCGCTGCTTCAGCTGATGGCAGGTTTGGTGCAAAGCCGCCTTCGTCACCCACGTTGGTGTTATGACCTCCTTTCTTCAAAGCTGATTTCAACGTGTGGAAAATTTCAGCGCCACAACGCAGCGCTTCTTTGAAAGATGATGCGCCAACGGGCATGACCATGAATTCTTGAAAGTCGATAGGGTTATCAGCGTGCACACCGCCGTTGATGATGTTCATCATTGGCACGGGCAATGTGCGGGCTGATGCGCCACCTACATAGCGATAGAGCGGCAGACCGGATGATTCAGCTGCAGCCTTGGCTACTGCAAGGGAAACACCGAGAATGGCGTTGGCACCAAGGCGAGCTTTGTTTGGCGTGCCATCAAGTTCAATCATGGCTTTGTCGATGGCAAGTTGATCGGTGCCTTCCATGTCGGCCAAGGCTTCATAGATTTCGCCGTTGACGGCAGCGACGGCTTTAAGAACACCCTTACCCATGTAACGCGCTTTATCACCATCGCGGAGTTCGACAGCTTCATGAGCACCAGTCGATGCGCCTGATGGCACGGCAGCACGGCCGAATGCGCCATCTTCCAATGTCACGTCAACTTCAACAGTTGGGTTGCCACGGCTATCGAGAATTTCGCGGGCTGTGATATCGAGAATGGCGGTCATGTTTTGCTCCGATGTTTGATTTGAAGGTGCTTATGATCAGGTCATATGACAATTGCAAGAAAATTGAGGTGCGCACATCAGAAAGCTGATGTGGGACTAAGGCATGGCTTTGCAGGGTATGAAAACGGTTATTCCGTTTCTGTGCTGGAAAGTGAAGGGTTGCCCGGAAATATGCCCGTAGGGTGTTCCGTCTATGAGAGTGCCTATAAATACCCCCGCTTTTGGAGCGACAAGCGGATGAGGACACTAACCACTGTTCGTCGTTATGTCATTGAGTGTTGCTGATTCTCATCTTAAACTGCTCGTATGAAAATTTATTCGTTCGCTGCTTTGGTTTTGGTTTCTCTTATGGCGCAAGCGCAAATTACTTTTGCCGACTGCAATGCTACTGTTTCTAAAAAATGGAATGTGGGGCGCAAGCTGCCCTACTCCGTTGAAGCCTCTTCGGTCGGGCCGGATTGCAAGCGCGCTGTAGCTTTGATGGTGGTGCGTGATGGCAAGGGCGATGTGAAATATAGTTTTTCGGGCGCTGTAAAAGATAATGGTATTTTTGGAAACTTGGCTGATGCGCCAGTTGCTGATACCAGGGCCATGCTGGTTGCTTTGGGAGAATGGATTGATGCTGGGCTTTCCTCAAAGAAAAATCATCTTTCCCAATACCCACAATGGAAAAAAGGCGCAGACGGACCAGCAGAAATCCCGCCCGCTGAATTCCCATTTACAGCAAACAGCGATCTGACGCGTGATACTTATGAAAACTGGCGCGAGCAAAATCTGCCGATGTTTTGCTTTGTGCAGGGCATTGAAAGCGAGCGCTGCTTAGTGCTGAGCAAAGACGGCTCAATTTCAGAAGTTGGGATTCAAAGTTTTCCTGGCTAATTGCTAATTTTTGAAAGCCACTTGCTGGATCTGCGTTTCAACAATTCGCGCGTCTTCGAAGCCATTTTCAACTGCTGTATCGAGCGCTGTATTTGCATCCTCTTTATTATCCAAAGGACCGATCTGCACACGATATAATGGCCCGTTGGCACCGACGGCCTTTACGATCTGGGTCGGGCCAAAGCCTGCCAATCGGTTATAGGCTTCTTTGGCGTTTTCTAAATCATGGAACACCCCTACCCGCACCATATAGCCTGCGCTATCCGATGGCAGTATGTCTTGTCCGTCCAAACTTGCTTGTTGAATGCCTGAATCCTGGGGTTCAACATCGTATTTTGGATTGTGTTTTCGTGTCGCTACATTAATCGGAGCTTGGGCATTTGAATCATCAGCCATTGACGCGTTTTGACTTGAAGATGCACCATCGTTCAGTGCTTCGTTCATGGCCAGCATATGTTGCGAAGAATCTTCCAAAGGCGCTGGGCCGATAAGTTTGACGCGCACATGGGTTTTGCCTTTGTTGCGGTAGCCCAAAACGTCCGCAGCTTTTTTGGAAAGATCAATGATGCGCGTATCAACAAAAGGCCCACGATCATTAATGCGGACAATAACTTTGCGACCATTATCCAGATTGGTGACCAACGCATAACTTGGCAGCGGCAATGTCGCGTGTGCTGCTGTAAGCGTGTTCATGTCGAACCACTCGCCGTTTGAAGTCTTACGCTTGTGGAAGGCTTCACCGTACCAAGAAGCCACACCCGTTTTATCATAACCAGGCTGCTCATGAGGCGTCCACGTGCGACCAGCAACTTGGTAAGCGTTACCGACTTGATATTTGCCGCCGCCAAATGGAATTGGCCCCCTACCACTGTAATAAGGGCTGCCTTTGCCAGCAAAAGGATCAAGGCCAGCGCCTTTCCAGCCGCGGTGAGGTGGTGAATGGTGGCTTGAACAACCTGCAAGAAAAACGGCACAGAGGCTGGCAATCACAACGCTTGAAGTTGATTTACGCATACGCTGCTCCAAACAAAACACACTGGGTCAAAATTGCCACAGAAAATGTTTTTGCGCGTAGAACGTAAAATTTGAGTCAAATTGTTTGGTTAGCGTTTAGTAAAGTTTAAGGCTTTGGCGGAGGTACAATTGCACTGGCTGGTGCTGGCGTGGCGCTTAAGCTTGCAAGGCGCGTCAGGTTTTTTGTAGAAATTGCAATGCCTTTGTCTGCGGCTTTTTGATAAAACTGTTTGGCTTTATCTAGATCTTTCTTGGTGCCCCATCCCATTTCATACATTCCGCCCAGATTGTTCATGGCCCATCCGTCTTCACCTTGAGCTGCTTGCTCGAACATTTTGAAAGCTTCATCAAGATTACGGTCTGTACCCAAACCTTTAAGCAACATGACACCCAAATTATTTTGAGCGACAGCCAGTTTTTGATCGGCGGCTTTTTTGTACCACACGGCCGCGGCCTTCAAATCCACAGGCATCCCATCGCCATTTTGAAGCATTTGACCAAGCAAATTTTCCGACGGAGCGTGGCCGTGTTTTGCAGCCGAATCTAAAAGTTTTATTGCAGTTGGCTTATCAGCTTTCAGACCGGGAGCGCCTTTATCCACAAGCTTAGCCAAACGGTATTGGGCTTCGTAATTTCCGGTGAGGGCCGCTTCGCGATACCATTTTGCAGCCATGGCCGGATCGGCCTTGGTATCGGTACCAGATTCCAATGCTTGGGCCACGGCCATTTTTGCATCGGGGTCTCCAGCCTTGGCCAATTGCATTTTTTTTACGAAGGGGAGCTGTTCCAATCCATTATCGGCAGCAATTGCTATGGGGCTGCCCAACAGCAAACAGAGTGCCACCAAACTTATCCGGCTTAAAAAAGACATCCCATTCCTCTTTTGTATTCGGTCGAAGCAGCGTTGGCTATTTTACGCGAACAAAATTTGAATCACGGCAAAATACGAGCCAGCAACCTTTCAGAACCATTGTGCTATCTGTCAGCGTGGCAATGGCGCGATATGAACCGCCATCGTCAGCATTGTAGATATATCCCTTATAAGTATTGGGGCCGGTCTGTGTCATGCCGCTGATAACCGGAAGGCCCATCACTGGCCGACTGCGCAATGATTTGTTTGGGTTTAGCGCATCAAGCAATGGTGTGCCGTCTGGGTAATTCTTGCTCGCAAGGTCAACAATATTTGCACAAATGTTTTTGCCACACCTAACAACTTTTACGGTAACCTTGCCCGTATTTAGTTTCCAGATTCCTTCTGGATTGATTTCAGCCAAAGCCAAAGGGCTAGCAATGACCATGGCGGCTAATGTTATAACAAATTTACGAAACATAACGTCCCTCGTTCTCAATTCACTTTAAATATACAAGCGGTTGTCGCCAGTCTCCACTTACTATAGCATATCTCCAAATCCAAGGGAGTAACTACGTTGAGCAATGTGACCAGCTTTAAATCGCAGAAGACTTCTGACGCCGACGAATGGCAACACCGTGTTGATCTTGCGGCAGCATTTAGGCTTGCCGTAAAAAATGACTGGCATGAGGCTGTGGCCAACCATTTTAGCCTTGCAGTTTCGAAAGATGGCAAGAAATTTCTCATGAATCCACGCTGGCGACATTTTTCCAAAATTAAAGCATCTGAACTCTTATTATTGGATAGTGACGATGATGATACGATGAAACGTCCGAATGCCCCTGATGTCACGGCTTGGAGTTTGCACGGCAGGCTTCATGCGGCTTTGCCTCAAGCACGCTGTATTATCCATTTGCATCCACCTTATGCCACCGCAATTGCCTCATTGGCTGATCCGGAAATCAAGCCTATTGACCAGAACACGGCGCGGTTTTTCAATCGCGTGGCCATTGATATGGGCTATGGCGGAATGGCCAATTCTGATGAAGAAGGTGATCGCTTGGCAAGGTTGATGGGCAATAAATCGATCATGATGATGGGCAATCATGGGGTTTTGATTTGCGCAGAGACCGTTGCCGAAGCCTTTGATCTTACTTACTATCTGGAGCGGGCTTGCCGCAACCTCGTTTTGGCATATCAGACGGGCCAGAAGTTGCATGTGATGACAGATAATGTTGCCGAGAAAACGGCGCAAGAATGGGAAGCAGACCGCGAACAATTCTTGGTACATTTTGAAGAGATGAAAAGCTTGTTGGATGGAACTGATCCATCTTACAAGAATTAGATTAATCAGGCGACGCTGCGGATGCGGAGCATATCTGCACGCAAGTTTTCCAACACAGGAAGAAGTGTTTGATTTCCGCTGGGTGATTGATGCGCCTGATAGGCTGCGGCATCGGCCATTGCTGTCAATTTTTCGAGCAATTCATTATATGTGAGCGCTGGCCGATCGAGCAATTCGTCGGGGCTGGACGTACGGACTTTCGTTGGCATCGTTTCCATAATACTATCGATGCGCGAGGCTAATTTCGAAACCTGCTCAGATGGCCCAAAGAAACCAAGATATTGCGGGTCTTCAGGTGCTTCAGATTCGGCTTGGCGATTAAATATCAATGGCTCATGGGAAGTTTCTTGCTCTTCCAAGGCTTCTGCACCTGGATAGGATGGTTCGAAATGCTCCTCAACTTCGGCATCAGCTGATGCAGCCTGTGATGCTTCCGTCAATTTAGACAGATCGTAAGATTGATACAGCTTCGTCAATTCTGCAGAAGCTTGACCCAGCAACCTTTCAACAGCAGTGACAGCCTCAAACATAAACCCAACGCTGATCTGAAAGTCAGTCTCGTTTCTGTCATAACAATTTGTCAGTGATGAAAGAATGCCCCCAGCACGTGACAAAGCCTTGCCGATCTCATCAGCTGGATGCTTATCTTCTTGCGCTGTCAATGTCGTCTCCCCAACCACAAATCCACTGCGTTATGCTTAACATAGTATGTCGTTAACAATCATTAACGACAATAAGTACTTGATTTCAAGTGTAAAAAAGTTTGTCCACAATCTATCGTAGTCTTCGAATTCATTTAACTGATTCTCTTTGAATGAAAAATCACACACCAAACATTTGTTTTGTGGTTGCAAAATTATGAGTATTTGGGAAGTTCTTTTGGCGTGTGCTTCTGATAGGATGGTTTAGATGGATATTCTAGTAATTGGTGCTGGCGGAATGTTGGGTGACAAGCTTGTAAAGCAGCTTGCACTTGCTGGCCAACTTGGTGGCCAGCGGATTACGAAGCTAACGCGGCATGACGTTATTTTGCCACCTGCACCACCCTCCTGTGATTTTCAGATTGACACTTTAATGGGCGACGTTTCGAATGCTGTCGAAGCTGTCTCGGTGATTGCCGAAAAACCAAATGTGATTTTTCATTTGGCAGCAATTGTTTCCGGTGAAGCCGAGGCCGATTTTGAGAAGGGCTACAGGATCAATTTGGATGGAACGCGAAATTTGCTGGAAGCGATCCGCGCTATCGGCGGCGGCTATTGCCCGAAGTTCATTTTTACATCTTCGATTGCGGTGTTTGGCGCGCCGTTTCCTGATTCAATTAGTGATGAGTATTTCACGACGCCACTCACCAGTTATGGCACTCAGAAAGCGATTTGTGAGTTGCTGATTTCGGATTATTCGCGCAAAGGGATAATTGATGGTGCGGCACTTCGTATGCCCACCGTCTGTGTGCGACCTGGCAAACCCAACAAGGCAGCTTCGGGATTTTTCTCAAACATTATTCGCGAACCATTGGTCGGGCTGGAAGCTGTATTACCTGTAGATGAAAATGTACGGCATTGGCACGCCTCGCCCCGCAAAGCCGTTGGGATGCTGATGCATGCGGCCGAAATGGATTTGACACAAATGGGAGCAAGGCGCGCGATTTCAATGCCGGGTGTTTCGTGCACGGTGGCAGATCAGATTTCAGCATTGGCAAAGGTGGGCGGTGCCGAACGTGTGAAGCTAATCCGCCGCGAACCCAATGAAACAATCATGAAGATTGTAAGTGGTTGGCCGGAAAAATTTGATGCACGACGCGCTTCTGCATTGGGATTTGTCGCTGATAAGAGCTTCGAAGATATTATTCGGGTGCATATTGAAGATGAATTGCAAGGAATACTGACATGAGCGATTTCAGAGTTGATGCGGCTGCGATTGAAGCTTTCAAGCGCGATGGAGCTTGCGTTATTCATGGGGCATTTGCCGACTGGGTTGACGTTCTGCGTAAAGGTATTGCACGCAATATGGCTGAACCCAGTGCTGATGTAAAAATCTATACTGGCGCTAGTGGTGCAGGTCGGTTTTTTGGCGATTATTGCAATTGGGCACGGATTTCAGAATATCGCGATTTCATATTTAACTCTTCCGCAGCATCGATTGGTCAGCAATTAATGGGCAGCCAGCATGTCCGTTTGTTTCATGAGCATGTGTTGGTGAAAGAGGCGAGCGCTGATGTGGCAACTCCTTGGCACCAAGACCAACCTTATTATTGCGTGGATGGCGACCAAACGGTGAGCCTTTGGATTCCGCTGGATAATGTGCCACGCGAGCGCACTTTAGAGTTTGTTGGCGGCTCTCATAAATGGGGAAAATATTTCAGACCGGAACGGTTTAATAAAACGCCGCTGAATGACAATGATGGGTTGGAGCCGGTGCCTGATATCAACGGCAATCGTGACCAATATGATGTTTTGGGTTGGGCGTTAAAACCGGGCGATGCTGTGGCGTTCAACTTTAAGACACTGCACGGTGCGCCCGCCAATAACAGTGCATCGACAAGCATACGCGCGTTTTCTTTGCGTCTCCTTGGTGATGATGTTCGCTTTGCAAGGCGCGAAGGTGTTGTAACGTCTCCGCCATTTCGCGGAGTTACTTTGAAACATGGAGCTGTAATGGATGCGCCTGAGTTTCCCTTGATTGGCTAAAAGCGCACTCATTCCAGAAAATCGTTCGGTTGGCATTTTATGGATGCTGGCGACAATGTTTTGTTTCATCACACTTGATGCAATTATGAAATATTCGCTGCAAACTTATTCACTTGTTGAAGTAACGTGGGCGCGGTTTTTCTTTGCAACTGTGGTAGCAGCTTTGGTGTGCGGCAAACGGCTACCGGATTTGATAGTGAGCAAAGCACCAAAACGGCAATTGTTGCGTTCAGTTTTTTTGATGACAACTACAGGGCTATTTAATGCTGGCATCACGCACTTGCCCTTGGCCACTTGCACGACGATTATGTTTTTAAGTCCGATATTGGTGACGATGCTTTCAAATGTTGTGTTGGGTGAGCAGGTGGGTTTGCGTCGATGGGCAGGTATTGTCATTGGGTTTTTGGGCGCTTTGGTGGTGATCCGCATCTGGGAAGTTGGGATTACCGGACTTAACATCGGCGTAGTTTTTATGTTAGGTGCGGCATTTGCCAATGCGAGTTACCAAATTACAACGCGTGGATTGCGCCACGACGATCCTCTGACGTCATTGCTCTTTACGGGCGCGGTGGGAGCTTTGGTGACTTCAATTCTATTGCCATTCCACTGGTCAATGCCGGATACTTTTGGATGGCTTTTGCTCGTCTCAACAGGCGTTATGGGATGTGTCGGGCATTTATGCTTGATTAAAGCGTTTCAAGCCGCCCCTGCTTCAGTGGTAGCACCCTTTTCATATAGCTCGCTTGTGTGGGCCACTTTATTTGGGTTTGTGATTTGGGGCGATGTGCCGGTCTGGACGACAGTGCTCGGCGCAGCGATGATTATTGGATCAGGACTTTATATTTTCTTGCGTGAGCGCCATTTGGCTTTGGCAGCGACTGAAGCTGCGGTGGCGACTTAAGACTCAATCACAGTTTTGCGTTCAGAAATGTGATCACCTCTTCAACAATTCCTTTGGGCTCAACGCCCCAGAAGCAATGATCTGCGCCTTCGATTGTTGAAAAAGTAACATCACATCCAACTTTTCTGAGTGCACGCGTTAATGCAGCACTTTGCGCGTGCGGCACAAGACGATCTGCGGTGCCGTGTTGAATAAGAAAAGGAGGTGCGTTTGAATGTACATAAGTGACAGGCGAAGCGGCAATCGCAGCTGCTTGATTTTCTTGGACAGCGCCACCGATCAGTTTCGACTCGGGCGATTTGGGATCATCAACTGACGACCAGTTTTGGTCGATTCGCTGGCTTTGCATTGTAAGCAGTTCGGCTGGGCCAAACCAATTCACGACAGCTTGCACAGAGCTCGAAGCTTTGGTCTTGCCGACTTCACCCTCAAGCTCTGGGCGGTGCCCTGTTAGACCAACCATGGATGCCAAGTGCCCGCCAGCTGAATCACCCATGGCGGCAAAGCGGTTAGGGGCAACATTAAAATGTTCGGCATTTGCTCGTAAAAAGCGCACCGCTGCTTTGCAATCATAAAGCTGCATTGGGAATATGCCTTCAGATGTTAGCCGGTAAGAGATGCGAGATACCGCATAACCTGCCTCTAAAAGCTTGTTGATAAAATCAAGTTTGCGGTAGGTTGGATTGGTAACGGTGGGGTGACCTGCCAACCACGCGCCGCCATGAATGAACACGACAAGTGGAAACGGCCCTACCCCTCTCGGCAATGTCACATCTAGCGTGAGGAACCTATAACCAGCTTCTGCAGCATAAACCACATCGCGCCATTGCTTGCGGCCCTTGGCATCGACAACTGGGCTATTTAACGCTTCGTCAAAATCCATGCCAATGTCTTTGAACATCGCGTCATAAGATCTATCCATCTTCACTGTCCTTGGCCTGTTTGCCGCAACGCCAGGACCATAACTGCATGCGCATCACCCTGCCCCACATTGACAATTTTATGCGGAACATCGGCGCGGTAACGCAACGCCTCGCCGGGCTTAGCCGTTTTGGTTTCAGTACCGGTCGTGATCTCAAGTTCGCCTGACACAATATAAAGATGCTCGATTGTGCCTTGTGGATGTGGCTCTGATTCCAAAACACCCTTCGACTTGGCGTGGAAATCATACCATTGGAAACTGTCAACCAGACTCAAAGGCCCAACAATAGCAAGTCGGCACAGGCCATCCTGGCTTTCCAGCATGGGGATGCCCGATTTGGTTTGATGCTCAATAAACAGTGAACTGGTCTCACCCCTCAGCACTTCATCAACAGTTGTGTCAAGCGCCCGCGAAAGCCGGATTACAGTTGAAAGCGTGGGGTTGGTTTCGTTGCGTTCAATCTGCGAAATGATGGATTTGGCCACGCCAGATTGTTCAGACAACTCACCCAGAGACAGGTTATAAGCTTTGCGCAAACGCTGAATGGTTTTGCCCAATTCTGCACCGGATTCACCATTGTTTGAAGGCGTGCTTTTTACCCCGCGACGCGTTGACATTTACCTGTCCTTTGTTTAGAACTGCTGTTCTGTATAACGAACGATTTGCTTTCTTGACTGATTTTGAGCCTAATTTCAAGCCAATACAACGGAAATCTTGGCAAAATCTGGGTTCTGGTTAAAGATCACATATCGTGCGGATGAAAGAACGGAGACCTTAGAATGCGCTATTTCCCCATATTTTTCGATCTTCAAGATCGTAAAGTCATCGTCGTAGGCGGTGGTGAGGAAGCCGTTCGCAAAATCCGCCTGCTGCTAAAAACCCCAGCCCAGATCAATGTGATAGCACCTGAACTGCACGACGAAATCAAAACTTATTCCCGCATTCATTGGTTAGCAACTGAATTTGCGGCTGAATTGCTTGATGGTGCAGCGCTGGTGTATTCAGCCGAACCTGAGTTGAATGCGGTTGTAAGTTCTGCTGCTCAAGCGCGGGGCATTCCAGTCAACGCTGTTGACCAAGCTTCGATCTCTACATTTATCGTACCTTCAATTGTTGACCGTGATCCAGTTGTGGTGGCTATTGGTACCGAGGGTACAGCGCCTGTTCTAGGCCAAGGCATTCGCGCGAAGATTGATGCATTGCTGCCAGCCAAATTGGGCGAGCTAGCATCAGTCGCCAGCACTCTGCGCGCGCGCGTGGCCAAGAACGTCCCGCATGGCAATGCACGTCGCAGCTTTTGGCAGAGTTATTTTTTCGGAACGCCACGTGAGACTTTGTTCGCGGGTGATAAATCTGGATTCGCCAGCGCCATTAAAATAGCCATCAACAACGCCGCCATTCCATCCGAAGGCATAGTGACGTTGGTCGGCGTTGGCCCTGGAGATGCAGAACTCATCACCATCAAAGCCCAGCGCAAAATGATGGAAGCTGATGTGATTATCTACGACGCCAGCGTGCCAGCCCAGATTATGGAAATGGCGAGGCGTGATGCGACTCGGGTTAAGGCACCTTTGCGTTCAAGTGAACTCGAAAAGGTTTTGGTTGAACATGCGCGGGGTGGAAAATTAGTCGTGCGTCTTATCGCTGGCGCCGAACAAAACATTCAGGCCCATGATGAATATGTGATGTTGCGCGCCCAAGGCATCGCCGCCGATGTTGTTCAAGGACTTTCGCCATTGCATGTTCAAAACGACAGCCCCTTTCCGACCCGCCTCGATATTCAAGATTCCATTCTCAGGAGCGCGTCATGAGCACCGTTGAAAAAGGTCAAGTTATGACCGCAAACCGCTTGCGTGATGGCGATGCCGTGTTTTTAACGCGTGCCGGAATTTGGAGCGAGAAGATTGATGATGCTGCCTTGGTGCAAGAGCCACAGGCGACAGCGGCTTTGGAAGCAAGAGCAGCTGATGCTGTGATCACCAATCACATCACAGGCCAATATTTAATCGATGCTGAGCGCATTGATGGAAAAATCCGCGCTGCATTAACTCGCGAACGCATTCGTACTTTGGGGCCAAGCGTGCGCACTGATTTGGGCAAACAAGCAACAGGAACAGCCGGCGCATTCGCCGCTGTGGAAGGTTAAACCATGTATCGATATGATGAATTTGATCATCAGTTTGTATCAGAACGAACTGCGCAGTTCCGAGATCAAGCCAACCGCCGCATGTCGGGTGAATTAACTGAAGACGAGTTTCGCCCGCTGCGCTTGATGAATGGGCTTTACTTGCAGCTGCATGCTTACATGCTGCGTGTGGCCATTCCCTATGGCACTTTGTCTGGTAAGCAAATGCGCCAATTGGCTTATATCGCGGACAAATATGATCGCGGTTATGGTCACTTCACCACGCGCCAGAACATTCAATATAATTGGATCAAATTGGAAGAAACGGCCGATATTCTGCAAGCCTTGGCCGATGTGGAAATGCACGCCATTCAAACCTCGGGAAATTGCATTCGAAATGTAACAACTGATCATTGGGCTGGTGCAGCGGCAGATGAATTGCTCGATCCACGCCCAATTGGTGAGTTGATACGCCAATGGTCATCGTTGCATCCTGAATTCTCATTTCTGCCACGCAAATTCAAATTCGCCATCACGGGAGCGCCGCACGACCGCGCTGCGGTGAAAGTGCATGACATTGGTCTGCGTGCCCACAAAAATGACAAAGGCGAAACCGGCTGGGAAGTCATGGTGGGCGGTGGCCAAGGCCGCACACCGATGATTGCCGTGACCGTTCGTGAATTCTTGCCCGAAAAAGAAGTCATTCCTTACATGGAAGCGATCATGCGCGTCTATAATCTGTTTGGCCGCCGCGATAACAAATACAAGGCGCGCATCAAAATCTTGATGCATGAATTGGGTGCCGAAAAATTTAAAGCCGAGGTCGAAGCTGAATATGCAAGACATCCCGTGCAAACCACTGAAGTGGAACAACGCGAACTCACGCGCATTGAAAAATATTTCGCACAGCCTTCTTTTGAAAAAATGTCACGATTTGCGCCACACTTTGAAAATGCAAAACGTGAAAATGTTGATTTCACACGTTGGGCCAAAAATAATTTGGCGACACATCAGGTTGATGGATACACCATCGTCAATATTTCGCTGAAGCCTGAAGGCGGCATTCCAGGAGATGCCTCAGGTGAGCAAATGCGTGTGATGGCCACGTTGGCCGAACGTTATTCATTTGATGAAATGCGCGTTAGTCACGCCCAGAATATTGTGTTGCCGCATGTGAAGCTCGAAGACACGTTCGCCATTTGGCAGGTTTTGAAAGCCAATGACTTGGCTGCCGCTAATTATGGTTTGATTGGTGATATCATCGCCTGCCCCGGTCTTGATTATTGCGCACTGGCCACAGCCCGATCAATTCCAATTGCCCAAGCGATTTCGCGTAAATTTGCTGACGTGAAAAAGCAGGAAGAATATGGCCCGGTGAAATTGAATATATCAGGTTGCATCAATGCTTGCGGCCATCATCATGTGGGTCATATCGGCATTCTTGGTTTGGATAAAAAGGGCGAAGAATTTTATCAGATCACCCTTGGAGGTTCGTCCTCTGAAAACGCCTCAATCGGTACAATTTTAGGGCCTGGCTTTGCCGCCCATGAGGTGCCAGACGCCATTGAAACCATTCTGAACACTTATGTGAAACTGCGCGAGCCAGGCGAAGAATTTCTCGGCGCTTACCGTCGCCTCGGTCCCAAGCCATTTAAGGAAGCCCTCTATGCCACTGCTTAAAAACAATCAGTTCGTGAATGACGAATGGACAAGAGTTGCCGATGCCGACGCGCTTCCTGAAGGTGCTAAAATCATCGTAAATTCCGCGCGCCTCATCCAAGATTGGGACTTGTTAGCAAAGTACACTGGCCTATTGGGTGTGAGCATAGCCAACAATGAACGCGCGGAAATTCTAACGCCTTATCTATCGCAGCTCAGTTTGATCGTGTTGAATTTCCCAGCTTATACCGACGGCCGCGCTTATTCACAGGCCAAAGACTTGCGGCTTGATGGCTATCGCGGAGAGCTTCGTGCCGAAGGGAATTTGTTGCTCGATCAATTCCAATTTATGCATCAAGTTGGCTTTGACTCATTTGCTGTAAACGAGCGTTTTGCTCTTCAACAGTGGCAAGCTGCTTCAAAGCAAATGTCTCTCGCCTATCAACGTGGGCTTTTCCGCATTTCAGGTGAACGTGAAGTGTGGTCGCAACGTCATCAAGGCTTTGCCCCATGGGAAGAACAACCCCATGCTGGCTAAATCACCGCCACTTAATAATGAAAATGATATTCTTGAAGCCTATGCTGGCTTGGAAGGGCGCGATCTCATCCGCACAATAGCGCGCGATTATAAGGGGCGCACCGCACTCCTTTCCTCGTTTGGCGCAGAGTCATCGGTGCTTTTACATATGGTTTCGGAAATTGATCCCAGTCTACCAATCATTTTTTTGGATACAGAAAAGCTATTCCCTGAAACAATATCTTACCGCAACAAATTGGTTGATGAGTTGGGATTGACCAATATCAAAGTTTGGCATCCATCAGCTGAGGATATCAGGCTCCAAGATCCATATGGCGATTTACACGCCAGCAATCCCGATCAATGCTGCAACATTCGCAAAACCTTGCCGATGGAAAAGGCATTTGCAAATTATGATGTGATGATTTCTGGACGAAAGCGTTTTCACGGTGCGGGCCGCGCTGACTTAAAATTTGTTTCAATTGATGGCGATCGTTTGAAGGTTGAACCACTTGCTGGATTTACTGCACTTGATTTGCGAACCTATATGGTCAATCATCAATTGCCATCTCATCCCCTGAGACTTGCAGGTTATCATTCTATCGGTTGTATGCCTGTGCAATGCACAAGCCCCGGCGGCACAGATGATAATCCACGCGAAGGTCGGTGGATGGGAAGTGACAAAACAGAGTGTGGAATACATTTTACGGCAAACGGCAAAATTATTCGTACCGATAATCGCGGCGCGAATATCTAAACCCCAACCTTAGGAGTGCCTTATGGCCGCTGCGATTATTGCTAAGAATGCAAACTCAAATCCAAAACGTTCAATTGTAAAAGCCATTAGCTGGCGCGTGTTAGGATCGCTGGATACAGCATTTTGGGGCTGGTTTTTTACGGGGTCGTTTAAAATTGCTGGTTCTATCGCAGCTTTTGAAATTATGACAAAGATTGCGCTTTATTATTTTCATGAGCGCGCATGGGCACATAGCCGATTTGGTTTGAAAAAAATGAATTTGGCGACAGAAGAAAGTTAATCCGCCAAAGCCTGCTTCACATCATCCAATATATCTTTGATGTCTTCTAACCCAACAGAAAGCCGCAACATGCCGTCGGTGATCCCCATCATCGCACGTGCTTCGGGGCCAATGTTGCGGTGGGTGGTAGATGCTGGATGTGTCATTAACGATTTGGCATCACCAAGATTATTGGAGATGTCGATCACTTTCAAATTACGCAAAAGATCAAAGGCCTTTTCTTTGCCACCTTCCACTTCGAAGGTTACCATGGTTCCACCAAGGCTCATTTGCTTTTTTGCGAGCGCATATTGCGGATGACTTTCGAGATGCGGATAAAGCACGCGGCTCACCACTTTTGTCGCCTGCAAATGCTGGGCGACGATCATAGCAGACTCGCTTTGCGCTTCGACACGCAATTTCAAAGTTTCCATACCCTTAAGCAGAACCCAAGCATTAAACGGCGAAATTGATGGGCCGGTGTGTCGCAAAAATGGTTTTAACATTTCTTCTTTGAATTTTTTAGTGGACACAATCGCGCCACCCAGAACCCGGCCTTGCCCATCTATATGTTTGGTTCCTGAATAAACGATAACATCGGCACCAAAATTCAAAGGCTTTTGTAAAATAGGCGTGGCAAAAATATTATCGACCACAACAACTAAGCCCGCTTTCTTTGCAATATCCGCAACACCAGCCAAATCAACAAGATCAAGCGTAGGGTTTGACGGCGTTTCCAAAAAAACACATTTGGTCTCTGGGCGAATGGCCGCTGCCCAAGCGTCCAAATCAGCCCCGTCAACTAACGTGTGGGTGATACCAAAGCGGGGCAGAATGCTAGTGATGACTTGATAGCAAGAACCAAACAATGCTTTAGACGAAACAACATGATCTCCCGCCTTAAGTTGGCAAGCAAGTGAACCAAATACGGCAGCCATGCCGGATGCTACAGCATAACAAGCCTCAGCGCCTTCGAGCAGTGCCAAACGTTCTTCAAACATTGAAACCGTTGGGTTTCCATAACGTCCATAAACATAGCCATCATCTTCGCCCATGAAGCGCTTTTCGGCCGTTTCGGGTGCGTCGTAAACGAAGCCGGAATTAAGGAACAGAGCTTCTGAGGTTTCACCAAAAGCTGTGCGCTCTAACCCACCGCGCACAAGTTTAGTCGCATCACCCCAAGCTGGAGCATTTTTAGTACGAGTCTTTTTGGTCATTAGCTTTGAACCCAAGGAAGGCCAGCAGCTTTCCAGCCATTGGTTTGGGCCCGATGGCCAGATGCATCTTTGTCGCCTTCAAAACCTTGGGCGATGTTCCAGCAATTGGTATAGCCCGCGCCAGCCAATGCATTGGCCGCTGAAGCTGAGCGCGCGCCCGAACGGCAAAGGCACAAAATTTCAGCATCTTTGGGAAGACCCATGGCTTGAACTTCTTCAACAAAGCGGGCGTTCACTTCCATCGTCGGGTAAACCTGCCATGACAGCCGCACGAGGCGGTCGACCATCGGTACACCAACAAAAGTCCATTCGGGCTGAGTGCGGACATCAATCAGCACGGCAGCAGAATTTCCTTTTAAGCGCTGATGCGCCTCGGTTGGTGGAATATCGCCCTTATACATTTAAATATCCTCAAATTCTGCAACCACCTTAGCGAACCGTCGCAACAGTCGCAAAGGAAAATGAACGCTTGCTAAGCTGATTTATTTTGCGTGAGTTTCTGGCCTAGGGAGGTGAATGAACTGGCGCTTTCAAGTTAAACAATCAGCCTGCTAAGGTCTAAACAGAAGAATCTTTCGAGGAGTCAAAAGAATGTCGAAACCACTGCCCAAACAAGCCGATGTCGTGATTATCGGCGGTGGCATTGTAGGCTGTTCGATTGCTTATCATTTGACCAAAATTGGCATTACCAACGTGGTGGTCTTGGAACGCAAGCAACTGACCTCAGGAACCACCTGGCATGCGGCAGGGTTGGTCGGTCAGCTGCGGGCGTCTCGTAACCTGACGGAACTAGCTAAATATACGGCTGGGCTTTTCGAAGGGCTTGAAAAGGAAACAGGTCAAGCAACTGGCTTTAAGCAAAATGGTTCAATCTCAATTGCGCTGACCGAGGGCCGCATGGAGGAATTGCTGCGCGGCGCCTCGATGGCCAAGAATTTTGGGCTTGCCGTTGATGTGATCTCGCCGGAGGAAATTGGCAAACGGGTTCCGCATTATAATTTAGACAGCGTTAAAGGCGGCGTGTTTTTGCCAAAAGATGGCCAAGTTAATCCCATTGACGTAACGCAGGCCTTGGTAGCAGGAGCGCGGAGCCGCGGTGCGCAGGTCTTTGAAAATGTGAAAGTGACTCGTATCTTAACAAACAAGGCTGCAGCGACGGGCGTCGAGACAACTGCTGGCACAATCATGGCCGATAAAATTGTGATGGCTACAGGCATGTGGTCGAGAGAACTTGGTCGCTCAATTGGCGTGAACATTCCACTTCATGCTTGCGAGCATTTTTATATCGTGTCGGAACCGATTGCCGAGTTGCCGCGCAATATGCCAGTGGTGCGTGTGCCCGATGAATGCACATACTACAAAGAAGATGCGGGCAAACTGATGGTGGGTGCGTTTGAACCCGTGGCCAAGCCTTGGGGTGGTGGCGGAATTGATGATGAGCACGCATTCGTCACACTGCCAGAAGACATGGATCATTTCGAGCCGATCTTGGCCAACGCGATCAACCGTGTTCCACTTTTGGAAACGGCTGGTATTCAATTGTTCTTCAACGGGCCAGAAAGTTTTACGCCGGATAATCGTTATTATCTGGGCGAAGCGCCCGAAGTGAAGAACCTTTTTGTGGCCACAGGTTTTAACTCCATCGGCATTCAGTCATCTGGCGGTGCGGGTTTGATGTTGGCCGATTGGATTAAGAATGGCCATGCGCCAGTGGATTTGAACGGCATTGATGTAAGGCGGATTCATTCGTTCCAGTCCAACACCAATTATGTGCGCGACCGCGTGACAGAAACTCTAGGCCTGCTCTATGCAATGCATTGGCCTTATCGCCAAGCCGAAACTGCACGTGGGGTTCGTCGCTCACCATTTCATCAGTATACGGATAAATTGGGTGCGGTATTTGGCGAGGTTAATGGCTGGGAACGGCCAAACTGGTACGCGCGCGGTGGCGTGAAGCGCGAGTATGAATATTCATATGGCCGCCAAAATTGGTTTCCTTGCGCAGACTACGAAGCCAAGGCTCTGATGAACGATGTGGTGTTCTTCGACCAATCTTCATTTGCGAAATTTGAAGTGGCGGGCCGTGATGCTTGCAAGGTACTCAACAACATCAGCGCCAATAATGTCGATGTTGAGCCGGGCAAGATTGTCTACACGCAATGGACGAATGAACGCGGCGGCATTGAGGCCGACCTGACGGTGACGCGCTTGGCGGAAGACAAATTCTTAGTGGTGACTGGTGCAGTCCCTCAAACCCGAGACATGTCTTGGTTGAGGAAACACACACCTGAAAATACGCATTGCATTTCAACAGATGTTACATCTGGCTTGCCAATGCTTTCAATCATGGGACCCAAATCACGTGCTTTGCTCCAGAAAGTATCTGGCGCTGATTTATCGAACGCTGCGTTTCCCTTCGGCACGTCGAAAGAAATTGAAATTGGCTATGCCCGTGTTCGCGCCAGCCGGATAACCTATGTGGGCGAATTGGGATGGGAGCTTTATGTGCCTGCCGAATTTGCCGCGCATGTGTTTGAAACAGTCCAAGCGGCCGGTATGGAATTTAACCTCACACCTGCCGGGATGCACACCATGAACAACGCCCGTATGGAGAAAGCTTACCGCCACTGGGGCCATGACATGTCGGATGAAGAGACCGTTCTCGAAGCGGGACTTGGCTTTGCCATCGCATGGGATAAGCCCGCCGGATTTATTGGGCGCGAGGCATTGCTAAAGCAAAAAGCATTGCCCGTGTTGACGAAGCGCTTGGTTTGCATTGCTCTGAACGATGACAGCGAAAAGGCACAGATGATTTATCATGAAGAACCGATCTATCGGAACGGCGTGAATGTAGGATCAACCACATCTGGCGCTTGGGGACACCGCGTCAACAAATCGCTTGGCCTCGGCTATGTTAAAAACAGCGACGGCGTGACTAGGGATTGGATTGAATCTGGCAAATGGGAAGTTGAATTAGCTTGGAAACGTTACGACGTAAAAGTTCAGCTTGGCAGCTTCTATGATCCGAAGGGCGAGCGCATTAAGGCGTGAGCTCGTTATTTCGATAATTTTGGCCAATTCTTATCGGCTTGGACAATGTAACCCGAAATATCTTTTGACCACTGCTCTCTGATGGCGGGCGACAAATTGATATAGAGCTTATCTTTGAACACAGTCCAAGCCTCCGGATCACCTGGCGCAACAGCACCCTTGGCCGCAGCAAAAGCGCAATAGCCTCCATATTGCGGGGCATATTTTTCTGGGCTCGCAGCAAAGAGTTTCATGTTTTCAGCAGATGTAAAATACCAATAAACGCCGTTCCAATTAAGTTTATGGGATGGGTCGCCGGGCTTTGCGGCTTTTTCTGCAAAATAGGCAACGGCATCATAACCACCAAGCGCAGCATTTTTAAGATGGTTGTCAAATCCAGTGGCAGCTGCAGCAAGAGTTGATGCGAGGCTCAAGAATGCCCCAGCGAAAAACAGGTCTCTGCGATTGATGACGTTCATGGGCTTTCTCCGTTTTTTGTAATATACCCGTGGACGTTCACACCTGCGACACACAATGGTTTGTAATATTATCACCTTGTGTTGATGGCGTTCGGAATATTTCAATTTTGTTCTTTATTCCGAACGATGGACGCACTATATTAAAGAAGAACCACAACAGGAGGCCCTTATGGCATTGCAACTCGGTGATATTGCTCCAGATTTTGAAGCTGACACGACTGAAGGTCGTATTCATTTCTATGATTATATCGAAGGCTCCTGGGCGATGATTGTGTCTCATCCCAAAGATTTCACACCCGTTTGCACTACTGAGCTCGGCTCCATGGCAACCTTGAAACCAGAGTTCGACAAGCGCGGCGTGAAGATGATTGGCATTTCGGTCGATAGCGTGGATGATCATTTGCGCTGGAAATCAGACATCAAAGATGTGACTGGTTCTGACGTAAATTATCCGATGATCGGCGATAGTGATCTGACCGTGGCTAAGCTGTACGGAATGATTCACCCTAACGCTTCTGGCAATGCGAAAAGTCGTACAGCTGCTGACAACGCCACCGTGCGCAACGTGATGATAATTGGGCCGGACAAGAAGATCAAATTGATCCTCACTTATCCCATGAGCACAGGCCGCAATTTCCACGAGATTTTGCGCGTGATTGACTCTTTGCAATTAACGGCGACGAAATCTGTGGCAACACCTGCGAATTGGAAACAAGGCGAGGATGTTATTATTCTGGCGTCGGTTTCAGACGAAGCTGCCAAAGAAAAATTCCCGCAAGGCTGGAAGACAGTGAAGCCTTACTTGAGATTGGTAAAGCTGGGATAAACCGTTCCTCACCTAAAAGCGCAAAGCCGTCGCATGTGGCAGGCACCCCCTCAGTCCTTTGGACAGCTCCCCCAACGAGTTGGTTGAGCGTGTAATATTTCGCCCTCCGCCCAGCTTGCTGGGGGAGGTGCCCGAAGGGCGGAGGGCGAGCTTGCTACCACCAACTCTTCGCGGTAAACTTTCCTGCCGCCTGTTCAATTACATGCGCCGTTTGAAACAATGTTTCCTCATCAAAAGGTTTACCAATCAACTGCAATCCAAGCGGCAAACCTTGCGATGAAAGTCCCGCAGGCACTGCAATGCCCGGCAATCCCGCCATGTTCACAGTCACAGTGAAAATATCATTGAGATACATCTGAACCGGATCAGTGATTTCACCCGGAGCAAAAGCGGCACTTGGCGTGGCAGGTGTGAGAACCACATCAACCTTAGCCCACGCCTTATCAAAATCCTGTTTAATCAGTGTACGGACTTTCTGGGCCTTCACATAGTAAGCATCATAATAACCAGCCGACAAAACATAAGTGCCTATCATCACGCGGCGCTGCACTTCTTTGCCGAGACCTGTAGCGCGAGTTTTCTCATAAGTGTCGATCAAATCATCACCCGGTACACGCAGCCCGTAACGAACACCGTCATAACGCGCGAGGTTTGATGACGCTTCGGCGGGGGCTACGATGTAATAAGCAGGAAGCGCATATTTAGTGTGTGGTAATGATATTTCAACGATCTCAGCGCCCTGCTCTTTCAACCACTGCGCACCCTTATCCCAGACAGCATTAATTTCGGCCGAAAGACCATCTGGGCGATATTCTTTTGGGATTCCGATACGCAGGCCCTTGATCGATTTGCCAATGGCTTTTTCATAGTCAGGCACTGGTAAATCAACCGAAGTGGTATCCTTATCATCCACAGATGCCATAGCCCTCAACATGATAGCAGCATCGCGCACATCACGCGTGATCGGGCCAGCCTGATCAAGTGACGACGCAAACGCCACCGTGCCCCAGCGCGATACGCGGCCATAAGTAGGTTTGATACCTACTGTGCCTGTGAAAGCGGCCGGCTGGCGGATCGAACCGCCTGTGTCGGTTGCCGTGGCCGCAGCACAGATGTGCGCAGCAACCGCTGTCGCAGACCCGCCTGAAGAACCGCCGGGCACCAACGCCGCATTTGAGTTGTGACGCCGCCAAGGATTGGTGACGCCGCCATAATAGCTGGTCTCATTTGAGGAGCCCATAGCGAACTCGTCCATATTGAGCTTGCCCAGCATCACAGCACCCGCATCCCACAAATTTTGCGTGACTGTTGATTCATATCCCGGTTTGAAACCGTCCAAAATATGGCTGCAGGCCTGGGTGTGAACGCCTTTGGTGGCAAATAAATCCTTGATGCCAAGTGGAATGCCTTCCAGCGCCCCGCCTTCGCCCTTGGCAAGTTTAGTATCCGAGGCCTTGGCCATAGCCCGCGCCTGGTCTGGGGTTTCGGCGACATAAGCGTTAAGGATCTTGGCCTGCTCAATGGCTGAGATATAGCTTTCGGTGAGTTCAAGCGCCGAGAATTCGCGCGCCTTCAATTTCGCGCGGGCTTCGGCAATGGTGAGATTTGTAAGGCTGGTCATTCGACAACTTTCGGCACCACGAAGAAATCATCTTCGCTGGCGGCTGCATTTTGGATAATCGCTTTGGGGTAATGACCATCGGTCACCACATCCTTGCGCTTCTTCATGTTTAGCTCGACCACTGAAGTCAGCGGTTCCACATTTTCTACATTCACTTCATTGAGTTGCTCAACAAAGTTGAGAATGACGTTGAGCTCGCCCGCAAGCTTTGGCAGCTCAGAATCTGCCACTTTTATCCGTGCCAGACGCGCCACGCGCCGCACCGTTTTTTCATCAACCGACATGAAATTTCCTTAAATGAATTGAGCGCTTCCTAGCAAGAGATTAGCGCAGCTGCAACTTGGCTTTCTCGACGCCATTTTCATCAAAGTTTTCAGGGGAAAGCCATTTCTCGAACCCCGCATGGATGGCAGGCCATTCCTTATCAATGATAGAGAACCAAGCCGTATCGCGGTTGCGCCCCTTGATAATGTAATGCTGGCGGAAAATACCTTCAAATGTAAAGCCGTAACGCAGCGCGGCACGGCGCGAGGGCGCATTGAGCGCGTCGCATTTCCATTCCAAACGCCGCACGCCGAGTTCGTCAAAGGCATGACGCATCATGAGATAAAGAGATTCCGTTCCCTCCCTTGTGCGTTGCAGTGCTGGCGCAAGCCAGATGCTGCCAATTTCAATAGCCCCATTTGCAGGATCGGCCCGCATAAACGCACCCATGCCCATGGCCTTTCCGGTTTGGCGATTGATCAGAGAATAAAACCAAGGATCGCGCAAGACTTGGCGCTGCTTCAGCCATTCCGTGAAATTTTCCAAATTTGGAAATGGCCCAAACGCCATATAGGTCCACATGCCATCATCAGCTTTGTCACCGCTGATTGATTCATAAAGTGAAGCCACATGGCGCTCCGCATCAAGCGGATCAAGCCGCATCCAGCGCCCACCGATGGGGCGAAGGTCTGGCAATGTGCCGGGTGGCAGCGGATCGACAATTGGGCCTATGGGATTTGTGCTCATGCGTGTTTCATAGTTCGAGTTATTTGCCAGGCCAAGAAAAAACGCTAAGACCAGATGATGTCCATCCTTCTCGATGCCGCCCTGCCCGCCATTGCGGCCTTGCCCATGAACCAACGCATGATGGCCCTAGATCTTGGCACCAAAACCATCGGCGTGGCCACGGCCGATTA
>JANYHN010000038.1 GCA_025359045.1 Hyphomicrobiales bacterium | reverse complement strand
CCGCTGATGGATTGAACGATAGGATCGGTGGCAATGGTCGGATATTTCTCGACGAACTTGCGAGTCGTATCTTCGGACTGTTTTCGATAATCACGGTGCGCTAAAGCTGTCTCGACCTGGCTGTTGATGTCCAAAGATTGCGGTTGTTGTGGTGCAACACTTGTCAACAGTTCCCCAAGAGCATCGCTGCCCTCTTCGGTCGTTCCAAATGCAATTTTCTCCACGGCATTCGCCAATTTTGCGCGGTCAAACCTCGTCCCGTTAGGGGTGGAGGGTTGCTCGCGCTGCTCGGTAGAAGCGGCAGGGTCTGCTTTGGGGCTTTCGCCGTCTGTGGCTCTGGTAGATGCTGCTTGCAGCATCGCCGTTGCCTCATTTCTCATGCGCGCGGCATCAGCCAAATACTGATCGGCGGCTTGGTTTTTCTGATAGGTCGCAATCAATTCTTCCTGCGTGACATCACGCTCTTGACCAAGAACTTTGACCTTTAATTTCTGGGGTTGCTGTTCCGCAACGGGCGCAGCCTGCTGTCCTGCAATCTCACTGCCATAGATCGCCGCCTGATTGGCAGGATCAACACGGGCAATATCTAAATCCTCTTTGGTTTCGTTGGCATCACGGCCACGATTGCTACGGAAATTCTTTGAAATGCTATCGCGCGGGTCTTCGAGAACAGGGGGGAGAAGTGACTTTTTTCTTTCATCATCTGCGGCGGCTGGTGCCGGCGATGCCTCACCATTGATGATCGCAAGGGCGCGGATAGCCTCGTCGCGCGTCGGGTCAAGCCTGCCACTTTCATCAATGATTGGTTGATCATGTGGAGCCTGTCCGTCAACCGTTTGATATGTTTCGTTCTGCGCCATAGTATTGTTCCATTTCCTCGGTTTCTACTTTGTCGGTCTTGTGCTGTTGTAATTGTTCCTCAGCATCAATCCCGGCCTCAACTGCACTTGTGATCCAAGCCACCATGTCCGCATAACGTGCCATTGTTGCCTGACAGCGTTGAGCGTTTTGGAGGCCGTTCTCACTGAAAAGGTCAAGGCTGGTAAATTCCTTAAGGGAATCCAAATAACCGGCTCTGGCCTTTGCAAGCATCAAGCCAAACGGTGAGGTCGGACTAGATGCAGCACTTGTTATACGCTTTCCGAATTTGGCTTGTTCGATCATTTTTTCGAGGTGTTGATCGACGTGCTCAAACTCATCTGGGTCAAATTTATCAGGGTCAAAAAATGAATCTGCCATTGTATTTCCTATGTTGAAAGTAAGAGCGCCATAATCATATCGTCATCTTCGGCCTGCTGCTGGGCAATTACATCATGCAGAGGGAAGGGCAGAAAATCATCATGGGCATACCGGGCCATGATTTCAGCAAGTTGATCTTTGCGGGCTTGATCAGCTTGTGCGGCCTTGGCTTCGGCGCTGAGGCGGCGACGTTTGCGCTCAGTTAAGATGGTGTTGAGCTTGGGTCCGCCACCACCGCCAGGCACAATTGTTGGGACGATTGGAGCAACATAGAGAGGCAAGGCAAAACCGCCTGTCTGCCCCATTCGGAATGGTGCTGGTCGGTGCTGAATGCGCCAAGCATTGAAGGCAAAGGGCAGGCCGGACGGATTAAGAGGGCCAGCGAGAAGATTGCCTACTTGTTGCTGCGCCGCAATTGGATATATCGCCGAAACGATCGCAACCGTATTTGTGGGCTTAAATGGTAATGGTGCAGTCGTATTGAGAACGAGATTGTTGATAACCTGCTGATCAATGACAAGGCTCACAGGTTTTTGTGATGCGAGCCATTGTTGCGGCAGGAATGGCGCAGTTTGTACGACCTGCAACGTGGTTTGCAACAGATTGAGGCTTGGTGTCTCTATGCGGTTGCTTGGATTTATCTGTGCTTGGGTTGATGCTGGCTTGAAAGGATTTGCCGTCGATGCCAGAATAAAAGAGGTAACGTTCTGAAACGGCGCGTCAACTGGTTTGATCGCCGTGGTGCGCGCTATGGTATCGGATGACTTGAAAGGATTTGCTGCTGAGGCAGGAATCAAGGCCGTAAAGTTTTGAAACGGCGTATCGACACACCTTACGGTCGATGCACGAGCCGTGGTGTCGGATGGAGTAAAAGGTGCAGCGACAACGAGCGCTTTTAAAGTCGTCGTGAAAAGATTGATATTTGGTGTCTCGATCGGCTTGATTGCAGTACTTCTTGCCACCGTATCACGAGGAATAAAGGGGGCTGGAAGAGCAGCTAATGTGCTGATCAGAAGATTAAGCGGCTGCCACGGTGCGGCACTTGCAGCATTGATACGTGCGAATAAATCTTGTGGCTTAAATGGATTTGCCGTCGATGCTGGGATGATGGCCGTAAAGTTCTGAAACGGCGCAATGATCGGCCTGATAGCAATGGCGCTTGCTGTTGTATCGGATGGCCGGAACGGTCTGGCCAGCGTTGTCGTGTTGAGAGATTGCGTATGGGTGCGAAGATTTACGGGATAAACCGGAGTTAGAGGGTTTGGCCATTCGGTTTGAGAAAAAGGGCCTGACGCTCCAAGAATCGACATATCAACTCCCAAATATTTGCACTAGCTGCCGAAAACCAGTGCAAATATCAAATCAATTTAGAATGTTTCGTAAAGAATATGCGCGTTCATCAACCCCGGCGTGCCGCCGGTGTAAGCGCTCAATGATGCTTCGCCTAAGTTTACAGCGTTGCCGAGCATTTTGAATTCTTGGCCAGGCGGCAAGTTCATACGAACCACGCCACCAAAGGCGTTAAAGCCCATGGCAAGCTTACCGAGTGTTGCGGCGCGCTGGGGCTTTGTTGTTGATGCCGTAAACGCAATCTGCGGGGCAACAAGAGCGGCTGTTGCAGGATCAAGGGCCGCATTTGACTGCGCCGTTGTCAAAGCAGTAGGCGTGACTTGAATGGTCGAGTCACGC
>JANYHN010000042.1 GCA_025359045.1 Hyphomicrobiales bacterium | reverse complement strand
TCCCTGTCAACATGCCGCTGGCTGGAATTTTCATGCCGCCTCGCTCATGTGGCCATCAATGCCCGTCTGATCTTCAATCCAATGCAGGGCTTTTTCAGCGACTTCGTGAAACTGCTTTTTGAGCAAAGCGCGGCGAGACATCGACCGTGCCGTGTACATGGTCAACACATCGCCGTTAATGTCGATGATGCAATAGCGGTCTTTGCTTTGAAGTGCGGCGGCAATACCTGGCGCTGCCTTCTTGCTGCCAGCCAGAACCGTCATCACGTCGCACCAGCCAACGGCAATCAGAGCATGTTTGCGAAGCGCTTCAGAACTTGGAAAACGGCGCAAAACGTCGCCGGATAAATTGCGGTGAATGTCGCGCACGATGGCAAAAAATCTGCGCCGCATTGGATCTGCACTAAAAATATCCGAACTAAAAACTATACCACATTCGGGACAAGAATGTTCTTGGCTCATTACGCTGCCACCTTGTACTTGGCATTGAGGGCTTCGATCTTGGCGGCAAGTTCGCCTAAGAATTTCCGCACCTCGGTTTCCATTTCAGCAATGGCGGCGGCGTCGCGCTTAACGCGTTGAATGAAAAGTTGCATGTCCAAGGGCAACCGAGGATCAAAACTGCAATAGTCACACCATTTTCGGCCTGTGCAGGCCATCTGAATTTGCATTTGTGTGATGTATTTTCCGTCAATTCTGCTGCCCAAGAGACTTTCAATATGGGTCGCGGTATTGGGACACTTGATTTCGACAAGGCCATCTGAACCAATAAGGCCATCGGGCGACGCAGCAAACGATGCAATGGAAGGATGGTCGTAGAGGCCGCATTCTTCCACTGCGTTACCGCTCATAAACTCATAGGATGCACGGGCTTGCGGTTCAGTATCTTCGCCCCACTGCATGGCAGCATTTGTGAACCGTTCTGCCTTGACGTTTGTCAATCGTTCACAAATCAATTCAGCCATATAGTTTGCGCGGCTGGTACTATAGCCAGTCTTGGTCAAGGCCATCACATCAGCCACGCGGCTGGCGGTCACTTTGCCTAAACGTGCCTGCATCCATGCATCTGAGCGCTGCACTAGATTATGCGAATTGTCCATAATGTTCTTTCCTTGCTTTGAGATATGCATCGTGTGCTTGATCTGGGGTTTCAAAAGCGCCCAGCGCTAGCTGTTTGAGATTGACCGCTATGCGAGCCTGGAAGCGTCCAGACTTGAGCGCCTTCACACCCATTGGCAAAAGGCCTCGTTTCGCCCGCTTGTGATGATTCAACGCGTTTTCAGTCCCAGTGGCCGCGCGAATATTTAGCCACCTATCATCAATGGAATTGCCGTTAATATGATCAACGTATTCGTCGGGGAGCGCACCGTTCATATAGAGAAACGCCAATCTGCTGCGCAGATATTTTTTGCCACCAATGCCTATGTGCCAATATGCTTTCCCACTACGATGCCGTGCTGGCGTACCGGCTTCGGAGCCGGTCAATTCCGAATGAAATTTTGACGGGCGCAACCAAGTAAAATTGCCAGTTTCCGGATCGTAATGGAGTTGCTTTTTCAAAGCCTCATGACTGATCATTGTGGCTTGACCTCTTGCTTTGCCTTCTTTACCCACGCCTGCAACTTTGAAACTGCTTCGCGGTATTGCTTTTGTGTCATGGTTTCGAGAGTGGACGCGCCAACTGAAGCCAACACCTTGGCTTCAA
The DNA here is from genome assembly GCA_025359045.1 of Hyphomicrobiales bacterium. Taxonomy (GTDB): domain Bacteria; phylum Pseudomonadota; class Alphaproteobacteria; order Rhizobiales; family Aestuariivirgaceae; genus Aestuariivirga. The sequence continues at coordinate 768 of JANYHN010000042.1, read as the reverse complement.
CTGCGCCCGTTTCATCAATGAGGTTGTTCAGGAAAATAAATTCATCCGGCGTGACGGTGGCCGAACCTTCAATGATCTTGTCGCGGGTCTCGCCATCGGTATCTTTGGAAGCCGCAATTCCAAGCGCGGCTTTGAGCGTGCCGCGCTGTAAATATGTTACTGCGGCGAGAAGGCGTTGGGCGGCGTTCATGTTCGCCTTTGGGTCGGCTACTTCCTTGGGGGAAATTGAAAGGCTATTTTTCCGGCTATAGCCCATGTCATGGGTGACAACGCAAGTCACCCGCACGTTGCCATCTGGCAAATCTTCCGTCCCCCAGTCATAGTTGAAGCCATTCTCGGTTAAAGCTTCATCAACCGCGTCTGAAACGTCAGAAATGGTTTCATATTTATAGCGGTCATTGTAGCCAGAATGACGTTTGATGAGCGGCTTGAACTTGGCGCGAGCCAGAGCCATCGCAGCAATGTAAGCTTTGCGAGCTTGGGTTTCTTCCAAACGCTCTTGCAGCCCAATCAACTTTTCCAAAGCGTCAACCGTGGAGCCTTTTTCCAAAGCTATTTCAAGCAACCTCATCGGACTTGTTGCGGCTGGAATAGCCACAACACTGGTTTCCATTTTTTCAAGTGCACTCACTTTATCACCTCATCATAAATCTCGCTGAACACATATCCAGCCAAGCCAATCATAAGCATAACAACTGCGTAAAACATCAGGTCGATCATGATTCTGCCATTCTGAAACACTCGTTGAACAAGCGAGTTATTTCCTTC
>JANYHN010000039.1 GCA_025359045.1 Hyphomicrobiales bacterium | reverse complement strand
AGTGAAGTTCGGCGGCAAGACCGTTACGATTAATGGCATTGCCAAGGGCTCGGGCATGATTGCGCCGGACATGGCGACAATGCTGGTTTTCATTTTTACGGACGCGGCGATCCCTGCAAAGGTTTTGCAAAAACTTTTATCACCTTCAGTAGCCAAGAGCTTCAATAATATTACGGTTGATAGCGATACCTCGACTTCTGATACGGTGTTGATGTTTGCAACGGGCGCTGCAGGTGCTGTGAAAGATTTAAAGACCGCCGCCGATGTACGTCTGAAACCGTTTGCCAAAGCGCTGGATTCGCTTTGCCTCGATCTTGCGATGCAAGTGGTCAAGGACGGTGAAGGCGCTGAGAAATTGATTGAGATCAAAATTACCGGCGCTGAGTCTGATGTGGCGGCCAAAAAAATTGGCATGAGCATTGCAAATTCCCCATTGGTTAAAACCGCCATTGCTGGCGAAGACGCAAACTGGGGCCGCATTGTTATGGCCATCGGCAAATCAGGCGAGAAAGCTTTGCGTGATAAATTGCGCATTAAAATCGGTGGCATATTAGTGGCAGCCAAAGGCATGAAAGATGCCAACTATAAAGAAGCCGACATCATGCCCCACATGAAAGGCCGCGATATTAAAATCGAAGCTGATATCGGTGTGGGCAAGGGCAGTTCCACCGTTTGGACCTGTGATCTGACACATCGCTACATTGATATTAACGGGTCGTATCGCAGTTGATGAAGCTGGTGCTTGTCGCAGCAGTTGCCCTCATCGACCCTGATGGCCGCATCCTGCTAGCCCAGCGACCTGAGGGCAAAACCCTTGCAGGGCTCTGGGAATTTCCGGGTGGTAAAGTAGAATCAGGCGAGCGCCCCGAACAAGCTTTGATCCGCGAGTTGAAAGAAGAGCTGGGCATTGATGTTGAAACGTCCTGTCTCGCCCCCCTCACCTTCGCCAGCCACGCTTATGAAGAATTTCACTTACTGATGCCGCTTTATGTGTGCCGCCGCTGGAAGGGGATGATGCATGGAGTGGAGGGTCAGAAATTGAAATGGGTGTTTGCCAAAGATCTGAAAAATTACCCCATGCCGCCAGCAGATTTACCTCTCATTCCGCATCTTATAGAATTGCTCTAACATTCAGTTTTTGAACGGAGCTTTTATGCGCGATTTTCAACTTTCTGGCCGATCTCCTGTTCGTGTAACTGAAGCAGCGGTGGCCACGTCACACCCTTTGGCCAGCGTTACGGCGATCGAAATTTTGAGGGATGGCGGGAATGCAATTGATGCAGCTATTGCCGCAGCTGCCGTATTGGCCGTGGTCGAACCGCAATCGACTGGCATTGGTGGTGACGGCTTTATGCTTTATGCGCCCAAGGGTGGGAGCGACGTGGTTGCGTTTAATGGCTCAGGCCGTGCGCCGCAAAAAGCATCGCTGGATTGGTTTGTCAAAAATGAAATTACCGAAATTACCAATTACAGCGCGCACTCAGTTACGATTCCCGGTGTAGTCGATTGTTGGGCGCAAGCGGCGGCGGATCATGGCACGCGTGATTTGGCGGCATTGCTGCAGCCTGCTATCCACTATGCAGAACAAGGTTATGTGGTGGCGGACCGCGTGAGTTTTGACTGGCAAGCAAGTGCTGAGATGCTGGCGCTTGACCCTCATTGTGCGGCGCTGTTTTTGGCCAATGGCTATGTGCCGCAAGCAGGCGATATCCACCGCCAACCAAAACTTGCTGAAACGCTGCGCGTCATTGCCAAAGACGGACCTAAAGGATTCTACGAAGGTGCTGTGGCCAAAGACATGGTTGATCATTTGAACGCACATGGTGGCCTACATAGCATGGAGGATTTTGCTGAGGCACGTGGCGAATATGTGAAATCCATTTCTGCAAACTACCGTGGGGTGGAAATCCACCAAATCCCCCCCAATAATCAGGGGATTACAGCTTTAATCATGCTCAATCTACTCGAAGGATTTGAGCCCGATATGGACGGTCCATTGTCAGTAAGGCGTCTTCATCTTGAATTGGAGGCTGCGCGTTTGGCCTATAATGTGCGCGACCGCCACATCGCCGATCCGCGCCATGTTCCGATGCAATTAGAACATATGCTGAGCGCAGCGTTCGCAGATGAACTTCGCGCCCTTATCAATCCAGATCATGCTGCAAAACATCTTCCGCACACGTCACTGCAAAAAAGCGAAACGGTTTATCTTTCGGTCGTAGATCGTGATCGCAATGCCGTAAGCTTCATTAACTCGATCTATCATTCTTTTGGCAGCGGGTTGGTTGCACCAAAATCAGGAGTACTGCTGCAAAACCGTGGTATGAGTTTTAAGATTGACGCAGGACATCCCAATTGCATCGCACCGGGTAAACGCCCCATGCACACGATTATGCCCGGCATGGTGATGAAGAATGGCAAGCCCCTGATGCCATATGGCGTGATGGGCGGTGATTACCAACCCTTTGGCCACGCCCATGTACTGACTAATATCTTGGATTATGGCATGGACCCGCAGGCAGCCATTGATTGCCCACGCGTGTTTTATACTGACGGTGTGGTTGAAGCTGAGCGCGGGATCAATGCCGAAACGCGCAAAGGCCTTGAAGCTTTGGGGCATAAAGTGATCACGCCTGATGAGCCATTAGGGGGCGGGCAGGCGATATTGATTGATTGGGACAAGGGAACACTGACAGCAGGCTCCGATTCGCGCAAAGATGGCTGCGCATTAGGCTATTGATTAGGCTGCCCCCGCATACCCCATCGCCGCCATCATGCCGCTATTCATATGATAAAGATGATGACAGTGGAACGCCCAGGTTCCGGGGTTGTCGGCGTTGAATTGGATGGTGGCGCGTTGTCCAGCAGGGATGAGGATTGTATCACGCACCGCTCCATCGATGATGTTTTCACCGAGGCCCACAACTTTAAAATAATGTCCGTGCAAGTGCATGGGATGGGCCATGGTGGTTTGATTTTGCATTGTCACTTCAACGCGCTCGCCTTCACGCACGTTGAAAAGAACATCATGCATCATCGATTTACCATTGAATCCCCAAATGTAATTTTTATCGCTGCCCGTAAGGGCAACAAATTGTGAATTGTCGACTGGCTCTTTCAGTACCTGTGCAGCCGAGCGCAACCTCGCTTCCAGAGAATAATCCAGTGGTGCACCCACTTCACCTTGATCAGAAATCTGAACAATCTCAGCTTTTCCCGCCTGCACAATAATGCCGCTGCGCAAAGTCGTTCCTTCTGATTGAAACAAGATTGGCCAAGCGCCCGGATTATTTGGCAAAGCGATGCGAATATCGGCGCGTTGCGCGATGGCCAGCGGGAAGCGCTTGCCACTCAATGGAAACACCGTGTTACCATCAACAGCAATCAGGGCACCATCAAGTTCGCCCAGATCAATCCACATATTGGTTGAGGCTGATGCATTGATGATGCGCAGACGAAGATGCCCGCCAATTTCACTATGGAGAATTTCAGGATCGTCCAGCGTGCGGTCATTGGCCAGCATGGCATCGTAAGTCACATCACTGGTCATTATCATGCCGGGCATGTCCTCCATGCCTTTGCGCAACCCGGCCAAGATTTCTTGTGGGTCACGAAACGCAAAATCATGCAGCATCACCACGTGCTCTTGCTCATCAAAAAGTTGTTTCTCAAGCTCATGCACAATCAGGGGCGCGGCCAACATGCGCTGCTCTTGCAGGCCTAAATGCGAATGCATCCAATGCGTTCCGGGCTTGGTATTTTCAAAATCATAAAGCCGTGCTTCGCCTGCTTTAAGAACAGGCCCAGACAGCATTGGAACACCGTCTTGAGCTGTGGGAGGTGTGAGACCGTGCCAATGAATAGCGGTTTCTTCCGATGTTTCATTTTTCAAATTAAATTGAAATTGCTGCCCCAATATCATGTCGAGACCCGGCTTGCCGTTAGGGCCAATAATACCAAACACTTTGGCAGCCCTGCCTTTTACATCTAAAATGCGCGAAGTTACGATGAGTGGCGGAGCAGATTGCCCATGTGCCGCGTTCATAAGTGCAAAAGTGGTCAAACCACCAATTAGACTTCTACGCGTCAAATTCATAACATCACTCCGTTTGGGGGAGAGCGACTAAAGCCCTCGGCCAATATTCAAGAATTTCTCACGGCGCTGTGTGCGCAATAGATCTGCTGACAGGCCAGAATAAGCCCGCAGGGTTCGTGCAATAGCTTCCGCTGTTGATTGCATTGCCTGTTCAGGTTTACGTTGTGCTCCGCCCAATGGTTCAGGAATGATCTCATCAATCACGCCGAATTTTTTCAAATCTTGCGCGGTGATTTTAAGAGCAACCGCTGCATCTTTAGCCCGCGCCGGATCGCGCCATAAAATAGACGCAGCACCTTCTGGCGATATCACGCTATAAATTGAATGCTCTAACATTAACACAGTGTTGGCTGTGGCAATGGCAATTGCACCACCTGATCCGCCTTCACCGATAATGACAGAAATGAGCGGCACGCCGAGTGACAAACAACAGTCGGTCGAACGCGCTATGGCTTCGGCCTGCCCCCGCTCTTCAGCATCAACGCCCGGATAAGCACCGGATGTATCTACAAATGTCAAAACCGGAAGACCAAAGCGATTGGCCATTTCCATCAACCGTACGGCTTTGCGGTAGCCTTCAGGCTTGGCCATACCAAAATTATGCTTGAGGCGGCTTGCAGTATCCGAGCCTTTTTCTTGACCAATAACCACAACAGGCTGGCCTTCAAATCGGCCCAGTCCACCGACCACGGCTTCATCTTCAGCAAACTTACGGTCACCAGCGAGTGGCACATAATCAGTAATCAATGTTTCAATATATTGCAAAGCATGAGGCCGCTGACGATGCCGCGCCACCTGAGCTTTTTGCCATGGTGTTAAGGACTGATAGAGATCAGCCAAAATCTTATTGGCCTTTTTTTCAAGTGATTTTACTTCATCAGCAATGTTAACTTTTGCATCGCCCTGCGCCATGGCCCGCAGCTCGGCAATCTTGCCTTCTAAATCAGCAACGGGGGCTTCAAAATCTAAAAATTCTAACATAATTCCTCAAGGGCAAATCGATGTTTCGTCGTTACTGGCGATATGGGATGGCAAAGTCAACTTTTCTTGGATTCGACGGGTTTAGACAGCGGATGGAAGTTTTCCACGGCTTCTTTAAGGCGACTAGCCTGGACGTGAGTATAAATCTGTGTGGTCGAAATATCGGCGTGGCCCAGCATTTGCTGAACGGCCCGCAAATCGGCGCCATGGGCGAGGAGATCACTGGCAAATACATGTCTGAGGACATGGGGAGACACTTTCTCAGCTTCAAGCCCCGCCGCCCGCGCCAAGGCCTTCAACTCCAACGCGAAATGTTGGCGGGTGAGTTGACCTTTTGCGCCGTGGGATGGAAATAAATGTTTGGGTTCGTCCTTGCTGTTAAGCTTTAATGCTTTGACATAATCTATCAGGAAATCACGTGCGCGGTCTGACATTGGCACCATGCGCTCGCGCCCACCTTTTCCTTTGATAGTGAGAAACCCATCACCCGCCAAGGCCGTGCGATAAGATAGCCCAACAAGTTCTGAAACCCGCAGGCCTGTTGCAGCCAAGAGTTCCAGCAAGCATTGCATGCGCATGGCTTTGAATCGTGGCAGTCCTTCAGATTTTTTTACTTTTTGATCTGAGGCCTCCAAAAGCGCCAGCATTTCTGCTTCGCTCAAAATTTTTGGCAAAGGCTTTATTGCGCGTGGCCCTTCAACGATGACCGCTGGGTTTTCCTTGGCCAACCCTTCGCCATGCAGAAATCCGTGAAATTGCTTCACTGCCGAAAGTCGCCGTGCTGCTGTGCTGCGAGCAAGGCCAAGCCTGTCTGCTTCGCTGAGAAAATCTTTAATAACACGAGTATCCGCGGCCAATGCCGATGAACCATGTGCATTTAGAAATTCAGTATAACTCTGTAAATCTCGTCCATAAGCCGCCAGAGAATTAGCGGCAACGCCGCGCTCTGCACTCATCATTTCCAGAAAACGGCCAATCAAGCGTTGGTCAGCGCCGTTATTTTTGCCGGAGCTTTTCATGCGGCAACGCTTTGATGATCTCAGATTGCTCGGGCGGAAAACTGGCCAAGGCCAAGGCCGTGCCATAGATTGCGCCAACGATCATTCCAACCACGAAAATAAACTTTATTGTATCTGGCACGGAGATTTCCTTGGGGCTTCGTTATTAAGCATAGCCAATGGACATCGATTTGCCAAATCTAACTCGGCTAGCGCTTCGTGTCTGCATGCTCTAAAAGCCCGAACTGAACACCATGGCCAGACGATCTACTGCAAAAGACGCTGAAATTGCTCACCAAAAACTGGGGAACCGCGCCCTCGTTTTGGTGGGATTGATGGGTGCTGGAAAAACCAGCGTGGGCCGGAGGCTAGCCGAAAAGCTAGAAATTCCATTTGTCGACGCCGACCATGAAATTGAACTTGCCGCAGGCAAAACCATTCCAGAAATATTCTCCGACCATGGCGAAGACTATTTCCGCGAAGGCGAACGCCGAGTGATCACGCGGCTTTTAGAAAACGGCAAACAGGTTTTGGCGACGGGTGGTGGGGCATTTATGAATGCTGAGACGCGTGAAAAAATTAAAGGCCACGGCGTTTCGCTGTGGCTGAAGGCTGATCTCGAGCTCCTCTTGAAACGTGTGGCCAAGCGCAATGACAGGCCACTGTTGCAAAAAGAAGAACCATCAATTGTGATGAAGCGTTTGATTGATTTGCGTTATCCGGTCTATGCGCAATCGGACATCACGGTGGAAAGCCGCGATGTGCAACATGGGCAGATGGTGAATGATGTTATCAAAGCTTTGGCAGATTTTGGGGGATTGGAAGTGGAAGATAATGAGTAGCGCCAATATTCTTCATGATGTGCGCGTTAGTCTTGCCGACAGGTCTTATAACATTTCGATTGGACATAACCTGATTGCCAATGGTGGTGGACTGATCGCGCCATTATTGAAGCGACCATTTGCGGTTATTGTGACAGACGAGAATGTTGCTAAGGCACATCTGGCGATATTGGAAAAATCTTTGGCGGCTAGCGGTGTAGATTCAAAATCTATCATCATGCCTGCGGGAGAAGCAACCAAGAGTTACAAGCATCTAGCGGAACTCTGTGATGCGTTGCTGGCGGCGGGTGTCGAACGCCGCGACGTTGTGGTTGCTTTGGGTGGCGGTGTGATCGGTGATCTCACAGGTTTTGCCGCCAGCATATTACGCAGGGGCGTGAACTTTATCCAAATCCCAACTTCGCTTCTCGCACAAGTCGATAGCTCAGTTGGCGGAAAGACCGGTATCAATTCGTCTCTTGGAAAAAATTTGATTGGCGCTTTCCATCAACCAATCGCTGTTCTCGCTGATCTCGATGTTCTGGCCACTTTGCCCAAGCGTCAACGCGCGGCGGGTTATGCCGAAGTGGCCAAATATGGGTTGTTAGGCGATGCGGCGTTTTTCAATTGGCTTGAAGCCAATGTGGAAACCATTATCAACGGCGGGAACGACTTTTCAGCCATGGCGCATGCCGTACAGACCAGCTGTACGATGAAGGCGCGTATTGTTGCCGAAGATGAAACTGAAACGGGCGTGCGCGCTTTGCTCAATTTGGGTCACACATTTGGCCATGCTTTGGAATCAGCGACCGGATATTCCGACCGCCTGCTGCATGGTGAAGCCGTTTCAATTGGTATGGTACAAGCATTCAAGTTTTCCGAACAACTGGGCCATTGCGCCAAAGGTACCAATGAACGCGTAATCAAGCATCTAAAGCGCGCCGGACTGCCGACCCATGTATCAGAAATTTCAGGCAAGCTTCCGCCAAAAGAAAAACTTGTGGAACTGATGCGTCAAGACAAAAAGGCGGTCGGCGGCAAACTGACTTTCATTCTCGCCAAATCCATCGGCGAAACTTTCATCGCAAAGAATGTTGCTGAATCAGACGTACTGGCCTTCCTCGAAAAGGATTTGAACTGACCATGAATTATGAAGTGTTCTGGGCTGTTGCATCCATTTTTGCGCTGATCATCATCTCAGCGTTCTTCTCAGGTTCGGAAACGGGACTGACCACAGCCTCACGCGCGCGCTTGACCGAAATGGAAAAACGCGGAAACAAACGCGCTGCCATGGTATTGAAGCTTACATCAATGCCAGAGCGCTTGATCGGCGCATTATTACTTGGCAACAGCTTGGCAAATATCACGGCATCCGCTGTTGCAACAGCGGCACTCGTTAAAGTTTTTACTGATGCAGGAGCCGTGATTGCATCAGTGATAATGACCGTTCTGATTCTGATCTTTGCTGAGGTTATGCCCAAGACCTATGCCATTGCCTATCCAGATAAGGTGGCAACCGCTGTAGCCCCTATCATGCGTTTGATTGTGGCCATCCTTGGACCAATTGTCATGACAGTTGAATATATTGTGAAGAAAACATTGATGCTGTTTGGGGTTGATACCAGCAATGTTGAGAGCATTCTTTCAGCGCATGATGAATTGCGTGGCGCCATTGATCTGCATCATAAGGAAGGGACATTCGTAAAAAAAGATCGCGACATGTTAGGCGGCATTCTTGATTTGAAAGATCTTGAGGTTGCCGATATCATGGTTCACCGTACGAAGATGACGACGATTGATGAATCAGAACCCATCTCGGTCATCATTCAACAGGTTTTCAAAAGCGGCAATACAAGGTTGCCAGTTTGGCAAGACAATCCCGATAACATTATCGGAATTCTTCACGCTAAAAATCTGTTTGCCGCCATCCAGGAAAATGACGGTGATTCGAGTAAAGTTAAACTTGAGGATATTTTAAGCCCACCTTGGTTTGTGCCCGATACTCGCCCTCTGACCGACCAGCTCAACGCTTTCCTGCGCCGCAAAACGCACTTTGCCATCGTGGTTGATGAATATGGTGAGGTGCAGGGCCTCATTACACTTGAAGATATCATCGAAGAAATCGTCGGTGATATTAAAGATGAGTTTGACGCGGTTACCACTGGCGTTCGCAAACAGCTTGATGGTTCTTACAATATTGAAGGCACTGTGCCGCTTCGTGATCTCAATCGTTCCTTCGATTGGAATTTGCCAGACGAAGAGGTGACAACCGTAGCGGGCCTTGTGATCCACGAAGCGCGCATGATTCCAGAAGCTGGACAAGTTTTTACGTTCCATGGCTTCAGGTTTGAAGTGCTCAAAAAACGCAAGCAACAACTGTCATTGATTGGTGTAACGAAGCTTGAATCTGCCAAAGAAGAGCCTGAAACAGGTTAAATAATTTCAATCGCCAAAGCGTGAACCCGAGCCTTAAGTTCGGTCGCTAACGCTTCATTGATCATCCTGTGCTGCTGCACGCGCGTTTTCTCTTGAAATGCCGTACTGCTGATCCTAAGTCTGAAGTGGCTCTCACCACTCGGGTGCGCTCCGCTATGGCCGTGATGTTGGTTTGACTCGTCAATCAGCTCAAAAAACGACGGCGAAAATGCCGCAACCAGTTTTGTCTTCATAATTTGACCAATTGGCCCTAAATCTGTCTGCATAATGTATATGTTCTCAGTTGCGAATTCTCGCACATGCTAGCATAATCAATGACCCTTCAAACCTGAATAAGCACAATGAAACTCAATTCAAACATTTTTGACAAAATCCGCATCAAATCGCCTGCCGCACTTAAAAAACAGGCAGAGGAGGCGATGGTGCCTCCGTGCCAATGGGCTGGCTGTGATTTGCCTGCAAAACACAAGGCGCCTAAAGGCCGTGGCTTTGAAGGACAGTTTTGGAATTACTGCACGGCTCATGTGCAGCAATACAATAAAACTTATAATTATTTTGACGGCATGAAAGATGATGAACAAGCAGCTTTCCGCAAAGACGCGCAAATGGGCCACAGGCCGACGTGGAAGTTGGGTGAAAACGGCAATGTGCATGTGGGCGCGTCACGCCGCTCGGCTAAACACATCGATGATCCTTTAAATGTGCTACTCAAAAAAGAAGTCAGATCCAACGCCAAGCATGGCCGCAACTTGCGCCGCAATGAGCTTGAGTCTTTGGGGGCATTAGGATTGCCAGAGGATGCAACACCAGCAGAGGTTAAGTCCAAATATAAAATCTTGGTCAAGCGCCTTCATCCGGATTCAAACAATGGCAGCAGAGCCAATGAAGATACCTTGAATGCGGTCATCAAGGCCTACGACACGTTGCGAGCAACCGGATTTTGCTAAGCTTGCTCCAATGAATTCAATCCACTAATACGATTTATCCAGCTTAAGTGAGTTACTAAAAAATGACGACGACTGCCGCTTTGACCACTCTGCCTGATCAGAAAATGTCAGTGAGCCAACTTTTTGGTTTTGAATCTAACATGCAGGTCATGGGTTTTGCCGAGCGCAGCGAACATGTTCCTGAGTTCGATGAAGACTACCTCTTCAATAAAGAAACCACGATGGCCATCTTGGCAGGTTTTGCTCATAATCGTCGTGTGATGATCACCGGCTATCACGGCACAGGCAAATCAACCCATATTGAACAAGTAGCAGCACGCCTCAACTGGCCCTGCATTCGGATCAACCTAGACAGCCATATCAGCCGTATCGATTTGATCGGCAAAGATGCGATTGTGTTGAAAGACGGCAAGCAAATTACCGAATTCAAGGAAGGCATTTTGCCTTGGTCCTATCAACATAACGTCGCTCTTGTATTCGATGAATATGATGCAGGCAGGCCAGATGTGATGTTCGTGATTCAACGTATTCTGGAATCCTCGGGCAAGCTCACATTGCTTGATCAATCCCGCGTCATTCGCCCGCATGCAGCATTTCGTTTATTTGCAACGGCTAATACTGTTGGTTTGGGCGATACCACCGGCCTTTATCATGGCACACAGCAAATCAACCAGGCGCAGATGGATCGTTGGTCGATTGTATCTGCACTGAATTACTTGCCGCACGCGCAAGAAGTTGGTGTGGTAATGTCTAAGAACAAATCCTACAATAATGAGAAGGGCAAAAAGACCATTGGCAACATGGTGCGCGTGGCCGATCTGACGCGTAACGCCTTTATGCAAGGCGATCTTTCAACTGTCATGAGCCCTCGCACCGTGATTACATGGGCGCAAAATGCAGAAATATTTGGCGGCGACATTGGCTTTGCATTCCGTCTCACCTTTTTGAACAAATGCGACGAGTTGGAGCGCGCCATTGTGGCCGAATTCTATCAACGTTGTTTTGGTGAGGATTTACCTGAGTCAGCCTCGCGCATTGCAATCGGTTAGTTGAGGCGGCAAGACAATGGCCGCAGCAAAAGACGATCGCGCTGAACGCTTCAAAGAAGTGTTGGGCACCGCCATGAAATCTATGGCGCTTGACCCTGAACTCACCGTGAGTTTCGGCAATGACCAAGCTCAATTGGTGGGCCATAAAATAAAACTGCCGCAAGTCTCAGGCGCTGCGAGTGCCAAGGATATCGCCATAACGCGCGGCCTTGCCGATAGCTTCACGTTGAAGATCGCCAATCATTCTGAATCTGTGCATGGAAAATATATTCCCGAAGGTAAAAATGCTCGCGCGGTCTTCGAGGCAGTCGAACAAGCGCGCATTGAGGCAATCGGTGCCAGGGCGATGGCGGGTGTCGCAGGCAATCTTAGCGCAATGCTGGATGATAAATATAGCAAGACCGTTGTGAACCGTTCTGGCAACCGCAAAGACACGCCTCTTGAAGAAGCTGTTGGCCTGATCGTGCGCGAAAAATTAACGGGCTTGAAGCCTCCGCCGTCAGTCGCGCCCTTCGTTGATCTCTGGCGCGATTGGGTCGATAAAAAAGCGGGCCCAAAGATCACGGGCCTTGAAGATGCGTTGCACGATCAACAGTCTTTCGCGCGTTTGTCTCGCGATTTGATCGCCGCTCTCGATATGGCTGATGAGTTGGGCGAAGATCCTGACAGCTCTGAAGACAATGAAGAGCAAGAAGCCGAAGATGATCCCGGTGAACGCTCGGAAACGCCGCAAGGCGAAGAGGAACAATCTGAGCAATCAGCTTCTGAGGAAATGGAAAGTTCAGAAGGTGAGTCAGAAGCTGCTGAGATGGAAGCGCAGCAGATTGATTCCGACGAAACGCCAGATGATGCCGAAGGCGAGGAAATGCCCGATGGTGAAGAGCCTTGGCGTCCACAATTGCCGTTCTCATCGTTGGCCAATGATAATTTCTACAAAGTGTTTTCCAATCAATTTGATGAAGAAATCAGCGCAGAAGATTTATGCGATGCAGAAGAGCTGACAAGGCTTCGCGCCTATCTCGATAAACAACTTTCAAATTTGCAAGGCGTTGTCGCGCGTTTGGCCAACCGCCTGCAACGCCGATTGATGGCGCAACAAAATCGCTCTTGGGATTTTGATCTGGAAGAAGGCGTTTTGGATGCCGCGCGTTTGACCCGCGTGATCACCGATCCGTTGCATGCGCTTTCATTCAAAGTAGAACAAGACACAAAGTTCCGCGATACAGTTGTTACTCTGCTGCTTGATAACTCTGGTTCAATGCGCGGCCGCCCCATTACGGTGGCCGCAACCTGCGCCGATATTCTGGCACGCACATTAGAACGTTGCGGTGTCAAAGTCGAAATTCTCGGCTTCACCACACGTGCATGGAAGGGTGGCCAAGCGCGAGAGAAATGGCTGGCAGGTGGCAAGACAGCAAACCCCGGTCGCCTCAATGATTTACGACACATCATCTACAAATCGGCAGATGAACCTTGGAGACGCGCCCGTAAGAATCTCGGTCTCATGATGCGCGAAGGCTTGCTCAAAGAAAACATCGATGGCGAAGCGCTGATCTGGGCACATAACCGCTTGCTTGGTCGCCAAGAACAACGCCGGATTTTGATGGTGATTTCAGATGGTGCACCAGTTGATGATTCAACACTCTCAGTTAATTCCGGAAACTATCTTGAACGCCACTTGCGCCAAGTGATTGCCGATATTGAGGGCCGCTCGCCTGTTGAGCTGATTGCCGTTGGCATCGGTCATGATGTGACGCGTTATTACAAGCGCGCAGTAACAATCATTGACGCAGAAGAACTCGGTGGCGCGATGACTGAAAAATTGGCTGAACTGTTTGAAGAAAACGCTGAAGTAAAAAAGGTGTCCCGTGCCCCTAAACGCCGCGCCAACGCTTGAAACCGAGCGGTTGATATTGCGAGAGTTTCGAAGCAGTGATCTCGAAGCGGTTGTAAAAATGTGGTGCGAACCGAAAGTTTATGAATTTATTTCAGGTAAACCTTCCTCTATTGAAGACCGCTGGCGCAGCATTCTGCGTGCGAACGGCCAGTGGCTGATGGTAGGTTTTGGTTCATGGATTCTTGAAGAAAAATCAACTGGCCTGCTGATTGGTGAAGCAGGCTTCCTCGATTGCAAGCGCGACATAACACCATCAATGAATGAAACACCCGAAATGGGCTGGGTATTATCGACCTCTTATCACGGCAAAGGGCTTGCGACTGAGGCATTGCAAAAGATCACGGCGTGGGGCGATCAAAATTTAATTCAACAGGTGACCGCCTGCATCACTGCACCTGACAACGCTGCATCAATTCGTCTTGCACAAAAATTAGGATTTAAGAAAGTCGCGCAGACAACTTATCAAGGCGAACCAACTTTGTTGTTTCATCGTCTGCGCGCTTCAACTTAATTCATTTCAATAATCATCTCAGATTTTGGACGGCGCACTTTCTTTAAATTGACGAGCCAATCGCCACTGGCATTGCGATGGCCTAATCCCAAGACCACAACACTGCGAAGCCCGCGCGCTTTGAGACCCAATATCTCATCAAATTTCGCAGGATCAAAGCCACCCATCGGCGAGGCATCAATTTGCAATTCAGCCGCCGCTGCAAGTGCAAAACCCAAACCGATAAACGCTTGTTGTGCAGCGTGCTGAAAATTCACTTCAGCTGATTTAGCCGCAAAGCCAGCAATTGCACTTTTGCGACGCTCAGTAAGGGCTTCATTAGAACCACGAACCTCAGCCATCACATCAAATACCTTACCGAGATTATTCTCAGCAATATTGTCCCAAGCCGCAAAAACCAGAAAATGTGATGCTTCAGTTACTTGGGCTTGATTATAGGCCGCTGCCTTTAATTTCTCACGCAGTTCAACATTCTTCACCACGATAACATCATAAGGCTGAAAGCCGTTTGAACTCGGCGCCATACGGATGGCTTCCAAGACTTGATCCAGCTCCGCCTGAGTCAACTTTTTGGATGTATCGTATTTCTTGGTGGCATAGCGCCAATTCAAATTCTTGAGAAAGCTCATTTCTTCGTCCTGTTCTGTAAATCCAATTTTGTATCTGAATCGATGACGTATGACTTCTGTGTCTGACTTTCAAGTCACTCAATTTAGATTTTTTTCATATTTTTCAAGAAAGCGTTCAATTTCTAGCGCGCGCATGTCATCAACCACTTTCGCCAGCTGGCCGTGTGGCCAATCCCACCATGCCAAATTTATAATCCGTGTACGGATGGATTTTTTGAACCGCCATTTAATCCGTTTTGCTGGAACGCCAGCAACAATTGCAAAGGCATCGACATCTTTAGTCACAACCGCACCAGCTGCGACCACTGCGCCATGACCAATTACAAGACCCGGCATAACGATAGCCCCATGCCCAATCCACACATCATGACCAATGGTTACGCGCGACTGCTTACGCGCCTCGCGAAAGTCCTTATCGACCTTGGCATATAGAAAATATTCGTTTGGGCGATAGGTTATTTTATGTTGCGAAATGCGGTCGATTGGATGGCTCAACGCATTTATTCGAGCACTAGCCGCAACGGCGCAGAATTTGCCAATGTCTGTGTAGATTGCTTCAACATGGCGCTCGATATATGAATAGTCACCAACTGTGGTTTCAGCCAGCAAACATCGTTCGGCGACATCGGTGAATTGCCCTAAAGCACATTCACGCAAAATGGTGGATGAATGAACCCGTGGTGTGCCATCGCGCGGCGCGTTAATGTCATGGCGTTTCTGTTTTTCACTCATGAAGCACCATAACAAAAAGCCGCCCTGAATCAGAGCGGCTTTTTAAAATTTTCGAAATTTAAACTTAAGCGGCCTTGGCAGCTAAAGCTTCAACTTTCTTGGTGATTGAAACCTTCAACTTCTTGCACTTCGCAGAAAGCTCATCAGACTTGGCTTTCAGCAAAAAGCTGTCCAAGCCACCACGATGCTCAACCGACTTCAGGGCATGAGCACTGATACGCAAATTGTAAGACAAGCCCATTGCTTCGCTCATCAAGCTAACCTGACACAGGTTTGGCAAGAAGCGAGTCTTGGTCTTGTTATTGGCGTGGCTGACCTGGTGGCCTGATTGCCAGCCTTTGCCAGTGAGTTCGCAACGACGCGCCATGATAATCTCCATACAAAAGAACGAGCCGGAAAATGGTTCCGGCTCCTGTTGCGGTTCCTATAGGCGGCGTTTTTCGCAAGGTCAAGCGAGGCGTTGCCACTCTAGGCTTGATATGAAAGATTCTTGAGATTCCAGCTCTGGCACAAATGGTTAACGCCAGATCGTATTCTAGGTCAGTGCGGTTGAAGAACAGGGTGACGACTTGCGATACTTATCCATAGCTACACTACATATAGCGTGAACAAAACAAGAAAATCTGCCAAACCGCGATTCGGGCAGGATATGTTCCGGAAGTGGAACGCTTCGTTAATTTTGCAGCGAGGAACCACGAAGAGAGTTTTGATTTCAGTTAACCCTCGCAACGTCATGGTTAATTTGTGCCACTTAAATCGTCATTCCCGCGCAGGCGGCAAACCCACTTCAAGCGGCGAACTTTTGTTGAAGTTGGCATCGTGCCTGCACAAGAATGACAGATATAAGGGGAACTAAGCAATTCTGTAGAATCCGATCCCAGCAAGAACAAATCCTGAATCTGTTCCCATCAGCGATTCGGGCGCGGTTCGTTCACCTTTGAATCTAAATAAAAACCAACTGCGCCAAATTGGCACAATCATTGGATAATTCCGGAAAACTTAATCCTGCCATTGAGCTTTTGAATTCATCCACTAGATTGATCTTATGCCCGCCCATCGCCCTGTCACTGCCGTATTGGGCCCCACCAACACCGGTAAAACCCACCTCGCTGTCGAGCGCATGTTAGGCCATGGCAAAGGCATGATTGGATTACCTCTGCGATTGCTGGCCCGCGAGATTTATGACCGTGTGCGTTTGAAAGTGGGCGACCACCAAGTGGCATTGATCACCGGCGAAGAGAAAATTGTTCCTGTTGACCCGCGTTATTGGGTCTGCACAGTTGAAGCCATGCCGCCAAATATTGAAGTGCCATTTCTGGCAATTGATGAAGTGCAGCTTTGCGCTGATTTTGAACGCGGACATATTTTTACAGATCGCGTAATGAACAGGCGCGGCTTAGAAGAAACCATGTTGCTGGGTGCAGGCACAATGCGGCCTATCCTCGAAAAGCTTCTTCCGCAAACAACATTTGTCACCCGACCTCGCATGTCGAAACTCTCGTACGCGGGCCAGAAAAAACTCTCCCGCCTGCCACGTCGTTCGGCCATTGTCTGCTTCACCGCAGAAATGGTTTATGCGGTCGCTGAACATATTCGCACCCAAAGGGGTGGCGCTGCCGTCGTCATGGGCGCACTCAGTCCCCGCACACGCAATGCGCAAGTGGCACTCTATCAGTCAGGCGATGTTGATTATCTGGTGGCCACAGATGCAATCGGTATGGGCCTCAATATGGATGTCGATCATGTGGCCTTTGCGGCCACCCGCAAATTTGATGGCTTTCAGTTTCGCAATCTCAACCCTGGTGAGTTAGGTCAAATTGCCGGCCGGGCGGGGCGGTTCATGAAGGACGGCACATTTGGCGTAAGTGTTGAAGCTGAACCCTTCGATCAGGAAATGATCGACCGTCTCGAGAACCACAATTTCGATTCCGTGCGCAGTTTGCAATGGCGCAACCGCGATTTAGATTTCCGCTCGCTTGATGGTTTGCGCAAAAGCCTAGGCTATCTGCCCAAAATAGAAGGCCTAACCCGCGCGCAAAATTCGGCTGATGTGACCGCCCTTGAAGCGATTTGTCGCGATAGCAACATTGTTGGCCTGATCAAAACACCCCAAGATGTTATGCGTGCTTGGGAAGTTTGCCAGTTGCCAGATTATCGTAATATCTCACCCGCCGAACATGCCCATATTGTCTCGCGCATTATCCAATTCCTGTTCACGGGCAAGGGGTTCATTTCCGAAGATTGGTTTGCCAAGCAACTTTCTCTGTCCGAAAGTGTTGAAGGTGGCATTGATGCGTTATCGACTAGAATTTCCCATGTGCGGACCTGGACTTTCATTGCCAACCGTGCCGATTGGCTTGAAGCGCCATTTTATTGGCAGGCCCGCGCAAAAGAAATTGACGACAGGCTATCAGATGTGTTGCATGAGCGCTTAACGCAGCGTTTCATTGATCGCAGAACCAGTGTATTAATGCAGCGCTTGGCGAAGAAGGAAGGCTTGATGACGAATATTGATGCGGGTGGTGAAGTTCAAGTTGAAGGCCAATTTGTTGGCCGAATTACAGGGCTTCAATTTACACCCGATGCAAGTGCGGTTGGTGGCGATGCCCAAGCCCTCAAAACTGCGAGCCTCGGTGCCATCACCATTGAGATCGGACACCGCGCGCGAAATTTGACAATGACGGCCGATCCAGAACTCAAACTCAATCGCACTGGCGAGATTTGGTGGATGGGCGCTATCGTCGGCCATGTGCTGGCGGGCGACCATGCGCTGCGTCCACGCGCCGAAGTTTTTGGCGATGATGTTTTGCAGGGTTCGATGCGCGACGATGTGCGCGAGCGTTTGCAAAAATTTGTAAACCGCCACATTGCAAGTTTGCTCGAACCCATGATCAAATTGGAAGAAGCCGAAGGCTTTGAACCCTTGGCCCGTGGCATGGCGTTCCGCATTGTTGAACATTTTGGTGTTTTACCGCGCGAAACAGTGATTGAAGAAGTCAAGGCCTTAAGCCAAGAAGACCGCGCAAAGCTACGCGGGCTGGGTGCCAGATTTGGCGCATTTCACGTGTTTTTGCCTGTGCTACTGAAGCCAGCTGCGACTGATTTGCGTTTGCTGCTGTGGTGGCTGCAAAAGCAAAAATCAACGGGGATATCAGGCAGTGTTCCAGCGCCCCCAGCCAATGGTCTAACTTCAACTGCGGCAGATTTGGAAAAACCAGAGGGCTTCTACGGCATTTGTGGCTACCGTATTTGTGGTAGGCGCGCAGTGCGCGTTGATATGTTGGAGCGCTTGTCAGATTTAATCCGTGACCGGGTGTTCTGGAAGCCACGCATCGATACAGAGCAACGCCCGCCAGGCTCTGTCGAAGGCGGCGGCTTTACGGTGGTATCGGATATGATGTCACTGGTCGGTTGTTCTGGTGAAGAGTTTGAAGAAATTCTGCGCAGCCTTGGGTTTCGCGATCAGAAGCGCCAAGTGCCAAAACCAGCACCGTTTGTTGCTGTGCCTGTGGCAGAGCCGGTCGCTTTTGAACCGCCAGCAGAAGCAGTTATCCAAGCTGCGCCAGAAACTATTGTTGAAACAAATTCTGATACCAAAACTGAAATTCAAGTTGAACTTATCGCAAATGTGCCAGTTGAACCAGCCATTGCGCCGGAATTGATCGACATCAATGTCTGGTGGCCAAAGGATACGGGGCCTTTCCGCAAGCAACCCGAACGCAAAGAGCGCCCGCAGTTCAAAAAGCGGGAATTTACGCCAACAGTTGAAGGCGAAATCAAGCCTAAATTCACAAGGCCTGATCGCCCACCGCGCGGCAAGCAAAAGTTTGACCGCAAGGACCGAAATGGTGAACGCCCAGAGCGCAACGACAGGCCACCACCACGCCCCGAAAAGCCAATGGACCCAAATTCGCCTTTCGCCGCATTGCTTGCCTTAAAAGAGCAGATGAAACAGAGGTAACCCTGCCCCAACGCATTGATAAATGGCTCTGCTATGCCCGCTTTGTAAAGCATCGCTCCACTGCGTCTGAATTGATAGAGGCTGGTCATATTCGCATCAACCGTGCAAAAGTTCATAAGCCCAGCCACGTAATCAAACCATCAGACATACTGACAATAGCCATGCATGATGATGTTCGCGTCATTCGGGTTTTGGCTGAAGCAGTTAGACGCGGCCCTGCGCCGGAAGCAAGGCTGCTCTACGAAGAGCTAAAAACCGAGATACCAACGCAAAATGTGGGTGCATAAAGCCAAATGCACTGCTATCAACCCCAACGCACTTTAAATTAATGGAACGCCATGACTTACATCGTCACTGAGAACTGCATCAAATGCAAATATATGGATTGCGTGGAAGTCTGCCCCGTGGACTGCTTTTATGAGGGCGAAAACATGTTGGTGATCCACCCCGACGAATGCATTGATTGCGGCGTGTGTGAGCCTGAATGCCCCGCGGATGCCATCAAGCCTGACACAGAACCCGGCCTCGACAAGTGGCTTAAGATCAATACGGAATATGCGCCATTATGGCCAAACATTACGATTAAGCGCGATGCGCCTGAGGGAGCAAAAGAGTTTGATGGTGTTGAAGACAAGTTTGAAACTTATTTTAGCCCAAATCCCGGTGAAGGTGACTAATACTATTAACGCTTGTTAACCATAACACGTGGAAAACTAACAATTTGAGTCGAAATTCGACCGTACACGGACGGTCTCGCCTTTAATTTTCCTTAAAAACGTGATATGGTTTTACTATGTAGCCGAGAAACGCGAAATCTTTGATCAATCCGGGCCTTTGCGCTCGGATTTTTTAACGCCCTGAACCAAAAAGGGGAAATCGTAGAAATTCTCGCCCAGATAAAAGAAGGCGAAAACAGACCATGCCAAGTTCAAAATTAAAAAAAGCACCCGCAAAAAATGTGAAGGCTGCTGCCACCCCTAAATTGAAGCTGAAAACCAAGCCAGCGGCCAAAGTGGCCAAAAAGCCTGAACCAAAAGCAAAAGCCAAGCCAGCCCCCAAGGTTGCTGCAAAGGCCGCCCCAAAAGTGGTAACTAAACCTGTTGTAGCAAAGCCAGTGGTTAAGCCAGCCCTTGCCAAGGCGCTACAAGCCCATCATGCGGCCAAAACCAAGGCTGATGCGGCAGCCGCTGCAGCGCCTGCTCAGATGCCAGTTGCCGCAAAGCCAGCGGCCCCTGCGCCAAAGCCAGCTGCAGCACCTGCAACTGCCAAGAAAGTATTCAAAATTGGTGAATTGGTGGTCTACCCAGCGCATGGCGTCGGCAAAATCACCAATGTTGAAGAACAAGAAATCGCTGGCACAAAGCTTGAACTTTATATTGTGGATTTCGAAAAAGAAAAATTGCGCCTCAAAGTGCCAACCAACCGTGCGGAACAAAAAGGCATGCGCCATTTGGCCGATCGCACTTTGATTGAGCAAGCCATGAAGGTGATCCGTGGCCGCGCCCGTATTAAGCGCACCATGTGGTCCCGCCGCGCACAGGAATATGATGCAAAGATCAATTCGGGTGACGTCATTGCCGTGTCCGAAGTGATCCGCGATTTGTATCGTTCAGATCGTCAACCTGAACAGTCTTACTCAGAGCGCCAATTATTCGAACAAGCGTTGGCTCGTTTTGCCCGCGAACTCGCGGCTGTGCGTAAAGTTGACGAAGATCAATGTATCCGCGAACTCGAAGAATTCCTCGCCCGCAATGCCAAGCGTGGTGCTGCTGCGAGTGAAAAAGTTGAAGACGATTCAGCCGAGGAAGCGGCGTAAGATTTTCGCTGTTAGATAATTTAAAGGCCGGGTTTTGCCCGGCCTTTTTTATGCTTCCAGATAATCCATGCTGCGGGTCAACTCCCGCGCAATCATCTTGCCCTTATGTACCATGTTCAAAAATGGTTCGAAACTCACATAGCCTTTGTATCCACTGGCCACCAGTTTCTTCACCTGTCCACGATTATCAATCATGTAATGAGCATCAACCAACACGCGCTGCGAGTCGCGCAAGGTAGCAGCAGAATGCTTGGGATCCGTCACACCAGAGACATGGATTAGTCCCGTTCGCGCTCCAAAAAATTCCTTCTCGCCCGTCACAAAATGATGAAACGTATCATGCGTCACCTTAAAACGTTTGGCGCCACCCACAGCATCAATCGCTGCGAGAGCTTCACCCAGGCGACAAAGCAAGATCGAAGAACGCATTATAACCCAGAAGCGGTGATACCATATGGTTCAACGAAAATTGCATGTTGCTCTTCTGATTTAACCTGCACATAGCAAAAGTCGTTTGGCCTTTAACATCTCGCTCAATTATCTCGTAAATTCTTTCAACTCGTTGTGTTGGGCAAGCACCGCAGCCAAGACTGACCATCAACCGGCTTACCGTCTTTAATGTGATAGAGGCTTATATTGTCCTCACCTTGCAGTTGCATATAGATCATGGAGCCAGCATCCGCATCGCCTGCAGGCACCTGATACAAAAATTCATGACGACGATACTCGCCTTGGATGGTGGCTCCGGATGGCAAAATGATCTGTGGCCCTTTGACGGAAAGACGCTTGGAATCCAAACACCAATCACCATTAATGGCATCGGCCACAGCAGGTGTGCTGAACAGTAGGAATGCAATAATCGAGCGCCACATCGAACAAATCTCTGAAAGGATAACGCTCTGATCCTACGCCAACATTGATGTAATGTCGATTATGAGGTAATGTCACAACGCTCCCAGGTTTCGGCATTGCCCGGATTGCCTTTATTGACGTGATAAAGTTCCATCGCGCCATTTTCAACCAGCGTCATATAAACCATAGTGCCGGGTTCAGGCGTGGCCCCCAGCGGGCGATAAGAAAACGCATGAAGATGATGTTCGCCCTGGAGCGTAATTCTTGATGGCAACGTGATCGAAGGGCCATTAATCGAAAGCTGATCACCCGTTGCCGCACACCAACTGCCATCAATTGTGGACACACACGCCGAGCCCGACAACAAAGTCACCAACCCAAAAGCACCCAGCAAACGACCCATAATAACACTCCGAACAGACCAAACTGAAACAGAACGTTAAGAGATTTTTAAGGAAGAGTCGATTCAAGTTGTACAAACTTGATTAATATCACAACTTTTATCAGCGATCTTATCGCAAAGAAAAAATTATACTATGCCCCCGCCTGTTCCCGCATATCCCCCTTGTTAATCCCCGCCACCTCAACCGGCTTCTTCATCGCGTCGCGTCTAAATGGCTCACCCAGTTCTTGATTTAACATTGCTTCAATCAATGTTGTTTTGCCGTGCTTCATTTGATTTTCGATGGCTTTGTGCAAGGCGGCTGTCAGTTCATCCATGGTGCGGGCCACAATGCCTTCTAGACCGCAAGCCTTGGCTATGCCAGCGTAAGACACTTGCTCATCAAGCTCGGTACCCACAAAATTATCTGCATACCACAATGTGCTGTTGCGCTTTTCAGCACCCCATTGATAATTGCGGAACACAATTTGAGTGATGGCTGGCCATTCTTTGCGGCCGATGGCGGTAAGCTCGGTGACCGCAATACCAAAAGCACCATCGCCAGAAAATCCAACAACGGGCACATCTGGGCAACCAATCTTGGCACCCACAATGGATGGCAATCCATATCCACATGGGCCAAACAGTCCCGGCGCTAAATATTTTCGGCCTTCATCAAATGTTGGATAGGCATTGCCAATGGCACAATTGTTACCAATGTCGGATGAGATAATCGCCTCGCGCGGTAACGCCGCTTGAATGGCACGCCAGGCCATGCGCGGGCTCATCCATTCTGGTTTCGCGGCACGCGCACGTTCATTCCAACTCGTGCCCGGGTCATCATTCTCATGATCCATCGAAGAGAGCTGCTGTGCCCAGCGCGACTTGGTTGTTGAAATCAAATCTTTCCGCGCTTGGCGGTCATGATCACCTGCCGATGGTGCAAGCTTGCCCAAAATAGCCGTCGCCACTTTCTTTGCATCACCCACAATGCCCACAGCCACTTTCTTGGTCAGGCCAATGCGCGCAGGATTAATGTCGACCTGAATAATCTGCGCGGACTTGGGCCAATAATCGAGACCATAACCCGGCAACGTGGAAAACGGATTAAGCCTTGTGCCCAAAGCCAAAACCACATCGGCCTGTTGGATAAGCTCCATGCCGGCCTTGGAACCATTGTAACCCAGCGGCCCTGCAAACAGCGGATGTTTTCCGGGAAACGCATCATTATGCTGATAGCCAACACACACTGGCGCACTCAACCGTTCAGCTAATGCTTGAGATGCCGGAATTGCACCCGCTAAAACCACCCCAGCACCGTTCAAAATCACCGGAAACTTTGCCGATGACAAAAGCGTGGCCGCAGCGGCTATGGCATCTTCACCGCCCACCGGGCGTTCAAAATCCACAATGGCAGGCAAATCAATGTCAATCACCTGGGTAAAATAATCGCGCGGCATGTTAATTTGTGCAGGTGCTGAATGGCGCTTGGCATTCATAATCACACGGTTCAAAACTTCGGCCACACGCGATGGGTCGCGCACTTCTTCCTGATAGCAGACCATATCCTTAAACAGCGCCATCTGTTCCACTTCTTGGAAACCACCCTGCCCAATGGTCTTGTTAGCTGCTTGCGGTGTAACCAACAACAGCGGTGTGTGGTTCCAATAAGCGGTTTTCACGGGGGTTACAAAATTGGTAATGCCCGGGCCGTTCTGCGCAATCATCATGCTCATTTTGCCAGACGCACGCGTAAAGCCATCGGCCATCATGCCGCCCGAGCCTTCATGCGCGCAATCCCAGAAGGTAATGCCCGCTTTCGGAAAAATATCCGAAATCGGCATAAACGCCGAACCGATAATGCCAAACGCATTATCAATGCCATGCATTTGCAGAACTTTCACAAAGGCTTCTTCGGTAGTCATTTTCATGGGGACAATACTCCAATTGAGGCTTTCTAACCCAGAGCGCAAAGGCAGCCTAGTACCAGATTCCAGTAGGGCTTATGTCAAACTTTCGGCAGCGATTTTCTATTTTTTGAAACTTTGATTGCAGTTTGCTGCGCCGAAAAAATGTGCTCGTATCCCAGAATTGACAAAGCGGAGGAAGTTATGAGTCTGAAATCAAAAATACTGTCTTGGATCAATCCGGCACAAAGGGAAGGTACGCCCGACAATCGGACTAGCTCTATATCATCAGAAATCGATTGGCCCGAACAAGATTGGATCGTCTTTAAGAAAGTATCAAAAATAATTGCGATTGACCAGTCTATTACTAGAATAAAGAACAGTCTTCGACTGCATTGCGTGGCAATCGAGTTCAAATTTTCAGATTTTCAACTCAACAGCAATGGCATGCCAACTGGCAAAATGACGGATGTATATTATGGATTGGAGGACAATATTGACCGCCTCGATGAACTATTTCCAATTCGAAAAATCGCTAACTCCACTGGCGAAGGCGTTCGTAACGCGTGGTATTGTTCACCTTCAGCCGAAATTAAACAGCGCTTACTTGAAATTGTAGAGACGGAAAAACTTGTCAAAATCTCTATTTATGATTCTAGTATCGAGATGGTCTCAGCTTTTCTGCCAACTGATTTGGATGGTCAAATTGCTGGCAACCATAATATCATTGAAAATATTACTGAGCTTGGAGACGATGGTTCAGAGCCGCGTGAAGTCATGCATTGGATATTTCCAAGCGACCAAACCAACATAGCCGAAATTTGCAAGGCTTTAGCAGCACGAGGTTACAAAATTGAAGGGTCTGATGGTGACAGAATTCGATTTTCCAATCTATCTGATGTTCTAAGGGAGACAGTAGATCGAGAAACTATGGAGATCTCAAAACTGTGCCAGCAATACGGTTTTGAATATGACGGATGGGAGACACCCGTCGTTCCAGTCGGAAGAACAGGTAAACTTCATTAGTTGAAAAACGACCGCAAATCCACTGGGTGATTTAATCTATTAGAAAACGGCATGTTCTCCGAGGTCAGCAGTAGCTTCGCCTGTAATCATCTTCATATGAAACTGTTGCAAAGTATCACTGCCAAACGATGGTGTCGCTTCTGCATCATATTGGTTGGTGGAAGGGTTCCAAACCAGCATGGACTCGGTTGCATAATATCGGCCAATGCGTGCCAGCTCCGATTTGTCTCTCAGGCCCCAAGCCCGCAAAACAAAAATAATAACGCTTAGCATCGCTACTGGCACAGCTCGAAACTTTGCAGGCTTATCTAAAAGTCGAAACAAGGCCTCGCCCTGCTCGAGCGGCGTCATCGCGGGCCCTGGCCCGCCAACGGGCAATATTGCGTTTTGCAAGCGACTGTCTTCAAGGCAATTGGACATATAACGGGCCAAGTCTTGATCGCTAATCGGCTTGCAAGACGTTAATCTGCCATCCCCAAAAATCAAATACGGCTTGCCCTTTTGCACACGCTCCACTTGGCCCGAGAGGGATTTGAAATAGGCCGTTGGCCGCACGATGGAATAGATAAGACCTGAAGCAATAAGTTCTGCCTCAAAGGCCAGCTTGGCATGTTGAAATGCTAATTTCGGCTTTTGCACGCAAATGGCCGAGAGCAAAACAAACTGCTTTACGCCATGTTTTTTTGCGGCCTCCAGAACGAGACTATGCGCCCTATGGTCAATGGCCCAAGCATCACGCGGCAGACCACTGCGCGAAGCCATGCAAGACACGACCGCATCAAATTTTTCACCGCGAAATCCATCGCGCTCAATCGAAGCTGCATCAGTTACATCCCCTTGTGCACGGCCAAAACAAAACACATCGTGACCGCGCAAAAGCAGCTCAGTCAGCGTTGCCTTACCAATTGTGCCTGTTGCCCCCACCATAAATATCCGCATGGCCAAGGACTAACACGATCATC
Source organism: Hyphomicrobiales bacterium (assembly GCA_025359045.1). Taxonomy (GTDB): domain Bacteria; phylum Pseudomonadota; class Alphaproteobacteria; order Rhizobiales; family Aestuariivirgaceae; genus Aestuariivirga. The sequence continues at coordinate 18,529 of JANYHN010000039.1, read as the reverse complement.
ACGGCCCTTTCAATCCAATCACCACCTATGCTACTCAACATCCAATGTCTCGGTAGCTCAGCAGGATAGAGCACCGGTTTCCTAAACCGGGGGTCAGGGGTTCGAATCCCTTCCGGGACGCCATTTTTTTCGCATAAACAAGGGATATCCAAGTGGCCTTTCCACCAAACTATAACCAAGAACGTAACAACCGCGCCAAAGCCAAACAGCAGAAAGCGCTCGATAAACAGAATAAGCGCGACGATAAAAACGCGCAGCGCAAACACGAAACACAAGTTGAAGTGCAGCAAACTGCAACATCTTCGCCAAAAAAGGACGATTAATTATGGCTAAAAAAGCCAAAGCCGCACCAGATAATTTTGTGATGTTTGATGTGGTCTATGAAGATGGCACCAAATCCTCACGCCGCAAGATCAACGCTGTGGGTTTGCAAAAAGACGAGATCGAAGATTTCGCGCGCACCGAGATCATGACTCAGGACCGCAAAATCGCCGAAATGTCGGGCAAGCCGCGTGGCAATATTAAAGAGCTCACGCGAACGGATTCTTGATCCTCAATTGGCGGCTGCAGCTTTGGAGGCTGTCACCCGCCACACACTGTTGCCCACATCATCGGCCACCAGCAATGCGCCTGTTTTGTCAATTGCAACCCCAACAGGCCGCCCATGCGCTTTGTCATCTGCTCCGATGAAGCCAGTTAGAACATCAACAGGAGGGCCCGATGGTTTGCCATCGGTAAAGGGCACATAGATAACTTTGTAGCCGCTACGAGGCTTGCGATTCCATGAGCCATGCTGGCCCACAAAAGCGCCATTGGAAAAGGCTGGGCCAAGTGCTTGGCCTTGGTTAAATGTGAGGCCCAGTGAAGCGGCATGAGGCCCAAGTGCATAATCAGGCACAATGGCCTTGGCCACAAGTTCAGGATTTTGTGGGCTTACACGCACATCAACATGCTGACCATAGTAACTGTAAGGCCAGCCATAAAAGCCACCATCTTGAACCGACGTCATATAATCAGGAACGAGATCACTGCCAATTTCGTCACGCTCATTGACTGCAACCCAAAGCGCGCCAGATTCAGGGTTCCATGACAGACCATTTGGATTACGAAGCCCCGACGCGAAAAGTCTGGTGGTTTTTTTAGCGATATCAATTTCCAATACGGCAGCACGGCTTTCTTCTGCGGGCATGCCGTTCTCTGCCACATTGCTATTCGATCCGACGGTCGCATAAAGCTTGGTGCCATCTTTGCTAACGATCACATCTTTGGTCCAGTGGTGATTGATCAAACCTGCTGGCAAGTCGGCAATTTTTTCACCATTGGAGCTGTTACGGGTTTCACCTTCCTTATAAGGAAAGGCGAGAATTGCATCCGTGTCAGCCACATAAAGTGTATTGTTTGCAAAGGTCATTCCGAACGGTGAGTTGAGGCCTGTGATATATGGCTCCGACACATCGGCAATGCCGTCCCCATCAGTGTCGCGCAGCAGCGTTATGCGATTTGCACTTGGAACACCAGCACCTGCACCAGCCATCACTACGCCCATTGCATATCCCTTGATGCCCTTGCCATCTTGTGGCTTCGGTGGCGCGTTGGTTTCGGCAACCAATATATCACCATTGGGAAACACATGCAGCCAACGCGGATGATCAAGCCCTTGCGCAAATGGAACAACGCTTAAGCCTTGGGCCGCAGTTGGTTTTTCACCTTTCAGCCAAGTTGCGGCTTTGGCAATGTTCACCGTTGGCAATAAAGTTGGATTTGGTGCTGGCAAAGTGGGCGTTGGGCCATAACCGTCAGAAAGTGGCACTTGAGCGGATTCAAGACCGATATAAAGGGCAGCCATTGCAACACCGCCACCAGCGACTATCACTGCAACTGTAGCCAGAAGAATTTTTTTCATTACAAATATCCTGAACGTCTATCTCGTATTTCAACGTACACAGCTGGATAAAGTTCCAAAACGCTTATGCATCAGACGTTCGAACTAACGCTTCATAAACCCCACCTTCAACAACCCACGCCGCAGAAAATGGGGTTTATGAGCGCGTTTACTCAGCACATAACGCGTGACGGCATCATCAGCGCTGCGCAATGCACCTTCGAGATAGCCTTGCAGTTCGTCACTGGCAGCTTCTCCAATTGTTGTCCAATGCTTGGCACCATCAATAATGGCAAGATGGGCCGCTTCACCTGGGCGCAAAGAACCAGAATAACTCATGGGCGCATCTGATCTTTCGACTCCCACAAAAAGCTCGCTGAGGCCTGGGCAAAATTTATCAAGTGCCACCAAAACATGACCAGCATGTTCAATCGCCGCAGCCCGCCCCGCAGGCAGCGGGCCTGTTAACACAGTGAGCAAACCAGCCCCGCCTTGCCCCGTGCTTGAAGTCCAAATTTGTTCGCCCGTGTCAGTCAACAAAATACCTGAGTAACGATAGAGTTTTTCAAAACCCCCGCGGTACGTGTTTGGTGGGACTGTTTTCATTAAAAAAACTTTACCATGCAACGGTGCGACGGTCAAAATGCACAAGCGCAAAAAAGGCCCCCAATGGGAGCCTTTTTTCAATTCACTCTAAAACTGAACCCTCAAGCAAACTTCTGGTTCAAACTTCCGTCCTTATATCTCTTCGCCATTTCGGCAACGGACAGCACTTTCTTAATCTTGCTCGCCTGTCCCGCTGTGTTGAAATCGACAAAGCGTTGCGCGCAAAGTTTGGTCATCGCTTCCATCGCGGGCTTCAAATATTTGCGGGGGTCAAATTCTGATGGGTCTTCAAACAGCACCTTGCGCACAGCACCGGACATAGCCATGCGGTTATCGGTGTCGATGTTGATTTTGCGCACGCCGTGCTTGATGCCGCGTTGAATTTCAGAAACCGGAACACCCCACGTTGGCTTCATCTTGCCGCCGAACTTGTTGATGATTTCTTGCAAATCTTCAGGCACCGAAGATGATCCATGCATCACCAAATGTGTGTTTGGCAGCTTCTTGTGAATTTCTTCAATCACATTCATGGCCAGCACCGCGCCATCAGGCTTGCGCGAGAATTTGTAAGCGCCATGTGATGTGCCCATGGCAATGGCCAGAGCATCCACATTGGTTTCTTTCACAAACTTCACGGCTTCATCTGGGTTAGTGAGAAGCTGGTCATGGCTGAGAACGCCTTCAGCGCCGTGGCCGTCTTCCTTGTCGCCCATGCCGGTTTCGAGCGAACCCAAAACGCCAAGCTCTCCTTCAACTGAAATACCGCCCAAATGCGCCATATCCGTTACTGTTTTGGTCACACCCACATTATAGGCCCAATCCGCAGGTGTCTTGCCGTCCAACATCAGCGATCCATCCATCATCACTGAGGTAAAGCCGTTTTGAATGGCGGTCATGCAAGTGCCTGGTTCATTGCCGTGATCCAAGTGAACGCAGACGGGAATGCTTGGATAAATTTCGGTGATCGCATCCATCATGTGGCGCAACATTATATCGTTGGCATAGGATCGCGCACCGCGGGAAGCCTGCAAGATGACCGGCGCATCGGTTGACGCGGCAGCCGACATAATAGCCAGCGCTTGTTCCATATTATTAATATTGAAGGCTGGCACGCCATAATCTTGTTCAGCGGCGTGATCGAGCAATTGGCGAAGGGTGATGCGGGCCATGGAATCTCCTGAAGGCTGGTGAATTTCGTTGGAAGGCGAGATAGCGCGGATTTTGCAAGCGCACAAGGTTTTTGAGGGGCGCACCTCAGAAGCGTGTCATTGCACTTCTGGTCATCGCACGATGGCCCTGTTACAACACACAAGATGAACCCCGGAACAGCAGTCATCGTGAATCTATTGGGCGGCGTAGCGCTTTTATTATGGGGCGTGCGCATGGTACGAACCGGCATATTGCGCGCTTGGGGCGAACGCCTCAGATTTTTTGTTGAACACCGTTTGCGCTCGCGCATAACGGGCTTTGCCGCGGGTGCCGCCGCAACTACGATTCTCGGCAGCGGAACAGCCACAAGTCTCATCGTCAGCAACATTGCAGCATCAGGCGCGTTACCTGTGGCCTTGGGGCTTGCCGTATTGTTGGGAGCCGATACTGGTTCAGCTATTGTCACAACCGTTTTTGCTTCGGGCATGTCTCAGGCGCTGTGGACATCGCCCATACTTCTGTCGATTGGGTTTCTCGTATTCAGTTGGTCAGCCGAGACCAAGCCACATAATTTAGGGCGCATTCTTGTTGGCCTTGGCCTCGTATTTTTATCTTTGCATTTAATATCCGCCGCCAGCCAACCTCTCAGCACGGCGTCGCTGTTTCATGATGTGCTTTCAGCATTGGGCCGCGAGCCTGTACTTGGTTTTATTGTTGGCGCACTGCTGGCTTGGATGTTCCATTCCACATTGGCAGCTATTCTATTGATCGGTTCGCTTCTGACCAATGGCAGTATGAATGCCGAAGGCGCAATCTACTTTCTCCTTGGTATCAATCTCGGCGGCGGCCTGCCAGCCGCTATTGGGGCACTGGGGTTGCCTGTTGGTGCGCGGCGCATTCCAATTGCCAATTTGCTTTGCCGTGGCGTGCTGAGTGTAGTAGCCCTTAGTTTTGCTGGCCCAATCAGCGCACTTATCAACACACTGCCTTTTACTGAATTGAACCGCGCATTAAGTTTTCACCTCGAGTTTAATCTTACAACTGGGCTTTTGTTTCTTCCCCTAACCAAACTCATCGAGATACTCGTCACGTGGATGCTGCCTGACACAGACGCGAGGGACAGTCTTGCCTTACCTCGATATTTAGACCCAATATCGCTTTCATCGCCGCCTGTTGCCTTGGCCAACGCCACGCTTGAAACAGCGCGCATGACTGAAATTCTTGACCAGATGTTTGCAACGGCTCTGCAAGCCATCGCGGTTGGCAGTAAGGAAACCTTGAAAGCCATTAATGAACTCGATGTCAGGTTGAATCTGTTTCAATCTGCAGTACAAACTTACCTCGCTGATCTTGCACAGATGACACCTCTTTCAAAAGATGAAAGCAGACGAGCCTTGGAAACCACGCTTTATGTCAGCAATCTTGAACACGCGGGTGATGTGATCCAACTCAATCTCGTCAATCGCATTGGTGCTAAAATTCAAGAAGGTTTGCATTTTACAGCTGACGAACAAAAATCCCTCGACAGCCTCTGCACCATGATCACTAACAATATAAAAACCGCTGCAGCGGTTCTGACATCGCGCGATGTCGAGGGTGCAAAAAAACTCATCGAACAAAAGGATCATTTTCGCAGTTTGGAACAGCGTGTGATTGATGAGCATTTTCGCAAAGGCGCTGGCAACAAAAAAGAGGCCTTGCGCCGCAGTGCATTGTTTATTGACATGATCAGAGATTTGCACCGCATAAATTCGCATATCGTTTCAGCGGGCTATCCGATCGTCGATGATGCTGGATTACTGCGTGAAACCCGCCTTCGCAAAACCAATGTTGAAAAGCGCAAATGACTAAACTCACCCCCATCATCTCAAGCCTTCCCTCCACCACACCCTTTGTCGGCCCCGAGGCTCTCACCCGCCGCACCGGACACAAAATTAAAGCCCGCATTGGTGCAAATGAAAGTGTGTTCGGTCCTTCGGCCAAAGTAATCAAGGCGATGCAGGACGCAACGCTTGAAAGCTGGGCTTATGGCGATCCAGAGCATCATGATTTGAAGGCGGCCATTGCAGCCCATCATGGCGTTTCACCAGAGAACATCGCTTGCGGTGAAGGCATTGACGGTTTGCTCGGTTTGGTGGTGCGGTTGTTTATTGATCCGGGTGATGTAGTGGCCACGTCGCTTGGCGCTTATCCTACATTCAATTTTCATGTTGTGGCTTCAGGAGGCTGGCTGGTGACCACGCCTTATGTCGATGATCACGAGCATCCTGTTGCGCTCATAAAACTTGCGGCGGCCGAGAAAGCCAAGCTGCTCTATATCGCCAACCCCGATAATCCGATGGGAACGCATTGGCCGGCCCGCGAAATCAAACACATGATTGATCATTTGCCTGATGGCTGCATGATGTTGCTCGATGAAGCCTATATTGATTTTGCACCAGTGGGCACAGCACCCGCCATGGATATAAACAATAAAAACCTGTTGCGCTTTCGCACATTCTCAAAAGCCTATGGCATGGCAGGCGTCAGAGTGGGTTATTGCATTGGACATCCTGAAATAATTTCAGCTTTTGATAAAATCCGAAATCATTTCGGCATTTCGCGCATGGCCCAAGCGGGGGCAATTGCCGCAATCAACGATCAAAAATATCTGGCCAAAGTTCAAAACCAGGTTTTGCTATCGAAAAGATTTATTTGCGAGATTGCCAAAGCCAATGACTTAATACCAATCGGGTCGGCCACCAATTTCGTGACCATCGATTGTAGGCGTGATGGAACTTACGCAAGAGCAATTGTTGATGGCTTGCTCGAACACGGCATTTTCATCCGCATGCCAGGCGTTGCACCTCTTAATCGCTGCATCCGTGTTTCGTGCGGAAATGAAAAGGACCTCAACCAACTGGCCAAGGCCTTACCCATTGTCCTCTCCCGCGAGCGGGAGAGGAAAGGGGCCCACGAAGTGGGATAGGTGAGGAAGGTCAGTACGCGCTGCCCCTCACCTCCCCATCGCAAGTGCGACGGGACCCTTCCTCTCCCGTTAAAGAAACGGGAGAAGACCAAGATTACTTCGCAGCCAGCTTCGCTGCAATTTTTGTCACGTGCGAACCTTGATAATGCGCCGCTTCAAGGTCTTGCTTCGAAGGTTGGCGTGAACCATCGCCACCCGTTGTCATCGATGCGCCATAAGGTGACCCACCGCGAATTTCGTCGTGTCCCATTTGGCCAGCGTAAGCATAAGGCAATCCAACCAGAACCATCCCATGATGCAGAAGTACTGTATGGAAGGACAGGATCGTAGCCTCTTGTCCGCCGTGTTGGGTGGCTGAAGATGTCATAACTGAGCCGACCTTGCCAACCAACGCGCCCTTGGCCCAGAGACTACCCGTTTGATCAATGAAGTTTTTCATCTGGGCCGTCATCATGCCGTAACGTGTTCCCGTTGCAAAAATAATAGCGTCATAATTTGGCAGATCATCAACAGTAGCAATTTCAGCCTTCTGATCCATCTTGTAATGCATGGCCTTAGCCGTTTCGGCGGGCACTAATTCGGGCACACGTTTTACATGCACGGTGGCACCAGCTTCTTTGGCCCCTTCTGCTGCGGCATAAGCCATGGCTTCCATGTGACCCCAAGCCGAATAATAAAGAACGAGAACTTTAGTCATTTGTTTTTCCTATATGGTTGCAGTTTCTAATAGTGCTTTAAGATCGATACGAGCGTTCATCATTTTTAGTTTGCCGTCTGGCTCACGCGGCCAATCTTTTTCCGCGCGGTCCCAATAGAGCTCCACACCATTTTCATCGGGGTCGCGCAGGTAAAGGGCTTCAGAAACGCCATGATCAGCCGCACCGTCCAATTGGCGACCGCTTTCCAGCACGCGCTTCATCGCATTGGCAAGGTCAACACGTGTCGGATATAAAATCGCTGTATGATAAAGTCCCGTGGTGCCAGGTGCAGGCGGGCTGCCGCCTTTGCTTTCCCATGTGTTGAGACCAATGTGGTGATGATACCCACCAGCAGAAACAAACGCGGCCTGATCACCATACATTTGTTGCAGTTCAAAACCCAGCACACCGCAATAAAAATCCAGCGCCCGCTTGAGATCAGCGACCTTCAAATGCACATGGCCAATATGCGTGCCCTTGGGAATGATAAAATCTTGTTTTGTCATGGCGCAACCTAATGTAACAAATTATGTTACGTTATCTAGTGCAGTACAACAACAACTTCAAGGATTATTTGAAGGTGTGGATAGTGAGATGCTTAAGCCTTGTATAGCGACTGTATATGGCGGAATGAATAAGTTATTCGGAGATGACCAATGACAAAAAAATTTAACTATATAGCACCCGCAAATTTCACGATCATCGATCACCCGCTGGTGCAGCATAAGCTCACTTTAATGCGCGATAAAAACACGCCCACCGCCGTATTCCGCCAATTGCTGCGCGAAATCTCATTGTTGATGGCTTATGAAGTCTCACGCGATTTGCCGATGACCAAGCAGCGCATTGAAACACCTGTGGCTGCAATGGATGCACCGATCATTGAGGGCAAAAAACTCGTCATTGTTTCGGTGCTGCGCGCGGGCAATGGTCTGCTCGAAGGCATGCTGGATTTGATCCCCTCCGCACGCGTCGGCCACATCGGTTTATACCGCGACCCCAAAACCTTGCAGCCAGTTGAATATTACATGAAAGTTCCAGAGGATATTTCCGAACGCCGCACCATTGTGGTTGATCCGATGCTAGCCACTGGCAATTCGGTTTCGGCTGCTGTCAAACGCCTCAAAGAAAAAGGTGCCAAAGAAATTAGGCTTGTCACTCTATTGGCGGCCCCTGAAGGCGTCATGCATTTCCATGCCGAACACCCTGACGTACCGTTCTACACGGCAGCTCTAGACTCGCACCTCAACGACCATGGCTATATCGTGCCAGGTTTGGGCGATGCGGGCGATCGGATGTTTGGGACGAAGTGATTATTCATTCATCATTAAGCATGGAATAGATTTCATAAAATCTTAAAACTTAACGCAAGGATTGCCCAGCTACTCTGACCAGAACAAGTCAGGGTTCGTTGCGTTTATGGTCGCTCACAAGGCAAATATTAAGTCACAAGCATTTCGCCGAGCCGATGGCAGCCCCAGACGTGTGCTCTATGCTGAAGATCAAACAACATCACGTATTATAACCACGGCCATGTTGAAGCGCATGGGTTTTGAGGTTGACGCTGTTGAAGATGGCGAACGTGCTTTGGAATGCGCCCGTCACGATAATTATGATATTATCCTGCTCGATATTGAAATGCCGATTATGGACGGGGTTACGGCCGCGCGTTCAATCCGCGCAGACCTTGCACATTGCAGCTCCACACCCATTTTAGCTTTGTCAGCATTCCTCGCAGATTCAACCGAACATACAAAGTGGCGAGATGCCTTTGATAGTGCTGTACCAAAACCTGCCAACAGCAACGAGTTGATGGCTGCAATGGCAAAAGCGCTTGGCCAAAAATTGAACGCGCCGGAAATCGAAGCGTCGCAAAAGCAACATGATGATATAGCAACGGCCTTGCGCGGCGCGCTTTCTGTCGGCTCATGGAAAAGACTGGCTGCAACAGCCGCAGAAGAAATGCGTCAGCTGACCTTAACAATGGCTGCGGGTTTTGAGGCAGCAGATTCTGAACTGATCAACCATTGTGCTCACGCCTTAAAAGGCTTGGCTTTGAATTTTGGCGCAAACCGCGTTTCGAGCTTGGCTCACAATATGCGTGAAGCACATGACGTGAATGTTTTAGCGTTGATGTTGGCTGAAATCTCAGCTTGGGAAAAAGCCAACTAAGTTTAGCTTCTTCAAAGTCTCAAAAATAAAATTAAGCGACCTTTGGAGCTGGCGTAACTACTTCGCGGGTTTCCAAGGCACTCAGCATCTTCAAAACTTCAGCCAATTCAGGGCTGATACGTTGAGGGCGTTTTTGTGCGGCAAGTTGTTTCGTCGTTTCCATAATCTAAATCCTGTTTTGCGATCACTATAAAGCGTTGAACTTAAGAACACCCTAAAGTGCGTCACCTGAATGAACTTGGAATTGGGTGTTCATTCGGCATTCATGTGGCGAATTTGCGCGTTACAAAAATGCCATGGTTTATGGTTAACTAAAATTTGTGAAAAACCGCGTGACAGATTTGGAATAAAAGATAGTCTCAAACTGTAACGACATTGGTGGCAATACGGCCAAAGCGCAAAATGGAGGAGTAAATCTATGATTTCAAAGATTTCAACGGGTTTTATGGTCGGTGCCGTGGTGCTGGCGCTGGGTGCTGGGGTCGCTTATGCAGCGCTTGCGGGGGATGAAGCCATCACTGCGCGTCAGGCCTGCATGAAAGCCAACGGAAAGATGATGGGCACACTGGTGCCAATGATCAAGGGTGAAAAGCCTTATGATGCCGCTGCGGTCAAAGCTGCTTTAGACGGAGAGGGCCCAGCTTGTTCGAAATGGGCTGAATTTTGGCCGGAAGATAGCAAGGTTGGAAAAGCCGTGAAAACTCGTGCTTTAGATGCAATTTGGACTGATCCAAAGGGCTTTGAAGCAGCAGGCAACGCCGATTATAAAGCTTTCACAGAATTAGCCGCGACCACAGATGAAGCAGGATTCAAAGCGAAGTTCCCGGCTCTGGGCGCTGCTTGCGGCGGCTGCCACGAAAAATTCCGCGCGCCTGCGCCATAAGTGTCGCTGTATATTTTTAGTAAACGAAAGCTAGGGGCCTTGGCGCTGCTTGCAGTGTCAGGGCTTCTTGTTTTCTGGGTGGCCTCAGCGCCCCATCCTTTTGTGGCCGCGGATATTCCGCCACACACCGCCAATCTCGAAAATGGCAAACTATTTTATAATATTGGCGGCTGCATTTCGTGCCATGCCTCTGAAGCCGACGCCGCGGTTCCAGCAGGTGGCAAACCCTTCGCCACACCCATCGGTGTTCTTTATCCTCCAAATCTGACATCAGATCCGAAAACCGGTTTAGGCAAATGGAGCAATCTTGATTTTGTAAACGCTATGCAAAAGGGCTTGCACCCCGACGGCGCACATTTAATTCCTGCATTTCCGTATACATCTTATGCGAATATGAATGTTGACGATGTTCTCGACATCAAAGCGTATCTAGATGCGTTGCCACCCGTCAAAAATGCCAGCAAGCAACATGACGTTATGGCATTGCCCATCATCCGCCGTGGGCTTGGCCTTTGGAAATGGATTGGGCTAAACCACGCCAAGTTTATGGCGGATTCAAAACAATCTACCAGCTGGAACCGTGGAGCCTATCTCGTAAACGGCCCCGGCCATTGCAGTGAATGCCACACACCGCGCACCATTTTTATGAGCAGCAATACGGCTAAACTTTTCCAAGGTGGCCCGCACCCCGAAGGCAAGGGCAAAGTGCCGTCGCTCCGTGATTTATCTGGGCGCGGGCGATACAAAGATGCGAAAGATCTAGTTCTCGCCTTTCAAAACGGCGAAGAACTTGGCTACGATAAAATGAGCTCCGGCGGCATGGGCGAAGTGCGCAAGAATATCTCGAAGTTATCAGAGTCGGATATTGCAGCGATTGCGGAATATGTGATGTCACTCAAATAGACGTCCAGACTGTTGATATAGTCTATTATGTAAGGCTTGAATTTTGGTGGGATTTGATCTATATTCCACTTTAGATCAATCCCACATTTGGAGCTTAGCATGGCCGACACAACCGATATTACCGTCCGCCCCGATGCCAAAGGCCGCATCGCACTGGGGAAATTGGCTAAAAATGTATCGAGCTTTCGCGTTCACATCGAAGCAGATGGCAAACTAGTTCTTGAACCATTTGCTGAGGTTCCAATGCGAGAACGTTGGATTTACGAAAATCCAGAAATTTCCGCATCGATCGACCGAGGAATCGCCGACGCAAAGGCCGGAAGGGTGGTTTCACGTGGCAGTTTCAAAAAATATCTGACTGAATGATCGTGGCATGAATTTCGAAATCGCGTTCTCCCTTGAGGCTGACGACCAATTGACAGCGCTCGAAAACCAACCGCATCTCATCAAGCGTTTGAAAGCCGTCAACAAGGCGCTGGCATTTCTGGAATCAAACCCACGTCATCCGGGTTTGAAAACACATAAATATGCGACAAAATCGGGCCCCAACGGCGAGGAAATCTTCGAGGCCTATGCCGAGAACAACACGCCCGGAGCGTACCGCATCTTCTGGTATTACGGAGCCGGCAAAGATGTGATAACGATTATCGCCATCACACCGCATCCTTAATGTCTTTTCTGTACATATGATTAAAGATTGTTCACTTCCAATTACAAAGCATATTGTTTGCAAAGTTCAAGATTCTGAGAATCATAAATGAAAACAAAAAAGCCTATTCCAAAAAGATTGTCGGTATGGGACAGGGAACTAAACGTTTGGCAATCAATTCTTGCAGGCGCACTTGGTCTTACGATTTTATTGCTTTTTCCATTGCAATACATTTGGAACAACCCAATTTCTGAAACTGAATCACACTGCAAATTCACCCAATGGATGACTTCAACATCGAAGTGGAACGCGGGTGATGCAATTATCAGCTGTTCAATGGATAACGGCAGACTTATTACACTCAATCAGTCTGCTGGGTGGCTTCCACCAAAAACTGGCAGTGATATGAAAATTGGGGTGATCACAAAGAGGTTTTTCGGCGAAGATTACTATCTCAAATAAAGAATGCGACAATATTTCTGGTGCCACGCAATTGCTTCATCCCTAGCCTGCTCCACTTGCTTCGCCGATTGGCAAACATCACCCAATAATCATAGTGAGTTTATATTTTGCTGCTTCGTCACGACGTGCTGCACTGCGCATCAGGGCAATGGTAATTTCATAGGAACCCTCAGTCGGCAGAACGCCAGACCATGGCGTATCATCTTGATCCAAAAGACCAGCATCCCCCGCTACATCATAAAGGGAATAAAACAACGCAGAATGTGATGATGTCACATCGAGACTAATTTTTTGTCCAGCATGGGCTTTGAATTTATAAATGTGGACATCGGATGATTGGATGTGTCCGGAATAGCGTGCGGAAGTGCTTCCCTTTGGGAACTTGACTATGACTGTTTTGTCACCCGCGCTATTTTTGGCTTGGGCCTGCTCCATTCCCAAAATTCCAAAGCCAACAAAGCATTTCAAGAAATGACGACGATTTCGAGTGGGCATGAACTGATCTCCCTTGTAAGAAAAGTATCAGATTACTGCGGCTGCTGTAAACAAAAACGCGGAGCCAAAGCCCCGCGTATTGTAAAATCTATGTGAGCGAGATTATTCGTTCGAACCAACTTCTTCAGCCGGCGCATCCGCTGCCTGCTTCGCACTCAAATCTTCGCCAGTAGCCTGATCAACCTGCTTCATCGACAGGCGCACCTTGCCGCGATTGTCGAAGCCTAACAGCTTCACCTTCACAGCATCGCCTTCTTTCACCACGTCAGACACTTTGTTCACGCGGTGAGCCGCAAGCTCAGATACATGCACAAGGCCGTCTTTCGCGCCGAAGAAATTGACGAATGCGCCAAAGTCCACAACCTTCACAACCTTGCCGTCATAGATCACGCCAACTTCGGCTTCAGACACAATCGACTTAATCCACTTCAGCGCAGCAGTAATCGCTTCACCTGATGAAGACGCAACCTTGATCGTGCCGTCATCCTGAATGTCGATCTTAGCGCCCGTCTTTTCCACGATCTCGCGGATCACCTTGCCGCCTGTGCCGATCACTTCACGGATTTTATCGGTTGGGATCTTGATGGTTTCAATGCGTGGTGCATGTTCGCCAAGGCCAGGACGGGCTTTTTCCAAAGCTTCGGCCATCTTGGTGAGAATATGCAAACGGCCATCCTTGGCCTGCCACAAAGCAACCTTCATGATCTCTTCGGTGATGCCGGTGATCTTGATGTCCATTTGCAGCGCAGTGATGCCGTTGGTGGTGCCAGCAACTTTAAAGTCCATGTCGCCTAAGTGATCTTCATCACCCAAAATGTCGGAGAGAACTGCAAAGCGCTCGCCTTCCTTGATCAGGCCCATGGCAATACCAGCCACAGGCGCTTTCAACGGCACACCAGCATCCATCAACGCGAGTGATGCGCCGCACACGGAGGCCATGGATGACGAACCGTTTGATTCAGTGATTTCTGAAACAACGCGCATTGTGTAGGGGAATTCATCAGCCGATGGCAACATCGGGTGAATTGCGCGCCATGCAAGTTTGCCGTGGCCAATTTCGCGGCGGCCTGTGGCGCCCATGCGGCCCACTTCACCAACCGAATAGGGAGGGAAGTTATAATGCAGCAAGAACTTGGCTTTAAACATGCCGTCCAAGCTGTCCACATATTGCTCATCTTCGCCAGTGCCGAGTGTTGTCACCACAAGCGCTTGTGTTTCACCACGTGTGAACAATGCTGAACCATGCGTGCGAGGCAACACTGAAGCTTCGGCAACAATATCGCGAACGGTTTTTGTGTCGCGACCATCAATACGAAGACCTGTATCGAGAATAGCATTGCGCACCACGTCTTTTTCAAGATGCTTAAACGCGTCTGCCACTTTTTGGGACGATGGTGCTTTTGCATCTTCGGCATCCACCATCGATGTCAAAATCTTTTCTTTGACCTTGGCCACAGCGTCTTGACGATCTTCTTTTTTCACAATCGCATAAGCCGCACGAACGCCTTTTTCGCCAGCCTTCTTTACGGCCTTGTAGAGTTTTTCTTCATCTGGCGGTGTGAAGTCACGAGCCGCACGTGAAGAACGCTCGGCAAGACGAATGATTGCGTCGATTACAGGCTGGAAGGCCGCATGACCAAACATCACAGCAGCCAACATTTGCTCTTCGGAAAGTTCCTTGGCTTCGGATTCAACCATCAGAACGGCGTCGCTTGTGCCAGCAACCACGAGATCCAGATCCGATATTTTCATCTGCTCAACAGTTGGGTTCAAAACAAATTCGCCATTGATTAAACCAACGCGCGATGCTCCAACCGGGCCCATGAAGGGAATGCCCGACAATGTGAGTGCGGCAGAGCAAGCAACCATGGCAACCATGTCGCTGTCATTTTCCATGTCATATGAAAGCACAGTTGCAACGACTTGGGTTTCAACACGGAAGCCTTCTGGAAACAAGGGGCGAATAGGACGGTCGATCAGACGTGAAACGAGTGTTTCTTTTTCTGATGGGCGGCCTTCGCGCTTGAAATAGCCACCGGGGATTTTGCCAGCGGCATATGTCTTTTCTTGGTAGTTCACAGTGAGCGGGAAAAAGTCAATTCCAGGTTTTTCTGAGCGGGCAGCAACTGCTGTGCCGAGTACGGTTGTTTCACCGTAGGTCACCAGAATTGCGGCATCGGCTTGACGCGCAATGCGTCCGGTTTCGATACGAAGGGTGCGGCCACCCCATTGGATTTCTTCTACATCAATATTAAACATCTTTATTCCTTAAAGGCTCTTCGCCGCATTTTTACGCAGCACCCCTTTGAACCGAAATGAACCCAGCCCTATTGCTGAAACCAATTTGCGGGGTCGTTAGGCGTCGCCCCATGGACGACACCCCCTTACACAAACAAATCGCGCGATTGCTCGCGCGATATTTTTTTAACGGCGGATTTCGAGGCGCTTGATCAGCGTTTGATAACGCGGCTCATCCTTGCTCTTCAAATAGTCGAGCAAGCTGCGGCGCGAAGCCACCATTCTCAAAAGACCACGGCGGGAATGATTATCCTTTTTGTGGGTCTTGAAATGTTCGGTGAGATAGTTGATGCGCTCGGTGAGCAAAGCCACCTGCACTTCGGGTGAACCGGTGTCACCGGCTGTTGTTGCATAGTCTTTTACAAGAGCGAGTTTACGCTCAGCAGTCATCGTCATTTCAGTTCTCCGGACATCGGTTATAGGTTGAACAAACGTTTGGTCTTCAGCGACCCTTGAGCAATTTCGCAGATGCCAAGCGGCCTGCCCTCATGGGTCACCAAGACTGCCTCACAATTGATTGGAGCATTCGCTCCGCGCAGCAAAACCGATTGGCCTTGCCTCAATTGGGCGGCTTGCCCATCCATCACGGCCAGTGCAGGGATGCCGTCCAGCACGGTCACAATAGAATGTAAAACGCTTTTCAGCGCCTCATCACGGTCGGACTTATGGCTCAATTCCTCCAAGCTTTCCAGTGAAATCATGTCCCGTTCTGAAAAAGGTCCAGCTTGTGTGCGCCGCAGCAACGTGAGGTGGCCAAGGCAGCCCAGTTTCCGCCCAATATCCCGCGCCAGTGCCCGGATATATGTGCCTTTGCCGCAGACCACTTCGAAGTCGGCTTGTTGAGGATTGCTCGCGTCGAGCAACTTCAACTCCTCAATCATAACCTGCCGCGGCTTCATTTCCGGCGTTTCTCCCGCCCGCGCCAGATCATAAGCCCGTTCACCATCAATTTTGAGGGCTGAGTAAATCGGTGGAATTTGCGTTATCTCGCCCAAAAATTCTTTAAGTATCGATTCAATACTAATTTGATCCGGCCTCACTTCTGAAGTGGCAGTTATCGCTCCTTCAAGATCATCAGTGGCCGTCTCTGCCCCCCATTTAATGCGAAATTCATATTTCTTTCGCCCGTCCATCGCCCATTGCACCGTTTTCGTGGCTTCGCCTAAAGCAATCGGCAACAAACCAGTAGCGAGTGGATCCAAAGTTCCCCCATGCCCCGCCTTTTCAGCATTAAACAGGCAGCGAATTTTGCCCACAGCCTGCGTTGAAGACATGCCTAAAGGCTTATCAAAAACCACCCAGCCATGAATAGGAAGTCCACGTTTTTTCATGTAATTACTAATAAATTCAATATTCTGATCGTCTTGAAGATGAAAGCAATCAATCTTCCTTCTTCAAATCCTGCTGCACTTCCGGCTTGCGCAAAATCTCATCAATTTTATTAGCGTAATCCAAGGCAGTATCGATTCGAAACCGAATATCAGGCGTATACTTCATTCCCAGCTTTGGTGCCATTAATCCCCGAATATATTTGCGGTTCTTGTGAAGCGCTTCCATCATCACTTCTTCCTTGCCCGCAAACAAGGTGCGTACATAAGCGGTAGCAATTTTGAGATCGGGAGAAATTTGCACCTCCGCAACAGTGGGAGCCAATTTTCCCAATTCCGGATCATTGGTTTCACCACGCAGGAAAATCTCCGCCAGAGCATGGCGGATCAATTCGCCAGCGCGCAGCATGCGTTGAGATGGGGCAGAAGCGTGAGCCATTAAGTTTCGTCCAATTTCTTATAAGCGGCAAGCCGCTCATCGAGCGTGCCAGTGTGCAACTCAAACAGATGATTATCATAATCATGAAAATAAAGCGACTGCCCTTCGCCTTCAACCCGCGGTCGGGATTCTCGAAACTCCAACCCCAGTTTCTCAATGGTCATCTTGGCTTTCACCAATTCCTCAACGGAAACCTTAAACGCCACGTGATTATAAGTGCGGTTCGGCAGAGCGTCCCCCTGCATTATAGCAACCCAAAGCCCACCAACATCAAAAAATTTTTCAGGTGAGATTGAATGATGCTTGTCACCCGAAGAATAAACCTCCCGCCCGTCCAGAACATCGCAAATGATGCGCGACATTTTTTCGAGATCGTGGACGATGAAGGTTACATGCGAAAAGCCAGAGATCATTTTGCTTTCTTAAATTTTCTGAACGCACTCTGTAATTTCTCAAATTCAGCCAAGTTTGACCACCCTCCTACTGTTCCTGCCTCATCAAGTGACCCAAAAACACCTTTGGTTAACTTAAGTGAGGCTTCATTTTGAGTAAGTTTTTCGACCGAAACCACGTAAACCATGCCAGGCACAATAAAGACACCGCCACAAATATACTGAGTAATGGTTGTTTTATTTCCAATAGCGGATCCTTTGAAAACCTCTTGAACACTCCATCGAGCCTTCACGAAAAATAGGCGGTCAGGACGGAAGGGGCCACCATCAACACTTATCAATTCCACTTGTATTGGTATTCCCAAAAAAACAGAATCGGCATGGTCAAAAATTTGCCTTTCAGTTTGCGGCTACAGCGGCGAACAGCTGAAAGCAGGGTTAGCAAACGATAGCCCTAAAAAAATTGACACTGACAAGAGCTTCAAAGTTGGAAACATATTTTGTGCTTCTCCTTTGATAAGTATAGGGAAGTGGTTTATCTACTCCAGCGTCCGTTGCACCTTTTCAACTCTAAAGCACTCGATCACATCGCCAGCGCGCATGTCTTCGTAGTTCGCAAAGGCCATGCCGCATTCTTGGCCGCTCTGCACTTCTTTCACTTCATCCTTGAAGCGCTTCAGAGTTGAAAGCTCGCCGTCATGCACAACCACGTTATCGCGGATCAAGCGCACTTTCGCACCGCGTTGGACCGTACCTTCGGTGACCATACAACCAGCCACCTTGCCAACCTTGGTGATGTTGAACACTTCCAAGATTTTCGCATTGCCCAGGAATGTTTCGCGCATTTCCGGAGCAAGCTTGCCGCCCATGGCCGCTTTAATATCATCCACAAGATCATAGATGATGTTGTAATACCGAATCTCGATCCCCTGCTTTTGCGCAGCATCGCGCGCCTGCCCATTGGCACGCACGTTAAAGCCAAGCACCACAGCACCTGAAGCCGAAGCCAAGTTGATGTCGCTTTCAGAAATACCACCCACCGCATAGTGAACCACGCGGGCGCGGATTTCATCATTGCCGATTTTTTCAATGGCTTGCACAATAGCTTCTGCAGAACCCTGCACGTCGGCTTTCACCAAGACTGGGAATTCAGCACGGCCTGCTTGATTAAGCTGGCTCATCATTTGTTCAAGCGATGAACGAAC
>JANYHN010000013.1 GCA_025359045.1 Hyphomicrobiales bacterium | reverse complement strand
AGATTGTCAGCATTTGTGGCCGAGCGTGCCACATGAAGTTCACTGTACTGGTGACCCGTGAAGACAAGCTTGTCCGCGTATCCGTTGTGATACCCTTCAATAATGGTGTCAGCACCGTCACCAGTGTTGTAGATATAGGTATCGTTGCTGTCACCGCCGACAAAACTGTGTATCCACAAAGGCGCGCTAACATTCGCAGAGAGTCCAATTAAATCAGCTTTGGACCAGATTGTACCATCTGCGAATTGAACACGATCGACCCCGATGTTGCTATTTGGATCGAAATTGAATTCAATTTTGTCACCAGAACCGATGACTGAAATGGTCAAGTATTCGCGGTTGCCTTCCGTTTCGACAAAGAATTTATTGAGTTTGATATTCTGCGCTGTGATGCCAGGACCAAGAATTAGTGTATCTTGGGCTGAGCTTGCAAGCGAGGCCGCACGCACATGGCCGTCACCAAGGCGGAACTCAAATCTATCATTATTGTGAGTGCCAATGAGAGTGTCGTTGCCTCCGCCTCCGCGCAATGTATTGCCATCGGCGATGTCATTGATCACTTCACTTCCAGATCCGCCAATCAGTATACCCGAAACCTGCTGTAAAATCATTGTCTCGATATCTTTTGCCGCTAATACGGTGCCGTCGGCAAATACAAAAAGCTCAACACCATCACCATAACCGTCGCCATTGTATCTAACTGTGAGCATGTCGCCCGTATCAAACGACAACGTAACTAGAGATGTGTTGTTTGGATCGCGCGTGACTGTGAGGCCCCCCTTTGTCAGTCCCGCACCAAATGTGACCTTGTCTACATTGCCTGAGAGGCCCTCATCAATGATCGTATCATGTCCATCGTCAACATTGAATTGATAAGTGTCGCTGCCAACACCGCCCTTCAGAGTGTCGTTACCCGCTCCGCCTGCTAAAACATCGTCGCCAAGCGTTCCGACCAACGTGTCAATTCCGGCTGTTCCAGTGAGCGTGCTGCTCGGAACAGGTCCAACGATCACATGGGTGTAGAGATCAGCTGCAGTCCAGATTGTGCCATCTGCAAATGTAAACTTTTCAATCCCACCAATTTCGGTTGGAGTCAGGCCATTTGACGCCCATACAATTCCAGGCAAGATCATCATCGCTGTTGAATTGCCAATAATTGTGATGATCACGTTCTTGCCGTCAGCTGAAAGCCTAACTTGCAGATCAGTCGCTAGAATTCCAGAACCAAACTCAACCTTGTCGCTATGCGAATTTCCACCAACAGTTATCGTCTCAGGCAAAAGTGGCCCCTGAACTACGATTGATCTGGTTATGTTTCCGGTGTCGTTGATGATGTCAACACCGCTATCGGCACGGAAAATGTAAGTATCGTTGCCATCGCCACCGTCAAGCGTGTCGCGACCAGAGCCACCTTCAAGTATGTCATTTCCATCTAGACCAGTGAGTTGGTCATCGCCTGAACCGCCGATCAACCAATCTTGGCCGCCGTCACCGTAAAGATAATCATTTCCAGCACCGCCATTCAGTACGTTGCCATCACCGCCACCGCCATTTTGCCAAGATGCACCTAATAAACCCGTGCGCAGGCCGCCGTTTTTTCCACCCGCAAACAAGTGATCATCGCCCGATCCGCCGTCGATCCAATCGTCAAGCTTGCCACCGTAAATGATGTCGTTGCCAGCTTCACCGAACAGATCGTTACCGAGATCACCGCCCAGAATGATATCATTGCCCGCGCCCGCATAGATGTTCGCGCCAAATGCAATCTGAACTGTCTTGTTAAATCCGTCAAAGGCCACAAAGTCGCCAGCCTTATCCGTGGACGACAAAGTCGAGCTAAATGTATCGCCATTTACGACGATCACATCGTTGCCATCGCCGCCCGTGATCGTATCTTTTTCGGAAGAATCAATCGTATCTGCATCGACTTTCGTTGTGATCCCATCTGAGTGCACAAACCAACGCGCTCCATCCACACTCGAGAAATATACATCTGAAGTGCGGCTGTTGATGTGGCTCAACCACCATTCGAAACCACCGGTCCAATCCTGCGCACTGCGGTGTTCGATCCCTAGATCAAACGCTTGTTTTAGTGTCAACAACCAACCTTGAGCGAATGTCGAATTCGGTTCGGCTGCAATTGCAGCGTTAATGACGTCCTTGTTTCGGATATAGGTTTCAAAGTTCTTTGCAATAGCCACATTGGCTAGAATCTCATTCAAAAGATCGTCTGAAGGTATGTCGAACACGCCCTGAAATCCGGCGAAGCGATGTTTTGCTAGCGTTCCTTCAATTGCGCGCATGACATAGCGGTCACCACCAGCAATTACCAGCCGATTGACAGCCTCAACGACTCCTTCAGCGACAGCATTTGTGGGATCGCCACCAGGACTCAAATAAGCAACACCATCCGCCGTAAATTGTGGTGTAGCCGTATCGACTTCCAAGTGTGGATTGATAAAGCCGAAAACAGCGACCTCTTTGTAGGTCTCTACCAGTTCCGCTTGATAACTGGCCCCCAAATTAAAATTGGAAACAACATCACCACCGGC
Organism: Hyphomicrobiales bacterium; assembly: GCA_025359045.1. GTDB lineage: Bacteria > Pseudomonadota > Alphaproteobacteria > Rhizobiales > Aestuariivirgaceae > Aestuariivirga. The sequence continues at coordinate 117,824 of JANYHN010000013.1, read as the reverse complement.
TGAATCCAAAATCTTCTGAATTATTGAAATGTGCGACTGCGCCATCGCAGTGACGGCAGAGTTAAAATTAGTATCATTGCCATGGACGTTTACAACGGAGAACAGATGTGTGACAGGATCATAGACCACGTCGGCATAAGAATGGGCTGGCGGCGGCGGATCGGTATCGAACAATGCGCCAATAATGCCCCCAAGCAGGCCACCTAAGAACGATCCCACAAGACTGCCCAAAGGGAACCACGACAACAGGAAACTACCTATTTGCGATCCAATCTGCGCTCCCAGTAATTCGGTTGGAGTATGGAAGCCGCCCAATGCATCAGCAAGATAGAGTCCGCCCGCTGACAGGAAAGCACCCATTGCAGCACTCGCCACATCTTTGAAAATGCTAACACCATGAAGCAGGTTTTCACCAATCTTTGAAATCGCTGCTTGCGTTGTTGCTGACAGTACTTGCCCCAAAGCCGGATCAAGATGCAGCAGATTTGCAAGTTCCGAACCTGCGAGCGAGCCGAGCGCCGCAAATGCTGGGCCTTCAATGAGACCGAGCAAGCTGCCATTTTGAGCCAGTTGCGTTGTTGCACCAGCCGAAAAATTGGGAATGCCCGAAGCAGCAATAAATTGTAACGCTGCATAATCGGCAAGGTTTGTGCCAACACCACTTGCAAAGACAGAAAGAGCAGATGCCACTTCGGGGCTGACATGCAGGCCGGATATGAGGTCCTGCATCAATAAATTGCCCGCAATGCCGCCAACGCTGCCGATCACGTTATATGCGAAACGACCGCCAATATGATCAGCATCAAACGTGGAGTTGCCCTGAATTGAATCCACCGCCACGCTGCCAATGGAGCGCAATGCCGAACCGATCAGGACCTTCTCCAGCAGATTATCCCCAAAGGCAAAGTCGGTAATTTTGCCAATGATGCTATCGGCCAGATTAGCCTCCGGCGAAACCGCCGTGAACAGCGAGTCATTGTGAACGCGGAAGCCGCCCGCGATATAGGTGTGATAGGTCTCCACCTCGAAATTATAGGTCTTCCAGCCACGAATGACTTCAGGCTGAAGCGCAAGGCCGCCCTCACTGCGCGCTACCAGTATCTCGGCTTCTTCATAAAGATGCGCCGTGGCGGCAGAGTAGACCACGCGCTCATATTGCACCTTCACCGCTTGGCCATCAGCCAGCACCAAGCGGGCATCGCTGTTCACAATGTCGATGACCTTGCGGAAGCGGCCAAACGCATCCAGCATCTCATGTCCGGGGGTGACGGTAAGTTCAAAGGCCTCAAAACCGGAGCGCGCCAACTCGCCCTCAGCCGGAGTGATCACCAGCCATTCATCGGTGACATTGGTGAACAGCCGCGTGACGCGGGCGGAAACCAAGGGCGCGGCGAAGACGGCGAATGAGGGGAGTATTGTAACCCCGCTGCCTTGAGCGACCGAACCTGCGCCCTCATGGGACGAATTGAAGGCTAGAACCTGATCGCCAACGCTAAGCGTTTCAATAGCAACAGCCTTGCCGCCCGGCGTTTGGATCAGAGTGCCAGAGGGGAAACATTGTTTGGTTGGATTAAAAACTCCTACTTTCTCAAAATTTCCGTTGTGATCGATTCTGAACCGATCAAAGGGCCCAAGATGGTGCTCTACTCCGTCAGCACCAGTAACTACGATGTCAGTGGGATTGGTCGCGTCGATATCAACAACTATTCCGTCTTTAGTTACGATCGTGTTGTCTAATCCAATTTTAATCAATGGGACTGTATTGGTTTTTTCGATCAAAAAAGCTGAGGTTACAAAATATTCCGCTGCGCTAATCCCGCCATTCAGAAAAGACTGCACCAAGAATTGCTGAGGATTGTAATGCCCCTGATTAGGGGAAAGATTAAACGAAGAAAGATCCCCATCATTTGAAACGAAGAAAACTGGAGACCCGGTAAATCCTTCAGCAGCAGCAATCATGCTGCTTTCACCACCCCCGATGCCGCCGGGAGGTGTTCCCGGTGCAAATTCCGGTGTGGATATTTCTATTGCATTTCCGGCGGCCTTTTCGGCAGCAAACCATGCCGCAAACAATACCCCGTCGGCGTGGCCGCCTTGCGTCATTTCGGCGTAAACAGTTGAGGTGATGACAATTTTGTTCCCTGGCCACAACAAAGTATTTAGCGCGGGATTGCCAGTGTTTAATTGATTGGTGGCTAGATAGATCAGCATGTTGGTATCAATAAAGACATATTGCGTCATGTCAGGAGCTCGCGAATTCTATCGTTAGAGTTGGAAATTTCTTTTTGACAGTATCAAGTGCAATAGCATGCACAACGTGACATCGGATTTGCCACCCCAAGTGGGCAGAGACGACAGCCGCAAATTCTCGATCGTTTGGATCGATTGCTTCAAGCAATTCCTTGAATAAGGAGACGTGTTCGATTGTCCGATCTTCGGGATCGTGAATTTTGCGTTCGGAGAGATTGGTCCATTCTTTTACCATTGACCGAGAAAGTTCTTGATTTTCCAGGATCCGGGCCAAAATTTCTTCAAAAGCGAGCCGGGAAATATCGCGATTTTTTCTAACAAGACCAGACTTATCATGCCAGTCTAAATGTTGAAGAACAGTATTAGGCGGAACGTCCAAATTAAAAAGCTTAAGTACGACCTCCCGATCTACGCGGCTTTTGGACAAAGATCGGCCTTCAGTTTTAGTCGCTTTAGATACCTTTCTCATGCTTCACAATTCTCGCATTCGTTCAGGTGCATTTTGGATATCCTAATCGGACGTATTGCATTAATCAGTGGATTCAACTCTTTTGTTTCTAAATCTATTCGCGCATCACCTTGATCATTGAAGGTGAAAAAGAAAGGCGCGTTTCCAACAAAAGTCCCGCAGCGGCTGATGATATTGTCGGCCAGGGTTGCTTCAGGCGAAACGGCTGTGAACAGCGAGTCATTGTGAACGCGGAAGCCGCCCGCGATGTAGGTGTGATAGGTTTCCACCTCGAAATTATAGGTCTTCCAGCCGCGCTTCACTTCAGGCCGCAATGCAAGGCCGCCCTCACTGCGGGCCACCAGTATCTCGGCTTCTTCATAAAGATGCGCCGTGGCGGCGGAATAAACCTCGCGGCGGTATTCAACCTTCACCACGCGGCCATCAGCCCGCACCAGCCGGGCATCCGTGTTCACAATGTCGATGGCCTTGCGGAAGCGCCCAAACGCATCCAGCATCTCATGGCCCGGCGTGACGGTGAGTTCAAAGGCCTCAGCGCCGGCACGCGCAAGTTCGCCCTCAGCCGGCGTGATCACCAGCCATTCATCCGTGATATTGGTGAACAGGCGGGTAACGCGAGCGGGAGCGAGGAGGGCGGAAGCGGGACAGAACGCGGTGACACTTGCGCCAGCGCTATCAAAAACAGGCCGAGATCCAGAGCGCTGCGGGTCGAATGCCAGTGCCGCATCGCCAACGCTAAGCGTTTTAATGGCAACAGGCTTGCCACCCGGCGTTTGGATCAGAGTGTCTGCTGGGAAGCAATGTATAATTGGTTTGTAACCGCCAGCATCATAAACGTGCGGTGCCAAGCCTGATGCCATGTCAGCCGCCAAATTCGAATCGCCTATATTAGTGATTGTGGGAGGAGCGAGTAAATTTCCGTCTCGATCAATGGTGTCTATCTCCACTTTAACATATGGGTAATTGTCGTCACCGGGAGAATAGAGCACCCTCTGGATGCTGCCGTCGCTATATACTACAACGTGATTGTAGGTTGACAAGAAATCCGACGTGCCGTTCAGATTGCTATCAATCCGAACGTTGAATATTTTACCAAAATCGGCGCCACCAAATATTCCGTAACCGCCATCTTGATATTGAACAAGCCCGAACTGTATCGGTTCATGCACTGCGCCATAAAAGACGTTGCCATTCGAATCAACTGTAAACAAAGCGTGCTCGGCCACAACGCCGCCGACCTCACCAGTAGTTTCAAATTCGCCTGTAATTGGATTATAGGTCTTGCCAATGCTCCAGACGATCAAATTTACCGAAGCTGAAATATTTATTTCATCACCTCCGTGCAGCACTTCTGGGGAAGATTGGAAAATAGCAAGTCCGTCAACGGTTTTGATGTAGGTGCCAAAAGGATTGCTCATTCAGGTTGCTCCAGTAGAGTTTTACAATTTGACGTATCACAAAAATGCCAACCAAGTCCCACCAAGGCAGCAAGCGCCTGGGCGTGGCATTGCTTATCCCCTGCGGGATCAAAATCTGCATACAGGTCGATAAAGCGTTCGTCGCCGATGTCAGTCGACTTCATATTTCCATAACAACCAACCACCGTGTGCAATCCAGCCTTAACGTCATTTTCCGCTTGATTCTCCCGATCTGGGATTTCTTCGATCATCCGCCGCAGGGGTTCAGGTAAATTGCGAATCATGGGGCTTTCGTTTCTTGACACTCCAAAAAAGGCTAACGATTGCTTACCCAACCAATCGGACTGCAACAAAAATAAATTTTCACCAGCATCAATAATTATGGGTCGGCGCCCCTCAGGTAAAAAATCAGCAAATCTTTTCAAAGTTGCGACATAATTTTCGATACCGTCACCGAAGACAACAAGTTCACGCCGGGGCTTTGGAACATCGTTATACTTTGCCTCACATTCTCCGGACAAACTCAACAAGAAAATTGCAAATACGGTTACAATAATATTTCTGTGCTTCACCATTCCACAATCCTCGCCATGGTTTCGAGTTTCGTTTGTAGTATTTTCATACAACGCACTTCGCTGCCCAATGTGTTTGAAATTCGCCCAGCGCAGCTCAGATCATCGAAACTGACGGTGAAACCTTCATCCCCAGTAAGTGTCCCGCAGCGCCTGATGTCAGCTTTTGACGAGATCAGCGGTCCCACATTATCGCCAAGTGCGCCAAACTTAGTTTGTGGATCAAATAGCGAATTGTTACACACTCTAAAGCCACCAGCCACATAAGTGTGATAGGTCTCCACCTCAAAATTGCAGTTTTTCCAGCCACGCATGACTTCAGGCTGAAGCGCAAGGCCGCCCTCACTGCGCGCTACCAGTATCTCGGCTTCTTCATAAAGATGCGCCGTGGCGGCGGAAAAAACCACGCGGCTGTATTCAACCTTCACCACGCGGCCATCAGCCCGCACCAGCCGGGCATCCGTGTTCACAATGTCGATGGCCTTGCGGAAGCGCCCAAACGCATCCAGCATCTCATGGCCCGGCGTGACAGTGAGTTCAAAGGCCTCAGCGCCGGTGCGCGCAAGTTCGCCCTCAGCCGGCGTGATCACCAGCCATTCATCCGTGATATTGGTGAACAGGCGCGTGACACGGGCTGGAGCGAGGGGCGCTGATAACGTTTCACCTAGGACACGCGGTGAATGAGGATCAAATGAAAGGACGGTGGAGCCGACGGTGAGGGAGGAGATTGGGGATTGATTAGCGGCAGAGGTCGGAATCGGGATTTCAGCGGGGAAGCAGTGCTCCTCCATGTGCATCGCGAGCATTATCCTCTCAACCCGCGGATCATTCCAACTTAATTTGCCATGTTGGGCAAGATAGATTATTAGATTTTCACCTGCACCACCCCAAACACCGTCAACAATAAATTGGGTCTTATTTATGATCGCGAAATAGCCCTCATCTATTCCGTTCGTTACAATTTCGTATTTGCCATCAACTATTGTGGCTCGTCGTTGAACTACACCAGGGTCTAGAATATGGCCTTCATCTACGGTAATATTTATTATGGCGCCATCTACTCCGGTTCCATGGTAAACCCAGCCAGGGCCTGCAAAAGTATCACCAATAGGCGTAGGATTATTTACCAAAGCTGTCTGCATGTCTGCCAAGGACACGTCATTTATGCCGATGTTCGTTTTGTAAGTCGAACTATACTCATGGTAGCCATAAGTATAGAATTGATGAGTCACGTTTATGTCTTGGACTGCCGGATCAAAAGCATCGTAAGTAGCTCTCGTTACGGTTATTGTTCCGTGCGTCAATGTCTGAAAAATAGCAGTAGTATCAGTTAAAACCCAACTATTTGCCATCGTCAGACCCCATCTTGAAAATCAAATTTAATTAAGAAATGAGTAATGCTGAGAATCTGGATCAATACAACAGCGATGGTAACTGAAACGATGTTCCAAATCGCGTCGCGTAATCCTAGTTCTGTTAGCGATCCATTTATAAGTAATGGTCCTGCAGAGTTGCTGAATGACCCGCCTGACCCATGTCTCTCGACAGTGTAGTAATAGAGTAGAAATGCAAAACCTGAACAACAATAAAGCCAAACAATTTCGGTCAGAAAAACCGAATTTCTGGTCAAACTAATTTGATGTTTTTGGAAAGCACTAAGACTTAGCCTGATAATGTAATAGATTACCATCCAAAATAGAGACCAAATTGAAGCAGTAAAAATCGAAATTACTAGCGGCCCGAGCAAGTGCTCTATTTTGACATTCCCCAGAAAAATGTCAGAAAAATAATAAGGCGCAATTACAAGTAAAGATATAGTCGCTCTTGTAATCAAGAATTGCCAACCGCTTGGTGCTGTAATGCTAGCTGCCATGCTACACCAACTCGCAAAACAATTCGAAATTAGCAAATATCAACCTCATACACTTGCGCACACAAACGCCTTCCCCGCGATTTCGCGCAGCAAGCATCAAGCATCAAGCCGCCAATGTTTGAATAAACCAAAATGCCCCCGCCCGAAGAGTCGTTAATTCCCTGTTAACATTCTTGGCATGGGCTTTGGCGCGCCGCAAGTAGAAATTGTATGCATATGCAGAAATAAACAAGTTTTGTGGACTGGCTTTGTGCTCTAGCGTTTGCCCTGCCCCACTCGAAAAGATTGAAAGTGCGGATGCCACTTCGGGGCTGACATGCAGGCCCGAGATGAGGTCCTGCATCAATAGATTACCCGCAATGCCGCCCACGCTGCCAATCACTTTATAAGCAAAACGACCGCCAATATGATCAGCATCAAACGTGACATGGCCCTGAATTGAATCCACCGCCACGCTGCCAATGGAGCGCAATGCCGAGCCGATCAGCACTTTCTCGAGCAGATTATCCCCAAAGGCAAAATTGCCGACCGTTCCAAATCCTCTTTCGGCAACTGTATGTCGGACGAAATCTTGAACCGAATAGCAACAACTGCGCTACAAACGACGCCCCATCGACATGAAAGGATTAAAGGCAAGAATTACATCGCCAACTTTGATATCCTTGATGTTAGCAAACCCACCACTCGCCAAAGCGATTTGAGTGGTAGCGGGGAAGCAGTGAACGACTGGGAGAGACGGTTGAAAATGCTCTAACATGAGTTGAGCCGCAGCCCCGCCATCGTTTGCCACGCGATCAAACCAACCACCACGTTCATCACTTAGCAGGCTCGGCTTATAAATGGCATATGCGGCTTTCAAGTCTGCCAAACTTGTTATTTCGTGTGTTTCCAAGTAACTCACCAAGTCACCTCCCAGTGACCCCTGTCGGTTCTTTGTGGCTATTAACACGGCCATTGCGCTGTAATAGTCTGGATTAGTACTGCTGAAGACCGAGTTCCCATCCGACCAAATATGCTGCATATTGTCATAAAGTGCAGTCGGCCCTGTAAAAAACGCAGTGACAATTGTCTGCGTCTGCTGAAGTGACGCGTTCACGATTATATCTTTAGCATCAGTCGTAGAAAAAAGCGCGTTGAGCACATTTAGATCGTTCTTAAATTCTGCCTGTAAAACTGTCGATCCTCTATATGCGGCCTGTATTTCAGATCTATTCATACCAATGTAAGTCAACAAGTGATCAAATTCATCCTGTGTGATCACACCGTTGCCGAATGCATTGGAAAGGATTGTCTCATACGCTTGGACACCAAACGGATTTCCAGCTCCAATATCAAGTTGAACCAGGCCAAAACTAATGCCCGAACTATTGTCGGGCTTAGTACTATTTAGAAGCTGTGCAACGACCCCATTGCCCGGAGCCGCCCAAGAAGCAGTAAATACTTTGTTTGGTTTGCCTCCATGCTCGGATTGGTACAATTCACTTGCTACCACCAAGTTCCATACATCAAGATCTGTCTTGCCAGAAGTGTTTGCTATGGCGACCATGTTCTGCAGCTCTTCGTCATCGATATTATACGATGTGCGATTTTAGTGTTTATCTCATCTATCGCTGGAAACTTTGGAGCTGCGGGCCCACCCAAAAGTGCGGCTTGATCACGCTCATCAGGTATCATTTTTAAAAAACTGTCGCGATCAGTAAGAAGGTACCTAAGTTTGATATCTGGGACGCTGAGACAAAACGTTTGCTCAAAGTGGTTGACAAGAAAGCCAAATCCAAAAGTTTGGTCAAAGATGAAAGCACTTTGGGGCAAGTTGTAAAATTGAGCATTAACTGATGAAATGTCCGAAGCAAAACCATAACCACCTTCCCAGTTGTTACATGTTATTTTGTATTGAAGTGTGTTGCTGCCCAATTTAGCCCCGTTTTCGCTTATAGCGATAAATAGGTAGGGTCGTTTGGTTCTATCCGGCATAACAACTTCGAATGTGTCTCCGATGGGCCAACACTCATCCGCACCAAATTTTCTTAATGCTACATTGGTCAAACGCATTTCATTTTCGGCGAGATTAGTTTTCTGGTAAGGAAGTGGTCCCACCAAAGTCCAAGCACGACGAACTGCCTCATCTTTAAAATTCAAGGAAGTTGCTTGCGAAAGTTTATTGTTCCGGCCAATCAAGAATGTTGATTTTTTGGGCCTGTTTTTCCCCAATCTAAACTGCTCGCAACCAAGGCTCTTAAGATCTCCACTAAGATTTATCTCGATCTTCGTTTCATTTGAAGACCTTGCCACCGCCAAGCGAAAGATATCATAATCGTCACCACCGTTACGACAATCAGTCGTCGTGCGATTCAACACTTCGATTGGCCTTAGCACTGTTACGTCGCCATAAACGGTTACACCCTGAGGCAATTTTAGGTCTGATTTGGCGTCGCAAACCGCTACAGAACAAATCAAAAAAAACAAGGTACAAAAACAACGCCAGGCGTCATTAATGCCTCTTGCATTAAGCCGGTCCGTTCGGAGAATATTTCTGACGGAAGTCTTTGCGAGAATTGGTAAAGCTAAATCAAGCTGTGAAGTAGTCGAGAAACCAGATAATCTCACCACTCTGTAACTCCTGTGCCACCTTCAGGTTTGGCCTGCAACATTTTCATGCGCTTGCCCGGCAACACCTTTTCGCGCAGATCTTTCACCATGGCTTCCTGCTGTCCAAACGGAGCAACGAAATCAATAAGCCAGAGAGCTTCGCCAGTCTTCCAATCTGTGGGCATCAGGCGGCGAATGCCCTTGTTGGCGATGCGCTCTTCTTGCTCTTCACCAAAATATGCCCAAGAGGCAAAGCCATGAGGACGACCTTGATCTTGCCATAGATGAAACTGGCCCAACATGATGGGCGGCATAAGCAGCCACTCGATGTCCGTAATCATTAAATGCTTATGCAAAGCTGAGCGAGACATCAGCCAAATGGCGTGTCCAATAGCGGTAACACGATTGGCAATCGGATGCCCTGTGTTAGGTTGTCCTTCGCTCTTGATTTGCGATGCAACTGTTACCCTAGGCTTATCGCCCTGCTTGGAACTAGCCATCATTTCCCCCGAATTATTGAACTTATTTCAATCACATTTTGCACACGATTGAGCAGGCTGCAAGAGTTAGTTGCATCACATGTTTCCAACTTGGCGACGGTGTTGCAACAATGAAAAAAAAACGAATAATCTATTCATATGATAACTTTTCTTGAGATTTCTTTCTACACACTTTTTGTTACCACACACGAAAATACTAAATAATTGATCTCATTGCTTTGTTGTTCCCAACCGTTTGTGGAAAACTCATTTGAATAGTTGGTTCAACTATTGATGGATCACGAGTGGCATACACTATCTAAAATTTTAACATGATCAGCAATGGTTGATCCCAAATTCAAGTTGGACAGACCCAGGATTATCCCAATTAATTCAACGAGGTCATTTAACCGGTTGGACTAGCTAACCTTTTGAATTATGTGGCCCGAGTGCGACCCCGCTGGGCTCACCATTTTTCAACCATTTAGATTTTATCTGATCAGCACCAAATTTGAGCGCGGTTTGGAAATTACGGTTGCGATCAATAATTTACGTAAATAATCCTAAATGTTAAAAATAATGCTTGACATCGTACGCTGGGCCTGCCATTACTTGCCACACTCCAGAATTGGGACTTCCCTTCTGGTGCACCCCTGCCCCCCAACAATAGTTTTGAGCCCATCATGAAAACGACGTAGGTGCGGGAAGACCAAGCTGTTTTCCGGGCCGATTTACCCTGGAGTTGGCGAGATTCTCGGACAACCGAGTGAAATGATTTTCGATGCAACAGACTTTTTGGATTTTCTAAAAGGCAAATAGCCCCCACTACAGAAAACCTTATTTAAAAAAAGAACCTTGCGACTAGCAACTGATTCGGTTCAGCCAAAATTTGCAGCTAATTTAAGCATTAAAATTGATACTCATTAAGAAAACTCGTTAAAGTAGCAATAGCGCCATCCAGCCTGTTCCAAAAATGCAACAGTGGCCATCAATCAGTCAGCGTGTTCGGTGCCGTTGGCAAAACCAACAGCCAGCCCTCCGATGATGGAGTTGGCTTGATGGGCGGAGCGGTGTTGGGCCTCGACGTTTCTGAGGATACACTGCTCTACACTCAAATTGGTTACGCTGATATTCGTGTCGACCAAGTTGACAGTGGCTTTTCTGGCTGGTTTGCAGATGGCGGCGTGATCCACGCATTTAGTGATCAATTCGCGGTGCGCGTCGCAGGGGCATATGGTTATGCGTCGATAAATTATGAAGATCCAGGTGATTGGGGTTCATTCTGGGATGTGGGCATCAAGGGTGCTTATGCACTTTCTGATACGAGCCCTGTGTTCCTTACGGCAAGCTATGATTATAGCCAATTTACGGCAAACACCGAAGATGATGGCCATGAGCATAACTTTAAACTCGGCGTGTCTATCGGCTTTGGCGGAACAACAAAGGCCAAAGACACGTTCAACCCTTATGGCACACCGCTGCTGCCCTTCCGTTCAGCAGCTTATGCTGAAGTGTTAGACTAAAATTAGTCGACTGACTTTGAAAAATTATGTGGGAGTTGCGGAAGCGGCTCCCATTTTTTTGAGCAAGAGCGGAAATACGGTGATGCCCAATTAATTAACCGCCCGCGATAATGAGTTCGCACTGCCATTGGCAAGTTAGGAGAAATGGCGGGATGTGTTAAATGAGGTGTCAGCTTCATTCAAGCTACGATAAATGATGGGGTATATTAAGTGGGGTGTCACCGTAATTCCGTGTTTGCGCGTCGGTGAAAAGACGGGGCTAAGACGAAATCTCCCCCCCAGCGGGTGCAGGCTCCAACGCCTCAAGTATTTTCTTCTCATTCACAAGTTTGCCGCTCCGAACGGTGCGAACAGTGCGTACTTGCGCGCGGACGGGTTGTAAAAGCAGTTGGTCCTTAAAGGCGGTGTCCAAAGTGTATTTCATGGCGAGGTCTTCGGAAACCGCACCGCGCAAAGTAATGCTCTCGTCTCCGGGTAACTTTAGCTCGAACCTGTGCGACTCAGGAAGGACGCCCAAGAGAACACCGTCTACGGACTCGGTTTCTTCAGTCACCTCGATTTCATTGAGCCGCCTTGAAAGCTGGCCTACTTGGTCGATTGTTAAGGCAAGTCGGTGTTCGTCGCCTACGATTTTCGCGCTGGCTCCAGCTTCATACAAAACTTTCGCAAACCGCTGCACTGCTCCCACAAGCCGAGGCTGCATTGCTTCCAATGCAGTTTCAAAATCAGGATCGGAACTTGCGCTCAACGTTGTTATTAATTGGGTGGCATCCTCAACAGCTACCTTGAGTGCCGAGGGCAGCAGCGATGATTGCTCAGGCGCAATCTCTTCTAGGATGAAGCCCATGGAGCCGCGCACCAAATCCCGGATGTAAAGCCGTGATTGCACAGCACCTGGCAAAGGGCCACGTTCAGGCAAGGCTTCACTCATCTTCGATGCAAGCGCAATGGCGATAATCTTTTGGTAATTGTCGAGCGCGTCTGTGGTGAAATCAAGCCGTATGTCACTTGTGCCGATCACAGGATTGCCGTCAAAGATCAGCGCAACACTGGCGAAGTTGGAGCGAGTTGAAGCCGTGGCGTTAATTTGCGCTTCTATGTCAGTCAGGCGGCTCTGCCACATAAGCTTTGCAGTGCCCCACGTGTCATCGCTCGGCTTTGCCAACTGTTGTTTGACAAATATGCGATCTTGTTCGAGTGCTTCTATGGCGAGTAGCGTTGGCATTATGGACTCCCCAGTAATGACAAAGCCGCTTGGTCAGCGACCGGGTCGAGTTGAAGAGCAACAAAACCTTTCCATGCTTGGGTGCTTTTCTGATGCGAGAACAAGCTGTACCAGTAAATGGTGTTCTGAATTAGGTCGCCGGGACCCATTTCCTCAAACAACACGGCATAGGTATCCAGAGAAAAACGCAACTTGTTTTTGACTTGGGCGGTTGGGCCTGCAATCTCACTTTGCCAGAAGGGCAGACCTGTTGAGGCCCAAGTAGGTGGAGCAGCCAGATACTTGGGAGGTACAGAAAGAATACTAAACACATCAATATCGCTTGGTGGACGCGATGCATTGATCTCAACGTTTTCAACGAAGCTGCCGTCCACAAATTGAATGCCGGTCGTATATCCTTCAGTGGCCAGCATTTGGCGATAAGTGATTAAATTTTTGAGCAAAGCTTCGCGGTGTGGCGTAGTTCCTAAGCCAGAAGCGAGTTCACTCATTGTAGAAGGATATGGAGACCGCGCATGAGTAGCCGCATCGGCACCTAGAAAAGGTGGCAACAGCCCACGCATATCAGACGGTGGTAATGGCAAAATGTTCCTCTCCCATGACGGCAAAAAACCTAAAGTTGACTTACCACCAAAGTAGTAAATGCAGTCTTTCTGAATCCACCGTCTTTGCTCCGTCTTTGCTCCGTCTTTGCAGAGCTTCATACGTGACATGATGCTCGCATAGATGGTGAAAGTTAGCTAGCCCCTGGGATAGTCAATCGCAGTGATGACGGTGACAGTGCATTCTATTTTACTTCCCACCCTCACTCCCCCACCACCTCCGCCACACTCACTTTTCCCCGCAGTGCCTTCTCCGGCATCTGGCTGAATGCTGCAAGCGCCAGCGCCAGAACCCCTGCGGCTAGGGCGAACATGGGGCGAAAGGCGTTGTGGATTTCACCTGATGCCACGATTTGGGCTAGTTTTTCGCCGGAGGATTCTTGGAGCGCCGAGAGGTTTGGAATCTGTGAGAACAACATCGCGCCAAACGCGGCCACTATTAGGGCTCCGCCTAACGAGCGGAAGAAGCCCATGACGCCTGTGGCTGTCCCCATCTGGTAAGGTTGCACGGCGTTTTGGATGGAGACTGTGGTGGTGGGGAATATTGTGCCCAGACCAACGCTGAGACCCGCCATCAAAATTTCAACCACCCAAATGCCCGGCGTGGTTTTGAGCGTGGCCAACACGGCCAGGCCCGCGATGGAAAAGATCAGGCCGTAAGTGGCGGGGCGTTTGTAGCGCTGCGAATGGGCCATGAAGCGGCCAGCGATGATGGCACCGACCACGGTTCCGGCCATAAACGGAATGAGCGAGAAGCCTGATTGGCTTGCAGTGAGACCAAATGTGAGCTCCATATAAACCGGAAGGTAAGCAGTGATGCCAATATAGCAACCCATCACCAACATGACCGCAATTGTGCCCATGGCGACGACGGAATTGCTCAAAATATCAGACGCGATAAAAGGCTCTTCCGCCGTTTTGAGCCGCCAGATAAAAGCGCCCCAAAGCAGAACTGAAACGACTAACAGGCCCAGCACATGCACCGAAATCCAAGGATAATGAATGCCGCCCCAGCTGAGCGCCAGCATCATCGCAATGCTGGCCAACGCCATTAAAGCCGCGCCTAGAAAATCTAGCTTATGGGGACGCTCATTGCGCGGCAGTTTTTTGAGCAAGCCATTTGTCATCAACAACGCGAAAATGCCGAGCGGCACGTTGATCCAGAAGATCAAAGACCAGTTCCAATGCTCAGCAAAATAACCACCAAGCAAGGGGCCGGAAATACTCGCCGACATATATACGCCCGCAATGAACACCTGATAGCGCGAACGTTCCTTGGGCGAGACAATATCCGCAATAATGGTTTGAGCCAGCGAGATGAGGCCACCGCCGCCCAACCCTTGAACCGCGCGGGCGATGATCAAGATGAGCAAGCTTGGGGCAAGCGCGCAAAAAATGGAGCCGATGATAAAAACCACGATTGCAAAAAGCAGCGTGACTCGCCTGCCGATAATATCAGACACTTTGCCGTAAAGCGGTGTGACCGCTGTGGAGGCCAGTAAATAGGACGTGATGATCCATGGCAGATATTCAGGATTACCCAAAGCACGGCCAATGGTTGGCATGGCGGTGACCACAATGGTTTGGTCAAGGGCCGCCAAAAACATGGCGACGACGACACCTGAAATAATCCAGATTACTTCTTGGTGAGACAGTTTGTTTGCGGGATTTTCGGCTTTAAGGGAGGTCATTGCCTATAAATGAACTGGAAGCAGAAAAGTTGCAATTGACTTCAGCGCAGAGCAGCTCAGACTTTTAAGAGACGCTGCACCAGTGTTGCCCAGAATTCGACGCCTTTCACCAGCAACTCATCATTAAAATCGTAACTGGATTCGTGAAGGTTACGAGATGGGCCATTGCCCAGGCCGAAATAAGCGCCGGGCACTTCTTCCAACATAAATGCGAAATCTTCGGCGAACATGTAAGGGCCAGCAAGATCTACTGAAAGCGGGCTTTGACCCATGGCCAGCGCCGTGTCCCGAACGGCCATGGCTGCGTTCGTATCATTGATACAGGCCGGATAGATAATACCTTGACCATATTCAACTTCAGCCACACAGCCGAAAGATGCCGCCTGCTGTTTGAGCAGCTCTGGGATACGCCTAGCCATCATCTGGCTATTATTATGCGAACAGGTTCGAACACCAATTTTGAGCGAGACGGTTTCTGGAATAACTGTCGCCAATACCCCGCCATTGATGGCACCAACCGTAACGGCCACAGGATCATGCGGGTCAGAATTTCGCGACACCACAGTTTGAAGCGCCATGACAGCACTGGAGGCTGCAATGATGGGATCAACCGCCTGATGCGGAAATGCGCCGTGTCCGCCAACGCCGCGAATGGTGACGTCGACAATTGCAATCGAAGCGGTAATCGCCCCTACCCGCACGCGCACCTGGCCCAAAGGTTCATTCGGCATGTTGTGAAGCGCAAAAATTTGATCGCACTTGAAGCGCTTGAAAAAACCTTCTTCAATCATTCGGTGTGCGCCGCTGATGTCTTCTTCTGCGGGTTGGAAAATGAGATGTATCGTGCCGTCAAAATCTTTTGTCTCAGACAGATAGCGGGCGAGACCCACCAACATCGTTGTGTGGCCATCATGCCCGCAGGCATGCATTTTGCCAGCGTAAAGAGATGCATATGGTAGACTGGTGGTTTCGTGGATTGGCAATGCGTCCATATCAGCGCGAATGGCTATAACCTTGCGGCTTGTGCCGTTTGTGAAAGTTCCGACCACGCCAGTTCCGGCAACGCCAGTTGTCACAGTAAGCCCTAGGCGCTTGAGTTCTTCAGCAACGAGTTTGGACGTGCGATGTTCTTCAAATGCCAATTCCGGATGCATGTGCAAATCGCGGCGCAGCGCCACAAGTTCACCAGCAAACGTTTTAATCAGGTCCTGCATCATCTGCGGGTTGGTATAAGTCTTTCGAAATATCCGAAAGCACGGGTGATGATGAAAGTAAGGGCCATGTAAATCAGTGCCAAGAATATCAAAGGTTCATAGATGATATATGTGTCTTGCCTGATTTTAGACGTGGCCCCCATCAAATCCATAACCGGAACGGTAAAGGCGAGCGGCGTTGATTTAAGCTGCCCGATCACTTCGCCCGTCAATGTGGGGAGGACTTGCAGAACGGCACGCGGAAACCAAACGCGCGAGGTTACTTTCCATGGGCTCATCCCAAAAGCCCGCGCCGCTTCCAGCTCGCCACGCGGCACCGACAAAAAAGCGCCGCGCATGATCTCGGCTTCATAACCAGCAAAGCTAAGCGTGAAGGCGAGCAAGACATAATAAATTGCATCGAGCCTGATCAACCACATGAAATTTTCACGCATGCCGGGGATCAATGGGAACAGTGAACCGACGCCATAATAGAGCAACCAGATTTGCGTGAGCAGCGGTGTTCCACGAATGTAATTGCAAAAGGCCTTTGCAAAACTTCGTGTTGCCAAGGATACTGTTACTTGCGCCAAGCCAATTGGCACAGCCAAGATAAATCCAACCACGACCGAGAACACAAGGATCATAAGGGTAACCATTAACCCATGAAGCAAAAAAGGAAAATAAGTTGGAAGCCAGTCCCAGCGCATTACAACCTCACGCCAGTTTCGGCTGGCCGCGTCTGACATAACGCTCCAACCTCGCAAACAAAAATGTTGATGAAAGTGAAATCGAAAGATAGATCGCTTGCGCGACAAGATAGAGCACAAAATATTGCTTACTTACGCCTGCAGCCTGCCTGGTGGCCAAGGCAAGCTCCGTAAATCCTACAACTGAAATCAATGCCGAGTCCTTCGTTACGTTAAGCCATAAATTTGCCAGTCCTGGAATCGCATTGGGCAACATGGCAGGCAACACGATGCGCCGGAATTGACCAAACGCACTCATGCCATAAGCTTTCGCGGCCTCAATCTGTCCTAAAGGAACCGCCTGAATCGCGGCCCGCAACACTTCGGTTGAATAGGCACCTTGCACAAAGCCCAAAACAAATATGGCCGCAACCAAACCGTTTACTTCGATTGGGTCGTGGCCCACCAATTTCAACAAGCCGTTGATGCTGTCCGTGCCAGCATAATAAAGCAGCAAAATCAAAACCAATTCAGGAACAGCTCGAACGATCGTGGTGTAGCCTTCCAAGATCATTTTCAATATTGGCCCGCCAGAAAGTTTCCCGATCGCACCTAGCAATCCGAGAACCAGACCAAAAGCATAAGCAAAAAAAGCGATCTCAACCGATTTGACCGCACCCCAAAACATCTCATCGCCATAGCCCTTATCACCAAAGGACAAGAGCTCAGATAAGGGAGCTGCAACAGCTAAAATCAAAATCGTCGCCTCATAAAAATCGGGCCACTCTCTAAAAGTGGCCCGACGTGGTTTCTTACTTAGAACCTGTAACGATTTTATCTTTCAGTTTCCACGTGTCAGTGATCTTGTCGAAACCGCCATTGGCAGCAAGCGCCTTGATACCACCATTCAACTTTTCGAGCAGTGCTGAGTCTTCCTTGCGAATGCCAAAGCCGACACCTGGTCCCAAAACTTCAATATCAATCGGAACTGCACCTTTTTGCTCACAGCATTTGCCTTGGTCTGACTGCAAAAATGCATCAAGCGCTACACCATCAGCCATCACATAATCCAAGCGGCCAGCAGCAAGATCAGCGTTTGCTTCGTCTTGTGTTGCGTAGGTTTTAACGACAGCACCCTTGGGCTCATAATATTTGGCAACATAAGCGGCATGGGTTGTTGAAACCTGCACGCCGAGGGTTTTGCCCTTTAAATGTTCTGGTGAAAAATCCTTGTCATCGCTCTTTGGCGCAATTAAAACAGCGGCAGAATTGTAATACATATTCGAGAAGTTAATTGTCTCGGCACGCTTTGGTGTGATCGACATCGATGACATAATGGCATCAAACTTCTTGGCTTGAAGGGCTGGAATAATACCATCCCAAGCCACTGGCTCTATGGTGCATGTTTCTTTCACTTCAGCGCAAATGGCGTTCATGAAATCAACTTCCCAACCAACCCATTTGCCTGAGGCATCTTGGCTGGTGAATGGTGCGTATGGCTCAGCCGCCACACCAAACTTCAAATCTGCATAGGCTGGTGCCGCAGCAAACAATGCTCCTGCTGCTATGGCAGCAAGCAATACGCGTTTTGTATATTTCATTTTTTTCTCCCTGTAATCGTCGTTTAATATTTAAGTTTTCAATCGGCCCCCGATATCAAACCCCTCTATCGTTTCGCTCACCCGTCAATGAATACTCGAAACGAATTGCTTGCAGCGCTCGCTATTAGGTGCGCCAAATACTTTCGAAGGTGGCCCCTCTTCTTCCACGATGCCTTTATGCAAATACATCACATGCGAAGACACATCGCGGGCAAATTTCATTTCGTGAGTAACGAGGATCATCGTGCGCCCCTCATAAGCCAGATCGCGGATCACTTTCAAAACTTCGCCAACCAGCTCAGGATCAAGGGCTGATGTTGGCTCGTCAAACAACATCACTTTCGGTTCCATGCAGAGTGCACGGGCAATCGCTGCGCGTTGCTGTTGCCCACCCGACAGGAACGCTGGATACTGATCACGCTTTTCAAAAAGTCCAACTTTATGAAGCAGCGCTTCGCCGCGTTCGGTTGCTTCTTTTTTGCTGAGCTTTAAAACATGAACTGGAGCTTCAATTACATTTTGCAACACCGTCATGTGCTGCCAAAGATTGAAACTTTGAAACACCATGCCCAGTTTGGTGCGAATACGTTCGACTTGGCGTCGATCAGATGGATGCATGTTTCCGTCGGCACCTGGCTTCAACGAAATCTCTTCGCCAGTCACCACAATGCGTCCGCGCGATGGCAGCTCCAGAAAATTGATACAGCGCAAAAATGTGCTTTTGCCAGAACCTGACGACCCAATCATCGAAACCACATCGCCCTGCTTTGCGGTAAGGCTCACGCCTTTTAAAACTTCGAGTGGGCCAAATGATTTATGCAAATCATCAACTACCACTGCTGTTTGCGCATTAT
The DNA here is from genome assembly GCA_025359045.1 of Hyphomicrobiales bacterium. GTDB lineage: Bacteria > Pseudomonadota > Alphaproteobacteria > Rhizobiales > Aestuariivirgaceae > Aestuariivirga. Next base: position 98,796 of record JANYHN010000013.1, on the reverse strand, counting down.
TCGTCGCCAAATGCCCTGACCCCACGAGAAACTTTGTTGCATGACATTAACATGTCAAACGGCGGCGTCAAATGACTTCGAGGAAGCGCTTTGCCTGATTTTTATGCTTTTCCAAGAGATCTGAGAGATCAATTGAAACGGGCAGCCCATCCACCAAGCGCCATTGTCCAGCGACCATAACGCGGTCAGCGCGGTGCGCGCCACACAAAACCAGCGCCGCCAGGGGATCGCCCGCGCCTGAAAAACGCAACTCATCAAGTTTAAAAAAAGCAAGATCAGCCTGCTTGCCATCCGCAATTTTACCGATGTCTTCGCGCCCCAAACATTTAGCCGATCCTTCGGTTGCCCAGCGCAAAGCATCAAGATGTGTGACACGTTGGCCGTAAGTTAGCCGGTTCAACATCAGTGCGTGGCGAACCCCTTCCATGAGATTAGAAGAGTCATTTGAAGCAGAGCCATCAACACCGAGCCCAACAGCTACACCCGCAGTTTCAAGCTCGCAAGTTCGGCATTGGCCCGAAGCCAGTGTCATGTTTGAAGTTGGGCAGTGGCACACGCCAACGCCATGTCTGCCCAACTTGGCGATGTCAGCATCATTGAAATGAATGCCATGCGCCAGCCATGTGCGATTGCTCAGCCAACCACAGTCTTCCAAATAATCGAGCGGCCGCATACCGAATGTGGCTTTACAAAAATCATCCTCATCGCGAGTCTCGGCCAAATGGGTGTGCAAACGGCAATCATGCTTTGCTGCGAGTGACGCTGTATCGCGCATCAATTCACGCGTGACAGAAAATGGTGAACATGGGGCCAGCGCAATTTGAATTGTAGCTCCAACGCTCCTTTGATGATATTTTGCGATGACACGCTCGCAGTCGGCCAGAATCGTATCATGGTCTTGAACCACTGAATCAGGTGGCAGACCGCCATCTTTCTCAGAAAGATTCATTGACCCGCGCGACACCGTCATGCGAACGCCAACGCGCCTTGCCTCTTCAACTTGAATATCCATCGCATCATCAAGTCCGCCCGGAAAGACATAATGATGGTCTGAAGTGGTGGTAACCCCCGACATCAATAACTCGGTCAAAGCGAGACGGGTTGCAATTCTGTGAGCTTCTGGTGTCAGTCTTGCCCAAAGCGGATAAAGCGCTTTCAACCAATCAAACAGCTCTTTGTTAATTGCATTTGGGTGTGCGCGCGTGAGCGTTTGATAGAAATGATGGTGGGTATTAACCAAGCCAGGAATCACAGCATGTTGGCTGGCATCAAACGCTTGATCGTATAAAGGTGTAACACCAAGAGCGACAGTTTCAGCAATTACGCCATTTTCAATAACGATGCCATCTGCGGCATTTTCAGCCAATATCGCCATTGGCCGCTTGATCCACAATCGCATTCAGGGCTAACCTTCTTATTACTTGGTCGTAACCATAGCGACCTTGAGGGAGAAAAAATATGAAATTCACGAAAAATGCAATGGTCGCACTCTGCGCGACCACATCAATTTTAGCAAATGGCTTCAACACATTTGCTTATGCTGCCAACGAAACCGAACTCAACATCGTGGCTTGGCCAGGTTATGTCGAGCGTGGCGAAAGCGATAAGGGCTATGATTGGGTGACTGGCTTTGAAAAAGAAACCGGCTGCAAAGTCAATGTTAAGACTGCCGCTACTTCAGACGAAATGGTGACTTTGATGAACCAAGGCGGATTTGATCTCGTCACCGCTTCTGGTGACGCATCACTCCGTCTGATCGCAGGCAAGAAGGTTCAAGCCATTGATGTCAGCAAAATTCCAAATTGGGCCAATGTCGATAAGCGCCTGCAAGACGCACCATGGCACACGGTTGACGGCGTTCACTACGGCACGCCCTATCAATGGGGCCCGAATGTTTTGGCCTACAACACCAAAGTTTTCAAGGAAGCACCAAAGAGCTGGTCAGTTGTATTTGAAGAACAAACATTGGCAGATGGCAAATCTAACAAAGGCCGTGTGCAAGCCTATTATGGCGCCATCGCCATTGCTGATGCTGCGCTTTATCTGATGCACAAGAAACCAGAACTTGGCATCAAAAACCCGTATGAGTTGAATAAAGATCAATATGCAGCAGCTCTAGCTTTGGCCACAGGTCAACGCGCATTGGTTGGTCGTTATTGGGGAGATGCGGCGGTTCAGGTTGAAGACTTCAAAACCGAAGGTGTGGTTGCCTCGTCGTCTTGGCCTTATCAAGTGAACCTGCTGCAAGCCGATAAAGCCGTGATGGAAAAGACGCCGATTGCTTCGACCATTCCAGAAGAAGGTGCCACAGGCTGGGCCGACACCACGATGATGCACGCTGAAGCCGCACATCCAAATTGTGCCTATGCGTGGCTTAATCATTCGCTTGATGCGAAAGTTCAAGGCGATGTGGCCGCTTGGTTCGGCTCAGTACCCGCAGTCAATGCTGCATGCAAAGGTAATGCGCTTTTGACTGATACGGGCTGCGACACAAATGGCATGGCCAACTTCGACAAAATCTGGTTCTGGCGCACGCCAACTGGCAAATGCGAAGCTGAAGGCACATGCGTCTCATACTCGCAATGGGCCAAGGATTATCTGGCTGTGCAGGGGAAGTAAAAGCGAGGGCCCGCGCGTATTAATGCGCGCGGGCTTTTTCATTTAAAATGACCCACGCCGTCTCATTCCAAAACGTTACCCGCCATTTCGGTCAAACCCGTGCTGTTGATGATGTTACAATCGACATTGCTCAGGGTGAATTTTTTGCCATGCTAGGCCCTTCAGGCTCGGGCAAAACCACTTGCTTGCGTTTAATTGCAGGCTTCGAACAACCAACCTCCGGCACGATCTCGATCTTCGGTGAAGAGGCAACAGGCTTACCGCCCTATAAGCGCAACGTGAACACGGTGTTCCAAGATTACGCCCTGTTTCCGCATATGACAGTTGGCGAGAATGTTGCTTATGGCTTGATGATCAAAGGTGTGGCTCGTGGTGAACGTGAGGCTTCAGCCAAGCAAGCTCTGGATATGGTCAAGCTTTCGGGCTTTGATCAACGCCGCCCTGCTCAACTTTCCGGTGGCCAGCGGCAACGCGTGGCTTTGGCCCGTGCGCTGGTCAATGAACCCAAAGTTCTGCTGCTTGATGAACCACTAGGCGCACTCGATCTAAAATTGCGCGAACAAATGCAGGAAGAGCTGAAACATCTGCAACGCCAATTGGGCATCACTTTTGTTTTCGTCACCCATGATCAAGGCGAGGCTTTGTCGATGGCAGACCGGGTGGCGATTTTCAATGAAGGCAAGATCGTTCAAGCCGGTCCACCGTCCGAAATCTATGAACGACCACGCTCACGTTTTGTGGCTGATTTTGTGGGATCTTCAAATGTCATGTCACCAGAGTTTTCAAAAGCTCATGGCGGGCCGGAAGCATGGGTCAGCCTGCGCCCTGAGAAAATCAACATCCTCACAGGTGATCAGAAAGTGGTCTCGAACCAGTTCAACGCCGAGGGCCGCATTACCGCTATTCATTATCAAGGCGCAATGACGCGTGTGGTGATTGAAGCAAACGGCACAAGGCTTTCGGCCACCTTACCCGCCGCCTCGAAGACGCTGGCCGAGGGCCAAACCGTGCGCTTCATATGGGCAAAGGACGCCATTGTCGAAATGGAAAAGGCCTGATGCGAGGACTATCCGACTTATTTTACAAGAGGCCAGGCGCACTTACAGCGATGTTGCTGGGGCCGCCATTGGCATGGATCGGGATTGTTTATATCGGGTCGCTTTTAGCGCTTCTGCTGCAAAGTTTTTATCACCTCGATGATTTCTCTGGGGTCATCATCCACGAGTTTACGCTTTCAACATACGGTCAATTATTCGAGTCCTCCAATCTGCAAACCATAGGCCGCACTGTCGCCATGGCAGCAATCGTTACTATCGCCTCGGCCATCATCGCATTTCCAATTGCATATTATGCAGCACGTTTTGCACGTGGCAAAACCAAGGCGCTGTTTTATCTCGCCGTTATGATGCCGCTCTGGTCGAGCTATCTGGTGAAAGTCTATGCATGGAAACTGATCCTTGCCAAGGAAGGCATCATCACGTGGGCGGCAGGTGGATTGGGTCTCGGCGGGGCTTTGGAAGCGTTGCTGGCGACTCCCGTCATCGGTGGTTCATCATTGTCTTTCAGCTACATCGGAACCTTTCTTGTACTCCTCTATATCTGGCTGCCCTATATGATTTTACCCCTGCAAGCAGCACTCGAACGTGTGCCTAAAAACTTTATCGAAGCTTCAGCTGATCTCGGCGCAACACCGCGCCAAACATTTAGAACGGTGATCCTGCCTCTGGCCATGCCCGGCGTCATCGCAGGATCAATCTTCACATTTTCGCTCACATTAGGCGATTACATAATTCCGCAAATCGTCGGTAATTCACGGCCTTTTATTGGCCAAGCAGTCTACACACTTCAAGGTACAGCTGGCGATATTCCGCTGGCCGCCGCGTTCACCGTGGTTCCCATGCTGATCATGGGCGTCTATCTTGCACTGGCCAAACGCGCAGGAGCCTTCGATGCGCTCTGATGCCGGATGGGGATTGAAGCTTGGCGCTGCGGCGGGATTGCTGTTCCTACATCTGCCGTTGTTGTTGATCTTTCTTTATGCCTTCACAACGGAAGAAAAATCATTCCAATTTCCGCCGCCGGGCCTCACCATAAAATGGTTTGTGACGGCGTGGTTTGAAAGGCCTGATATTTGGGGGCCGCTCTATCTTTCAATTAAGGTCGCCGCCATCGCCACAGTTCTGGCTCTGATTTTCGGCACACTCGCAGCAGCCGCACTTTCCCGCGCCAAATTCTACGGAAAGGATTCACTTTCATTACTGTTCATTTTACCAATTGCTCTGCCAGGCATCATAACAGGCATTGCACTGCGTTCTGCCTTCGACATCATGAACCTGCCGTTCTCAACTTGGACAATCGTGTTAGGCCACGCGACGTTTTGCATTGTGGTCGTTTATAACAATGTGCTGGCACGTTTTCGCCGCATCAACAGCTATATGGTTGAAGCTTCAATGGATTTGGGTGCTGATGGCTTTCAAACTTTCAGATACGTGGTGCTGCCGCAAATCGCCTCGGCACTTCTTGCAGGCGGCATGTTGGCTTTCGCGCTTTCTTTTGATGAAGTGATCGTGACAACATTTACAGCGGGCCAGCAATCCACTTTGCCTATTTGGATGCTGCAAGAATTAATCCGCCCCCGCCAACGTCCCGTGACCAATGTGGTGGCCATCATTGTGATTGCGGTGACGTTCATACCAATTCTGTGTGCTTATTATTTAACCCGCGAAGGCGAACATACGGGCGGTGGGGGCAAGTGATTTCGTCTTCCACCGCTTGCGGGGGAAGAAAGGGGCACGTCGAACGAAGTGAGATGGGATAGATGAGGGCCTCTTTAAAAGCTCCGCCCCTCACCTCCCCCATTGCTTTGCAATGGGTTCCCTTCCTCTCCCGCAAAAGCGGTAGAGGACATTAAACATCCCCGCGCTTCCACTGCGCATGGGTGGTCACACGGAATTCTTCAAATTTGCCAGCATCAATCGCGTCGCGCATGCCCTGCATCAATGATTGGTAGTAAGCGATGTTAGCCCAGCTCAAAAGCATCATGCCGAGCAATTCACCAGATCGCATGAGATGATGCAGATAGGCGCGTGAATATTGTGACAACGCGGGGCATGGATGTTCCGCATCGAGCGGCCTTGTATCGTCAGCGTGTTTGGCATTGCGGATATTGATCCGGCCAAAGCGCGTGAAGGCCTGACCGTGTCGGCCAGAGCGCGTGGGCATCACGCAATCAAACATATCAATGCCGCGTGCCACGGCTTCAAGCAAATCTTCTGGTGTGCCCACACCCATCAAATAACGTGGCTTATCTTCGGGAAGTGCCGGTGCTGTGAAATCAATGGTCTGCAACATCAGCTCTTGGCCTTCACCAACAGCAAGGCCGCCAATGGCGTAACCTTCAAAACCAATCTGGCGCAGGCCATCAGCACTTTTCAAGCGCAACCGCTCATTCGTGCCACCTTGCACAATGCCAAAATTACCACGCCCCGGCTGCGAGCCAAATGCGGTGCGCGAACGTGCGGCCCAACGCAGTGAAAGCTCCATGGCTTTCTCGCCTTCTGCTTCAGAATGCGGAAGCTCTAAACATTGATCAAGCTGCATCTGAATATCTGAACCCAGCAAGCGCTGAATTTCCATTGCACGCTCAGGGGTCAGCTCATATTTGCGGCCATCAATATGCGATTGGAAGGTTGCCCCGGTTTCTTTGATCTTGCGGATCTTCGACAGCGACATAATCTGAAAACCGCCTGAGTCAGTGAGAATCGGCCCTTCCCAACCAATAAATTTGTGCAAACCGCCCAGCTTAGCCACTTGTTCAGCACCGGGCCGCAGCATCAAATGATAGGTGTTGCCGAGTATGATATCGGCACCGGTTTCCTTCACCTGATTGAGATAAAGTCCTTTGACCGTGCCAACCGTGCCCACAGGCATAAAGGCGGGTGTTCGAATATCGCCACGCCCCGTGTGAACCGTGCCGCGCCGCGCCAAACCGTTTTTTTTATGAAGTGTAAATCCGAACTCTTGGGTCATGCGGCAGGCCATAGCAGGCTGGCATCGCCATAGGAATAGAACCGATAATTTTGCGCGATGGCATGAGCATATGCCGCCTTCATCGTATCAATCCCAGCGAAGGCGCAGACCAACATGAACAAAGTGGAACGCGGCAGATGGAAATTGGTCATCAAGCCGTTGACTGTGTTGAATTTGTAGCCGGGCGTGATGAAAATATTGGTAGTTCCAGAAAACGGTTTGCCACCAGCACTTTCAAGCAATCTGAGCGAAGTCGTTCCAACGGCAATTACCCTGCCGCCAGAAGCTTTTACCGCTTGAATATGATTCAAAGTCTGAAGCGATACTTCGCCCCATTCGGCATGCATTTTGTGATCGCGCGTATCATCTGCTTTCACAGGCAAAAAAGTTCCTGCCCCGACATGCAGAGTTACAAATTCTGACTCAATTCCAGCATCTTGGCAAGCTTTCATCAACTCAGGTGTGAAGTGCAGCCCAGCAGTGGGTGCGGCAACGGCTCCAGACTCCTTGGCATAAACAGTTTGATAGTCAGACTTATCCTGCAAATCCTGCGCACGCTTGGATTCAATATAGGGCGGCAAAGGAACGCGACCGGCCTGTGTTAATGCGATATCGAGATCAGCACCCGAAAAAGGAAAACGAAATGTAACTTCGCCCGCCTCTCCTTTTTCTTCTACAACAGCGCTTAGCGAACCAAACTGAACCTCATCACCCGCCTCCAACTTCTTGGCAGGCTTTACAAAAGCCTTCCACCTTGCGCCATCTATCCGCAAATGCAGCAACGCCTCGATCTTAGGCGTTGTGCCCAGCCGACCGACCCGGATGCCAGACAATGCCGCCGGAATGACTTTCGTGTTATTGAAAATTAAAAGATCACCACGCCGTAATTGGCTGGGCAAATCACCCACATGCAAGTCTGCAAAAGCGCCATTCTGAATCACCAGAAGTTTGGCAGCTTCGCGCGGTGTGATTGGCCGAAGTGCAATATTCTCCGGCGGCAGTTCAAAATCAAAATCGGCGACGCGCATAATTCAAAAGCCTCGTCGCCGATCAATACCGTAAAAATTAAGCAGCGTCAGCCGCAACACGCATGGTCACGATCTTGTCTGGGTTCTTTGGTGGTTCGCCACGCTTCAAGCCGTCAACAAACTCCATACCATCGGTCACACGTCCCCAAACAGTGTATTGGTTGTCCAAGAACCGAGCATCGCCAAAGCAAATGAAGAATTGGCTGTTGGCAGAGTTTGGATTGGACGAACGCGCCATCGAGCAAATGCCCTTCACATGTGGCTCCTTGGAAAACTCGGCTTTCAGATCAGGTTTCTTCGAGCCGCCCATACCAGTTCCTGTTGGATCGCCACCTTGGGCCATAAAGCCTTCGATCACGCGGTGAAACACCACGCCATCATAAAACTTCTCACGCGCCAATTCCTTAATGCGAGCCACATGGCCGGGAGCAAGCTTATGCAAGAGTTCAATGGTCACACGACCTTTTTCGAGATCGACATAAAGTGTATTTTCGAGATCAGCCATTATTGCACTGTTACCTTTGTCATTTTGTCTGGGTTTGCAGGTGGTTCGCCTTTGTTGATCTGGTCAACACATTTCATGCCTTCGCCATCAACATGGCCGAAAACTGTATACTGGCCATTCAAAAATGCGCCGTCTGCAAACATCACAAAGAACTGGCTATTGGCAGAATCTGGATCCGACGTGCGGGCCATGCCTACGGTGCCGCGCACAAATGGCTTCTTGGAAAATTCGGCCGGAATATTTGGTTCTTTTGAATTGCCCGTGCCTGTGCCAGTTGGATCGCCTGTTTGGGCCATAAAGCCGTCAATCACGCGGTGAAAAACAATGCCATTATAAAAGCCCGAAGCGGCAAGCTTGGTAATTTGCGCCACGTGTTTTGGTGCCACATCAGGCATCAATTCAATGGTGAAGCTGCAATTTTTTGAAGTGTCTACTTTAAGGCTCGCTGCCATCGAAGGCGCTGCCAAGGCCGAGAAGGCCACAAGTGAAATCAGGAATCGGTTCATCGTTCTCTCCAAATTAGGACGGGGTGCACCTAGCCTTATTTCGCAATCGAGGCAACAGGGTGGCAGCATTTCCGCTAGTTTTTGAAAAATCTTGCGCTATAGAGGCGTGATGTCAACAAAACCCACAAATCCGCGTGCCAAGAAGACTTTGGGCAAAAAGCCATTTTTCCGCAACACTCCGGCCCCTGGCGTGCAAAAAGCTAAGGAATTTCAGAGGTCTGGTAAACCACTCACACCGCGCACGCCTGAACGCGTGCTGGTGGCCAACCCTGAAAATGATTTGATTTATGGTGCCCATCCCGTAACCGAGGCGCTGAAAAACACAAAGCGCAAACCGGTTAATCTGTGGTGCACCGAAAATGCTTTCATTCGCTTGAAGGAGGATGCGCCAGGTGTGACGATCACGCCTGAAATCGTTCACCCGCGCTTGCTTGATCACATGTTGAAATCAGCTGATGCTGTGCACCAAGGCATTATCCTTGAAGCCAAACCTTTGCATCAGCCCCGCCTTGACGAAGTTTCGCGCGATGGTTTGATTGTGTTGCTTGATCAAGTGACTGACCCGCATAATGTCGGTGCAATCATGCGCTCGTGCGCGGCGTTCAATGTTTCAGCTGTTGTCGTGACGGCGCGGCACTCGGCAGAAGCAAGTGGCGTGTTTTTTAAGGCGGCATCAGGTGCCTATGAACATGTGCCGTATGTAACTGTCACCAATCTAGCCCGTGCTATGGACGAGCTAATTGGATATGGCTTTCATCTTGTGGGTCTAGATTCAGATGCGGAAATTGATATGGCCAATGTTGCAAAGATGCGACCGCTGGCTTTGGTGTTGGGCGCTGAAGGCAAGGGCCTTCGTCAACTCACCGCCAAAACCTGCCATGAAGTGGCCCGCATCGATATGCCCGGCGTAATCAAAAGCTTGAACGTGTCAATTGCTTGCGCCGTTTCGCTTTATGCATTGACGCATTAGAAAAAGGGAGTGGATTGCTCCACCCCCCTCTCATTCGCCGTCCCGATAAATCGGAACTGAGATTAGTATGATCCGTCCTTGGTCATGATTGGACCATAATGGATCGTAGTGCCGCCATATCCAAAGCTAGCACCATATCCTGTATCATAGCCATAGCCTGCGCCATAACCGCCCATCACGCCATAAACTTGACCTTGACGCTGATTTCCACGCTTGGCTTTGTGACGGTGTCCGCCACCGAGGCCTTCACCATAACCCATTTGTGCGCCATATCCTTGTGAAAAACCACCATTGCCGTATCCATAGCCACCGACATAACCGCCACCAGCATAGCCACCATTGTCATAACCATAGCCTGCGCCATAATTATACTCAGCAGCACGCCGTGCGCGCTTTTCAGCTTGCATCACGGCAGCGCGGCTAGCTGGCTTGTAGTAACGCACGGTTGGTTGCTGATAAACATAACCGCCGCCGCTCGCATACCCGCCACCATAGCTATATCTATATCCGCCGCCAGTAGCATAGCCGCCACCATATGAGTAGCCGCCGCCATAGGCATAACCGCCATGGGCACGTTTGCCACGATAACCGCCGCCGATCACAACACGACGTTGAATTCGGAAACCACATTCGCGAATGTCACGCACCATCACTGTTTGATAGCCGTTAAAGCAAGTAAAGCGACGACGCACATGGCCGAAACCAAAGTCAAAGTTTTCCTTTATCATGCCTGTATTAATTGGAGGAGGCGCGAGATTTTGTGGAGGAGGATTATTCTTGCCTCCATCGGGTGGTGGATTATTCTTGCCGTCATCACCTCCGCCACCCGTTGGTGGCGCAGATGGCTGTTGTGGCGGAGGACTGTTTTTACCGTCATCTCCACCACCACCGACTGGTCCGGGAGGAGGATTATTTTTGTCGTCACCTCCGCCGCCGCCAACTGGGCCGGGAGGTGGGTTATTTTTACCGTCGCCGCCGTCGGCTACAGGGCCTGGGGGCGGATTATTCTTTCCATCACCTGCGTCAGCGACCTGATCAGGTGGTGGGGCATTTTTTCCCGAATCCGCCACCACACCGCCATCTGTCGCGTCGCCTGTTGGCCCGGCGGTTGCGCCAAGTGACATAAATCCAATTATAGTCATCGCGGCCAAAGCTGGGACGATTAATTTCCGAGAGTGAGACATCTGCTATTCCCCTGTTAATAATTCCCTAACCAGCTGTGCCAAACTGAGACGTTTGAGCATTTGGTTTGGACCGTTGAAACAGGTGTTGCAGAACGCGGGCCAAATGGATTAAGAGAGCGCCTGAAGCACTGCTTCGGCCGGTTTAGCTCAGTTGGTAGAGCACCTGATTTGTAATCAGGGGGTCGCGAGTTCGAATCTTGCAACCGGCACCATTTTTTTGATTTTAGAGGATTTGCTTTTATTCCGGGGCCCAAGTCGGGTGCTCAACTGTGCTTGCACAACGAGAGTGACGTCTACATGCGCAAAAGCCGCGCATCTCACTTAACCAAGCGACCCAAAAAGACTGAACCCCAACCAAAAGTGATCAGGGTTCATTTAACACCTTACTTGGCATCGTAACCAAAGTTGTCATTCACAAAAGCGTCGCCGCAAATAGGATCGCCCTTGCCCGACTCTTTGCAATATTTGGAGCGGTTGCCGGTCGCCATCTCCTTGTTATAAGTCATCATCTGCTTGCGCATTTCCAGCATCTTGTCATCCATGCACATTGGATCCATAGGCGCTGAATCACAATATTTCGTTTGAACACGTTTATGTTCAGCCATTGCAGGTGCCACTGAGAACGACGCAGCGGCAAGGGCCAGTAGACACGTAAGTGTGAGTTTGTTCATTTTATCCTCGCTGTAAAATTTAAATTTTCAATTAGCGACCACTGAGACGATCACAATCTGTAAACGAGAAACTCTGAATAAGGTTCCAGCAAGTTTACCCAACTATTTTTGACAAACTTTAAAAGTTGCCATAACCATTTTGTAAACCGGCATTCGAATAGCCAACGGGCAAATCGCCTTTAAGGTTTGTAAGACGTTTTAAAATGATCGCATCAAAAATCTGGTCGACGGCCTGTTTGGCCCCTGCGACGCGGGATGGATGGTCAGTGTCTGCAGCGGCGTGAGGGAGGAGTTGCAGCTTATTTGGGTGTTTCTGCGCCAATGGCAGATAAGGAACCATCGGGCCTATCAATGCATTAGTTTTTTGATCCAAAAATAAATCAGCATCAATGGCAGCAAATCCCACCTGCCCGGTTTGCAAGGTCAAATCCAATGCTGCGGTGTCGACAATTTCACCACGATCGTAATTAATTAGCACGGCATTTTTATTGAGCGCGTTCAATACATCTTTATCAATCATGCCCGCATTGGCATAACGACCAGATGCTACGTCAAGCGCACCGAGCCCAATATGCGGGCTGATAACATCAGCGCCACGCGCAGCTTCGAGCAAGCTGGAAGCATAGATAAATCCATCTGCCTGAATCCGGGCCTTGTGATGAGCGCGAGCATAAACCACGACACGCATATAAAAAGCACGGGCAAGGCGCGCCACTTCGCGACCGATATTACCGTATCCGATAATTGCAAAAGTTTTGCCTTCCAGTTTCTCGGTGGGGTATTCGCGCAAGTTTCGCCCTGTATCAAATTTGCCCACCACCACTTGTGAGTGGAGTTCCTCGACAGGCAAATTGGGCCGCACACGGAGCAGCGCTTTGAACACCATCTGCGCCGTTGCCCTGCTGTTAAACCCGGGTGTGTTCATGAGTGGCGCAACGCCGCCCACCCCACTGCCCCCGCCCCAAGAGGCACTGCCCATGTTGCCAGTACCGGCACCAATGCGCACGCCGCCTGAGTTGAATACTGATTCTTTTGGGATGAACGTGGCCGCCGCAATTACTGCATCATATTGGCCTTGATCCGTAAGTGCCAATATTTCCGCAGCAGTTGATAAGTCCGGTTGATAGAAGAAATGCAATTTGCCTGTTTCAAGAACATCACTCGCATTCCAAGGAGCATCGTGAAACACCCCGCCTTTGGCGATGATATGGGTTTTGACTTCCGAAGGATCTGGCTTGCCTCGGCCATCAAATTTAAGGCCGATCAAATCCAGAATGAGAATTTTGTAAATACTATTCTCAGTCTCCATCATCACGCCTCAGCCAAAAACAGTCTGCAATTTGGATAAAGCGTCAACTTGCGTCAGGTTTGTATGCAACGGTGTAACTGAAATGCGCTTGTTGAAAACCGATGCCAAGTCAGTGCCCTTAGGGGGCGTGCCGCGTTCGCGCGCAAACCCGAGCCAGAAATAGGCATGGCCACGGGCATCAACACGTTCATCAACGGTGAGATAATTTTGGTCGCGCTTGCCTTGGATGGTCACATCAATGCCCGCCACTTCGTCGGGGCCGCAATCCGGAAAATTCACATTGATCAAAAGCCCGGGGCCAAAATCCATCTTCAAAAGTTTTTCAACAATGCTTGCTCCATGTTTTTCTGCAACAGCAAAACTCTCACCATTACCAAACATTCCGACCACTTGGCTCAACGCAATTGATTTAATGCCCAGGGATGTGCCTTCCATCGCGGCGGCAATTGTGCCGGAATAAGTGATGTCGTCAGCAAGGTTCTGCCCGCGATTAACTCCAGATAAAATCAAATCCGGCAGAGCCGGCATAATTTTGCGCACGGCCATCACCACGCAATCAGCGGGTGTCCCGGTGGTTTCAAATTTCCGTTTTTCAATTTGGCGGTACCGCAAAGGATGTGAAATGGTGAGTGCACGCCCGGCGGCCGAACGCTCAACATCTGGTGCCACCACCCACACATCGTCGCTGATGCTGCGGGCAATTTTTTCCAATGCCTCTAAACCTGGGCCATGTATGCCATCATCATTGGTGACTAATATGCGCATGATTTCACGGCCTCTTGATCACAGTCATGCCGCCCATATAAGGGCGAAGCACCTCCGGGATTGTGACAGAGCCATCATCATTTTGATAGTTCTCCAAAACGGCCACCATGGTGCGGCCCACGGCCAAGGCCGAGCCATTCAGTGTGTGCACATAACGCGCCTGCTTGGCTTCAGCCGCCTTGCAGCGTGCATCCATGCGCCGCGCTTGAAATTCGCCAAATTGCGAACACGATGAAATTTCGCGGTAAGCATTCTGGCCCGGCAGCCACACTTCAATGTCGTAAGTCTTGCGCGAACCGAACCCCATATCGCCTGTGCAGAGCACGATGGTGCGGTAATGCAGATTAAGACGCTTCAACACCTCTTCGGCACAACCCGTCATGCGTTCATGTTCGGCATCAGATTGTTCAGGCGTGGTGATAGAGACCAATTCGACTTTCGAGAATTGATGTTGGCGGATCATGCCGCGTGTGTCCCTGCCCGCGGCACCTGCTTCAGCGCGGAAACAAGGTGTATATGCGGTCATACGGATAGGCAACTTTGCCTCATCCAAAACCTGCTCACGCACCAGATTGGTAAGCGACGCTTCGGCAGTCGGTATGAGGTAATGACCAGAAGTCGTCTTGAATAAATCTTCTTCGAACTTTGGCAGTTGACCAACACCATACATGGCTTCCTCGCGCAACATGTAAGGTGCGTAAGTCTCGCTGTAACCAAATTCATCCGTATGCAGATTGATCATAAATTGAGCGAGCGCGCGTTCCATCCGCGCCAATGCCCCTTTTAAAACCACAAATCGCGCGCCTGAAAGCTTCGAGGCAATTTCAAAATCCATCAAGCCAAGGCCTTCACCAATATCGAAATGCTGTTGCGGTTCAAAATTCTTCACAGGTTTTTCGCCCCATATGCGAACTTCCACATTATCATGTTCGCTCTTTCCATCAGGCACAGTTGCCAACGGAATGTTAGGGATCACGGCCAACGCATCATTCAGCGCCTTTGTCTGAACCCTTTCCTGTTCTTCACCTTGGGTAATGGCATCTTTGAGGCCAGCAACTTCAGCCTTCAGCTTATCAGCAAGTGCCACATCCTTCTTGCCCATGGCCATGCCGATTTCTTTCGACAAGGCGTTACGGCGGCTTTGCGCGTCTTGTAATTTCTGCATGGTCTCGCGCTTTTGTTCATCGAGCGCAAGCAACGATACAGAAAGCGGCGCTAACCCACGCCGCGCCAGTCCAGCGTCAAAAGCCAGAGGGTTATCGCGGATCGCCTTAATATCGTGCATGAAAAGTCACCTGAGTTGAATGTCGCAAAACACCCCTATAGAGGGCTTGTGCTGGATGCTCAAACAGGAATTATGTTGGGGTAATATCCGCGGATGACGAAGCCTTGGCTTTGCGCCTCTCGATAAACCAAACCGACCAAACCGCGATCTCATACAGCAAGCCCAATGGAACCATCATCGCCATCATTGAAAATGGATCAGGCGGCGTGATCACAGCGGCTAAAGCGGCAATACCAACTAAAGCAAAGCGACGGCCTTTGCTCAGTTGCGCATGAGTCACAACGCCCAGTTGGCCAAGTAACGTGAGCACGACAGGCAATTGAAAGGTGAGACCAAATGCAAAAATCAGCGTCATCACAAAATCAAGGTAAGGCTCTACGTCTGGCATGACCGTGATGCCCGCATCAGCGCCAACGGCGAAGAAGAACTTGATCGCAAACGGCAGCAGCATGAAATAAACCAGCGACGCGCCAGCTAAGAAACAAATCGGCGTTGCAACCAAATACGGCGCCAGCACAGCCCTCTCATGTTTATAAAGGCCAGGCGCCACAAACCGATATATCTGCGTTGCAATTAATGGAAAAGCGATGAACAACCCGCCAAACATGGCAATCTTCAGTTTAACAAAAAACACACCCAACAGCTTGATTGAGATCAAAGTAATGTCTGTGCCCGTGCCCCACCGAAACGGCTTGATTAAAATATGCAAAATTTCAGTAGAAAAATAAAAGCATCCGATCAACGCCACCACAAAGCCAGCCGTCGACCACATCAGCCGCGTGCGCAGCTCGTTCAGATGGTCCATCAGCGGGGCTTCGCTGGCGTCGATATCTTGCTTGGTCATGCTTTCGGAGCCTGATCAACTTCAACGGGCTTGCCTGCCACAATGGTTTCGCCTGCGTGTGAACTAAAAAGCTTCTCAAATTCCACGGTCTTGTGACTTGATGTCGATGCCGCTTGTCCCGTCTGCATGGCAGGAATTGAAACAGCGCCGTCAATATTTGACTTTAATCCTTGCAAGTCATTCTTCAAACTGGCCACGCCAGCATCCTTCATGGCAATATCTACATGGCCCTGAAATTCGCGCGACATAGATCGAACCTTGGCCATAAACTGCCCAAATTTGCGCAAAACGACAGGCATGTCGTTCTTGCCAATCACCATAAAGGCGATAAGCCCAAGCACGAGCATGTGTGTGTAACTCAGCCCAAAATCAAACATGAAACAAAGCCCCTGCCGTTAAAGTTTGCGGCGTTTAGCTTTTTACTTTTTCAGCCGCTTGTTTGGCTGTATCGGCAGCCTGTTGTTCCAATGATTTTGCAGTAGCGGCAACATCAGCAGGATCATCAGCAAGGCCCTTCTTAAAGCTCTTTATGCCCTTGGCCACATCGCCCATCAAGTCTGACACTTTACCTTTGCCGCCAAACAAAACCATGACAACAACTAACACCAGAACCCAATGATACCATGAAAACGAACCCATTTCGAAAACTCCTCAGAAAACCTATAAAATATTAAGCCATCATCGCAGATAGCTGGAACCATCGCAACTCAGCTTCTTTTCAAGAAATGGACATTGTTTTTGCATTTGTAAAGGTGAAAATACAGAAATTCAGATGCGCCCTAAATTAAGCCGCAGCTTGAACAACTCGGTTGCGACCTTCGCGCTTTGCCGCATAAAGTGCAGAATCTGCCCGCTTTAAAAGTCTGTCGAGCGTATCTTCAACATTATTCAACGCAGCCACGCCGATTGACACGGTAACCGGAATGGCAGGCGTTTGCCCCACGGTAAATAATTTCGAGGCTATTGATTTGCGCAGGCGTTCAGCGATGACATGCGCCGCTGCCATATTTGTGGATGGTAAAACCAGAACAAACTCTTCGCCACCCGTACGGCAACACAAATCAATCGTCCGCGTATTCTCGCGAATCCGTACCGCAAGCTCCTGCAACACTTTATCGCCTGCGTCATGGCCATAGGTGTCGTTGATCGGTTTGAAAAAATCAACGTCGACGGCCAATACCGCAAGCGACTTGCCGCGATTTATAAAGTGTTCGATGAGACTGGTCAGATGGGTTTCCAAATAGCGACGGTTGTAAAGACCCGTCAGCGAATCTGTCACCGCCAATTCGATTGATGCTTTCACACTGGAGCGCAACTGCTCGGTATAGCGCCAGCGTTTAATTTGCGTGTTAACCCGGGCCAGAAGTTCTTGGCGGTCAACTGGGCGCAACAAATAATCATTCACCCCCATATCAAGAGCACGCAGTAACCGTGTTTGATCATCGGGTTCAACGAGAATGAGAATCGGCGTTTGCCGCGTCGCTTCGAGCGATCTGAGTTGAGAGCAAAGCCTTAAGCCATCAAATTTGACTTGCTCTAAACTTATGACGATGAGTTCGAAAGGGGCAGCTGCGGTTGCCGCTGTTTCAATTGCCAGATTGGGATCATCAACACTTGTAACCATGTGATGCCCACTCAGCGCAGACTTAATCCGCTCAACTGATGTTTCCCGCGTATCAACCAGCAATAGCCTGCCCTGTTCAGCCGTTGCCAGAACTTCATTGCGCAGCATGGAATGTATATTATCGCCCGTTTCAGCACGGATACGGAGTTCGTCCGTCAACATTTTGAGACGAACCAAACTCTTGATGCGGCAAAACAATGAGATGTCATTGACGGGCTTCGTCAAGAAATCGTCTGCACCTGCATTCAACCCACGTACGCGGTCTTCAGGTTGATCAAGTGCTGTCACCATAACAATCGGAATATGCTGGGTTGCAGGGTTGGATTTTATGCGTTTGCAAACTTCAATGCCGTCAATTCCGGGCATCATCACATCAAGCAGAATTAAATCCGGCTTACTGCGTGCAACGGCTTCAAGTGCATCTAACCCGTTCATCGCTGTGATGACTTCGAAATATTCAGCCGTAAGCTTGGCTTCAAGAAGCCTCACATTCGCTAAAATATCGTCAACAACAAGAACGCGAGCGGTCATTATTTTGGTTGCTTCAAAAACTTGTCAATTGTTTGCAGGAAACTAACGACGGAAATTGGCTTGGAAATATAAGCCTCGCAGCCACCTTCCCTGATCTTCTGTTCATCGCCCTTCATCGCAAAAGCCGTCACAGCAATCACGGGAATGCGCTTTAAATCTTCATCTTCTTTGAGCCATTTGGTCACTTCAATGCCCGAGACTTCCGGCAATTGAATATCCATCAAGATTAAATCAGGCATATGTTTACGTGCAATTTCAAGCGCCGAAAGCCCGTCGCGCGTTTGCACGACGCGGTAGCCATGTGCTTCAAGCAAATCATTGAACAGCTTCATGTTCAATTCATTATCTTCTACCACCAACACCGTTTTTTGCATTTCAGTCCTCATCATAGGATGCGGCTCGCTCGCGTCATGATCATGTGTTCCAAGGTCCATTGCAAGCATCTCTCCCACACCAGAAATAACCGATTGCATACCAACCGGATTTTCCATTAAGCCAAGCTTGCTTTTGCCCCATACACGGTAACCAACTCCTTAAACCGTTAAAATTCATTCACCACATTGGTTAACAACGTTATCAAATGAGACTAAAAACACCCTCAGAAGCCACTTCCGATAGCAATGTTATTGCATTGCAATTAATGGCTTTTATTGCATCAAATGAGGAACGATTAGAGCGGTTTTCCGCTTTGAGTGGTATGGGTCTGCATGAGATGCAAACTGGTGCAACAGACCCAGTTTTTCTCGGTTTTATGCTGGATTACGCTTTGCAAGACGAGGCGCTGATTCTCGAGTTCGCGCAAAACCATGAAATTTCGCCACAAACCTTGGTCAATGCCCGTAGAAACTTCCCCGGAGCCAATGATGATTTCTGAGCCGACCAAGCAACAATTAGCAGCTTTAAAAATTTCACCAACAAAGCCACTGGTCATCAGTGATGTTGATGAAGTGGTGGTGCACTTCATTCAAGATTTCGAAGATTATATCGGTAAGTCAGGGTTAAGCCTTAAACCGGGCAATCCGATGGACCTTTATCACATTTATGAGACGGACACAGGAACGGCGATATCTCCAGCATCGGGCTTTGAACTCGTGAATGAGTTTTTCGTTCACCGCACGCGGCATATGAAAGCGATCACTGGTGCAATTGAAGGGCTCAATGCTCTGAGCAAGGACGCTACTATCGTGATGTTGACCAATCTGCCGCATTTTGCAGGCGATGACAGGCGCGCTAACTTATCGATGTTGGGCCTGGACTTTCCTGTTATAACGAATTCCGGCCCTAAAGGCCCCGCGCTCCTTGAAATCGCTTCGCGTACAACTGCTCCAGTAGCCTTTATCGACGACAGCCAGAATTTCATCCAAAGCGCCTTTGACCACGCGCCCCATGTGCATCTCATACACTTTCTCCACGATGAACGCTTTGCCAAACATGTTCCGGATCTCGATTATGTTTCGCTTCGCAGTGATAATTGGAAAGATGTCCAGTCTCACGCAGCACGTCTTATTGGCATCTAGCGCTCCCACTGTTCTCTCTCTATTCTTTTCCTATGGTGACTGAAAACCTGACCCATGGCTTTTGTCGAGACTGTTTAACCCAGTTCGCAGACGATGCAAAACGCTGCCCATCCTGCGGCAGCCCGCGCATTGTCAAACATCCCGAACTTCATCATCTGGCCATTGCTCATATCGACTGTGATGCTTTTTACGCAGCCGTTGAAAAGCGCGACAATCCAGAAATTAGAGATAAACCCGTAATCGTTGGCGGCCAAATTCGCGGCGTGGTTTCGACGGCATGCTATATCGCCCGCATCCATGGCGTGAAATCCGCCATGCCGATGTTCAAAGCATTGAAACTTTGCCCAGAAGCAGTGGTTGTGAAACCTGATATGGCCAAATATGCTGCTGCCGGAAAAATTGTTCGCGATATCATGTTTGAGTTTACACCATTGGTTCAGCCAGTGTCGATCGATGAAGCGTTTCTGGATTTAAGTGGAACAGAAAAGCTCCACGGCACGTCCCCCGCCACATCGCTGGCAAAACTGGTCAAGCGCATTGAAAACGAAGTTGGCATAACGGCTTCAATTGGGCTGTCACATAACAAGTTCTTGGCAAAGCTCGCATCAGATTTTGAAAAGCCGCGTGGTTTCTCAATCATCGGTAAGGCCGACACGCTAGCAATTTTGGCGGCCAAACCCGTGGGGGCAATCTGGGGTGTTGGAAAGGCAACACAAGCCCAACTCGCCAAAGGTGGCATCACCATGATCAGTCAATTGCAGACCATGGAAAAAAACGACTTGATGCGAAAATTTGGCAATATGGGCGCGCGGCTCTATCATCTCTCGCGCGGTGAAGATATCAGGGAAGTGTTGACCGAGCGCGAGACCAAAAGTATCAGCGCCGAAACAACTTTCAATGATGACATCAGTGACTACAAATCACTTGAACCAATACTGTGGAACCTTTCCCAAAAAGTTTCACGCCGCGCCAAGGCGTCACACATGGCGGGCTACACTGTAACATTGAAACTAAAAACTATCGATTTCCAAAGCCTGACGCGTGCGGCTTCTTATGAAGATGCTACCAACTTAGCGCATAAAATATTCGAAGCTGCAAATCCTCTGTTGAAAAAAGAAACCGGCAAGAAAAGCTTTAGGCTTTTAGGCGTCGGAATTTCACATCTTGTAGAGCGAGACAGCAGCGAAGAAGAAAGTTCGTTAGATGCAAGTGACGTGGCACGCACCAAAGCAGAAATGGCTATGGATAAGATTCGCAAGAAATTTGGCAACACCGCCGTCGAGCGTGGCCTTTCTTTTAAGGTGCGAGATGAATGAGGCTAAAAAGAGTAGACAGCATCGCCCTTTTGGCGTGATTGGATCATTGGCAAAATGCGTTCATGAAACTCTGCGGCGAAGGGCTTAAACCGTTTCACCAGCGTGCCACGTAATTTAGGCCAACTCGCATCGTCACTGTTCAAGCAAACAGAGAAGATGATTTTGTCCTGCGACGCCACGGGTAGATGCATCGAGATGCCATATTTCGGAACATCATACTTAAACGCCGCGGCGTGAATGTTATGCAGCGTTTCATCTACGCCCATCCATTCCGTCCAATCAATAATCCGACCGTCGCGCATTTCATCCATAACAGGATCGCCGAGTGGAGTAAAATTCTTCATATATTCGTTCATGTAATTTGGATCATAAGTTGCAATCCAAATAACTTGATCAGGAAGATCATCGCTGAACTGCATGTACCAATAGGACAAGTGTTTTACGCCCGAGCGCTTTGCAGTTTCTTCCAAGAAACCTGTTGCTTCCTCGAATGTCAAAAACGGTTTGCGTTCTGCTGTGGCTAAGAGATTTGCCATCACACTTCCTGATTATTGACGATCAGTGTTAGTCCGCAATTGCTAATCAACTGTTAATTAGTTCGGCGTTTCCGCCTGAAGCTGTTGAATCTGTTGAACAAACGCGCTCAACCAAGAAGCGAGTTAGGGTGTGAGGGCCGCCCGCTTTTGGGCCAGTTCCAGAAAGTCCTTCACCACCAAAGGGTTGAGCACCGACGACCGCACCAATCTGATTGCGGTTCACATAAAGATTACCAACCCGCATTCTGGCTCTCACTCTTTTTGCAACAGATTCAATGCGAGTGTGGAGGCCAAGCGTCAGCCCAAAACCTTTGGCATTGATCTGATCACACACTTCGTCAAGCCGCTCACCATGGAATCGTATCACATGAAGGATAGGCCCAAAAGTTTCGCGCAAAAGTAGTGTTAAAGAATCCAGCTCATAAGCGGCGGGAGAAACATAGTTACCGTCCGAGCATTCTTTTGGAAGCTCCATGTCCAAAATCACCCGCGCTTTGTTGGCCATTAAAGTTTTATGGTTCTCCAATGTCGCCTTTGCTTCTAAGTCAATAACCGGGCCAACATCAGTCGCGTAAATCATCGGGTCACCAATCTTCAACAGCGCCATGGCACCTTTCAGCATCCCTATAACTTTGTCTGCAATATCTTCCTGCACAAACAAAATCCGCACTGCTGAACAGCGTTGGCCAGCGCTGTCGAAAGCAGATGCCACCACGTCACGCACGGCTTGCTCGGGCAATGCAGACGAGTCGACAATCATTGCATTCATCCCTCCTGTCTCTGCCACAAAACTGGGGATTGAACCTTCGCGTAATGCAAGTGCTCGGTTGATGATGCGAGCGGTATCATTAGAGCCCGTAAATGCAACACCAGCCAGCGCCGGATGATTAAGTAGCAGCTTTCCAATTCGCGCTCCATCGCCTGGCAAAAAATGCAGCACGCCGAGAGGTACGCCAGCCTGGTGCAAAAGCTTGATCGCTTCATGCGCCACCAAAGGCGTTTGTTCGGCAGGCTTTGCAATAACGCTATTACCCGCCGCTAATGCAGCCGCAACCTGCCCGGTAAAAATCGCCAATGGAAAATTCCATGGCGAGATGCAAGCAAACACGCCGCGCCCATGCAAAGTCAATTCATTGATCTCGCCCGTAGGTCCCGGTAGACGCACTGGATTTGAAAACTTCGCGCGTGCTTCGCTTGCATAAAACCGCAAGAAATCCACGGCCTCACGTAAATCACCCATTGCGTTGTCAAGCGTCTTGCCCGCTTCTCTGATCAACAGAGCAACAAGTGTGGAGCGATGCAGTTCGAACAGATTAGCGGCTGCTTCTAAAATATCAGCACGGGCCTCGCCCCCCAATTGATCCCAACTATCTTGATGAAATGCAGCACTATCCATTGCACGA
Organism: Hyphomicrobiales bacterium; assembly: GCA_025359045.1. Lineage (GTDB taxonomy): Bacteria > Pseudomonadota > Alphaproteobacteria > Rhizobiales > Aestuariivirgaceae > Aestuariivirga. The sequence goes on along the minus strand of JANYHN010000013.1, from coordinate 76,154 downwards.
ACAACACTTGCGTCACTTGCTTCCCAAACTTTTCCAACCTGAATTGAAAGATTATGCGGCGAAACAATCGGGCGTTCTGGCCCATCGCGAAGTGCTTGCCCATCGACAATTGCGGCGGCGGCAAAAATTTTCAGTAATGCGACGTCAACGCCATTGGTGAGTTCGTCTCGATCACTCGCCCGCCAAAGAGGCAAGCCAGCAGAATTCACCCGCGGGGCAAACAGTTCAGAGGGTTTGCGAATGTGGGGATGAGCAATGCGCGTTAAAGCCAAAACTTGGGACACTGGATTTGCGATAATATCATCCAAAGGGGCTTCATCATCAGCGAGCCGATTGACGAAAGACGTGTTTGCACCATTCTCCAAAAGCCTACGCACAAGATACGCCAATAGATCCTTATGGCTGCCAACTGGCGCATAGATTCGGCAGGGGTGTTTATCAATCACCTGATCATAAAGCCCCTGCCCCATGCCGTGCAGACGTTGAAACTCGAACCCCAGTTTATCGCCCGCCATAACCTGCACAGCGGCAACGCTTTGGGCATTATGGGTAGCAAACTGCGGATAAAATACTTCGCGCCGCGACAACATAAACCGCGCACAGGCAAGATAGCTCACATCTGTGCAAACCTTGCGCGTGAACACTGGAAAATCTTCCAATCCCGCCTCTTGTGCCCGCTTAATCTCAGTGTCCCAATATGCCCCCTTCACAAGGCGAACGGGTAATACGCGCTGCGTTTTCTGGGCGAGATTTGCCAACCATTCAAGGGTTGGAAGCGCCCTTTTGCCATATGCCTGAACGGCAAGTCCTAATCCATTCCATCCACTCAAGCGGGAGTCACTTGCTAACTTTTCAAACAATAAAAGTGAAAGATCGAGCCGCGCCACCTCTTCCGCATCAAGTGTCAAACCGACATTCAATTCTTTTGCCCGCGCCGCCAATTGCAAAATTGCATCAAACAAACATGCCAAAGCTTCTTCGCGGTGTTTTTCTTCGTAACTCGGATAGAGTGCTGAAAGCTTGACCGACAGTGAAGGACTGGCCAGCACATCACGCCCACCAGTGAGCGCATTCAATGCTGATTTGTAGGCTTCGAAATAATGCGCTGCGTCTGCCATTGTCATGGCACTTTCACCGAGCATGTCAAAACTATAGCGATAACCCTTGGCTTCCTCAGCACGCGCAAGGATCAACGCCTCGCCCATATTCTGGCCCAAAACGAATTGCCGCCCCATGATGCGCATGGCTTGTTTAATGGCATTGCGCAAAATGGGTTCACCAGATTTGCGCACCAAACGTTTGAGAAAACCAAAGCCATCACCACTTACATCCTGCCCCATGGTGATGATTTTGCCAGTCAACATCAGCCCCCAGGCCGACGCATTAACAAACAATGATTCAGATTGCCCCAAATGAGATTGCCAATTGCCACCACCAATTTTATCCGCAATCAAACGGTCTGCTGTCGCCGCATCGGGAATACGCAGCAAAGCCTCAGCCAAACACATCAGCACGACACCTTCTTGCGATGACAACGAGTATTCCTGCATGAACGCATCGATACTGCCCTGCGCTTTGCGGTTGTTGCGAACGGCCAGTACCAGTTCCTTAGCAAGTGCCAGAACTTTTTGATCATCGCTCGCAGATAGATTTGCCTTTGCCGCAAGCTCATGAACCAAAATGGTCTCATCCCGAAAAAGGCTCGAGTCAATCGTGGCGCGATCAATAGTATTTTGCATTTGAGTCTCCTCAGTGATGTTTGAAAATAGCAAAGTTTTGAATTATTTTTCCGCTTCATTAATCGCACCAAATAGTGATATTCACTGATACAGTTTCTACAAATAGGTGTATTCAATGAAAAAAGACGCTGTCATAGAACATGTCGACAATGTAGATTTGCAAATCCTTCGTCATTTGCAAACCGATGGCCGAACCTCTGTCGTTGAACTTTCTAAACGCATCAACCTCTCCCCCACCCCCATAACCCAGCGCATCAAAAAGCTTGAACAAACTGGTGTGATCACCGGCTATCATGCGCGCGTCTCGCCAAAGGCCCTCGGCCAAGCTTTGATGGTGTTTGTGACAGTAAAATTGCGCGGCACTGATGAAGCCACTTTGGAAAAATTCAATGCTGCAGTAAAACCTGTTAAACAGATTCTCGAATGCCATATGGTAGGCGGCGGATTTGACTATCTTTTAAAGCTTCGGGTGCGCGACATGAGCGAATATCGAGAAATTCTAGGCGGCGTCATCAGCACATTACCGATGATCGAAGGCACGCATTCTTATTTTGTGATGCAAGAGGTAAAAGAAAGCCAAGTTCTGCCAATCACCATCACCAAGGCCAAAAAGGCATGACTCCCAAAATAGTTCGGAATGTAACATCTCTTCGCCGCGAAACCGCGCGCTGGCGCACCGATGGCTTAACCTACGCCATTGTTCCAACGATGGGTGCACTTCACGATGGCCATCTCGATCTGGTGCGCGAGGGTTTCAAACGCGCTGACCGCGTGGTTGTTTCAATCTTCGTAAACCCCAAACAATTTGGCGCGAAGGAAGATTTAAGCCACTATCCACGCGATGAGGAAGGCGACGTTGAGAAATTAAATCAAGAGGGCGTACCACTCATTTACGCGCCGACATCAGACAGCATTTATCCCTCAGGTTTTTCAACCACTATTCACATCGAAGGCCCTGCAAAAGTTGGTCTTGAAGATAAATACCGCCCCCATTTTTTTGATGGTGTTGCAACTATCGTATCGAAGCTCTTCATCCAATCAGGCGCTAACTTCGCGATGTTTGGCGAGAAGGATTACCAGCAGCTCATGGTCGTCTCCCGAATGGCCAAAGACTTAGACATCCCGACCGAAGTTGTCGGCATAACAACCAGACGCGAGACTGACGGTTTGGCGATGTCATCGCGCAATCGCTATCTTTCCAAAACTGAACGCGGCCATGCCATAGCCATTCATAAAAATTTGCAGCAAGCAGCTGAAAAAATTCGCGGCGGCGTAAATCAACAAACTGCAACCAGAGCTGCCTCACGCTCGCTCACTACGCTAGGCTTCAAGGTTGATTATGTAACAGCGCGCAACGCTGAAACTTTAGCCGTGCCACAAAGTCCAGATGAGCCATTAAGACTGCTCGCTGCTGCTTGGTTAGGCAAAACTCGTTTGATCGATAACATGGCGGTCTAAATCAAGCCAAGTTCCACCAGCTCGCGCCGCATTTTATCGGGCAAGTCGCTGCCCTTTTCTCCGCGTGGGAGATCAATGGGTGAGTCCTCAACTTTAAGATAGCGCCATCCTTGAAAAGCCCGCCTCGGTATTGGGCGCACTTCAATAATTTGGGGCTGAAACAGAATGCGGCAGCGTTTAATACCATCACCCCCAACAATTTCTTGCAAATCAGCAATCGGTTGTCGGCACAGAATCAAACCTCTGATCACCCAATAGAGCGAACCACCAGGCAAAATCTCGTCCTTGCGCCGTGGAAACATGCGCGTCACGTGATCGCAATCTTCGTTACTTTTCTTAGAAATCTTGACCCAAGAGTTCATTTCCTCAATTTCAGTGACGCCAACACAAAGTTTGATTAGATTTAAAGCCATGTCATAGTGATACCCAGAGGAACTGAAGCACCATTATAGGCACATCCAACTACCCGGTGAACCAAATCAACTCAGTTTCCACAAGCTTAGAAAGGAACATTGTCATGTCTACTGTCGCCAAAATTATCGAACTCACCTCTTCATCCTCAAAAGGCATTGAAGACGCTGTTGAATCAGGCATCCGCCGAGCTGATTCAACATTAGACAATATAGAAAGTGCGTGGGTCCAAGACATTAAATGCGTTGTAAAAAACGGCAAGGTAGCGGAATGGCGCGTCAATATGAAGATTACTTTCTTGCTGAAATAAGCCTTGGATCGACTCGAACTTGAACGACATCATCAAAGTTCAGAAAAGTTGATCGAAAAAAATTAGACTTATGGCGATTTTGGCTTTTCCAAAAAAAGTCAAAACGCTTAGTTCACGCCCAAGTGAACGCAATCGCCCGATCTTGATTGGCTTAATGCGAATGATCACCCCATAAAAGTGGTGTGAGATATTCAACAACATTGAAGAAACCCGAGGATAGGATCAATTCGTTTCTATCCGCGGCCGGCTATTTGGAAAATGAACTGCCCACCCTATACCGATATTTGGGTGATATTGCCTTTGGTAAACTATCCAAAGAACTTGCCATGGCCAATCCATCAAAGCTTAATTTTTCGCTCGTAGGGGCGCTGCCGCAATATCTTAAAGATCAGCGTTCATTCCAACACAGCCCAGAGATCTATGAGCTGGCTTGCCTCGAGATTGCAGTAAACCAAGCATTTTTTTCCCCAGAACTTCCAATTTTAAGTGTGCAGCAATTTAATGCTATTGGTGTTCAAAATTTTCCGAAGTTAAAACTCCAATTTGTCGGATCTGCGCAACTTCTAACCTTCGAACAAAACACCACAAGCATTTGGGCAGCGATTAAGTGTGAGGAGCGCCCTCCTAAACCGCACCGACTGGATGAGCCACAAAAGGTTTTGGTATGGAAACAACGCGGTGCCCCACGGTTTAGACTGTTAGGGGCAGAAGAGGCTATATTGTTCCTGCAGTTCACGCAAAAGCTAAACGTTAAATCCGCCGCAAAACTTTTGGCAAATTCAGAAGACGTTGAGCCGTCCATTGCGTGTACGCTAAATTATGTTCGAGGCTGGGTCGATGCTGAGCTTGTCGCCCGGCCCGCAACCGATTGATTGAAGTATTTTAAATCTACAGTTTTAAACTGAAAAGTGCTGGCAGCCATCGTTCCAACATTATGCCGCACCATAAGTTCGGTCAGGCGACTTCCATCAATTAAAACAATTTTTTTGAAACTGCCCGCGCCACTGAATGCGCAGCAGACGTAAACTCGCCAGTCGTTACAAAAATACCTTTAACCGCATGTTGGGCATCCAAACTGCCGACAAAATCGCGCACAGCGGAAACCGCTACAGTGCTTCCTGGTTTCAATCTTTTCGCTTGAATATAAATCATATCGAGACCCAACTCATCCATGTCAATGATGCCATCAACGCCGCCGTCACCGCTGCGGCCCAACCTTCGTGCCAGATCACGTCGTCTACCTCCATAGCCAAGCGCGAGAAGAACATCGATCACCATCGTCTCGAAGAAATGATGGTTTTGCACATAAATATAGCCGAGTAATTCAGCGCAGAGCTGTTGCATCATCTGACGATGCGCTTCAATCACGAGGTCATGATAAGCGGGCTTTTCGGGTGTTAGTGTGGTTTGAGTATTTCTGTCATGCGGGTGCTCTACATCCGTCTCTGAACGAGACCCAAGCATCTGTGGCGACATCAATAAGCTATATTCATTATCCATGACTGCGGCCCCTCTGAGGGTTACCATACCACCAAGCTCTTAAGTCGGCGTGTTCTACCGACTGGCGATTTTAGCCAGTTATAGCAGAGTTTATTAGCACTCTAAGTTGCGCTTTCAGATTTGCTGATGAAGCAAGAAACACCCTTTGATTTCAATGTGTTACATTCAGATTTTGCAGCGGTTTGGTCATCAAATCCTGACAGACGCACACGGTAGAATATACCTCTGGTTCCGAGGTCAGCTTTCACCACAACCGGAGATTTGTTTGCCAAAACCTTGAAACGCTTTTGCATATTTTTCCAAGTTGTCCAAGCCGCGTCTTCACTTCCAGCGGATGCAACCTGGACGCCCCAACCGGCAACCGGAGCTGCCAGAGACTTTGGTTGAGCCGGCGTTACACTTGCCGTCTCAATTGAATCGTCCGCCTCAGCAACTACAGAAGCTAAAATTTTCTTGGCCTTGGTGCTTTTAGGAATTGCGGGCACTTCTGCAACTGCCACAATTTTTTCTTGTGATTCAACTGGTGTCACATCTGCACTTGCAACCTGTTCTGCGCTGGCTGGCAAACGATCATTATAAAGTTTCCCAGCTTTGCTAAAGACTGGTTCTTCATTCTGCGCAACTGCATCATCTGCCTGTACAGCGACATCCGCAGTCAAGTTAGCTGGTGGTTCAACACCCTGTGGCAAGTCAGGCTTATGGATGATTGTAGAGCCGCCTACTGCAACTACATCACCCGTTAGAATGGGATCTGCCGTATTGGCAGAATCAGACGTGGCGTCAACAGTGTTCGAAGATTGTTGACCGAGGCTGGCCAATTTATCTTGTGCAGGCTTAAACTGAGCATCGGCAATCACAGCAGAGTTCAACATTTGTCTCATATCATTTGGTCGATTGAGAAGCTCATACGTTTGTGCTTCGCCAAAATAGACCCGCGCTGGCTCAGGATGACCAAACTTTAAAGCGCGCTCATAATCTGAAAGCGCAAACAGATATTGACCACTTTCGCGCAATGCGTTTCCACGGCTCAAAAATGCATGGGCAAAACTGGGGTTCAGCATCAAGGCACTTGTGAAGTCTTCGATAGCCAATGGAGCATTACCTTGCTTCTGTTGTGATAATCCGCGATTATAAAGTGCAGTTGCGCGAAGTTCTGCAGACATAGCGTCAAGGGCAAGTGCAGACGAATAATCATCAACGGCTTTGGCACTTTGTCCTTGTTGTTGATAAGCAAGCGCGCGATTAAGCAGCGCATTTGCCAGAACCTCAGGCTCAAGGCCGCGCGATTCAATGGCAAAGGAGTAAAGTGAAATCGCCTTTGCGCTATCACCGCTGGTCAGCGCTTGATAGGCCTGTGAGGTGACAGGGTTTGTGGTGGCGAGTGCCGAGCCGATATTTGCGCCTAACGCTACAAGATACACGGAACTAACAAACGCTAATGCTACGCTACGAACTTTCATAGCGACAAGTCATAAAGCGTTAGGGTTAAAACTCCGTTGCCGAGTGGGGCATTTAAACCTAACGATTAATTAAAATCTGTGCCATTTTAAGCATCAAGTTTCACGCATCGCATGCGAGAATTGATCAACCAAGGGCTTTACCAAATAGGAGAATGGCGAGCGTGACTCAGTTTGGATAAATGCCTCAGCCGACATGCCGGGCTTCAATTTATTATCGCCAAGTTTTTCTAGCTCTTTCGCAGAAATGATAAGCCGAACAGCGTAAAATGGGGGAGTCTGTGCGTCTGTGCGTGTTGTGTCTGCGGCAACCTGGGTCACTTCGCCAGAAATTTCTGGTGTCACACGCGAGTTAAATGAATTAAAGCGAATCTTGGCAGGTTGCCCAACATGAACATGGCTAATGTCATTCGGTGAAATCTGGGCCTGCAAAACCAGATCATCGCCTTCAGGCACAATCATCATCAATGTTTCACCAGGAGCAACAACACCGCCCTCAGTGTGGATGTTAAGTTGAAATATCGTGCCAGTTATTGGCGCTTTAATGGTGGTATGGGCCATCCGCGCTTCCATTGCCACGTGACGCCCCTGAAGCTCCGATATTTTTGCATCAGCGTCACGCAATTCGCTGAGCGATTCATTGCGCAGATCTTCTTCCACTTGAATGATCTTTAACTTAGTCTCACCAATACGTGCTTCGGCTGCTGCCCTGCTGGCAAGGAGTTGTCCTTGCTCGCCATCTATGCGCGCAGTTTCCCGGTCCATGGCCATAACGCGGCTATTAGGAACAAGCCCCTGCGATTGCAACTTGCGAAGTCCATCAGCCTCAGACTTGATCAGCTTGAGCTGGCGTTTGCCAGAATCGAGCTGCGCCACTAAGCCGCCAATCTGATCGTTCAACTGGCCGATTTGCTCGTTTAACTGCGCTTTCTTACCGGCTGCACCATCCTCAATCGATGTGAGTAGACGTTTTTGACCTTTGATAATTTCAGCAATTGAAGGCTCATTTACACGGCTGGCAACCGACTCAGGCAATGTCAGATCAGAAAGGCCATCACGCAGTGCTTCAAGGCGCGATTTTTTGACGAGAAGTTCCTGCAATTGCCCGTCGACAATACCAAGCTCTGCTTTGGTTTCGGTTGGATCAAGCAAAACCAAATCCTGCCCTGCTTGCACCAATTCACCATCTTTCACCAAAATGCGCGAAATATTACCGCCCTCACGGTGTTGCACTTTCTTTGAATAGCTTTCTGCAATAATTGTCGCAGGCGCAATAACAGCGCCATTGATATCAGCAAAGGCCGTCCAGGCACCAAAGATACCAAGCATGACAAATATGCTGCCAAAGCCAAAAATCTGCGTGCGCCGCAAAGACTTGTTGGTGTTGATCGGCTTCATTTGCTTAATTCCTCTTACTAGGATCAGTAATCTGATAACTACCGGGTGCAGCAGTGATCGTCTGAGGTTGTGGCTTTTGTTGGCCCATATTAGGGTTGGGTTGGCCGCCTTGAGGAGGTCCCATAACTTTTTTCATAATTTCATCGCGCGTGCCAATGGCTGCCATTGTGCCGTTGGTTAAAACCAACAAACCATCCATCGCTTGAAGTGCGCTCGGCCGATGCGCTACTACAACAACAGCAGCCCCGCGCTTCATGCTGGCACGGATCGCTCGGTCTAAGGCCACTTCGCCATCAGCGTCCAAATTTGAATTTGGTTCATCCATCACAAACAAAACCGGATCACCAAACAATGCGCGGGCCAACGCCACACGCTGCTTTTGCCCAGCAGAAAGCCTGCTGCCACCTTCATTCAGCGGCGTGTCATAACCATTTGGCAATCGCATTATGAAATCATGAATATTAGCCAGCGTAGCCGCTTCAACAATTTTTGCCGGATCGGGCGCATCAGAAAACCGCGAAATATTTTGCGCCACGGTGCCATCAAAAATTTGAATGTCTTGTGGCAGATAACCTATCAATTTGCCGCGCTCATCATCATCACGTTGATCAGGTGTGGCCCCGTCGAGGCGCACCGACCCACGCGTAACCTGAACCAAGCCAACTATGGCCCTCGCCAAGGTCGATTTTCCAGCACCTGTCGGCCCGATAATGCCAAGGCCTTGACCTGGCGACACCTTAAAACTGATGCCTTGCAAAATTGGCTTATCCGAATTTGGTAACATGATGAGAAGGTTGTCAACTTCAAGTACACCCTTGGGATCAGGTAATCTCATGCGTTCAGGATCAGGTGGCACCGCATCCAACACCCGGTTCAAACGCTCATAAGCTTTCCGGAAGCTTAAAAATTGTTGCCATGTGCCAACTGCCTGCTCAATTGGAGCCAAGGCGCGCCCCATAATAATGGATGAAGCGATAATCGAACCGCCCGATATTTCATGCTTGATAGCAAGATATGCGCCCATGGCCAGCATGCCAGATTGTGTAACCATGCGGAAAACTTTGCTCAGCATTGTGTAGCGCGCGCCAGAGTCGTTGGCGCGGGTTTGAAAATCCAAAGCTTCGTGTTGCACCTTTGTCCATTGTTTGCGCATAGCCCCTTTCATGCCCAATGAATGCAAAGCTTCGGCGTTGCGCCGTGCTTCTTCGGTCATCAAGTTGGCCTTGCCCATTGTGATATTGGCTTGTGCCATTGGGCCACGCGTCGCCCGTTCTGTCATGATGGCAAGCACAAAAATGATTGCGGCAGAAACTAATGCAACCACGCCCAGCATCCAATGAAGCAAAAAGCAAACCAGCAGAAAAATCGGAACGAAAGGCATATCCATAAATGCAATTGGGCCCTGCCCACCCAAAAACTGGCGAATTGTACCAAGATCTTGGACTGGCTGACCGCCCGTATTATTTTGTTTTCTTAAAGCTAAAAACGCCACTGCATCGAAAACTCGGTGACGCAAAGTCTCTTCGATACGCCGACCCAGACGCACCAAAATACGCGATCGGACAAAGTCCAGAACGCCATAATAGATATAAAGAATGAACACAATAAGTGACAAGGCAATAAGCGTGGGAACACTGCTGGAAGGTATGACGCGGTCATAGACTTGCAACATAAAAAGCGAACCGGTGAGCATCAAAATGTTGATGATCCAGCTGAAGAATAAGGCCGAACCAAATGCGCCCCGACTCGCCCTGATCACGGCCATGATTTCGCCGCGAGGCCTTTGTTGCTGTTGCATCGACATTATTTTTTGCCCTAACTTTTCATTGGCTGCCTTTAGCCAACAATTACCCCAAACGCCATATAGCCCTAAATTGCGTATAGACAGAGTTAATAACACTGTAAATTGACCGTTGATGTCGTGGGTGGCAGGAGCGACGACGTTGACAGGTTGACATCCCACCCCATCACCTGCCAAAACGAGCGTGTTCGGTGCCCATAAGCAGACGCTAAAGGGCCTAACAGGGAATACGGTGAGGACGACCCAAAAGGGGCCAAAACCGTGACTGCCCCCGCAACTGTGAGCGGCGAGGTTTAGGATGTCTATGCCACTGAGGAACCAGAAATGGGAAATCGGGAAGGTGATTTCTAAGCTTACGACCCGCAAGTCAGGAGACCTGCCGAACAAAATGGGCGTATCCGTCCAACAACTCGGTCTCACGGAGGGTGACATGACCACAAATGTAATTCGGACGACAACTTCAGTTTCAACACGTATTAGCGCCGGGCTTATCTGCCTGTTTTTGGGTAGTGTAATTGTTTTCACAGTTGGGCTTTCGCACATCAGTGCCGCTCACAACGCTGCACATAACACGCGCCATTCTATCGGCTTTCCCTGCCACTAAAGCGATAAATCAATATGATCGGTAGAATTGTCTTTGCGACGTTGGTCGCAGGCATGTTGGCTGGCCTTGTCTTGGCAGGATTTCAACATGTGCGCCTTACACCGCTTATTTTGCAGGGTGAGGTTTATGAACACGCCACTGAGCCCGCCGCAGCGGCCACTTCTGAAGCCCCCAAAACTTGCGTCGAAAACATGCCAGGTATGAAAATGTGTCCTGAAGAAGGTGGCACGGAATGGGAGCCCGCTGAAGGTTTACAGAGAACTTTGTTCACCACCGTAGCATCGCTGCTCGCTGGGGCTGGCTTTGCAGCCATGATGGCGGGCATCTCCTTTCTGACCAATATTCCGATCACCAAGCAAAATGGCCTCATCTGGGGTGTTTGTGGATTTCTGGCAGTTGCAGTGGCACCCGCCGTTGGCTTGCCGCCCGAAGTGCCCGGCATGCCGGTGGCAGACCTCTTGAGCCGCCAGTTATGGTGGACAGGTACAGTTGCGGCAACTGGGGTCGGAATCTACTTGATCGCAATTAAACCAGAACTCTGGGCCAAAGTTTTGGCGGTGGCCCTCATCGCACTGCCACATATTATTGGCGCCCCAATCGCCCCCAATACACCTACAACTGTCCCGCCTGGGCTTGCAGGTGAGTTCGTCGCCAATTCCATCGCAGCCGCAGCTGTTTTCTGGTGTGTGATGGGATTATTACTGGGTTATGCGCTTGATCGTTACCAGAAGGACCTAAACTCATTATGACGCCCAAAATTCCCGCAACAGTCATTACCGGCTTTCTAGGAGCGGGTAAAACGACACTCATCCGCAACCTTCTGCAAAATGCTGGCGGACGCAAAATTGCATTAATCATCAACGAGTTTGGTGATGTGGGTGTGGATTCTGAAATCCTCAAAGGCTGCGGCCAAGAAGCCTGCAAGGAAGACGATATCATCGAACTTGCCAATGGCTGCATCTGCTGTACCGTGGCTGACGACTTCGTCCCTACCATGAATAAGCTTCTCAACCGCGCCACACCACTTGATCACATTATCATCGAAACCTCGGGCCTCGCCTTGCCTCAACCCTTGGTGCGCGCCTTCAACTGGCCAGACATCAAATCCCGCGTCACTGTTGATGGTGTCATTACAATCGTCGACGCAAAAGCCTTGAGCGAAGGCCGTTTTGCCGATGACGAAGAGGCCATTGCCGCACAACGCGCCGCTGATCCAAACGTTGACCATGAAAATCCGATTCAAGAATTATTCAATGATCAATTGAACAGCGCCGACTTGGTGCTACTTAATAAAGCTGATTTGTTATCCGCCGATAAAATGCAAGCTGTAAACGACGCATTAAAGCCACAGCTCCGAAAGGGCGCAAGCCTTGTGCAAACCTCGCAAGGTATAATTGATGCCGCCATTCTGCTCGGCCAAAAAGCCAGCGCCGAAGACGACATGCACAACCGCCTTTCAACGCACGAGCAAGAAGGCGAAACCCAACATGACCATGATGACTTCGTCACGTTCATCGTTGAATTGGGCGGTGAGCAAAATAAAGATGAGTTACTCAAGCGCATCGCCAGCACTATTGAAACCCACGACATCCTTCGCGTCAAAGGCTTCGCCTCCGTCGCAGGCTCTAACGCCCGCCTCCTCATCCAAGCCGTTGGCCCACGCCTCAACGCCTATTTCGACCGCCCTTGGAATGCTGGCGAATCTAAGCGCACGCAGCTTGTGGTGATTGGTGAGAAGATGATCAATCAAGCCGCGATTACAAAATTGTTGCTTGGGTAGTGCACCTCCTCGCCACCACATCCGGCGTGATTGATGGCGCGGCGGAAGCTATCGACCTCAAACAATCTCCCGCCGATGTAATCATCCTCACCGCAGCCGACAGCGAACTTGCAGGCCTCGCTAGTGCGCATGATGCGTTAGGAAGTCATGCACCATCATTGCGTCTGGCCAATCTGATGCAACTGCAACACAATTTCGCCGTCGATCTCTACGCGGAAAAAACCTGTGTCAAATCCAAACTCATCATCATTCGTCTGCTCGGTGGCGCATCCTATTGGCCTTATGGCATTGACGTGATCGAAGCACTGGCCCGCGAACAAAACATAAAACTAGCTATTGTTCCCGGTGGCAAAGACCCTGACCCATCATTGTCTGCCCGATCAACCATCAGCCCCGCCGATTGCGAACGCCTGCGTCAATATTTCGTCTGCGGTGGCCATGATAACGCACAAAATATTTTGCACTTCGCAAGCCACTTGCTGCATCAAACGCCAGCCCCCGCCGCAGCCGAACCATTGCCCGTCTCTGAATTCTACCAAGGTGATGGCAGCGAAAAAATTTCCATCATCATCTACCGCTCCGTCATCGAAGGCGGACAAACCGCACCCATCGATGCATTGCTGACCGCATTCAAAAGCCAAAACATCAGCGCCTCAGCAATTTTCGTGGCCAGTTTAAAAGATAAGTCCAGCGCCAATTTCGTCCGTGACAATCTAAAATCTCCCCAAGTCATCATTAACGCCACTTCCTTTGCTGTGGGCGACGAAGCCAACGATCCGCTTGCCAGTTTCGAATGCCCCGTGCTGCAAGTCACCCTTGCCGGAAATTCGGAAAGTGACTGGCAAGAATCTTCACGCGGCCTCAGAGCCACTGATCTTGCAATGTCGGTCGTGCTGCCCGAACTCGATGGCCGCATTTACACCCGCGCCATTTCTTTCAAAGCCGGTGGACTGTGGCATGAAAAAACCGAATGCCGCATCATCACTTATAGACCTGTGTCTGACCGCATCGACTATGTCGCAACGCTCGCCGCCAATTGGCTGCGCTTACGTGAAACCCCAAACCCACAAAAGCTTATCGCAATCATTCTCGCCAACTATCCCGATAAAGACGGCCGCGTAGCTAACGGTGTTGGGTATGACACGCCCGCCAGTACAATTGAGATTTTGAAGGCTTTGCAGGATGAAGGGTATAAAGTTGGAGAAATTCCTTCCGACGGAAACACGCTTATTCAATCTCTCATTTCTGTCCGCAAAGAAATCTCATCAGTCACTTCGCGACAGCTTCTCCAAAGAAGAAGCGGGAGTTCCAGCACTGAGTTTAACACTTCACCCTTCTCCTTTGGAGAAGGTCCCCGAAGGGCGGAAGTGGTCCCTAGCCTCACGCTCAATGCCTACAACTGCCACTTCACTACCCTCCCCCAAATCATCCGTACACAGATCATTTCCCAATGGGGCGAACCTGAATCCGATCCACACTTTTCCCAAGGCGCATTTCACCTCGCCATAAATCTCTACGGCAATATCGCCGTGGCCATTCAACCCGCGCGCGGTTACGGTATCGACCCTAAGTCCACTTATCACGACCCAGCACTCGTACCCCCGCACTTCTACCTCGCCACTTATTTCTGGCTGTGCCATCACTTCAAAGCTCAAGCCATTATCCACAATGGCAAGCATGGAAATCTTGAATGGTTGCCCGGTAAAGCCGTGGCCCTGTCACATGAATGCTATCCTGAAATTACCCTCGGCCCCATCCCACAACTTTACCCCTTTATCGTCAACGATCCGGGTGAAGGAACCCAAGCCAAGCGCCGAACATCAGCGGTAATTATTGATCACCTTACGCCGCCATTAACCCGCGCCGAATCTTATGGCCCAATGAAAGACCTCGAAGCACTGATCGATGAATATTATTTGGCATCAGGTCTCGACCAACGTCGTATCGCAACATTGCGCCAACAAATTTTTGATCTCACAGCTTCGACCAAACTCGACAAAGATGCAGGCCTCAGCGGCACTGACGATAACGACTTACAAAAGTTGGACTCGTTCCTCTGCGATCTAAAAGAAGCTCAAATCCGCGACGGCCTGCATATCTTAGGAAAGTCTCCCACAGGTCAACAAGAAACTGACCTCCTCGTCGCCCTCACCCGCGTGCCACGCGGGCTTGGCGAAGGCGGAGATGCCAGCCTGATCCGTGCACTCGCAAAGAATTTTGGGATGGATGGCTTTGATCCGTTAATTGCCCCAATGGCCGAACCCTATAAAGGCGTAAAACCCTCCGAACTTCTCCAACTCATCGCCGCCCCTTGGCGCACCAATGGCGATGCGATTGAACGGCTGGAGATTTATGCTGCCTCCCTCGTGTCGTCATTCCCGCGAAAGCGGGAACCCAACTTAGCCACAGACAGAGAGCCAAAGTTGGATTCCCGTTTTCGTGGGAATGACGGATTGAACGAAGTACTGCATTCCATTCAATTCGTCATTCGCCCTGCCCTCGCGGCCTGCGGCCCCAGCGAAATCACGTCCCTCCTCAAAGGACTATGTGGAAAACGTGTTGCCCCCGGCCCCTCCGGCGCACCCACCCGTGGCCGCCTTGATGTTCTTCCCACAGGCAAAAACTTCTACTCGCTTGATAATCGCACCGTGCCCACCCCCACAGCATGGACGCTCGGCCAAAAATCCGCAGAAGAACTTTTAAAGCGCCACTTCCAAGATACCGGTCAACACCTTAAAAACGCTGGTCTTTCAGCTTGGGGCACGGCGAACATGCGCACTGGCGGTGACGATATTGCCCAAGCCATGGCACTCATCGGCGCAAAACCTGTGTGGGATTCTGCCAGTTGGCGTGTGACTGGATATGAAATCATCCCGCTCGCAAAACTCGCCCGCCCCCGTGTGGACGTGACCCTGCGCATCTCCGGCTTCTTCCGCGATGCTTTTCCGTCCCAAATCGAACTGCTCGACAAGGCATTCCGCGCCGTGGCGGCCCTCGACGAACCTGTCGAAGATAACCCAATGGTCGCCCACCGCGATATCCATCGCATATTCGGCGCAAAGCCCGGGGCTTATGGTGCTGGCCTTCAAGCCCTGATCGACGAAAACATATGGGACACGAAGGCCGATCTCGCCGCCGCCTATGTGATCTGGGGGGCGTATGCTTATGGTGCAAAAGCCCAAGGTGATAACGACGAAGCCACCTTCAAGCGCCGCCTCGCAGGCATTGAAGCCGTGATCCACAACCAAGATAACCGCGAACATGATTTGCTCGACTCGGATGATTACTATCAATTCGAAGGCGGAATGAGCGCGGCAGTCGAAACCCAATCCGGCGCACGGCCCCGGGTCTATCACAATGATCACTCGCGTCCCGAACGTCCGGTCATTCGCACCCTCGAAGAAGAAATCTCGCGCGTCATACGCAGCCGTGTGGTCAACCCCAAATGGATCGCAGGAGTGAAACGCCACGGCTATAAAGGCGCATTCGAAATCGCCGCAACAGTTGATTACATGTTCGCTTTCGCCGCCACCACAGGCGCTGTGCAAACCCACCATTTCGATCTGGCCTATGATGCTTTTATCGCAGATGATGAAACGAGAGACTTCATCGCAGACAACAATCCCGATGCGTTGAAAGAAATCGCGGCGCGTCTTGAAGAGGCCATAGCAAGGAACCTCTGGCAACCGCGCCTCAACTCCGCCTATGATGTTTTGAAAGGCCTGCAAACATGACCGAAGAATTGGAAAAAGACTCCGCCCGCCACAACGAAAAAATGGCCAAGAAAAAAGCCGCGCGTGATAAAATCATGGCGGGCAAAACTATTGAACGCGGCCTGCTGATCGTCCACACCGGAAAAGGCAAAGGCAAATCCACCGCCGCCTTCGGAATGGTCTTCCGCCATGTGGGGCACGGCATGCGTAGCGGCATCATCCAGTTTGTCAAAGGCGCATGGTGCACGGGCGAGCGCACAGTGCTGGAAAAATTCCCAGACCTCGTCACCATCAAAGCCATGGGAGAAGGTTTCACCTGGGAAACCCAAGACAGAGACCGCGACATCGCCCACGCCCGTGCAGGCTGGGAAGAAGCCAAACGCATGATCGCCGATCCAAGTTACCGCCTCGTGATGTTAGACGAACTCAACATCGTGCTGCGCTATGATTACCTGCCGCTTAAAGAAGTGCTAGAGGTTTTAAAAACACGTCCAATGGATAAACACATCATCATCACCGGAAGAAACGCCCGCGATGAGGTGATTGAGCTGGCGGATTTGGTGACTGAGATGGAAATGATTAAACACCCATTCCGCTCAGGCGTGAAGGCACAGGCAGGAGTGGAGTTTTAGGCTTTTCAATTTATTTTCGCATTCATAAGTCTGCAAGCCAAACGAGTTGCACCAAATCTAATTGCAAATGCCTCGCTAACGTCAAACCAGCCAGTTCCATCATGGACACCATGATTTGCTCCCATACAGGAACATTGGCATTCATGGCCTTCGGCGTTGCGACAAGCTGAAGCGCATATTTCAAGCTCAACATATGGCTGGATCACATAGAGCTTTCCATACCGCTTCAACGAAGTTTCTACAAAATTATTGAACCAAGATTTCGGAAGTGCCCAGTGCTTCTTTTCTTTGTTCCAATCTACACTACTTTTGCCAAGTCCATTAAGCCATATCCGATTATCTTCGCGATATGGCAAACGTACCAACAGTTGCGCACCCTTTTCTATTTGTCGAACCGCAACTGGAACAGTTGTCTGGTTCCAGACTCGCTTGGCTGCAAGATGCTCTGTTAAGGTAAAATCACAAACCACAAAAACCTCCGCTACACTGAGTAAGCCATGATATTGCCTACCTATCAAATTTTGTACTATCGCAAATTGGGTTTCAGAGCTTTGGACAAAAATGCATTTTAAAACGCCTTCAGCAATCCCGCCTGTTTCAATACTTCATTCGCGGTGTGGCGGCTCTTGGAACGAGGCACTATAACAGTTTTTCCTGTTTCACTATTATGCCATCTTTCATGGCTGCCCTTCCCACCCTCGACCTGCGCAAAACCTGCTGCCATCAGAATCTTCGTCAAATCGCGATAGAAGTCTTTTGGCACAATCAGGCAACTGCAAGGGTGCGATGTAACTCGATGTCAAACAAAAACGGCCGCTTCGCACTTGGCATATTGGCCTCCAACATTTCAGGTGCCAAAGCTTCGACCAAAGAAACGAACTCCTCAAACGTATCTGCTTCCACAACCAAGCCGGGGATATTTGAATGCGAAGTAAATACCTCCGCCTTCGGATCCCAAATCGCTGTAACCTTAAAACTCTGTGCCATTAAAAGCTTATAACAATTTTAAGCGCGATTTGCAAAGCGACCTAAAATGCCAACATGTTTATCTTGCTACCGACTCTAACCACAGCTCCCCACGCCTGCTTTTAGCGAAGCGTTCATGCCTTTCACCAGCCTATCATATTCCCCTTTTTCCGCCGCCGGATATTCCAGCCAATAAGAGGCATGCGCTTGGCCGCTGCAGCTGGTAATCATGTGGCGATAAAAAATGCGGTCGCCCTTGATGCCGGAGTAGCTAGCGGAGGATTTTCCAACTGCGCTTTCATAGCTGATGATCCAGCCGTCTTCGCGCTCAAGCTTCTTATATTCAGCCACTTGAGCAGCAAAACTGTCCTCAATGATCCACCCGCCCGAGGCCGAAATCAGAGCATGGCCATCTTTGGTATGATAGCTCATGCCATCGCCATTCTCAGGCTCGGGGTCAGCAATGCTAAAGGCCGTTGGAACGTCAATAAAAAAGCCAAACCGAGCATTGCCGTAAATCTTGGCCAAAGCTGGCGGGGCCCCTAGTCCCAGAGACAATTCTAACGCAATAGCCGCAATCGCTTTTCGCTTCAATTCAGCCTCCATCGTCCCCCGCTCATATACTGTCGCAATCTTACTTGCCCCGCAAGCTGACAATACTATAAACAGCCTCAGCAGTTCTCCATTAGGAGATGAAAGACATTCCGGTGCGGTGAACCCAAGTGGGCATCAAGACGGACCTGCCTTCCACCCGGTTTTGGGGCTGCCTCACTTTGGAAGGCGCGTTTTATGATTGAAAAACTTGGTGTAATGCTTTGTGGCCATGGCAGCCGCAACCGCAAGGCCGTAACGGAATTTGCCAACCTTTCGAAACACCTGAAAAAACGCCTTCCGCATTATCCCGTTGAATTCGGCTATCTCGAATTTGCCACGCCAATTATCCGCACGGGCCTCGATATCCTGAAAGAAAAGGGTGTGAACCGCGTACTTGCCGTGCCGGGAATGCTATTTGCTGCTGGTCATGCCAAAAACGATATCCCATCGGTGCTGAACGCCTATGCGAAGCAAAATGACCTTCGCATTGATTATGGTAAGGAACTGGGCATTGACCCCAAGATGATGCGCGCCGCTGGCGACCGCATCCAAGAAGCCATCGACGCCGCCCCCACCCATGTCGAAAAACACGAAACCCTTCTACTGGTCGTCGGGCGCGGCGCTTCTGATCCTGACGCCAATTCCAATGTCGCCAAGGTCATGCGCATTCTGTGGGAGGGATTCGGCTTTGGCTGGGGCGAAGTGGCTTATTCCGGCGTCACCTTCCCTCTGGTGGAACCCGCTCTCGAACATGTGACGAAGCTGGGCTTTAAACGCATCATCGTGTTTCCTTACTTTCTGTTCACCGGTGTTCTCGTCCAACGCATTTATATGGCCGCTGATGCTGTGGCCGCAAATCACCCAAATGTTGAGTTTCTCAAAGCGCCCTATTTGAATGATCATTCTGCGGTCGTCGAAACTTTTGTAGAACGCATCGAGCAGATTATCTCTGGCGACATCGCCATGAATTGTCAGATGTGCAAGTATCGCACGCAGGTTTTGGGCTTTGAAGCTGAAGTGGGCGCGGTGCAAGAAAGCCACCATCACCACGTGGAAGGCATGAGCGCCAAGGAATGTTTGAAATGTGACGCTCAGGGAAATTGCACTGGCCTCTGCCAAGATGGGCCGTTCAAGCTGGCTTCAAAGCCAAATGAACATTTGAATTTGGATGACCACGATCACGGCCACACCCACGCTGTCTATCCGCATGCGGATCATCCGCTGGGGCCGAAGAGTATGAAGAAGTGATATTAAACTACCTCCGCAACCCTACCGAAATCTACGCCCGCTCGTTTGAGATTATCCGCAGCGAAACTGACTTGTCTTCGATTCCCCGTGATGCTCAAAGCGTTGCGTTGCGTATTATCCATTCTTGTGGCATGCCAGAAATTGTAACAGAAATAATCATTACTCCGGATTTTATAGCAGCAGCAAACAATGCAATAGCAACCAAGCGCCCCATCCTGGTCGACGTCGAAATGGTGCGGCATGGCATCATTGCGCGGCAACTGCCTGAAGGTATTGAAATCATCTGTACACTGAATGATCCGCGCGCCCGCGAAATCGGTATCGCTCAGAAAATCACCCGAACCGCTGCATCCACACAATTATGGAAAGATCAACTTGAAGGCGCAATCGTCGTCATCGGCAACGCGCCCACAGCTCTATTTGCACTTCTTGAAATGATCGACGCTGGTGCGCCTAAACCCGCATGCATCGTGGGAATGCCGGTCGGCTTTGTTGGTGCGGCAGAATCCAAAGCCGAGCTCATCTCCAATTCACGCGGAATTCCCTTCGTTACCATCAAAGGCCGAAAAGGTGGTTCCGCTATGGCCTCATCGGTCATCAACGCATTAACGAGTAACAACCAATGACAAAATGGCTCACAATAATCGGCATGGGCGAAGATGGCTGGGAGGCATTATCCAACCGCGCGCGTCTCGCAATTAAATCAACTGACGTCATCGTTGGAGCAAACCGCTTGCTGGCACTTCTGCCTAAAACCAGAGCTGATATTCACGAATGGCCGCAACCTTTTTCCGCCGTAGTAGAGCAGATCAAACCATTGCGTGGTCGCAATACAGTGATCCTCGCTACGGGCGATCCGATGAATTTTGGTGTGGCCAGAAAGCTCTTGGAGTTCATTCCATTCGAAGAGATGGAAATCATCCCTCAAGTCTCGGCCTTCTCACTGGCGGCATCGCGCATGGGCTGGTCTTTGCCCGATTGTGATTGCTTCACGATTCACGGAAGACCGGCAGCGAACGTGGAAGCCTTCATTCAGCCGAGTGCAAGGTTGTTGATACTCACTGAAGACGAAACGTCGATCGCCGAAGTTTGCCGCCGATTGATTACGCGCGGTTTTGGCGAAAGCAAAATATCCGTTCTCGAAAATATGGGCGGCGTTGGTGAACGCATCACTAATTTTGTAGCGAATGCAAATTCAAATCTCGATTGGTCACCGCTGAATGTTGTGAGCGTTCATTGCGTCGCTGGCTCACAGGCGAAAATTTTCTCGCGCGTTGCAGGACTTCCCGATGATGCCTTTGTGCATGATGGCCAATTGACCAAGCGCGAAGTGCGCGCCGCCACTCTGGCAGCACTGGCTCCTGCTCCCGATCAATTGCTCTGGGACATTGGCGCTGGTTGCGGATCAGTATCGATCGAATGGATGCGGGTGGCGCGGGGCTGCGAAGCCTTTGCGATTGAGCACAATGAAGATCGCCTCAAGATGATTGCGACCAATATTGATCAGCTTGGAACACCACGGCTGAAAATTATCGCGGGCAAAGCACCCGAGGCACTAGATGGATTGCGGGCACCTGATGCCGTGTTCATCGGTGGTGGGGTTGGCAACGAAGGCGTGTTTGAAGCGGCATGGTCAAATTTGAAACCAGGCGGGCGCATGGTGGCCAATGTTGTGACCATCGAAGGCGAAATGCATCTGTATGATTTGCAAGAAAAACACGGCGGTGAATTGGTGCGCATGGATGTATCGACTCTGACCATGGTCGGCCCTTACCGCGCTATGAAACCGCGCATGTCAGTTGTGCAATGGAGAGTTATAAAGCCATGACCGGAACTTTATATGGCGTGGGCGTTGGTCCCGGCGACCCTGAATTGATGACGGTTAAAGCTTGGCGCTTGATCTCGACCACTGATGTGATCGCTTATCTCTGTGCCAACGGCAAAGATTCCACCGCAAGAGACATTGCCAAGCCGTTTATCGCAGACGGCACAATTGAAATTGCTATCGACATGCCAATGCGTGTGGAACGCGAACCGGGCGAAGAGGCCTATGACAAAGGTTCAGCCGCCATTGCAGCAGCGCTCGATTCTGGAAAAAATGTTGTGATGCTGTGTGAAGGTGATCCGTTTTTCTATGGCAGCTTCATGTATATTTTTGAACGTCTGGCCACGAAGTATAAAACCATCGTCATTCCGGGCGTCACCTCTATCGCCGCTGCCGCTGCAGCAATCGGCCAACCTTTGGTGGGGCGCAATGACATGCTGAAAGTTTTGCCTGCCACTCTACCCGAAGATAAATTGCACTTCGAACTGGCCACCGCCCAAGCCGTTGCCATTATCAAAGTGGGCCGACATTTTGGGAAAGTGAAATTGATTTTGGCAGAACTGGGATTGCTGTCAAAAGCCATCGCCGTCCAAAATGCCACGCATGAAAATCAGAAAATCACTGCCGTCGAAAACATCGAAGGTGACACCCTGCCATATTTTACGACGATTATTGTGAGCGCCAAATGAATACCAAAGAAATTTCGATATTCATTCTCGGGCCATCAGCCCTGAGCATGGCGAAGAAGCTGAAAGTAAATCTTGGTGGATCGATTCATGGACCGGAAAGATTAGAAGGCTGCGATGTGCACTATGAAAAAGCAACACATGCAATCTCTCGCGCATTTATGCTCAATCATCCCATCATTGGAATTTGTGCGTCTGGCATTTTGATCCGTGCAGTTGCAGACCGTCTGAAGAATAAGTCTATCGAACCGCCTGTTGTCGCAGTTGCCGAAGATGGCTCATCGGTGGTTCCTCTACTAGGCGGACATCATGGCGCAAACGATCTGGCGCGGAAAATTGCGTCCCTGACGTCTGGCAATCCGGCGATTACCACTGCGAGTGATGTTATGTTCGGTCAGTCACTTGATGAGCCAACAAGGGCAGTTCTTTCAAATCAAACCGATCATAAAGCCGCAGCCGCTGCTAAGTTGCGTGGTGAAATCGTAACTCAAGAAATCTCGATCTATAATAAACCCAGTGGCCCGCATCATCTCGTCTATCACCCCTTTACTTTGGCCGTTGGCATTGGGTGCGAACGGGGCACTGACCCTGCGGAAGTGAAATTGCTGCTAGATGAAACCTTGGCGACGCACAATATTTCTGAGAAATCTATTCATCAATTTGGATCAATTGATCTGAAGGAAGATGAAACTGCGATCAATCAGTTTAAAAATGTATTTTATTTTACAGCTGAACAATTAAAGGCCGAGTCGGATCGCATTATAACACCCTCTCCAATTGTTGAGCATGAAGTTGGAACCCCAAGCGTTGCCGAAGCTGCGGCATTGGCCCTAGTTGGACCCAATGGAAAATTGTTGGTGCCTAAAGTTAAAAGCAAACGCGCAACTATTGCAATTGCAGAAGCTGCATCATTCGATGATTTTCAAAATCACCAAGGAGAACGACGTGGCCAGGTTTCTGTGGTCGGTATTGGCCCTGGACATAGAATTACTCGGAGTCCGAATGTTTCAATTGAACTGGCCTTGGCCACCGAATGGGTTGGCTATGGCCTTTATCTCGATCTCGTCTCAGATATGTTGATCGATCAGACCGAACACCGTTTTCCCCTCGGTGATGAAGAAGCCCGGTGCCGCCATGCTATTGAGCTCGCCAAGCAAGGTAAGCGCGTGGCGTTGATCTGTTCCGGCGATGCGGCGATTTATGCGATGGCGGCTTTGGTTTATGAATTGATCGACCGCGAACCAAACCGCATCAAGGTGGAGGTGCATCCCGGTATCTCTGCTTTCCAAGCGGCATCAGCCAAGGCCGGCGCAATGATCGGCCATGATTTCTGCTGTATCTCACTATCGGATTTGTTGACGCCTTGGGTAGCCATTGAGAAACGCATCAAGGCGGCGGCGGAGGGAGATTTTGTGATTTCATTTTATAACCCGCGCTCACTCAAACGCCGCGACCAATTGGAACGCGCCTTTGCCATTCTTAAAAATCATCGCCCGCCTGATACGCCAGTTGTTGTGGCCACCAATCTGGGACGGCCTGAAGAAAACGTCCGTATACGGAAGTTCTCGGAATTCAATCCCGAAGAAGTCGATATGCTTACAATAGTGATGGTGGGTTCGTCACAATCAAAATCAATCACACGGGGCGATGGCAAGACTTATGCTTACACGCCGCGTGGTTATGCGAAAAAAATGGATGCAAAATGAAAGTACACTTTATTGGCGCTGGCCCCGGGGCAGCTGACCTCATCACTGTTCGTGGATTGAAGCTCATCCAATCCTGCCCCGTATGTCTATATGCTGGCTCTCTTGTGCCTGAAGAAATTGTGAAGGCTGCCCCTGAGGGTGCACGTGTCGTTGATACAGCCCCGCTTCATCTTGATCAGATTATCGACGAAATCAAATTGGCGCATTCAAAAAATCAGCACGTAGCCCGCGTCCATTCCGGCGATCCGTCCTTGTACGGAGCAATTGCCGAACAGATGAGAAGACTTGATGCGTTAGGCATTGAATATGACGTGACGCCGGGTGTTCCCGCTTTTGCGGCTGCAGCGGCCGCATTAAAAACTGAATTCACACTGCCAGAAATTGCTCAGACCGTTATTTTGACCCGCACAACGATGCAGGCTTCAGCCATGCCTCCGGGAGAGGAGCTGGCGCTGCTGGGTGCATCAAAGGCGACTTTGGCAATTCATTTGTCGATCCGAAATCTCGGCCACATTGAACGCGAGTTGACCCCGCATTATGGCGCTGATTGCCCGGTAGTTGTGGCCTACCGTGTGACATGGCCAGATGAACTTTTCATTCATGGCACGCTGTCAACGATTGCCAAAAAGGTGAAAGAAGCCAAAATAACGCGCACTGCCCTAGTTTTGGTGGGGCCAGTTTTGGGGCATACGGAATTCAGGGATTCGGCCTTGTATGACAAAGAACACGAACATGTTCTGCGCAACCGAAAAACCGTCAAAAAGAAAATTCAAAAAAGTTCTTGACTTGTTCTCATAATAGGACTAAATAGCAATTCGGTCGTTTAATTCAACGGCCCTGCTGTTTGATATTGTAAATATTGTTTTTCCGAATTTTACGCATAAAATTCGAAAGCTGGTGCAAACTGGTTCGTGGGGACGCTCACGCCCTTTTTGCTTAAATCAGCAACGCACCTTCATGACGCAGCAGCCATTCTTTGCGGGCAATGCCGCCGCCATAACCCGTCATAGAACCATCAGCACCGATGACGCGGTGGCAGGGAACGACGATGGCAATGGGATTGCGACCATTGGCTGTGCCCACCGCGCGGCTCATATTGATGTCGCCTAGTTTGCGCGCGATGAAGCCATAGGAGACTGTGGTGCCGGTGGGGATTTTACGGAGTTCAGACCAAACTTGTTTTTCAAAAGCTGTTCCGCCGCCATCGGTCAGGATATTATCGATGGCTTGAATGTTGCCGCTGAAATAATCTTTCATCACATCGTACAAGCCAAACGGATTGCTGGCAAGCTGCAACTCAAAATCCTGAAACCGCGCCTTCATCTGGCACTCAATACGAGGCATCGCATCTTCAAATTCCAGCAGCAGCAACACACCATCTCGGGCGACAAGGATCATATCGCCGATGGGCGTTGGGATGCGGGTTTTGAGGATTGGAGGCATGATAGAATGCTAAGCTTTTTAGTAAGACGATGAAAGCAAGAATATCTGTCAAAGTGAGGTTGATCAAAGCACCCCCTCAGTCCTTCGGACAGCTCCCCCAGCGAAGCTGAGGGGGTGCTTGACACGAGATCCACGTCACTTAACATCAAAGCATGAACCAAAAATTTTCCCGTGAATTGCGGAGGCGGCAAACACCTGCTGAAATAAAATTATGGGGCGCATTGCGCAAACGCAGTTTGGGTGGCCATCGATTTGTGCGGCAGGTTCTGATTGGCTCGTATATCGTGGATTTTCTGTGTCGTGAGAAAGCTTTCATCATAGAAGTTGATGGCGATACACATAGTTCAGATGAGGAAGTGGCTTATGATGCGCGGCGATCAAAATATTTGGAAGCTGTTGGATTCCAAGTGCACCGTATCGACAACGTGGATGTTTATAAACATTTGAACGACGCGCTTGATGGGATATTGGCGAAGTTAGATGGGAGACCGAGCCTGTATCAACCAAAGGCCCCCCTCAGTCCTTCGGACAGCTCCCCCAGCAAGCTGAGGGAGCGTGATGAATAAACACCGCCCGTCATACCAAGCACGAAACTGAAATTTTACACGCTCCCTCCGGCTTGCCGGGGGAGCTGCCCGAAGGGCTGTGGGGGTGGCAGGGATGAATGCGAATTAATTGATAGTCAAAAATATTGTTCCAAATACAACAGAAAATACCAAAAAAAACAGAATTGCCAACGGATAACCAAGCCGTATCATTTCTTGCGGTGACATATCTGGTCCACCTCCAAACTCTTCCCGTTGGAATACAACGCGCGGCTTCCGTTTTTCAAAATTCCAACCGGCTCTACTGTATTGCCGTAAATCCAATAGAAATTGAGACAAGAACCATAGAAAGCCAAGAGAGCAAATGGAAAATAAAAAACCAAATAATAGTCGCAGAGGAATTTTGATGTCAAAAACAATGAATCCGAAAATTATGATCATCGAGACGAGAAGACAAAGTTGAAGAAATCTGACAAAAGTTTTTCTCATAAATTTTCCTTCACCCCAACCTCCTCAACGCCTCAAGCACCTTCGCCTTCTTCTCTTCCAACTGCGCTTTCAATTCGCGGCTTTCGACCAGCACTTCGGGTGGGGCTTTTGCAACAAAGCCGGGGTTGTTCAAACGCCCGTCTACCCCCCCCATGTCTTTGGCGATTTTTTCGAGTTCTTTGTTGAGCCTTGCACGCTCTGCGGCGAAGTCGATCATGCCTTCGAGGGGAAGTGCTACTGTGGCTTCGTCTAAGGCGATTTGGGCTGAGGCTGGGGGAACCACGTCTTCGAACACCAATGATGATAGCCTTGCGAGCCGCATGATTTCGGCTTCCCAATTGGCGGTGCGCATGCGGGCTTCTTGGGCGGCACCCACAATCACGCAGGGGATTTTGGCTCCGGCGTTCACGTTCATTTCGGCGCGCACGGAGCGGATTTCGGAAATCAAGCGGATGACCCAATTCATTTCAGCATCGGCTTTTGCATCGCCAAGGCCTTGATATGAAGGCCAGCTTGCGTCGATCAACATATGGCTGCGGGTGGCAGTTTTACTCCACAGCTCTTCGGTGATGAAGGGCATGAAGGGGTGCAGCAAGACAAGGATTTGCTCAAACGCCCAGGCCGCACAGGCGCGGGTTTCGGCTTTGGCGGTCTCGTCGGTTCCGGTCAAAATCGGCTTGATCAATTCCACATACCAATCGCAATAGACATTCCAGGCGAATTGATACAGGCTGGCGGCGGCTTCATTGTATTTGTGGTCTTCAATCGCTTTCGTCACCGTATCGCGGCACCGCGCGGCTACACCTGCAATCCAGCGATTGACGGAGACACGGGCGGCGACGGGATCAAAATTTTCGTCCTTGGCCACGCCGTTCATTTCGGCAAAACGCGCGGCATTCCACAGCTTGGTGGCGAAGTTGCGGTAACCCTCTACACGCGATTTGGCGAGCTTCAGATCACGCCCTTGTGCAGCCATAGCGGCCATTGTGAAGCGCAAGGCATCGGCGCCGAACTCATCAATCAATTCCAACGGGTCAATGACATTGCCCTTGGACTTCGACATTTTCTGGCCCTTCTCGTCGCGAACGAGAGCGTGGATATAGACCGTCTCAAATGGCACTTCGCCATCCATGAAATGCAGGCCCATCATCATCATGCGAGCCACCCAGAAGAAGATGATGTCGAACCCTGTGACCAGCACGTCGGTTTTATAATGGCGCTTGAGGATCGGCGTTTGCTCGGGCCAGCCGAGTGTTGAGAACGGCCAGAGAGCAGAGGAGAACCATGTGTCGAGCACGTCTTCGTCGCGCCAAACAGGATAGCAGGGATCATTGGCTATGACTGAATCAAGAAGAACATTGGCCGCGTCCGCCCTATTACTAACTTCAACTACACGCCAAGTCTTCAATTCGGATAATGAGGAGAGCTCACCAAGTCGTTCAAAAAATTCCGCAGAATTAGGATCAAATTGTTCCAGACAAAAGACGAGGTCTTTTTCCACCGCAGAAAAAGCATTGTCACGACCTGTTTCTCTATCAACGGTACGCTGTATTGTTACAGTGATTCCGGAATTTAACAGTTTCGCATTTCCAATGATTGATTTGACTTGGCGATCGCCAAACCCATACCACGCCGGAATTTGGTGGCCCCACCAGAGTTGGCGCGAGATGCACCAGGGCTGAATGTTGCGCATCCATTCGTAATAAGTTTTATCCCAATTGGCTGGAACGAATTTGGTTTGGCCTTCTTCGACAACTTTGATAGCGGGCTTGGCGAGTTCGCCAGCATTCACATACCATTGCTCGGTGAGCATCGGCTCGATCACCACATTGCTGCGATCACCAAAGGGTTGCGGGATCATCTTTTCTTCTTTGCCGCGATAGAAACCAAGCGCTTCGATTTCTTCCAAAATCATTTCACGCGCCTTGTAACGATCAATGCCGTTATAACGCTCGGGCACATGGTTTTCGGGCGTGGAAATCATGCGGGCTTTTTTATCCATCAACATGATCAGCGGAATATTGTTGCGCTTTGCCACATGAAAATCGTTTTCATCATGAGCGCCAGTGATCTTCACAGCACCTGTGCCGAATTCGGGATCGGGATATTCATCGGCGATGATGGGGATTTTGCGATTGGCGATGGGCAGCCAAACCATTTTGCCCACAAGATTTTTATAGCGCTCATCCGATGGATGCACGGCAACTGCGCCATCACCCAACATGGTTTCAGGCCGCGTGGTGGAAATGACAATTTCTTTCAGGCCATCAATTTCACCATCGACCAGCGGATAGGCGAATGACCACATAGCACCCTTGGTGTCGCGGGTTTCAACTTCGAGATCGCTGATCGCGGTTTCAAAAACCGGATCCCAATTGACGAGACGCGTGTCTTTATAAATCAGCCCCTCTTTATAGAGCTGCACGAAAACTTTACGCACAGCTTTCGACAGGCCCTCGTCCATGGTGAAGCGTTCGCGACTCCAATCGCACGATGCGCCCAGACGGCGGAGTTGTTGTGTGATGATGCCGCCGGATTCATCTTTCCATTCCCATACGCGTTTGAGGAATGCCTCGCGGCCCATGGTCTTGCGGTCAGTCTTATTTTCTTTGGCGAGCAATCGCTCCACCACCATCTGCGTGGCGATGCCAGCATGATCAGTGCCCGGTTGCCACAACACATCCCTGCCCCGCATGCGTTCAAAACGCACTAAAATATCTTGAATGGTGTTGTTGAGTGCGTGCCCCATATGGAGCGAACCAGTGACATTCGGCGGCGGAATGACAATGGTGAACGGTTTGGCGTTTGGCTTGCGGCCCGGTTTGAAATAACCACCCTCTTCCCACTGTTTATAAAGACGGGCTTCCATTTCGGCGGGAACGAATTTTGTGTCGAGAGTCATTTAGGGATTCTTTGTTGCTTGAGTTGCGGCGCTTAAACACCACCTTTGACCCATTCGCAACAGGGTGGAATTAACGCCCGCGCCGGGCCACGCGCTCAATCTCTTCGCGCACCAGTTTTTCGACGAGTTGTGGCAAATTATCGTCGAGCCAAGTTTTGAGCATGCCACGCAGCAAATTCTGCGTGATATCTTCAATGCCACGGTCGCCCGAAGCGCGGGCCATGATAGCATCAGTCAGCTGTTGAAATGAATTTTGCGCCGAATAAGCTGTGCTGGGCGAAACCAAAGCGCCTTGCGAAGGTTGAGGCGCATAAGCAGGTTCATAATATTCTTGCTGATGTTGGAGTTCAGCCTGCTCTTCCCATATGCGCTCCTGATATTCAGGCTCATAGACGGCAGGTTCAACATAGCGCGGCGTTTCTTCAACATAAGTTTGGCGCAACGCGGGTGGCTGGCGCGGCGGCAGTTCGGGGCGTGATATTTCGCCAGACAGGATGCTGCCAATACCGTTACGTCTGGTTGGCTCCGGCGAAAGTGACGCGCGCGGCACGTGCGGTTTTGGCGTAGGTGGACTGATTGCAAAAGCTGAATCAGAGCGGCTGCGGCCGATACGCTCGCGCAATTGAGAAATTTCACCGTCGGCCTGTTCGCGGCCTGCAGCGCTGGGATCAAAATTCACCCGCATTTCACGCAGTGCGCCGCGCATTAATGTGCCTTGCGAGTTGCCAGATGTTTTAGTGGAAGGGGGCGCAGAAATTCCGCCCAAGTCATCATCAATGGCCTTGCGGATCGACGCCAGCAATTCTTCTACACGCGGTTCAACAGTCACGGAACGAAAGGCCCCTTAATTACGTTCGCATTTGCGTTATGAAACACTACGTCATGTCACACGCATTGTACATAACAGCTTACTGCGACTCGCCTGACACAGCGTCAAGGCCGATCCACTTGTTACGCACATCATTATAATGCTCTGTTGGATCATAGAGACCACCGATCCCAAGATGACGGGCCGTAAGATGACCCATCGAGCCTAAAAGTGAATAGGACGCAATAACTTGATCATGTTGGGCTGTCACTTGCGAAATTTCTGAACCGACAAGTGTTTGTTCAGCGTTCAACACTTCAATGGTTGAACGTGAACCCACTTGATATTCCTGTTGAACACCGTCAAGCGCCAAGCGCGAAGCCGCAACCTGCGACCGGGCCGAAGCAAGGCCTTGGCCAGTCGATATAATATTGTTCCAAGCGTTGGTCACACTTTCACGAACATTACGCACCGCTGAAACAACTTTAAGGCGGTTTTGGCTCGCTGTTTCCTTAGCTTGTCGCACACCCGAATAGGTCCGACCTGCTTCATAAATTGGCACCACCAAAGAGCCCTGAATTGTGCCCACCGAAGTATAATTATTGTTATCAAAACTGCGGTCAATACTTGCAGAGGCCGAAACACTAAGTTGCGGTAACAAATCGCCGCCAATAACGCCAATCTGATGTTCGGAAGCATCCTGAACTTGGGCAGCAAAAAGAATGTTAGGGTTGGTTTGCTGAGCAATTGCATGGGCTTCATTCAAACTGCGAGGACGAGGCGCCAAGCGTGGCACTGCCAGCTTTCCCGGTGAGTGACCCACGACCTGCAGAAAATTAGCTTCAGCTGCTTTCACATTGGCCACGGCAATCGCCAATTGACCTTGCGAACCGCTCAGCGTTGCACGGGCCTGAGAAACGTCAGTCCGCGTTAATTCACCAGCGTTGAAACGGGCTTGGGTGGCGTTTAACTGTTTTTGCAGCACATTAACATTTTTTTGGCGCAAACCGAGAATTTGCCGAAACTGAATAACATTCATATAAGCTTGAATGGCGTTAAACAGCGTTGTCTGTTCGACGACCAAGAGGTTTTGCCGACCAGCATTAACTTGCGCTTCCGCTACGGCTGTCGATTCAACAGTTTTAAAGCCTCTGAAAATCGGCTGGCTCAATGTGATTGATAAATCACCCCTGCTGGCTTGCCCAGTATTCGCAAATGGAATGGAGGTATCCGTCCAAGTGTGAGTAACACTTTCATTTGCGGTAATTGTGGGACGCCAGCCCGCGAGAGCTTGTGGAACGCTTTCATCAGTCGCACGCAAAGCAGCACGCTCAGATTCAAGCGTGGAGTTGTTATGATAAGCGCTGGACATGGCCTGTGCCAGCGTTTCGGCCAAAACTGATGATGTGTTTGCCATAGCAAAAACAGCAATAGCGCCCAACAATAGGGCACGCATACGAACATGATTCTGCAATCTAAATACCTCTATACACCCGCTCTGCCATCCCTGAGGTGTTTAACCGCGCTCCATAACTGATACACATGAGACCATACAAACCTCGGCCTAGGAATCAGGTGTTACGTCTTCACCCCTATTGCAAACCGATATAGGTCGAACTGAGCTAAAAAGCAAACGCCGTTTTTGGTTTTCCAAAGCCAGGTAAAGCCGCCACAGAAATATCAAACGCTATGCGTTTTGTATGAGTGTGTCCTGATTTGCGGTAAACGCAGCACTGCGCGTTATCGCGCGAGCCAATTGCAGCGACGACGCGCCCGCCATCTTTTACTTGAGAAAAAAGCGCACTTGGCACTTCATCAATGCGACCCTCAATAACGATCAAATCAAACATTTCCGACTGTGGAGAACCATGGGCGTGGCTGCCTTCGACGATGACAACATTTGCTAAAGCTGCGAGATTTTGCCGCGCCAGAGCGACCAAGCCAGTATCTTGTTCGACAGCCGTGACATTCAAAACCAATTGCGCCAAAACCGCAGCGCCATAACCTGTACCTGCGCCAATATCCAAAACACGGTCGCCAGGATCCAACTCAGCAAATTGCAGCATGCGCGCGAATGCCATTGGTTCGATTAAAAAACGCGGGCCGTCGGTTGCTTCATTTAATGCCACATCGCCATCCATATAGGCCAGCGATTCCTGAGCCTGCCCAAGAAAATTCTCGCGCTTAACTGATTGCATCGTATCCAATATCCGCCCATCCGTTACGCCATTGGGGCGAAGTTGACTGTCGACCATATTCGTGCGGGCTTGGGCGAAATTGAGCATGATTTATCCATTAAAGTTTTGATTGCTCCACATACCGCCTTCACTTAGATAAGTCCATTATATCTAGAAAGCTTTGAGTAAATTGTGCTTCGAAGCGGTCTTAAATCAGGCTATCCCACGAAAGTGAATTAATGCAAACTGACGTTAAAACGGTCTTTAAAACTGCATTGGCAATGCACCAAAATGGACGCATTGAGCAGGCTGAGGGCCTCTACACTCAAATTCTGGAAGCCGCCCCAAACCACGAAGAAACGCTGCATCTTCTCGGCGTGATCAAACTTCAGAAAAAGCTTTATCAACAATGCATCAAACTGATCAGCCGGGCTCTGGAAATCGATCCCAATTTCAGCGCGGCTTATGGCAATTTGGCTGTTTGTTACGAAGAAATGAAACGACCGGAAAAAGCAGCTGAGAATTATAAAAAGGCGATTGATCTCAATCCGGATGAAGCTTCGCTGCATTTAGGGTTGGGCAGTGCCTTAATGGACTTTCGAGATTACAAATCTGCGGCTGAAAGCTTTTCACGGGCAATAAAGCTTAAGCCCGAATACGCAGAGGCCTATTGCAATTTAGGCATTATCGAGAAAATCGATGAAAACTATTTAGCCGCGATTGAAAAGCTCGATAAAGCTATTTCTTTAAAACCTTCATATGCCCAAGCACATTGCGAAAGAGCAAATGTCTTAAATATATTGAAGCGCTATGAAGAAGCGATGGCTGCTTATATGCGGGCACTTCATTTTGATCCAAAACTTGTTGCAGCGCATGCCGGAGCCGCAGATCTTTTTGTTAAATTGGGCGAAAAGCAGGAAGCTATACGCCACTTCGAAAAAGCCTTGAGTTTGGCGAGTGATATTCCTCTCATACGCGGCAAATTGTTATTTGAAAAAAGATCAATTTGCGATTGGAGCGACAATCGCACCCATATTGACGTATTGAAAAAAGAAATCGCAAAAGGACAACAGGTTGTCGATTCATTCAGCGCATTGTCAATGATTGATGATCCAGCACTTTTGAAAAGTTTGACTGAACTCAATATAAAACTGAATTATAAACTAAAACCAATTGAAATTCCTGCTCCACCGACAATCCATAAAAAGAAGATTTCGATCGGATATTTTTCTTCGGACCTGCGCCAGCATCCAGTGGCGTGGGTGATGTCAGAGGTTTTTGAAAACCACAACCGATCTGATTTTAGTATCTACGCTTTCGCGATCAATAAAAAGCAGGCAGTAGACGATATCGTGCGCAAAAGGTTGCGGCCCTGCTTTGATGAATTGATTGAAGTGGAGGGACTGAAAAGTCAGCATATCCGCGATATTGCTAAGGAAAAAGAGATTGATATTGCTATTGATTTAAACGGCTATACGGGCACACCAAGAACAGACGTTTTTTTAGAACGCGTGGCACCTTTACAAATCAACTACCTAGGTTACGCCGGAACAATGGGATCTGATCTTTACGACTATTTGATCGCCGACAAAATTACAATTCCTGAAGACGCCCAAAAACACTATGCAGAAAAAATAATCAGGCTACCGCACAGCTATATGCCCAACGATAGCACGCGTAAAATTTCTGATCGTGTGTTTGAACGTGAAGAGCTGGGCTTGCCTAAGACTGGTTTTGTGTTTTGCAGCTTTAACGCCAACTACAAGATCAATGCAGAAGTCTTCGATAGCTGGATGCACATTATGAAAAAGGTTGAAGGTAGTGTCCTTTGGCTGCGTGAGTACCATTCCAATATCGTTAAGAATTTGAGATTTGAAGCAAAGCGCCGTGGCATTGCGCCAGAACGCTTGATTTTTGCGCCAATAATGGCAACGGGGGATCATCTGGCGAGGCATCGTAACGCGGATCTGTTTTTAGACACCCTTCCCTTTAACGCCCACTCGACCGCGAGCGACGCTTTGTGGGCAGGACTTCCGCTACTGACAGAAATTGGCGATACTTTTGCAGGACGTGTGGGTGCCAGCTTGGTGCATTCTTTAGATGCTAATGAATTGATCGCCAGCTCGAAGAAAGACTTCATTAACAAAGCCATCGAACTGGCAAATAATCCCGAAAAATTAAAAGAACTGAGACAGAAGATTTGGCAAAATCGAAATTTGGCACCCGGCTTTTCGGGCAAGAATTTTGCTAAAAATCTGGAACTCGCTTATCAGACGATTTACGAACGTTACGCATCGGGGCTGTCGCCCACGCATATTAACCTTTGACCCGGCAATAAAACTCAACTGAATTTAACTCTTGAAAGCCAAAACATGGTGTTGTTTCTTTAATCATCTGTGCTTATAACGCCCCGACCACCAAATGAGGCCTCGTGGCGGAGTGGTTACGCAGAGGATTGCAAATCCTTGCATCCCAGTTCGATTCTGGGCGAGGCCTCCAAATTTCCTGTGTTATACTAAGTTGTCACGCCAAATCCGACGCGGCGCGCAAAATTTGGCCAACGCTGCACAAGCCATCGTCCTAAACGCACTGTCAATTTTCTGCGAAACCTTCTGATTAACGCAGAATCAATTGAGAGAATGATCAGCCCCAGCGGCAACATCCAAACACCGAGGATCGGCAAAAAGCTAAATATCCCTCCAAATACCAGCGCTATGCCCAATGCTGCGCGCAATAATGGATGGGCCGGAACGCGGACATTAAAGCCCGCAAATTTGATATGACGTACCATGCGATCTCCCCAAACATGCTATGTAGTGTCGATAATGCTATTTTCAGCACCTAAGGAGAAAGTAAAATTTAGTGTTTGCGCGTTAAATATCATCTGCTATAGCGCTGCACATATTCCCTGATAGCTCAGTTGGTAGAGCATTCGACTGTTAATCGAATTGTCGCTGGTTCGAGTCCAGCTCGGGGAGCCAAATTTGAAGGGCTGGTCATGCGAATGATCAGCCCTTTGCTTTTGGCTCTGATCTAGGGCAATTTGTGTTTTCACAAGGAGTTGCCCATGGATATTCGCCACAACGTCATTGATGCCATAGGCAACACGCCGCTCATTCAGCTGCGCAAAGCGTCTGAACTCACAGGCTGCACCATTCTTGGCAAAGCAGAGTTCATGAACCCTGGCCAATCAGTGAAAGACCGTGCGGCACTGTTTATTATCAAGGACGCGGTAAAGCGCGGTGAATTGAAACCGGGCGGGACGATTGTCGAAGGTACAGCTGGCAACACAGGCATCGGCTTATGTGTAGTGGCCAATGCTATGGGTTTCAAAACTGTTATCGTGATTCCCGATACACAAGCACAGGAGAAGAAAGATGTGTTGCGGCAACTGGGTGCTGAGCTCATCGAAGTGCCTGCGGTGCCTTATAAGAACCCCAACAACTATGTGAAATATTCTGGCCGCTTGGCCAAAGCCATGGGCGCTGTGTGGGCAAACCAGTTTGATAATGTCGCCAATCGCAACGCGCATATTGAAGGCACGGGGCCAGAGATTTGGTCGCAAACCAATGGCAGGGTTGATGGGTTTTCCTGTGCCGTTGGATCAGGCGGAACGCTTGCGGGCGTGAGTATGGCGCTGAAAAAACACAACAAGAATATTCGTATTGCACTGGCTGATCCGATGGGGGCAGCACTTTATAATTTTTACAAACATGGCGAGCTGAAATCTGAAGGCTCATCCATCACTGAAGGCATTGGCCAAGGGCGCATTACAGCGAATTTAGAAGGTGCTGTGATTGATGATGCATTTCAAGTGCACGACAATGAAGCCATTCAGATTGCATTTGATCTGCTGGAACATGAAGGCTTGTGCATGGGGGGATCAACCGGTGTGAATGTGGCGGGCGCAATGGCGCTGGCCAAACAAATGGGGCCTGGCCATACAATTGTGACTATCCTTTGCGATTATGGCACGCGCTATGCTTCTAAACTTTTCAACCCTGATTTCTTGCGCAGTAAAGATTTGCCCGTGCCCGCGTGGCTGGAAGCAAAGTCGAAAGCGCCGCAGGTGTTTGAGGATATTCCAAAGTGAGAGATTTGATCTCAACTGAATGGCTGGCCAATCATTTGAGCGATCCGGATATTTGCATTCTTGATTGCTCATGGCACATGCCCGCAACAAAGCGCAATGCTCGGGCTGAATTTGAGGTTAAACATATAGAAGATGCACAGTTTTTTGATCTTGATGCGATTTCAGATACTGAATCAAAACTGCCGCATATGATGCCAAGTGCTGAAAAATTTGGCCGTGAAGTGGGTAGACTTGGAGTTGGCAACAACAAAAGAATTATATGTTATGACAGCGTTGGTTTGTTTTCGGCGGCGCGGGCTTGGTGGATGTTAAAAGCATTTGGCATTGTGAATGTTGCGGTGCTGGATGGTGGCCTCAAAAAATGGTTGGCTGAAGAACGCGAAACAAAATCTGACGCTAAAATTTTAAATCAAGCTGGGAGTTTCTGGGCAAGACTTGACCCATCAAAGGTGGTTTCGATGAATGAATTGGGGCAAACCAAAGCTCAAATCATCGATGCAAGATCGCCCACGCGTTTTCGTGGCGAAGAACCAGAACCTCGCGCAGGTGTAAAACCTGGCCACATTCCGGGTGCTAAGAATGTGCATTATGCAAGTCTTCTGCATAACAACGGAACCTTGCGTCATCCCAATGATCTTGCGGCGATTTTTAAGAAAGCGAAAGTGAGCCTCGATAAGCCCATAGTCACGAGCTGTGGCTCTGGCGTGACAGCGGCGATTGTCACACTGGCGCTGACTGAGTTGGGTGCAACCGATCTCAAACTCTATGACGG
This sequence comes from Hyphomicrobiales bacterium, assembly GCA_025359045.1. GTDB lineage: Bacteria > Pseudomonadota > Alphaproteobacteria > Rhizobiales > Aestuariivirgaceae > Aestuariivirga. The sequence continues at coordinate 39,097 of JANYHN010000013.1, read as the reverse complement.
CAGCTGGGCGGAATGGGGCGCGAGCGGGAAGGAGATTGCGACGGGGGGTTAGCTCGCAATCGCATTTTTCCGTAACCAATCAGCAAGATCAAGTTCTGAAAACTCACTTGCAGCCACTCCAATAATCATGACAGCAATTTCAGCTTCATCAAAATCAACTTCAACACCATTAATTCCCAAAAACACAACGGCAGCCAACGTTCCCGTGCGTTTGTTGCCATCAATGAAGGGATGGTTTTTCACAAGACCATGGCCATAGGATGCGGCCAAGCGGAACACATCAGCATCTGGTTCATATGCCAAAATATTTTCTGGGCGAGCCAAGGCGCTTTCTAAAAGCCCGCGATCACGCAAGCCTTCAGAGCCGCCAAAATGCGCGAGGGATTCACGGTGGAAGCCTTCCACCATTTCAATTGTCAACCAATTCATGACGGATTGCTATTCTGCCAGTTTCTTCATGGCATTTGGATATTTGCGCATGAAATTGCGTGCCACATCCATAGCCTTGTCAAAGTTTGCATCATAAGGTGTGATTTCAAAACCACGCGGCGTGCGAACGGCAAAAACCTGATCACCTTCGCCAAGACCTAAGTCTTTCGCTAAGTCTGAAACAGTAAGAGTCAGAGAATTTCCAACTTTTCGCAATATAAGAGGTTTGTTCATAGCCACCTTGTATACGTAACTGTAAAATTATACAAGAAGTATAATTCTACCGCACTGGCGGCGCATACAAAATCCCGCCCTTGCTCCACAACGCGTTCAAACCCCGGTCAATGCCGAGCTTTGAACCTTTGCCCAGATTGCGTTCGAATATTTCACCGTAATTGCCGCCAGCTTTGATGGCGCGGGCGGCCCATTCGGCGTCGAGGCCCATGTCGGCACCAAACGTGCCTTCAAGACCGATCAGGCGGCGTATATCTGGCTTTTTACTATTGGCTTTGGCGTCATCCACGCCTGCGCCGCGAAGGCTTAGTTCTTCAGCGTTGATCAACGCCGCCAATGTCCAACGCGCAATGTTGAACCATTGCTCGTCACCTTGGCGAACCGCTGGGCCTAATGGCTCTTTCGAAATCACTTCTGGCAGGATTATATAATCATCCGGTTTGGCCAATTTCAGACGCACGGCATAGAGCTGTGATTGGTCTGCTGAATAGGCATCACACTTGCCACCCTCTTTGGCTTGAAAGGCTGTCACCAATTCATCAATCGTTCCGAAGGTGACAGGTGTGAAAGCGAGCGCTTTTTCGCGGAAGAAATCTTCAACATTATCTTGGGTTGTGGTGCCCGAGAGGAAACAAATTGCCGCCTGCCCCAGATTGAAAACTGAATTCACACCAATTGATTTTGGCACCAGAAAACTTTGCCCATCATGATAGCTGATGCCGACAAAGCGAAACGGCATTTTGGTTTCGCGGTCCATCGTCCAAGTTGTGTTGCGAGCGAGAATATCGACAGCGCCAGATTTCAAACTATCGAAACGATCCTTGGTAGTGAGCGGCACATAATCCACTTTCTCAGCATCACCCAAAACGGCGGCGGCCACGGCGCGGCAATAATCAACATCAAACCCCGCCCATTTACCGTCGTCGCCTTTGAGTGCAAAGCCGAGCAATCCAGAATTGACGCCACACAAAAGCTTGCCACGCTTTTTCACGTCATCAAGCGTGGAAGCGGAGGCCGCGCTGAACATGGCTGCCATTAAGAATACGAGGGAGAGGATTTTGCGCATTGAGACGAATCCGATTCAGGGTTGATTGGCAACACTAGCTTTAACCAGCGGAGCTGCCAAGCTTTGAGATATGGGTGTTAAGAGCCTCGACAGTTGAATAAGTTGTAACAGCGGGCTTAAACGGCCTTGCGATCATAACCACTGGAATTTTCAAATTTCGTGCTGCGACCAGCTTTGTCTCTGTTTCACTGCCGCCTGCATTTTTTGAAACCAAATGCGTGATGCCATGATCATGCAATAACCCGATTTCACTTCCTAATGTGAAAGGTGGGCGTTCGAGGATTAGGTTCCAACTGGGTGGCAAGGCTATTGCCCTAGGCTCGATCATGCGAGTTACACCTTTGAGGTCGGCGCGTTTGATGAAGGGCTCAATTTCTTTGCGGCCAATGGTCAGCATAACTGATGCGTTCAATGGAAGTGCCGAGACTGCGGCTTCGATATTTTCAACATCGATCCAATTGTCGTCGGGCCGTGCAATCCATGCCGGGCGTTCTAATCGCAACAGTAAAATATCTCCGGCTGCTTCTGCTGCATTGGCCGATATAATTGCCGCAAAGGGATGGGTGGCATCAACCACCACGTCATATTCTTCAACTTGCAAATATTGGCGAAGGCCTTGGGCGCCACCAAAGCCACCAACGCGCACTTTGCCTTCGGGCTGAACCGGATGCTCTGTCACGCCCGCAAAAGAAGTGGTGACATCATGGCCAGCATGGATGAGACGGAAAGCGAGTTGTCGCGCATCGCGTGTGCCACCCAAGATGAGAACTTTTTTACTTTGCATGAGCAATAATTTTTCCTGCGCGGTCGACAACGATAACGTCTGCAACCGAACTTGATTCCAGCACGCGCTTTACATGAACTAATGCTTCCTGCGCAATTTTTTCCGCAAGTGAAGCGCCGACCAATTCTAACACTTGTTGGGCGGTGTTGGCGGCCAGCACATCGGATCGCATCGACTCGTGTGCGTGTGTCGCCAGCCAGGCAAAATCAACCTGGCTTCTGCCCGAATGCAAATCCATCGCACCCTGCGCTAGTTTCACCATCTTGCCAAAGCCACCACCAATGGTGACGCGCGGCAGTGGATTGGCGCGGATGTATTTGAGAAGCCCGCCCGCAAAATCGCCCATGTCCAACATCGCTTCAAGCGGCAGATCAAAATGCGCGCGCACTGCGTCTTCAGAAGTTGAACCCGTGCAACCTGCCACATGCTCCAACTTCATCGCACGAGCCACATCAATGCCACGGTGGATTGAAGCGATCCAAGCGGCACAGGAAAATGGATTGACGATTCCGGTGGTGCCTAAAATTGACAAGCCACCGATGATGCCGAGGCGTGGGTTCCAGGTTTTGAGCGCGATGTTTGCGCCATTGGAAATTGAAATTTCGATTTCGACATCACCGCCGCCTAGCGCTGCGATCTCAGCCATCATCATTTGGCGGGGCACGGGATTAATAGCTGGTTCGCCGACGGCAATGGGAAGACCGGGCTTCGTCACCATGCCAACCCCCTCGCCTGCTTTAAATGTCACACCTTTGCCGCGAAGGCGCACTGTGGCGATCACCATCGCACCATGGGTGACATCAGGATCATCGCCAGCATCTTTGATGATGCCCACACGCGCCCAGCCCTCGCCTTTTTCTTCAAGCGCCAAGGGAAAAGCTGGCTGCTCGCCCTTGGGCAATGTAATCGAAACCGGATCAGGAAATTGGCCTGTCAGCAATGCCGTGTATGCAGCTTTAACCGCCGCAGTGGCACATGCGCCAGTGGTCCAGCCGCGTCTTAATGGTGATTGAGGCTTTTCCAAACGCATGAGCCTATCTATAAGGGGCCATGATCAATAAAACCACCAAAACTGTCGCAAGCTGGGAAGCCCATTCCGGTAAGGATTCTGGCTTTGCGAAATTGGATGCCGAACCATTTCCGCATTTTGCTGAGGGATGGGTGTGGCTGGTGGGTGCTGGGCCGGGCGCTCCCGGTCTTATGTCCTTGCTCTGCTATCACGCCATGCAGAACTGCGACGTGGTGGTTTATGATGCCTTGGTGAACCCTGATATTTTACGCTGGGTTCGCCCGGGGGCTGAACTCGAATATGCAGGGAAACGCGGCGGCAAACCCTCGCCAGTGCAACGCGATATTTCAGTTCGCTTGATTGAACTTGCCCATGCGGGGAAACGTGTGCTGCGCCTCAAAGGTGGCGATCCGTTTATGTTTGGTCGCGGTGGCGAGGAAAGCCAGAGCTTGGCCAAAGCGGGGGTTCCGTTTCGCATTGTGCCGGGTATATCATCGGGCATTGGCGGACTGGCCTATGCGGGAATTCCCGTGACCCACCGAGACACGAACCACGCTGTGATCTTTTTAACTGGCCATGACGCCACAGGCAAAATGCCTGCCAATTTGAATTGGCAAGCGATTGCCACTGCGGCACCGGTGATTGTAATGTATATGGGTGTCAAGAACTTAGGCGAAATTGCTGAGACTTTGATGAAAGCGGGCCGTCCTGCTGATCACCCTGTGACGATAGTTTCTAATGCTTCCATGCCGAACCAAACTGTCGCTTCCACGATTTTGAGCGAAGCAGGTGAATATGTGAAAAACCATAAGCCGCCAACACCGGCAATCGTGGTGATCGGCCATGCTTCCGATTGGCGCGAATTGCTGGATTGGTATTCGCCCGCCCTCAAGGACAATCCAATTGGCTAGAGGTTTGCTGATTGCAGCACCTCATTCTGGCAGCGGCAAAACCCTTATCACACTTGGGCTCATTCGCGCGCTGCGAAATCGCGGGCTTAAAGTGGCCTCCGCCAAAGTCGGGCCAGATTATATTGATGGCCGCTTTCATGAAGCTGCGAGTAGCCGACCTTGCATCAATCTTGATTATTGGGCGATGGGAGCTGAAGTTTGCAAAACAAGGCTTACGGAAGTTGATGCTGATATTATCATCATCGAGGGTGTTATGGGGCTTTTCGATGGGCCGGATGGCGCGAAGGGTTCAACGGCGGATTTGGCCGAAGCTTTGGGATTGCCGGTCATTCTAGTGATTGATGCAGCCAAACAGGCGCAATCTGTGGCCGCTGTCGTGCACGGGTTTTCGACTTATCGGCCAAGTTTGAATATTGCAGGTATCATTCTAAACCGCGTAGCCAGCGACCGCCACGCCAAGATGCTAAGTGACTCTTTGGATTCAACAATCTTGGGGATAATGCGTCAGAATGACTCGGCTGTTTGGCCGTCTAGGCATCTCGGATTGATTCAAGCGCAAGAGAATCAAGAGCTTGAGGCATTTATCGAATCAGCTGCCTTAGGAGTTTCCCGTGAAACATTTCTTGACAAAATCAACGAATCGGCAACTATTTTATCGAATCACAATGTAAGATTGTTGAGGCCACTGCCACCCCTGGCCCAGAGCATATCTGTTGCACACGATTTAGCATTTGCATTCTCCTATCCCCATTTGCTGAATGATTGGCGCAAGCAAGGCGCTGAAATTTCATTTTTTTCACCGCTGAACAACGAAACGCCAAAGGGTGAAGCGATTTTTCTTCCAGGTGGGTATCCTGAGCTCCACGCAGGCAAACTTGCATCCAACACCGCGTTTCTAGACGCGCTGCACAATCATAAAGGTCTGATTTATGGCGAATGCGGCGGATACATGGTTTTAGGCGATGCCATTATTGATGCTGACGGCAAATCACATGCTATGGCGGGCTTGTTGCCTGTCACCACAAGTTTTGCGAAACGCAAACTGCAGCTAGGTTACCGCCAGTTGAAACCGCTTAATGCGCCGTGGACGTCAGTTTTGCGCGGCCATGAGTTTCATTATTCCACCATAGTGTCGAAAGGTGCAGCAGATCCCCTGTTTCACGCCTCTGATGCCGCTGGCGCTGATTTAGGCCCGATTGGCCAGCGTGTAGGCAAAGTGATGGGATCATATGCTCACGTCATTTCATTGGCCACGCCATGAGCGCCAAAGCCATCATGTTTCTCGGCACAGGGTCTGATGTCGGAAAATCCCTCATCGTGGCGGGTTTGGCGCGGGCATTTGCAAATCGCGGGATTCGCGTTGCACCTTTTAAACCGCAAAACATGTCGAACAACGCCGCGGTCACTTCCGATGATGGCGAGATTGGCCGTGCACAGGCGCTTCAGGCCCGTGCTGCACGTATTCCAGCAACGGTTCATATGAATCCTGTGTTGCTCAAGCCCGAAACTGAAACCGGCGCACAGGTCATTGTGCAGGGTAAGCGCAAGGCCACGCTTAAAGCCCGCGATTTCTTCCGCGAACGACCAGCTTACATGCCCGCCATCCTCGAAAGTTTTCACACACTGGCCGAAAATCATGATCTGATCTTAATTGAAGGGGCAGGAAGTCCCGCCGAAGTGAATTTGCGCGATGGAGACCTCGCCAATCTGGGTTTTGCGAGTGCGGCCAATGTTCCCGCCCTACTGATTGGTGATATTCATCGTGGCGGGGTGATCGCTTCCATCATCGGCACCTTTGCGGTGTTGAGCGAAGCCGACCGCGTTTATATAAAAGGATTCGTAATCAATAAGTTCCACGGCGATCCGGAATTGTTTTCTGAGGCAAAGCACTATCTTGAACGCGAAACCAAAACGCCGTGCTTGGGCGTGGTGCCGCATTTCGGCAGCGCGGGTAAGTTGCCTGCTGAAGATGCAGTGACTTTAGAGCATGTGGTTGCAACCGATTCAAAAGGTTTGAAAATCTGCGTTCTCCGTCTGCCCCGCATTGCCAATTTCGACGATATTGATCCATTGCGGTTAGAACCAGAAGTGAATGTGCAGTTCATTTCGGCGGGTGAGGCCATTCCGGGCGATGCTGCGTTAGTCATCATCCCTGGCAGCAAATCGACGATGGCAGATTTAAAGGCGCTTCGGGCGGCCGCATGGGACATTGATCTGAAAGCCCATATGCGACGTGGCGGGCGAGTTCTTGGCCTGTGTGGTGGCTATCAGATGCTGGGGCGCATGATCCATGATCCGCAAGGCCTGGAAGGCCAGCCAGCAAGTGTTGCAGGGATTGGCCTTCTCAATGTTGAAACCACCCTTCTTGGAGATAAAACCACCACAGAAACCCAAGCCGTCCACGCCCTTAGCGGCCAACTCATCAACGCCTATGAAATCCATTTGGGTAAGACCACTGGCCCAGATTGCGCGCGGCTATTTGCTCAAACCGCCAATGGCCCCGAAGGAGCTTCCAGCCCCGACATGTTGGTCACTGGCACCTATCTCCATGGTTGTTTTGCCGCCGATGGTTTCCGCCATGCCTTCCTCAAATCCCTTGGCGTGAATGCTTCAAACTTCGCGTTTGACCAAACCATTGAACAGACATTGGACGAGCTTGCAGCCCATCTCGAAACCCATCTCGACCTTGATAAAATTCTGGAAATTGCCGGAGACGTTTCATGAACCATTTTATAATGGCGGCCTTCGCTATGGTTATTGAATATTTTGTGGGCTACCCACAAAGCCTGCAACGCGCCATCGGCCACCCTGTTGAATGGATTGGCAAATTGATTGCCTATCTCGATGAAGGCCTCAACGATCCTGATTCAGAGGCGGGTGACCAACGCAATCATGGTATCTTCGCGGTAGTTGCATTTTGTATCGCCGTAGGCGTTCCAACTTTTCTCGTCGAAAAAATATTACTGTCCTTTCACTATGGTTGGATCGTCAATATTTTGCTGGCCACAGCTTTCATCGCGCAGAAATCATTGCGTGACCATGTGACCGCCGTGGCCCGCACTCTCCCCCAATCAATCCTCTCAGCCCGTGCAGAAGTCGCAAAGATTGTCGGGCGTGATCCAACCACTTTGGACGAAAGCGGCATTGCCAAAGCCGCACTCGAAAGCCTAGCGGAAAATACGGCTGACGGAATTACCGCACCAGTTCTTTGGTTTGCGGTTGCCGGTCTTCCTGGCATCGTTATTTATAAAGCGATCAACACGGCTGATTCAATGATTGGTCACAAGTCTGAAAAGTATTTGCACTTCGGTTGGGCCGCAGCAAAGCTTGATGATCTGGTCAATCTGCCTGCATCACGCTTGACCGGATTAATGTTTGCTGCCGCCGCATTGTTCAAATCAAAAACGCGAGCCCAGTCTGCATTAAATGCCATGTGGCGCGACGCCGGCAAACATCAATCGCCCAATGCAGGTTGGCCCGAGGCTGCCATGGCTGGCGCGCTTGATTTGAAATTCGGTGGCCCGCGCCAATATGATGGGGAAATGGTTCAGTTGCCCTATATGGGCGATGGCCGTGCCCAAATGAATGCGCTCGATATTGATAAAGGTCTAGAACTCTATGACCATGCGTTGTTCATTCTAATGGCGGCAGTGGCTCTGTTGGCTTTGGCCCTTTGAGCACCATGGGCAGGCCCGCGGCCATGAACACCACATGGTCGGCAATTGCGGCAACGCCCTGATTGGCGATGCCCTGAATATCCCTGAACGCGCGACCAAGTTTATTTTCTGGCACAATGCCAAGGCCAACTTCATTTGAAACGAGAACCACATGCGCTTTGGCTATTTTCAAATGTGCTGCGAGATCATAAATCATTTCAGCACAGTCAGCATCGTTCAGAAGCAGATTGGAAAGCCACAGTGTTAGGCAATCAACTAAAATAAAATGTTTGGGATCATCCAGTTTGCGCAATTGATTGACGAGGTCAAATGGCACTTCATGGGTCACCCACTCGTCGCCGCGTTGTTTTTTATGAGCAGCAATGCGTTCCTTCATTTCATCATCGAAAGCTTGAGCTGTCGCAATGTAATGTTTTGTGCCATGCGCCAGTCTTTCCGCAAAGCGACTTTTGCCACTGCGTGCACCACCTAATATGAGCGAAACGCTCATAACTTTACTGGCGGCATGCGGGCGATGAAATGCCCACGCATGGCTTGTGGCCATTGCTTGAACGGAACTTCACCCGTATCGGTTTTACCGTGCGCATCAAACCATTCGAGTATAGCTTCGGCCTGCGCCTTTGTGGGTTCATTGCCACCAGTTACATAGGAAAAGCGCTCATCATCACGCATCACCACGCTGCAAGGTTTGGTGCAATTCCACAAACAAATCTGAGTTTGAACCGAAACATCATTGCGCCCCTGCTCGCCTAAAACTTCTTGCATATGCGCAATCAAAACCTCGCCACCCGTGCGCCCGTCAGGAGCATGTTTGGCTTCGGAAGAAAATTTACAGGTGGAACAAATAACCAGATTTCGCATCTTCGGTGGACAAGCCTTTAAGCAATGGTAACGTGTCGAAATCAATGTAACGACAACCCCAGACTGTCAACGATCAAATAACGGCATGAAATACAACCGCATCGCCTTTTTAGCCTCAGAAGCCCCGGAAGCCCGCAAAGCACTCACGCGGCTTACAAAACTATATGGAAATGCTGAATCTACATCAGCTGATGTTGTCGTGGCTCTTGGCGGAGATGGCTTGATGCTGCAGGCGCTCCACAAGTTCATGTCTTCTGGACTTCCAATCTATGGCATGAACCGCGGCTCGGTTGGCTTTCTGATGAATGATTACTCTGACAAGAAATTGCTCGAACGATTGGAAGATGCTGAACTCACCAGCATCCGCCCCTTGAAAATGTTGGCCAAGGGTCACGACGGTAAAATTCATCAAGGTCTAGCATTCAACGAAGTATCATTGCTGCGCCAACGTAGCCAAGCCGCAAAACTTCACATCACAATTGACGACCAGACGCGGCTTGATGAATTGATTTGTGATGGTTTGTTGGTGGCAACCCCGGTAGGCAGTACGGCTTATAATCTGTCCGCCCATGGCCCCATTTTGCCTATAGGGTCATCATTGTTGACCCTAACCCCCATAAGCGCATTTAGGCCAAGGCGGTGGCGTGGAGCAATTTTACCACACAATGCCAAAGTTAAAATCACTGTGCTGGAACCCGAAAAACGCCCCGTTGCTGCTGTGGCCGATCACATTGAAGTGCGAAATGTCGCAACCGTCGAAATTGCTGAGGATCGAAAGCGCAGCGTGAAAATGCTTTTCGACCCGGGCCACAGTCTGGCAGAGCGGGTGCTAAACGAGCAGTTTAAATTCTAAGCTGCCCGCACCATGTCGGCCTTGAGGCGCTTGGCAATTTTGCGAACACGCTCCGAACCATAACGCCCTAAATACTCAATCTGCTTGGCACGATCAGCGGCGTTCATCTGCTCATAGCGCGTCATCAAAGCTTCCAGAATACGGCGACCAAACTCTTCCGTCTCGAGCGGCAAGCCCTCATCCTTGGCATCGGCCACCACATCACAAGCGGCTTTCAAAACACCAAAGCAAGCAACTGGCAAACCAGACCTTTTGAAAATTGACTTAAAACCAAGTGCTGAACGCGTATACATTTGCTCAGCTGCGCGCGATTGCGATAATCCTGAAAGATGAGCGAGCGCTGCTTCAACCACACGCATTTGCCCGGTGGCAGCTGCGCGAACAACCAACGCTGGTGTGAGCATATTTTGCTGCGCCAAATATTGCGTCGCTTGGGCCCGCTCGACCAAGTCAGCTTCAGATAATACCCGCAAAACGGCATTATCTTCTGCATCTGAAACAAGCTCACTCGCATCATTGGCCGCAACCCAACCACGCTCGGCCATCAATTGGCGCATGCGGCTGGCGGCGCGTTTGGCTTGGGTGATGCGAATATCAAGTGGCAGATCAGGCCGGGCCAACAGACTTTCAACAATTTCTGGCGCGTTGCCAAAGCGTTTATAAAGCGTGTGGCAGTCTTGCGTCTCCAAGATAACAATCGGATTATTCATCAATGCGCGCACGGTGCCCATCGGCGAAGATTTGATAACATAATTTGCAGCTTCTGCTGGAAGATCATCTCGCCCAGCAACTGCCCTTTGCCGCGCTTCATCGCCGACGCGCAAGATCGCCATCATATGCCACGAGTTCAGTGCTGGCGTTTGTGTGAGAAACGGCAGCGCAATTGAGTCTTCATCGGCAATAATTGAAAAAACAATATCAGAATGAAGCGTGGCTTCATGGGTGAGCGCTAACACCAGCGCACGGCGCACTTCGGCGCAATCATCGACACTCAATTTAAGGAGGATCGGCGTAACTTGAGTGCGTTCAAGTTCTGAAGATGTAGGATCCGCAATTAACGAAGCAAGTTGCAACGCAAGAGCTTTGCGCGCCGCATCATTACCTTCGTCCAAAACTTGATTGAGAACTGAAATATCCAGTCCCAAATTTTCATCTTCACTCATCACCAACACCAACCAAACTATTCACTATTGGCGAGGCTAGGGCTTAAGGTTTAACAATCGGTTCATTATAAAACTTAAGGTTTCAGTAAGAAATTTAATCAGTTTACCAACACACCCGCTTGCTCGAGTTTGAATAACAGTAAGTCGCGGTCAAAGGGCTTCACCAGAAAATCCGCCGCGCCATCGATAATTGTTTCACCAACAGCTGCCATATTGGGCTTGTCGGCGTAAAGGATCACAACTGGCTTGCGGCTTGTGCGGCCTTGATAGCGCACGAGGCGCAAAAATTCTTTTGTGGCTTGTGCACCCGAAGCTTCCATAACAACGACGTCCGGGTTGCTTTCTTGACAGAAACGAATGCCTTCTTCGGCGCCTGCGCGCTCGTCACAGTGAAAGCCAATTGCACCCAACATTTGTTGCAATCTTTGCCTTTCTGCAGGATTTTTATCGATCAACAAGCAGTTTAACATTTTCGTCCACTCTCTCATTCACTACGGCGGTTTCCGCACGTAATGCGAGTCCTGACTCCGCTATGGTTAACAGATCATTAAACAGGTTATCAACAGCGCATGAGATGAAATAAGATATTGTTATATAGAGCTAATAAACAGATATACACCGAGTTATCAACATGGCGAAATTGTGGCGTTCGAGCAATGTTCACGACTCGTGGAGCGACTCACTATCCAGAAGACTAATCTTAAGGTTGCAATTTTGACAATCCTACATCGAATGTGACGCAGACGTTAACTGGGTCTGCGCATCTTCCAGGTCGTTTCAACAGTGGCATATTCGGCATAGCCAAGGCGGGCGATGGGCTTCATCGCTGAAGTATTGACGCGGCCACCTTCAATAAAACGCTCATCAATGTGGATGCCTATCACCTTGCCAATCACTAACCAATCCGCAACCACACCTTCATCGTTAGGCAGATCGATAGTTTGGAAATGGCGACATTCCAAGCAGACTGGGCTGGCGGCGACGCGTGGTGGCGCAATCAGGTTACATTCTGCTTTTTTCAACCCAGCCAACATAAATTCATCGCCTTCCACACCTGAAGACGTAATGTTCATCGCCTCACGCAAATCAAACGTGGCAAGGTTCACGGCGAATTCACCAGTATCAGAAATATTCTGAATCGTATTTTTAAAACCACCAGAACCAAACGCCACATAATGCGGGTTATGGGCAAAAGCATTATAGAAACTATAAGGTGCTAGGTTTGCAATGCCGCCTTTCGACAATGTAGAAATCCAACCAATCGGACGTGGGCCAACGAGCGCATAAAACGGATCCAGCGGCAAGCCGTGATTGTTCTTTGCCACTTCATAAAACATTACTTCAGCCTTCTGAGAAGGGCAGGAATATCGGCAATCGAATCCAAAACATAATCTGCCAGATGCGCAATATCTTCGCGCGCTGCATTGCCAGTGAGAACGCCAATCGCCAGCCCTGCCCCACCTACCCGCGCTTCTTCCATGTCATGGGTATTGTCTCCGACCATCGCAATCTCATGGGGTTGAAGGTTAGTCACATCAGCAAAACGTTTGATCATGTGTCCAGAAGGCTTTGCGATAGCAACACTATCTGCCCCGATAATTTCTACAAAATAGCCATGCACACCAAGTTGGTGCATATGGCCTGTGGCTGAACGATGCGTATCGTTTGTTCCAACACCCAACTTCAAATCCATGGCATGGAGCTCGTCCAGAACTGGAACCAAATCCATCAACGGCTTCATGTGATCTTGCGCCAAATGGGCAAAGTCATGATTTAAAAGGCGGTATTTTTCGGCAACGCCTTCCGCATCAAGTTCCGGCCACCAAACCGCTATTGATTCATGAGAAGTGCCCGCCGCCAGAACGCTGCCAGGAATGAGTTTGTTATTGGCAATATCATATCCAGCTTTGGCCATTAGAGCATCAACCTCATCCGGCCCCACTTTTTTGACTTCTGCCAAGAAGGTTTTGAACACCGCAATCCATGTGCCGTCAGATTCAATGAGCGTTCCATCTTTATCAAACAAAACACCGCGAATGGCCATTATGAATTGATCCTTGTGAGCAAAGCGGAAACATCAGGCCGTGGTCGATCTTCCAGATCAACGCTCGATGTTCCCATATAAATAATGCCTGAAATTGTCTCGTGGGCGTGAACACCCATCACGGCTTTTGCGCCTTCATCATATGCCACCCAATCAGATTGCCATTGCGCGTCAAACCCAAGTGCCACTGTAGCAAGCACAGCATTGTAGCAAACAGCCGCAGATGATAGCTGTTGCTCCCACACTGGGATCTTACCATGCGCCGCTGCCGTTGAAACGACAACCAAAATAACGGGTGCGCGCATAAACAAGCCACGCTGGAAATCTAAATTTTCGGGGCTATAGGAAGGGTATTTCTTGGCCCAGATATCGGCAAAACCGCCACCGATCCGCGCACGTCCCGCGCCTTCAATCAAAATAAAACGCCATGGAGCAAGTTTGCCATGATCAGGCACGCGCACCGCGATTTCAAGAATTTCATCGATCTCAGCTTTAGAAGGCCCAGATCCAGTCATGGCTTTGGCAGAGGCAGATTTCCGACTTTTAAGGAAAGCCAATACTGAAGATGTGTCATTAAGTTTCATGGTGCTGTCTATTTGGCAAATGGTCTCATCAGAAGCAATGCTTTCAATTGCAATGCTGATATTAACCATTGATTAAGCATATCGTTGCGGCCTTTGGCGCCGCATGCTTCAACATATTGACCGGCCAAAGAGCTGGGGGAGAGTTAAACAGGGACAAAGCGAATGGGCGATCTCAGCACCCGTCCAGCGCATATCCGCCACCAAAGATCAGAGCGCTTCGCGCCTGCTTTGGTGGCGGCTCTATTTTTGACGACTGTTACCTCACAAGCCGCAACCGAAAACCCGATCAGCACCAGTCCTGTTCCACACGAAATTATTTTACCTGCCAGTGGCGAAATGGCCGTCACCACAGTGCCCGCCGGCCATGAGGGCCTAGAGCTGTCAGCACTTTACACGCAAAATGGCAGCGTCTTAGTTGATAACGTGGATTGGAAGATCAGCGATCAAAATCAGGCCTTGATTTATAATAAAATCGCATCAGTTGTGACCGTTCCATTGAGGCCAGGCGAATATCATGTCGAAGCCTTATTTGGTTCAGCTCATCTTGAAGAAGTGATCAGCGTGCAGCCGGGCACCAAGATTGGAATGAGCTTTGTGATGAACGCAGGCGCACTTCGCATTTTGCCCTGCGTGAAAGGTATCGATCAATTTGGTCTTGCCAGCAGCAGCAAGATTTTTGCATTATCTGGAATCGAAAAGGGTAAATTGGTGGCCACGAGCAACACACCGGGCGAAGTATTAAATGTGGCCGCTGGCAGTTATCGCATTGAAAGTAAATTTTCCGCTGGTAACGCCGTTGCTGTTACAGATGTTGATGTGAGAGCGGGTTTTACCAGTGCTGTAAACATCGACCACATTGCAGGTCTCGCTAAACTAAACGTGGCGGGCAATGATGTGCGTGAGGTTAAATGGCAAGTTATCGATGATCACGGCACTCATCTGCCCTCGCAGATTGGAGTGAGCGCAGAAATTATTTTAAAACCGGGGCACTACATTGCTGAAGCAAAATTAGGTGATCAGAATCTGAAAACCGAGTTTCAGATCGGCGCAGGCCGAATATCAGAGATCAATCTCAATCCATAAAAAAGGGCGGATCACTCCGCCCTCCCAATACAAAAAATGAAGCTTACTTATGCTTCATCATCATGTGGTCCATCGCCATGCCAACATGCATTTTGCAATCATCCATTTTGTTGGCTTTCATTGAGTCCATAGCCATCTTCATTTCTTCGCCAGCCTTCATCACACCGTCCTTCATTTTAGGATCAGTATCTTTGGCCATGGCGTCTGTCATCATCTTCATGGTGGCATCATCGCACATGGCCATCATATCATCGGCACGGGCTGGGGCGGCCAAAGCAAGGCCCAACAAAGCAACGGCTGCAAGTGACTTTAACATATTGATTCTCCTAGGATAACGGACACTATTGTCCTGCAAAAAACCTATCTCTCAACTGTGACATTTTCAAATCACAAGGGCGTTTGTAACGCAAATTTGATCACGAACCGCTGAACCAATTGTAACCTTTGTCTTCCCAATATCCACCGGGATAATCATTGGTCACAAATATTTCCATCACATGTTTTGGATTCTTAAAACCAAGTTTAGTCGGCACGCGAACTTTGAATGGAAAACCATTTTCCTTTGGCAAAACTTTATCATTGAACGTCAGCGCCATGATGGTTTGTGGGTGCAAGGCTGTCGGCATGTCTAGGCTCGTCCAATAATCATCAGCACATTTAAAGCCCACATATTTGGCAGTCATATCAGCGCCAACCATTTCCAAGAATGCCTTGAGCGGAACCCCGCCCCATTTGCCAATCATGCTCCAGCCCTCAACGCAGATATGTCGAGTGATGGCGGATTCTTGCGGCAACGCGCGAAGCTTATCAAGCGTCCAACTCTCTTTCTTGGCAATCATGCCGCTGAGTTCGAGTTTGTAAGTTGCTTCATCCACTGTTCGCACTTCATCAACGCCGTAGTATGCGTTAAAACGAAATGGATCGACGACGTCGGCTTGAGTATAAGTTGGTGCCAATCTGTTGCTGCTGAACAGCCATGCTTGAGCACGATCATTCCAACTCGACATTTTATCGAGAACGTTGTCAGCAAACTCTGGTTCATAACCATCTGCACAACCCGTGAGCATCATCAATGCTCCAAGCGACAGAGTCTGCTTCATGAATGAACGACGTTGTATATCAAGCAGCAATTGTTTGTTTTCAACGATAAGTGTTTTACGATCAACCAGCATGTTGAGCATCCTTCTCATGAGAGTTTTTCTTACGGAAAGTTCCAGTGATCATAGGAAGGAAAGTTGACGGTACAATCAACACCAACGCAATGTGGAGAACAAGAAACGCACAGATCAAAGACATGCCAATGAAATGGACGCGACGCGCACCTTCAAATCCGCCCATGAAATAACCAATCGCCTGAAATTGCACCGGCTTCCAAAGTTCAAAACCCGACAAGATGGTCACGATGATAACAGCCATGATCCCGATATATGTCGTTTTCTGTACATAATTATATTTCGTATGATTGTGCGGCAATTTGAATTGAACGGCTTTGGTTATATCCCCGATAACCCCACTTGGTGACCATGGGAAAAAGCGCCGTTTGAAATGGCCATTTAATATTCCGATGATCAAGTAAATCGACAGATTGATGACAAGCAACCACATACCGGCCAGATGCCACCTTATGCCACCGCCCAGCCAACCACCAAGGGTGATTGCATCTGGAAACTGATAGTCTTCATTCCAAAACGAAGTCGCATTATAGATCTGCCAACCGCTGGGGATCATGATCAGCATGGCCAAGGCATTCAGCCAATGAAAAATCCTCACGCTTAAACGATGAATTGTAGTGCGCTGCTTTGAGTCAGCTTGTTCCATAGGTGAGTCCTCCAATCCATCAAACTTCGGCTAGATAGACGACAAACTCAAATCAACTCCAATCACTTTTTTGAAAGAATCCATGTCCAACGGTTATTAAATGGGTGGCAGTGGAATAAACTCTTTGTGATCACCAGGCACGATCGCAAAGCGCGCATTTTTCCAATCATCTTTGGCAGCTTCAATTTTGTCTTTCGAAGATGACACAAAATTCCACCAGATGTACCGAGGCCCATCCATAGGTTCTCCGCCCAGCATCATGAAGCGCGCACCATTTTGCGAAGTAATCACAATCGGATCACGCGGGTGGAACACCAAGAGGCGGCCCGCAGCGAAGGTGTCGCCAGCAACCTCAATCTCACCTTCAACAACATAAATGCCACGCTCAACATGTTCAGTGGGCAGCGGCAATTTTCCACCAGCTTGCAAAATCACTTCCGCATAAAATAAATCAGAATGAGTTTTCACTGGTGACTTTGCACCAAACATTGAACCAGCAATCACCCGCACGCTGCGCATTTTATCCTCAAGCAGTGGCAATGCAGCTTGGTCAATGTGCTCGAAACCGGGCGCGGTTTCTTCATGGTGCTTGGGCAAAGCAACCCAACTTTGCGTGCCGTAAACTTTGCGTTCGATCAAACGATCTTGCGGCAACGAACGTTCAGAATGCACTATGCCTTTGCCAGCCGTCATCCAATTGAGTTCACCTGGCTTAATCGATTGATCAAACCCCAAACTATCTTTGTGCTGGATTGTGCCGTCAAACAACCACGACACCGTGGAAAGCCCAATATGCGGATGGGGGCGCACATCCATGCCCTGCCCGGCTTTCATCAGCACGGGACCGAACTGATCAAAGAAAATAAATGGCCCAACCATTTGCCGCTGTGCTGAAGGAAGTGCGCGGCGCACTTCAAAATCACCAAGGTCACGCGCCCGCGGCACGATCACTGTTTCTATCGCGTCAGCTGCAGCGATATCGCCGGGCATTGGGTCTGGAATATGCAATAGCGTCATTTTAAAGCCTCTCTCACAATCGGCACAACCTTTGTGCCCAGAAATTCTATCGCTTTCAGTTGTTCATCATGTGGCACAGTGCCAATGGCCATTTGAATGAGAATGCGTTGATTGCCAAAAATCTTGTGCAGCTCAATGATCCGCGCTGCAACATGTTCGGGATCACCCACAATCAGATTGCCCGTTGGCCCTGTTGCAGCTTCAAAGTGTGGCCTGCCCTGCGGCGGCCAACCGCGCTCGCGGCCAATGCGGTTCATGACTTCAGTATGAGCGGCATAGTAAACATCTTTTGCATGAGCGGTGGTCGTGGACACAAAGCCATGCATGTTTAAACTTAATGTGGCTTTCGAGGGATCACGCCCAAGCTTTTGATAAGTTTCACGATAAAGCTGAAAGAACGGCGCAAATCGGCGCGGATCACCGCCAATAATCGCCAGTGCCATCGGCAGATCAAGAGTTGCCGCCCGCACCACAGATTCTGGCGTTCCGCCAACAGCGATCCAAATCGGCATTTTCTTCTGCTCAGGCCTTGGATAAATCCCAGCGTTCATGAGCGAAGGCCGCAAGTTTCCATTCCAAGTGATGTTGTTGCCATCTCGCAGCTTCATCAGCAAATCGAGTTTCTCTGCGAAAAGTGAATCATAATCTTCTAAATCATATCCAAATAACGGATAAGATTCGATAAAACTCCCCCGCCCCGCCATGATTTCAGCGCGGCCATTAGAAATGCCGTCAACTATTGCAAACTGTTGAAACAGGCGCACCGGATCATCCGAACTCAATACGGAAACAGCACTCGAAAGCTTGATCCGTTTGGTCACCGCAGCGCCCGCGGCCAGTGCAACAGCAGGTGAGGAAACGGCATAATCCGCCCGGTGGTGTTCACCCACCGCAAACACATCGAGGCCCACGGAGTCAGCCAGCTTCATTTCCTCAACCAAATTGCGCAAGCGCCGCCCAGCCCATTCGGGCTTTCCCGCTGGCACATCGGCAAAAGTATAAATCCCAATTTCCATATAATCACCCTCTCGATGCCTATATGTACTTTTGAACGTTACATTTCAATGACTGGCTTTTCGATTTTGAATTTTGCAGACATCCGAACAAGTTTTCACCTCATCCCAGACTTTCGCCCATTTCTTGCGCCACGTGAAAGGCCGACCACATGCGGCACAAATCTTCTCAGGTAAATCCGATTTTTTGCGCATCTTTGCCATAGCTCAGCCCTTGGTGCGCAGCGTGGATCTTCCGCCATCCACGCCTATAATCTGGCCGGTAATCCAAGATGATTTTGGCGAAAGCAACAATGCCGCCATTTCAGCAATATCCTCAGCTTCGCCCAATCGCTGGGCCGCATGAAGGCCTGCTATCGCGGTGGCCATTGATTCGTTCGAGGTGAGTGCATGGGCCAAGCGCGTTTTGGTGAGAGATGGCGCAATTGCATTCACGCGAATCTTGGGCGCAAGTTCGGCGGCAAGGGCACGGGTCAGGCCTTCAATAGCCCCCTTGGCCATCGAGATTGAAGCATGCGCCGTAAACCCTTGCGCCACAGCAACGGTCGAGAATAACAATATCGAAGCCGTCGCCTGTATTGATGCTTTAAGCAATGGCAAAGCAATCTGAACCGCACGAAACGCGCCCAAAGCATTAATCTCAAAGTCCCGCAATGCATCAGTATCGGTAAGGCGGTGCAAAGGCTTCAAATTAATCGTCCCCGCTGCAAAGCAAAGGCCGTCAACCGAAGGCCCAGCCGCCAGAATAGCCGCTTCAAGCGAAGCCCGATCCTGCACATCCGCCACCGCGAAAGTGGCACCCAGTTCAGAAGCAAGCGCGGCAAGCTTAGCCTCGTCCCGCGCAATCAAATGAATGTCGCTTCCTTCAGTCCGAAGCTGCCGTGCAATCGCCGCCCCAATGCCGCCCGTTCCGCCGATGATGATGTGTTTTGTCATAAGGTTGAATACGGTTCACTTGCAATTTTGGTTTTGCTACCACAAAACGCTTGCAATCCAAAGGTTGCTATCATATAATGCAAGCATGAATAATCGGCATCGCAAGACTTTGGAAGCCGTTTTCGCTGAACCGACCAAGACAAACATTGCTTGGGCAGATATTGAAGCTTTACTCGTCGCAGCTGGTTGTAAGGTTATTGAAGGCGCTGGTTCGCGGATCAGAATTGAAAGTGGTGGACAAGTTGCATTTTTCCACCGCCCTCACCCGCAAAAAGAAGCGCTTCGCTATCAAGTTAAAGATGCGAAAAAGTTATTAGAGAATTTGGAGATAATCCCATGATCAATGTTTTAGAATATAATGGCTATCAGGCAACGATTGAGTTTGATCCCGATGATGAAATCTTCTTTGGCCATTTAGCAGGGATAAATGATATTATTGGTTTTCATGGCACAACCGTAAATGAGTTGAAAACTGCGTTTCATGAATCAGTCGATGACTACATCGAAACCTGCAAGAAAATCGGCAAGTCCCCACAAAAGCCCTATTCCGGCAAAGTGATGTTCCGCATTGATCCACAAGTACACGCAAAGGCAGCGCTGGCGGCGCAGTTGAAGGGGATCAGTTTGAACCAATGGGCTGAGGATGTTTTGCGCGAGGCCGCGGGGCATTAAATATTAAAAGGAGACAGGTTGTATTTTCGCATACTAGTTACACTTAAAATGGAACGCCTTCAAAGGTTACATCCAAATTAATTAGGTGTTTAAAATTACCTTCCGATGTAACAATTTCCAAAATGACAACCCCTTTTGCAATATACTTTTCTTGAAGTTCACTTCCCTTGAATTTATTCCAATATGTCTTTTTACCCGCCATTTTTATCGGAGCCCATGCACCTGGAGAAAGCCTAGCCACTGGTGCTTTTAGGAAATGACGTTTCGTATTTTCTTTGTCTCCAATATTGTAAGAACAATCGATACTATCTTGGGAAAATGACCAATTTTTATGTGTATGAAAGTAGATAGCTTCAATTTCGGGAGAGCGAGACTGACCATTGTTATGAATTTCAAGTTCAAGGTCCATTTCTCCAACGGCCCTCCAATCATCTTTTGCCAAAAAACCTTCACATCTTTTCAAAGTTACCGCAAAAATTTCACTTTTCTTTTTACCAACCTCATCTTTCAACCAGTTCAAGTCATCAATTAATTTTGATTTGAGTTCAGAAATTTTTCCGCCGTAAACAATGTGCCTATGGTGTTTCAAGTCGAAAGGTATGTCGTTGGTGTTTTGAGTGAGAAGTACGCAAAGTTTGTTTTTAGAATGGCATAATCCAACTTCGTAAAACACATTTGGATTTTGACCAGTCATGTCGGCAATTATCATATCTGCAACATCAATTTGGCGATAAATACGCTCTAAAATAGTTTCAGAGAATGTTTGCTCGTCGACACGCTCTGCTAGTATTCCAACTTCGTCCGCAGCCGACTTGATACCCAGTTTATAGATATCGTCAAATTCGGACGAGAATGGCATCAATACAAAGGCAAAAGGCTTAATCATTTGAACCAACCTTAATTAAAATCCACCTCACACTTCACGTCAAATCAGGTGGCATCGCTTCCTTCACCAGTGCTGCCAACGTATCCGCCAAACCTGCCACCTTCTGCTCCTGCGAACCTAACCTGCGCACTGAAACTGTCTTCTCTTCCATCTCGCGTTTACCCACGGCCAAAATCACCGGCACCTTGGCTAATGAATGCTCCCGCACTTTGTAATTGATCTTTTCATTGCGCAAATCAGCATCAGCTCTCAGGCCAAGTGCGCGGAGTTGGCTGCGCACTTCGACGGCATAGTCATCAGCTTCAGATGTAATCGGCGCCACCATCACTTGCAGCGGCGCTAACCACAGTGGGAAATGTCCGGCGAAATTCTCAATCAAAATTCCCAAGAACCGTTCCATCGAACCGCAGATTGCGCGGTGGATCATCACTGGCACGTGCTTCTCGCCATCGGCGCCAATATAGAATGCGCCAAACCGTTCCGGCAGATTGAAGTCCACCTGCGTTGTGCCGCATTGCCAATCGCGGCCGATCGCATCGCGCAGCACATATTCAAATTTGGGGCCATAGAAAGCGCCCTCGCCTGGATTGATTGCGGTTTTAATCTTGCCATCGGACGCTTCGGAGATTTGCACCAAAACTTTTTGCATGATGTCTTCAGCACGATCCCAATCCGCATCCGTGCCCACGCGCTTTTCAGGGCGTGTGGAAAGCTTCACCACGATCTGCTCGAAACCAAAATCTTTGTATGTCGACAAAATCAAATCATTGATCTTCAAACACTCATCAGCCATCTGCTCTGGCGTACAGAAAATATGCGCATCATCCTGCGTAAAGCCACGCACCCGCATCAGACCGTGCAACGCGCCAGATGGTTCATAGCGATGCACCAAGCCAAATTCCGCAAGGCGCATCGGCAGTTCACGGTATGAGCGAAGCCCATGTTTAAACAGCTGCACATGGCCGGGGCAGTTCATTGGTTTCAGCGCAAACACTTGTTCGTCTTCCGTGTGTTCACCAGCCGATGTGACCTGGAACATGCCCTCGCGGTACCAGCCCCAATGGCCGGATGTCTCCCAGAGTGATTTATCCAGAACTTGCGGCGCGTTCACCTCTTGATAGTCGAGCTTGTTCAAGCGGCGGCGCATATAGGAAATCAACAGCTGGAACATCGTCCAGCCCTTAGCATGCCAGAACACCACGCCGGGGCCTTCATCTTGGAAATGGAATAGATCCATCTCGCGACCCAGCTTGCGGTGGTCGCGCTTTTCAGCTTCTTCCAAAGCCGTCACATAGTTTTGCAAATCTTTGTCATTGGCCCAAGCTGTGCCGTAAATGCGTGTGAGCATGGGCTTGGTGGAATCGCCGCGCCAATAGGCACCTGCCACTTTCATCAATTTAAACGCCGTGCCGATTTTGCCAGTCGAAGTCATATGCGGCCCGCGGCACATATCCACCCAACCACCCTGATCGTAAAATTTGATATCCTCATTGCCGGGGATTGAGTCCACCAACTCAACTTTAAAAGCCTCGCCCTTTTTCTCGAAAAACGCCTTGGCTTCTTCGCGGCTCTTCACAGTTTTTGTGAAAGGCTTGTCGCGCTGAATAATCTCCCGCATCTTTTTTTCAATTGGCGCAAAGTCAGCTTGGCTAAATGGCTCATTGCGGAAAAAGTCATAATAGAAACCATTTTCAATGACCGGCCCAATCGTCACTTGCGTGCCCGGATGTAATTCTTGCACAGCCTCGGCGAGCACGTGAGCGGCATCATGGCGAATGAGTTCCAGCGCGCGGTCATCATCGCGTGTTACAATCTGTAAAGTGGCATCAGCGTTGATCGGGTCAGCCAAATCAACCAGTTGGCCATTCACAATGGCAGCAACAGCCTTTTTTTCCAATGACTTAGAGATTGATGCGGCCACATGGCCTGCTGTGGAACCCTGCTCAACGTCGCGCTTTGCGCCATCAGGGAATGTGAGTGTGATCATTTTATTCTCTCCTGTTGCTCACTCCCACAAACCATTCGCGGGTAAGCCAAATCATTGATTGAAATCCACAATTGCCGCGTCATGGCGAGGCGGTCAAGCCCTCGCGAAAATCGTTAAGATTAGCGTAACTTTTTAATAACCCGCCATTAACCTTAACAGTTCATGTTCTGCTCCATTGCAGGTCAACAGTTAGTGGGTACAAATATGAAAAAGTTTCTTCTCCTCGCCTCCCTCGCCCTTTCGGCGATTATTCCCGGTGCAGCCGCGCTTGCCGCTGACTTGGATCCACCTCCACCACCCGTCGAGCAACTGCGCCCAGCCACATATGATTGGTCGGGCTTTTATGCTGGCGGTTGGGTCGGCACAGCTTGCATCAACGGCACGGTGACCGACAATGGAGCTGTTGGCACGCCGACCTATCTCAATGCCGGTTGTGGATATAAAGGCGGCGTGCTTGCCGGTTACAACCACCAGATCGACGACATCGTGTTTGGTATCGAGGCAGACTGGGGCATGAGCAACGACATCGTGCACAATATTGATCCAACTGCTGATTTCCGCTTCAAACTCGATAGCATCGCCACCCTTCGCGGTCGCATGGGTTATGCCTTTGACGACACATTGCTTTACCTCACAGCAGGTGGCGCTTATGCACGTGGTGAATATAACGGCATCGTTGCAGGCATTCCGAATGGCCTCAAGCAAGATCAATTTGGTTGGGTTGCGGGCCTTGGTGTGGAACACGCATTTACCGACAGTATCCGCTTCCGCCTAGAAAGCGTTTATACAAAACTTGGTGACGCAACCTACTCATCAGGTTGCTGTAACATCACCAACCATTGGGGTGATGAATGGGAAACCAAGGCCGCTCTGATCTGGGCTTTCTAAGTTCATTCAAATCACAAGACCAAGGGGCCGGAGTTCACTTCGGCTCTTTTTGTTTGGGCCAGCCACAATTGCATGTGGCGGGAACGGGGTCAAACCCGTCACCACCCCAGGGGTGACACCGTGAAATGCGTCTGGCAGCCAGCGCCGATCCGCATATTGCACCATGTTGTTCAATGGCCTGTCGCGCATAGTCTGAACATGTCGGCAAAAAGCGGCATCCTCGCCCCATGAAGGATGATAGTGTAAGCTGATAGATGCGGATCAATCCGAGCAGCAGCGTTTTCATGGGGACAGATATAGTGGCGACAGCGAAAAAACCCAACATTCTGTTTGTGATGGCTGATCAGCTGGCTGCACAGTTTCTGGAACCTTACGGCCACAAGCTAACGCAAACACCAAATTTAAGCCGCTTGGCCCGCGAAGGTGTGGTGTTTGAAAATTGCTATTCCACCAGTCCACTTTGCGCGCCAGCCAGAGCCACGGTGATGAACGGACTGTTGCCCTCGCGCACGGGCGTCTATGACAACGCCGCAGAATTCCCATCTGCAATTCCAAGTTGGGCGCATTATCTGCGCTTGAATGGCTATCAAACCTGCCTCTCTGGCAAGATGCACTTTGTTGGCCCAGACCAGCTCCATGGCCTGGAAGAGCGCCTAACCACTGATATTTACCCTGCCGATTTCGGCTGGACTCCCGATTGGCGCTTGAAACAAGAGCGCATTGACTGGTGGTATCACAACATGACATCGGTGCTGCAACCCGGAATCGCCGAGATTTCAAACCAGCTTGCGTTTGATGACGATGTGGCGTTTCAAGCCACGGGCAAACTTTATGACTATGCTCGTTTTTCGCCCGAAAAGCCTTTTGCTTTGATGGCCAGCTTTACACATCCGCACGATCCCTACGCAGCGCGCAAAAAGTTTTGGGATTTGTATAAAGATGAGGACATCCCCCTGCCCGCCGTGCCTCACATGTCGCGCGAAAATCTCGATGGCCATAGCCAGCGGCTTTACGATGTTTCTGCAATGAGCGATTATACCGTGACTGAGGCCGACATTCGAGCCGCACGTCATGGCTATTTTGCCAATATTTCTTATGTTGACGATCTGCTCGGCCAATTGATCAACACCTTAAAAGTCACCGGTCAACTTGAAAACACCACGATCATATTCACTTCTGATCACGGTGATTTTTTGGGTGAGCGTGGACTGTGGTATAAAATGTCATACCTCGAACCCGCCGCCCATATTCCGCTGATCATGTGGAATCCAAAATCAATAAACCCACGCCGTGTTAAGGAGCCAGTGTCACTGGCCGATATCATGCCAACGATTTCAGCAATCGGCGGAACCACTGAACTCGCCCGCAAAGTCGATGGTCGTTCGTTGCTGCCATTATTGCAAGGTGCGCAAGAAAATCCAGATGCAACTGCTTGGGGTGAGTATTTGGCCGAAGGAGCGATAGCGCCCCTATACATGTTGCGACGTGGCCCGTGGAAATTTATCCATACCCCCGTAGACCCTGATCAACTGTTCAACCTGGTTGATGATCCAAATGAACTAAACAATCTCGCGTCAACTCACCCACTGGCTAAAAAATTCCGCAGTGAAGTGGAAGCCAAATTCGACATCCCGAAAATCCATGCGCAAGTTTTGGAAAGTCAACAATCACGGCTGATGATGTTCGAAGCCATGAAACAAGGCCACCACTTCCCGTGGGATTTTCAACCGCTCCGTGATGCATCCGAACAATATACCCGCAATCATATGAGTGTGACAGAACGCGATTTGAAATCAAGATTTCCGCAAGCGCCGGATATTGAGAGTAAAAGGCGTTAGCTACCAAAAACATGATGCACGATCTGAGCATAAACCAGACCGAACAAAGCTAACGCAATTACACTTGTGGCCAAAATTTTCTTGCCCCAATGAAGCGCCATCGGAGCGCCAGCATCATTGCCCGGCTCCATCTTTTGACCAGCCTCGTGTGAATTGCGAACGCCAAATGGCAACACCGCGAACAACACGGTCCACCAGATCACAAAATAAATCGCAATCATGCTGCCAATTTTCATTTCTGCTCCAACTCCACCAACACACCGTTAAAATCTTTCGGGTGCAAAAATAACACGGGCTTGCCATGCGCTCCAATTTTAGGCGCATCACCGCCTAATACACGTAAACCCGAAGCCAGCAGTTGGTCGCGTGCGACTATAAGATCATCCACTTCATAGCAAATGTGATGCATCCCACCCGCAGAATTCTTCGCCAAAAATGCGGCAATCGGGGAAGCTTCCCCTAAAGGTTCAAGCAACTCGATCTTTGTGTTGGGCAGCGTAATGAACACAACCGTCACACCATGCTCTGGCAATTCTTGAGGCTCAGAAACGTCAGCGCCCAACGCACCTCTGTAGAGCGCCGATGCCGCAGCTAAATCTGGCACGGCAATGGCCACATGGTTAAGTCGTCCAATCATGCTGCAGCGGCCCGGCTCAATAAACCTTCAGCCAGCCATTGCCGCGCGCGTGGCATTTCAATGGCACGAGGGCCCAGCACATGGCGCTCCAGAAAAAATCCGGTAAGCTTGAGGCCAGCCAAAACATCGCCCGCCAAAACATCGGTTTCGCCGCGCAAAAATGCCGGGAGGGAAAATAGCTTGTCTTGATAAGGAAGCCCCGCCTCGCGGCTCACAGCGCGGCCGGTGCGCGGCGAAACATAATGCAATTCTTCAACCGAACCCGTTGAGGCACATTTCGATAAATCCATACCGAAGCCCAACTCGTCCAAAAGGCCCATCTCCCAGCGCACCAACAAGGCTGGCCACACGGCATCATCTTCAAACGAAGCCATCACGATGTGTGCTGCATGATAAAGCTTAGGATGCGGCTCACGCTCGGGCAACAATTGTGCAAGCGCCATCAAAGTTGATAGTCCCGCCAATCGCAATGGATGCGCCAAGATAAATCCGGCTTTTAAACTCAGTGGCTCGACTTGATAGGTGCCCAGATGATCTTCAAGCCGTGCACGCCATGTGGCCATTACGAGATTGCCGGGCTGTAAAATCGGCCGCATTTGCCGCCCGCGCCCACCGCGCACCATACCCATGCAGCGCCCATGTTCAGCCGTGAGCATTTCAACAATAGCGGATGTTTCGCCATGGCTGCGAACCCCAATGATAACGCCCTCGTCGCGCCATTCCATCTCAGCGTAATCCCATCATCCTCAATCGTTCTGGGTCAACGGCCCAGTTCTCGCGTACTTTGACGAAGAGAAACAAATGTACACGCCGTTCAAACGATTCTTCCATTTCTTTACGCGCCAATTGTCCCAGCACTTTAATCTGGGCCCCGCCTTTTCCAAGCACAATCGCCTTCTGGCTATCGCGCTCCACAAATATGGCTTGGGTGATTTTGACTGAACCGTCTTTCTTTTCTTCCCAAGCTTCGGTTTCAACCGTGGACGAATAAGGCAGCTCATCATGCAAGCGTTCATAAATTTTCTCGCGGGTAATCTCTGAAGCGATAAAGCGCAAATGCACATCCGCCGTTTGATCTTCCGGATAAAGCCAGGGGCCAAGCGGCATCATTTCAGCAAGCTTTGCACCCAGCTTGGCCACGCCCGAACCGCTAATCGCCGAAACCATGAATGTGTCTGTAAAAGGAAAGGCCGCAGAACATTGTTCAGCCAGCGGCATCAATTTTTCAATTTCGATCAAATCAATCTTATTGAGCACCAGCATGGCTTTGGTGTTACTCGCCTTAAAGCCTTCTATGATTTTCATAACTTCATCTTCAAGCCCGCGCCTTGCATCCACGATCAGCACGACTGCATCTGCCTCGCCAGCGCCAGCCCACGCACTTTCAACCATGGCTTCATCAAGCTTGCGACGCGGTTTGAAAATGCCCGGTGTATCAACCAAAACCACCTGAGATTGCTCGTGCATATAGATCGCGCGAATGCGCGCCCGCGTGGTCTGAACCTTGTGGCTTACGATCGAAACTTTTGATCCAACCAGTTTATTGACCAGCGTAGATTTGCCAGCATTCGGTGCCCCGATAATAGCAGCAAAACCGCAACGCGTGGGAGTATCATTCATCTATCTAATTCCTTCGCGCGCGATAAATTCATTCGCTGCAGCCATTTCAGAAGCCCGCTTAGAAGCCCCCACACCTTTTGTCACCTCAAAAGGCCCAACGCGCAACTCAACTGTGAAAGTTGGAGAATGCTCCAATCCCTCGCGCGCGACCACCTCATAATGTGGCAGGGGCAAAGCGCGGCCCAAGGCCCATTCCTGCACGATGGTTTTGGCGTCTTTCAAATTGGTGGGGTGAACGCTAATCCGCCCCTCCCATCGTTTTAAAATAAAATTGCGCGCCACATCCAAACCGCCATCGAGATAAAGTGCGCCGATCAGTGATTCAACCACATCACCTAAGACAGATCCGCTGCGTTGAACGCCTTTTTTCTTTTCAACGGGACCCAATAGAATGAACTGATCCAGCCCCATCTCGATGCCAACGGCAGCGCAAGTTTCGCCGCGCACAAGTAAACTTAGCCTGGCAGCCATCTGGCCTTCCTGCTCATGGCTATAACGTTTGAACAGTTCTTCAGCGATGATCAGACTGAGTACGCGGTCACCGAGGAATTCTAAGCGCTGATAATCAGGTTTATTAGCATTGCGGCTGCCATGGGTCAGCGCGTTTCTGCAAAGCACACGCGCATGAAATTGATAACCGATCAACTCTTCAAGTTGGTCAATCGCCTCTTGGTTTTCGCGCGGCAAGATACCTCAAATCCAATGGAAGAAACGCGACCAACGAATTTGCATTGGCCACTCCCAAATGCGAGCCAGGCTGGCACCGGGTTGGAAGGAGAAAAACACGATGTCAGCTTTACCAACAAAGTTTTCTATTGGCACGTAACCAACCTTATCGAGATAGCGCGAATCTTGGCTATTATCGCGGTTATCACCCATCATAAAATAATGGTTTGCTGGAACCACATATTCCTCGGTGGTGTCGGGTGGGCCCTCGCTTGTCCCGAAATCAAGCACATTGTAGGTCACACCGTTCGGCAAAGTTTCCCGGAACTGCGAAACAGAAGCACCACCGCCTGTCTCGCCATTTGGATCGACATAATCCTCAACGCGTTCTTTCTTCACTTCTTGCCCGTTGATGAACAAAACGCCTTGCTTCATTTGAATCACATCGCCCGGCAAACCAACCACGCGCTTGATGTAATCAACTGTCAAATCTTGGGGGTATTTAAACACAGCCACATCGCCGCGCTTTGGTGTATCCGCCAAAACCATACGGCCCGGGAAATCAACAGGACAGCAATTCCAAGGGTTAGCAACAAAAGGTGGGAAGGAAAAATTAAACGAATACTTTCCGTATCCATAAGAAAGCTTTGAAACAAATAGATAATCACCAATTTTCAAAGTCGGATACATAGATGCGGATGGAATATTGAAAGGCTGAAAAAAGAAAGTGCGCACAAAAAATGCAATCGCTAGCGCTTGGATAATGACTTTAAAAGTCTCCCAAACACCTTCTTCCTGCTTCTTGCCAGAGGCACGCGCTGCAGCAAGGCTTTGATCGTTTTTGTTCATGCTTCCTAAAGGCCGCCTAACGCGCGCCCCCTTTTCATTTGTCGCTATATACAATTTTCATCATGTGAGATGCAATCTTGGCCAGTTCAAGGCTAACAACTGTTGCACACATATCACAGTCAGTTCGCTTCGATAATCACCATGGCCTGCGCATAGGGAAAATCATCGGTAATCGTCAAATGAACTTTTGGAGACATTCCCGCGGGAACCAATCGAAGCAACTGCTTCAAAGCACCGCCAGTTAATACCATTGTCGGCCGCCCAGATGGTTCATTGACCACGCCCATATCCTTCCAAAACACGCCACGATTAAATCCTGTACCAAGCGCCTTGGAACAGGCTTCTTTCGCAGCAAATCGTTTGGCATAAGATGCTGCGCGTTGGGCACGGTTATCTGATTTCTTCTTTTCAATTTCGGTAAAGATACGGTCGCGAAACCGATCACCAAATTTTTCAAGCGTCTGTTCCACCCGCCTTATATCAACCATGTCATTACCGATTCCGATGATCATGTTTTGAGATTCCGACTGCCAGGTTTGCTGGCTGGAATGGCCGCAAGCTCAGGCGGTAAAGTATCGGCCGGATAAGCCGGAATTTCCAAAGCCGTCAAAGCATAAAGCGGCACGCCCACATCTGCCTTGCCGCCCGATCGATTGATCAAACACGCCGCAGCCACGCAAACCCCGCCTGCCTCTTCGATTGCTGAAATACATTCACGTGACGACAAGCCCGTGGTTACGATGTCTTCAACCATCAAAACCTTTGCACCTTTTTCGATATTGAAACCGCGGCGCAAAGCAAACTTGCCATCAACGCGTTCAAAGAAAATGGCAGGCACATTTAATTGCCGGCCCATTTCATAACCAACCACCACACCGCCCATGGCGGGTGAAGCCACGAGGTCAATCGTCAAACCATCAGAGCGAACAGAATTGGCCAAACTGGAACACAGCCGCTCAGCACGCTTTGCATCCATCAAAACCCGCGCGCACTGCAAATAACGCGCGGAATGCAAACCCGACGACAGAACAAAATGGCCTTCGAGCAGTGCACCAGCGGCGCGAAATTCATTCAAAACCTGTGCGTGTGAAAGCATTATCCTGCCACCCTGTCTACTTCCGAAACCAATGGCCTGCTCTTTAAACCGTTCATAATGTCATTCAAGTGCCGGTTGTCAAAAACTTCGAGCAGTATCGTCAACTCAAAGAAATCGCGCACCCCATGCCGCGCCTGCATTTGCAACTCATCAATATTGCCGCCGTGTTCACCAATCAACTGCGTGACCTGCCCCAGTGCCCCTACTTCATTGATCAAAATAACTTTGATGCGCGCTGGAAAACGCATGCCCTCTTCGGCCACACCCCAAGCCAAATCTACCCAACGTTCGGGCTGTTGGTCAAATTGTTCAAGCGCCTGCGCAAAAATCGGGTAAATCGTAATGCCCTCGCCAGGTGTCGAAATGCCCACAATGCGCTCACCTGGCACAGCGCCTGTGGCAGCATGAATTTTCAACGCAACATTGGCCGCAGCGCCGCGCACGGGAAGCGACAAGCGCCCATCGGTCGCGCCTTTTTTCGTCGTCAGCTTGCGACGCGACGCCCTGATTTCTTTTTCGTCGACGGCCAGTCCCATGGCTTTCAAAACATCTAGCCCTGAAAGTTCCCCGCGCCCGACAGCCGCCAAAGCATCATCAACATTTTTATGACCAAGGCGCGGAACGGCCGCGGTGAGTTCCTTATCGACGAGCTCATGCTTCTGTTTTTTCAAAAGCGCTTCAATAATTTCACGCCCCAAACCAGCAAACTGTTTGCGAATAGCCGCTCGTGTGGCGCGCCGGATGGCAGCTTTGGCCTTGCCCGTAATTGCAATGGCTTCCCAAGCCGGTGGTGGCACCTGCGCATCTGAGCGCACAATCACTACTTCATCGCCATTTTTAAGTTGGGTCACTAATGGGGCATGCCTGCCATTTATTTTAACGCCAACACAACTATCACCAATCGATGTGTGCAAGGCATAAGCAAAATCAATCGGCGTGGCACCACGCGGTAGGGCGATCAATTGCCCCTTTGGCGTAAAACAAAAAACCTGATCATGAAAAAGTTCAAGCCTTGTATGCTCCAAAAATTCCTTGGGGCTATCGCCTTCCTGCAAAACCTCCATCAAATGCCGAAGCCAACGATAGGCATTTGATTCAGCAGCGGGCACAC
The DNA here is from genome assembly GCA_025359045.1 of Hyphomicrobiales bacterium. Lineage (GTDB taxonomy): Bacteria > Pseudomonadota > Alphaproteobacteria > Rhizobiales > Aestuariivirgaceae > Aestuariivirga. Next base: position 7,365 of record JANYHN010000013.1, on the reverse strand, counting down.
GAACACCAAGCTGCGCCATCTTGGCCTCGCCCACATCTTTATAAAGCGCATGGGCTGCAACGCCGCGCTCGGCAATCTCATGCATCAGCTTGGTGCGGATTTGCATTTCAACCCGCATCGAATGCGGGCCAATCACAATCGTATGCAGAGAGCGATAATCATTTTGCTTTGGGTTGCTGATATAATCTTTGAATTTATCTGGCACAGCGCGCCACGTCTGATGCACCATGCCTAAAGCCAGATAGCAATCATCCACACTTTCGACCAAAACTCGAAACGCGAAAATATCTGAAAGTTGATCAAGCGCTAAATGCTTGCGCTCCATCTTGCGCCAAATCGAATAGGCCCGCTTTTCACGGCCCTTCACAGATGCGTTAATGCCGTGGCTGGCCAACTCCTTGGTTAAAGCCACTTCAATCTCGCGCAGCATGTCGCCGCTCTCTTCATGCAATCGCGCGAGGCGATCAGCGATAACTTTATTTGCATCAGGATTGAGAATCTTGAATGCGATATCTTCCATCTCATCGCGAATAAGCTGCATACCCATACGCCCGGCCAGCGGCGCATAAATATCCATCGTCTCTTGCGCCACACGCGCGCGCTTCTCGGGCTTCACATGATTAAGCGTACGCATATTGTGCAAACGATCAGCAAGCTTCACCAGCAACACGCGCACATCCTTCGACATCGCCAAAAGCAGCTTGCGCAAATTTTCGGCTTGGGTTGCCTCCTTGGTCACCATGTCAAGCTTGGCAATCTTGGTCAGGCCGTCCACCAGAGAGGCAATCTCTTCGCCGAACTTTTCAACAATCTCCTGATGCGTGGCCTCAGTGTCTTCCACCGTGTCATGCAGCAATGCGGCCACAATCGTTGCCGTATCGAGCTTCATATCAGCCAGAATGGCGGCCACTTCCAAGGGATGGTTGAAATAAGCCTCGCCCGAAGCCCGGGTCTGCGTGCCATGCGCCTTCATGGCATAGATATACGCGCGGTTGAGCATATCCTCATCCGCGTCCGGGTCATAATTCGTCACCCGCTCAACCAACTCATATTGGCGCATCATATTGCTAACATATAAGAAAAAAGGCCGGACGCTAGGCCCTTGCGCGGGATGACGCAGTTGAAAGGTGAGCTGGGTAGAAAATATGATTTATTTCTAAAATATAGGATTTAAATATTGATAAACGGATTTTATAGGCCTATATGCAATTAACGAAAGGAGATTGATTTTGGGTTTTTGGATTGCTTTAGCGATGGTTAGTTGGGGTTTAGGGGCGTTTGGTTTCTCAAGGAAACAGTTTGCCCAATTGCAAAACGTGCCAAATACCTATGAAACAACTCCTTCTATCGATTTTCGCAGTTACAAAAGTTGCAGAAACATTACAGATGCGAAAGACAACACACTTGCAAGTTTGTTCTATTTATGTTCTTGTCGAATTGTGCAGAATTTTGTTGCATTGTATGCCGACAAGGGAATCGCTGACATGAACTTTATCTCCAAAAAAATTTCACCACAGTTGGATCATGCTCAACGCCTTAAGCCTGCTTTGTTCACTTTCTTTGCTGGTGCGGGCTTCCTTGATCTAGGTTTTGAAAAAAGTGGTTTTGACGTGGTTTTTGCGAACGAGCATCATGGCCCGTTTTTAGCTGCTTACAAATATGCACGCGAAAACATGAATGTTAAAAGACCAATGTTTGGTTATTTGAAAGATGATATTAGAGTTTTACTCACAGAAAACGAAGCGAAAGCACTTCAAAACAATGTGAATCGTGCAAGAATATCTCATGGTTTAGTAGGCTTTGTCGGCGGCCCGCCCTGTCCTGATTTCTCAGTTGGCGGGAAAAACAGAGGGAGAGATGGCGATAATGGTTCATTATCGCAAGTCTATATTGATCTGATTTGTCAACAAAAGCCAGATTTCTTTGTTTTTGAAAATGTGAAAGGTCTCTGGAGAACGAAGTTACACAGAGCTTTTTATGACGAGTTAAAACTAAAGTTGCAGTCATTCGGTTATATGTTATCGGAGCGGCTAATAAATGCTATCGAGTATGGAGCGCCGCAAGATAGAGATCGGATTATTTTAGTTGGATTTTTAGACAAATCTTTCAAAGACATTTCTAAAATAGATTTTCCGTGGTTGACTAATACCAAATACGATCGAGCGATTTTGAACAAAGAAAATTGGCCAACAGTCGATTTGTTTGCGGAGAACAAGGCGAGCCTTAAGCCCAGTAAAGTTCCTGTGGAACTTACAGTTCAACATTGGTTCGAAAAAAATGTTGTCAGCAGACATCCGAATTCGAATGATTGTTTTACACCTAGAGCGGCGCTGCCAAAATTCAAAATAATTGACGAAGGTGACGACTCGAAAAAGTGTTTCAAGAGGCTTCATCGCTGGAGATATTCTCCAACCGCTGCATACGGCAACAACGAAGTTCATTTGCATCCTTACCAAGCGCGTAGAATTTCAGTTGCAGAAGCGCTCGCACTTCAATCTTTGCCAAAAGAATTTTCCATGCCAGCGGGCATGACTCTGACAGACAAATTTAAAGCAATTGGAAATGGTGTGCCTTTTGAAGCCGCAAAGGGATTAGCAGTATCGGTTATGCAATTTTTGGAGCAAGTCAATTGACAGCATTGACAGCCAGCAATCTGGTAAAAGCAATTTCGTTGCTGTCCCATAAATCTGAGTATGAGTATGCTTCAAGTAGAACTAAAGGCAAAATTATTTTAGTTTCTGCATCTCTGCCCGAGGGGCCGATCACATTCAAAAGATACAATCCATCTAAAGGCGAAACTGCCAAAACCGCAAAAATTGAAACTATTTCCACCTCGATGATTTGGCGAATTGCTAATGCGGTAAGCGCGGGGCAGCCCGTGAATGTTGATCGAATTTTGGGGGGCAGTTACAATACGCGTTCGGTGCTGGAAGCGCTTTTGGCGCATACGCCACAATTTTCTATGTGTTTTCCGGGTCGTGTGCAGCAAGCTGGAACTGAATTAACTATCGAAAAAGGCCACAAACATATTTGGTGGCAGCCTGACAATCCCCACTCAGTTGGAACTATAAATTGGGTGAAGACTGAAAAAGTGATCTCAGAAGTACCAACCAGCGATGTCGTTTACGAAGCAATCACTATCAATAACCCGGATAAAGAAATACCGAGCGGCATAGAACGGCGGCACGCACAAATACAAATAGCTCTTATTCAAATTGGTCATGCGTTGAAGTTTCAAACTTCCGTCGCCGTTGAAGATGTTCACATACTTTATGAAGGCAAGCGACTTTCACAGCTCGACGGGGTCGTGACTGATTTGAACGAAATGAAGCAAGTCAGCAATCACCCTGAAGCAGTCAAGAAAATAAAGCATGTAGATGTTGTTTGGTTCAAAAACGGCAGATTAATGCCAGCCGCTATTGAAATAGAACAATCTACGGGAATTAAATCGGGCCTAGATAGGCTTGTTGGATTGAAACACAAACTCGCTGATATTCGAGTTCGATATGTAATTGCTGCCGATTACTCCGAACGGCAGAAAATAACTGCTTTGGCAAACGAAGAACGCTTCAAAGAGCTTAATGTTAAATTTTTTTCCTATAACGCAATTGAAGAACTGTATAGCCTGTGCAGACGTCGAAATCTACGTGGCGTAACAGACGAGTCTCTGGATTCGTTCATGGAACCCGTGTTGCTATCATAGTGTAAATTTGAACAAGGCCTTACCGCTTATCATTATCTATCATCAGAATGGTCAAGATTATTATGATAGCTCGCGATTAAGATTGCGGTGCCACCCGACTAAATAGAATCCACCGAACTTGCGTTAAGTCCCCTCACCCTCCCATCCAACTTCGCTGCGCTACGCCGGACGGGCCCCAACCCTCTCCCCTACGGGGCGAGGGAAAGGGATCGAGCCTCATTCCCTTTCCTCAACGAGGAGAAGGAATTAGCTTATAATTGTTTGGTGATTACCGTGATTACGGTTGATGAAAGTGCGACCTCACTGAATTACAAACAACGGAACTCAGCCAATCACCATGCCGGTTGACCATCGCGCAATCATCCAATAGCATCGAATTTGAAGCACCAATTGGAACAACCCACTGCAACGGCGCTAGAACCTTAATCGGGGAGAAGTTGACATGAAATATTTAGTGGCAATCCTTCTGCCCAGTTTAGCGAGTGGGCCCGCTCTAGCTGATAGCCAATGCAAGCAGGGTTCGCCCGATCTGTTCACGTTTGTAAAGTGGGAGTTTAAGAAAGTTGACGATCACTGGGTCGAAGTCAATTTAACCTATCATAATAATGCCGATCAGGCTTTTTCAAAAGCGAACATAACGATATTTGTGGATGGCGAGGGGAAATTTTTCGTTCGCAGCAGGGAAGTGACGAAGGCATCCGGTGATGGAACGGCGACAAACCAAATCGGGGGTATTACTCCGGCCGAAGTGAAAAGATTTGGGTCCCTCACCCCGCAGCTGTGTGTGGACTACACCTACGACGAAAACGGAACGCGCAAAAACTACTGATGGGACGGCGGGCAGCAGGGAATATGCTGACAGCTCACTTAATTTCAACCCGCTGAATCTGCGTTAAGGCCCCTCACCCTCTTATGCTTTGCATAGGCCCCAACCCTCGCCTCAACGGGGCGAGGAAATTGAGGACGACTTTCCCTCTCCGCGTTGAGGAGAGGGTGAGCGGACTTGAATTTAAAAAAAGGCCGGAACTTTTGTTCCGGCCTTGAATTCAATTCAGCAAATTAAAAGATCAATAGCCGTTTCTCTGGCTGCCTGGGCTCTCGGCTGGGGGCATGCCTTCGAGGCCGCGCAGGAGTTCTTCTTCGGTCATTTGTTCCATTTCTTCTGGCGCTTCAGCCGAATCATTGGACATGGAGCTCGAATGGCCGATCAATGGCATTTCGGTGGCTTCTGGTTCGTCGACTTCGACCTGCTTTTGCATGGCGTGGATAAATTCTTCGCGCAGATCATCGGTGTTGATGTTGGTTGAAGCGATTTCGCGCAAGGACACCACGGGGTCCTTGTCATTATCGCGCTCAACCGTCAGCGGTGTGCCCTGTCCGATGGCGCGCGCGCGGTGCGAGGCCAAGAGAACCAGCTCAAAACGATTTGGCAATTTATCAATGCAGTCTTCGATGGTAACGCGTGCCATGGAAGCGAAACTCCTTAAAATGAGTGTGAATTTGGGCGGGTTCTAGCGACTTGATCACTTAATGGCAAGGGCCGCCTTTATGGCCGGAATATCGGCATTATTTATGAAGGCCGGAATGTTGAAAAAGATCGCATGGAAGTTATAGCCACCGTTCTTCATTTCATCGATGGCCTGCTGTTTGCTCCAACCTTGGTAAATGATGCGGTACATGGCCATGACCACGCCCGTGCGGTCTGCGCCATGTTGGCAATGCACCAAAATCGGCCCCTCGCTTTCATGGGCCTTGATCAATTTCAGCGCGGCCACGATTTCATCAGTGGTGATATGCAGAGCATTCATTGGCACATAATAGGCCTTGATGTGAGAGTTGCCGAGATAGGCTGCGTCTGTCTGGCTTTCACGCAGATCGATGATCGTTTTCATTTTCAATGTCTCTGCCATGTTCGCAAAGCCTGCCGCATCAGGCTGGGCGGATCGAAACAGAATGGGTGTGACCTGGTTGAGATTGGGAACGCCAGCAAGCGTCATTGGCTTGGCCCAATTAGCATCACGGGCCAAGGCCATCGACGGAATGAGAACCAGCAACAATACAAAAATGCGTATCATGATTTGAGGAACCCCAATTTAAGAAACAGTGTTGCTAGCCCCAAGAAAGAGAAGAACCCCACCACATCAGTCACCGTTGTCAAAAATACGGCGGCAGAAATGGCAGGGTCGCTCTCAAAATGATCAAGCACCAGCGGCAGTAATATTCCGGCCAGTGCTGCGGCAAGTAGATTAATGACCATGGCAATGGCAATCACTAAACCCAGCCCACCAAAGCCAAACCACCACCACACAAACAGCCCGATGATAATGGCAAATAGAAATCCGTTGATCAAACCCACAGCGCATTCACGAAACACCACGCGCACGGCGTTGACGGGCCCAAGCTCACGCGTGGCTAGGGCACGCACCGCAACTGTCATCGTCTGCGTACCGGCATTGCCACCCATTGAAGCGACAATCGGCATCAACACAGCTATGGCCACCATCTGCTGAATTGTGGCATTGAATAAAGAAATAACCCATGACGCTAAAATGGCCGTCAATAAATTCACGAACAGCCAAGAAAACCTGAGCCGTGTGGTTTCAACGACGCTGCCGCCGATTTCTTCCTCTGAGCCAACACCGCCCAAATGCAGAATCGTGTCATCAGACTCTTCGCGGATCACGTCGAGAATATCATCGACCATGACCATACCCACCAGCCGCCCTGTGCTATCAGTCACCGCTGCCGAAACCAGATTATATTGCTCAAACTTGTAAGCCACATCTTCCTGGTCATCCGTCACCGAAAAAACCGTCTGCTCGCGGTCCATGATATCGGAGATGCGCTTCTCACGATTTGAGCGCAGCAAACGGCTGAGCGGCACGGCGCCTTCCAAGCGTTCGTTTTCATCGGTTACGTAAATTTCAACAAATGAATCGGGGATGTCTTTGGACGAGCGGGCATGATCAATAACTTTGCCTACACTCCAACTATCGAGCACCGCGAAAAATTCTGTCTGCATCAAACGGCCCGCTGTATTTTCAGCATAGTCAAGACCACGGCTGAGGGTAACACGGTCTTCTTTCGAAACTTTGGAAAGAATCTCAACTTGCTCACTCCGCTCCATATCCTCAATCAGATAAAGCGCATCATCGGTATCGAGCTTTTTGATCGCCGAAGCGATCACATCATTGGGCAGATCATCCAGAATGGCATCGCGCGTGCCCTCGTCCAACTCGGCCAAAGCTTCAACGTCGAAGTTTTTGCCAAGCATCGCGATGAGCTGAACACGGCGCGGCTGTTCTATGGCCTGCAAAACGTCAGCCATATCGGCAGCGTGCAGTTCACGCGTCAAAGCACGAACTGATTTTACATCATCAGCATCAAGTGCAGCTAATAGATCAACAAGAAAGGCAGGCTTTAATGCGCCCCACTCGTCTCGGATCTGGGCAATGTGATCAATCTCACTCAATCAACGCCCCTCCCGATCCGAAACTATGCTTAACAAATTGCCCAGTCTTTTGCGTAAACAAAAGATTGGTGCGGCCAAGAGGACTCGAACCTCCACGAGTTTCCCCGTTACCACCTCAAGGTAGTGCGTCTACCAATTCCGCCATGACCGCATGCCAAATTGCGCAAGTTCGCGGTGAATAACAGGCGTT